>NZ_CP073755.1:150000-835833 GCF_018255795.1 Exiguobacterium sp. PFWT01 | reverse complement strand
TGATTCGTGCGTCTTCAAACTCCAACATGCCTCGGGTCGCCCCGATCAGCTTGAGGAAATCTGAAATTTTCTCGCTCTCTTTCATGTACAAGATATGCCCTTTTTTCCGTTCGAGCGTCTTCGCGTTCAACTCGAACCGGTTCGCCAAATCACGTAGCGCCTGGTTATGGTTTTCGTACAAGCTATAGATTTCGAGGTGGTACGACGACGTTTTCGGATGGTTGATCGACCCGCCGGCGAGGAAAGCACCACGTAAATAAGCGCGTGCTAAATTCTCGTCCCCCGTCATATCCGAGTTCAGTGTTCGGATCATCTCGTAATTCTCTCCGAGGATCTCAAGGTCCCGAAGCATCGTCTCCGCATGCTGTGACACCCTGACGATATAGACGTTGTTCTTTTTCAAACGCATTTTCTTCCGTACAAACAAGTCTAGCGGATGGTCGTAAAGGCGTTTCATCAACGAGTAAATCCGACGGGCGATCGAGGCGTTCTCCGTCGAGACGTCTAAGGTCATGCCTCGCCCAAGGGCGAGCGAGATGACTCCGTTCATCCGAACGAGTGCCGACAGTTCCGCTTTCGCTTCCGCGTCAGTCACTTCAAGTTGTGTCAATTCCTTCTTCACATCTGATGCAAAGCTCATCGAGTCCCCCTCCTTTCTGTCTTTCCAACAATCTTTATTTCAGTTCCAATTCTTGAAACGAACGTGGCTTCTTGATACGGAGCACCCGCTGCATGACGAGTCCGGCGATGGCGTCGGAATCATGACGGATATACTCCCGGTTATAGTCGACGATGTCCCCAGCGAGAACGTTCGTCCCATAGTTTCGGAGTTTCTTCCGATCGAAGCGGACCTCTTCCGACCCGTCCTCACGGTAACGCTCCAAATACTCTTCTTCAATCGGCTCGTTGTTGACGACAATCGTGTCGATCGATGCCTTCCCAAGGTACGACTCGATGACTTTTAAATGTTTCATCGCGTCATAGCCTTTCGTCTCACCTGGTTGCGTCATGACGTTACAAATATAGACGACCGGGACTTTCGAGCGGATGATGGCTTCCCGCACCGCCGGGATGAGAAGGTTTGGAATGATACTCGTATACAGGCTTCCTGGACCGAGCACGATGACGTCCGCCGATTCAATCGCCTCGACGACGCCCGGGGCCGGTTCAATGCCTTCCTCGAGTAAAAACATACGCTTGATCGGTTGCTCATGTAGCGGAATCTTGGACTCCCCTTTGACGATGGTGCCGTCCTCGAACTCGGCGGCGAGGGTCATGAGCGTCTCTGTCACTGGCAACACTTTCCCTTGTGCGTTCAAGAGTTGCGACATGACATCGATTGCTTTGACGAACGAACCCTCACAGATGTGAGTCGCTGCCGTGAGCATCAAATTTCCAAGGGAATGTCCTTCTAATCCATATCCCGTATCGAAACGGTATTGCAAAATCTTATCCATTAACGGCTCAACTTCCGACAACGCCAAAATGACGTTACGGATGTCGCCAGGGGGCAACATATGGAACTCGTCACGAAGACGTCCCGAGCTCCCGCCGTCGTCCCCGACGGTGACGATTGCCGTGATGTCGAGCGGATAATGTTTCAATCCACGGACGAGAGTGGACAACCCTGTCCCTCCGCCGATGGCGACTACTTTCCGGTCTCGTCTCATGTCACTTCTCCTTCGTCGCGTGAACGAGGTCGCGGTGGACCGTCTTCACGTTATAGCGATCAGCAAAGTGCTCCGACACTTTCTCAGCGAAGGTGATCGACCGGTGTTTCCCACCGGTACAGCCGAACGCCACGACGATTTGCGTCTTCCCTTCCCGTTTATACTGCGGAAGGAGGAACTCGAGCATGTCGATCAACTTCTTATAGAACGCTCGCGCTTCCGGGTGCGACATGACGTACTCTTGTACTTCTGTCGTCTGACCCGTGAGCGGACGGAGCTCAGGGATATAGAATGGGTTCGTGATGAAACGGACGTCGAACAATAAGTCGATATCGAGCGGCACCCCGTGTTTGAAACCGAACGACATGAAGTTGACTGTGAACGGGATCCGTTCTTCGTTGAACTGTTGGAGGATGCGGTCCTTCAACATTTGTGGCTTCAAGTCGCTCGTATCATACAACGTGTGGGCCCGGTCACGGAATCCTTCTAACAGTTCGCGCTCCATCTTGATGCCGACGAGCGGCGCATCTTCCGGTGCGAGCGGATGGGACCGTCGCGTCTCCTTATAACGGCGAACGAGCACGTCGTCCCGCGTCTCTAAATACAACAGGTGCGGATGCACGTTCTTCTTTTCCAAATCGTCGATGACGATGAACAAGCTATCGATAAAGTCTCGTGTCCGTGTATCGATGGCGACCGCGATTTTCGGTCGGACCGAGCTGATGACATCAATCAATTGTGGTAAGAGTACCGGTGGCAAGTTGTCGACACAGAAATAGCCGAGGTCCTCGAAACTATTCATGGCGACCGACTTCCCAGCCCCGCTCATCCCACTGATGATGATCAATTCTTCTAATCCTTTAAAGTCTTCCATCTCGCTGACGCCCCCTTAAAATTGACAACCGAGCCGTGTGTGTAGCTCTCTTCATCTAGTATAACGAACGTCCGAAAAAAAGAGAAGGACCGCGGTTCCCCGCAGTCCTACCTTCTTGAATCATGCGTTTTGTTCTTGCAGCGATTCGAGGAGTCCCTCGATGAAGTGTTGAGCATTCTGAGCGGCAATCGATCCGTCGTTCGTCGCTGTGACGACTTGACGAAGCGTTTTCTCGCGAACGTCGCCGGCAGCGAAAATCCCTGGGATGTTCGTTTCCATCGCCTCGTTCGTGACGATGTAGCCTTGCTCGTTCGTGATGCCGAGGTCTTGGACGAACCCTGTGATCGGGTTCATGCCGATATAGATGAAGACGCCGTCGATCTCGTGGTCTGTCTCAGTCCCGTCAATTGTGCTGACGAGACGAGCCCCACCGACTTTTCCGTCTTTCTCTGTGATTTCTTTCAATGTGTGGTTCCAAATGAAATCGATCTTCTCATTATCGAACGCACGTTTTTGAAGAATCTTTTGCGCGCGGAGCTCATCGCGACGGTGAACGATCGTCACCTTGTTCGCGAAACGTGTCAAGAAGACACCTTCTTCGACGGCTGAGTCGCCACCACCGATGACGAATAAATCTTTCCCTTTGAAGAATGCCCCGTCACATACCGCACAGTACGATACGCCACGGCCGCCGAGCTCTTCTTCACCCGGTACGCCGATTTTCTTATACTGAGCACCAGAGGCGAGGATGATCGCACGCGCTTTATAGTCACGGTTGTGCGCATGGACGATTTTATACTCTGTTTCATCCGAGATGCGTTGCACGTCCCCATATGCATATTCCGCTCCGAACGCTTTCGAATGGTCGAACATCTTCTGAGACAAGTCAGGACCCAGGATGCTGTCATAGCCCGGATAGTTCTCGATGTCTTCCGTGTTAGCCATCTGACCACCCGGAATTCCGCGTTCGATCATAAGTGTTGAAAGGTTCGCACGTGAAGCATATAGCGCAGCGGTCATTCCGGCAGGACCGGCACCGATGATAATGACGTCATAAATTTTTTCTTCTGTCATGTTGATTCCACCTCTGCAAGAAATTGATTGCCTTTAGTATAAGAAACCTATAAGGGTATCGTCTATCTTTATGCTTGTTCGAGTGTCCGTTTGAACGAACGAACCGTGTCAGTCAACGTGTCGACCGAGAGATGGAAGGCATTCGCACAATCTTCGAGAATCAATGCGTCCCGTTTCGTATAAAACATCCAGACGAGCGCAGCGGCCGATGCCGTTACGTCCATGAATGATTCATCAGACAAGAGAAGCATCGCAAAACGCTCATAGAAGTCGCCCTCTAGGCTCATCCGTTCCGCTTCGGATACATGTGCTTCAGCCAAGACGAGCGCATCAAACGCACGCTTGATCCGGACGTCTCCGTTGAACGGTTGCTGACAAAGGTCGGCACGACACATCTCCGCGAATGCCCGGACCGTCTCATTTTCCGTCACGGCATTCGTGAGCGCGAGCGCTTCGAACGCTTCGTCATCTTTTAAGTTGGCGATGATTCGGATGATCTCGATTCGAGCTAAATCGCTCTCTTGACGCAATCCTTGGACGAGTGCCGAACGAAATTCGAGGTTTTCTCGGATGTCGAAGCTCTGTTTCTCTTCGAACTGTTTCATCTCTTCATTGTTCAAGTAGGTGGCTGCCTCTTCAAGTCGTCCTGTCTTGTAGGCAGACACGCTGAGCCAATGCCCGAACAATGGGTCCCCACGGAATCCGCGATCTTTCAATAGACGCAATTCTTCATACGCACGGTCGTAATGTCCGACGAGCGCGAGTGTCGTCGCCAATTTATAACGTAAGTCAAATTGGAGTGGACGGACACGCGTGAGTGGTGTCGACAACTGCATCGCCGCTTCCGATTGACCCGCTTCATGGAGCAAGAGGATCGTGTTCAAGATCGCATGCAAGTTGCCCGGATTTTGGTCGAGCACGTATTCGAGCGTCCGGAAGGCGGCTTGGTCATCGCCGAGATAAAAACTGACGACCGATAGATTGTTGTATGCCGGCCAAAACGATGGATATTGACCGATGAGACGCTCGAGTGTCGCCTTTGCCGCAAACAATCGTCCTTTGTCGATTTGACGCTGCGCTTCCGTATGCCATGTGATCAATTCGTCTTCTTCCTCGTCCTCGAGCTCTTGTTCGAGTTCGATCAGTTCAAGAAGGGATTGCACGGCTTCCGTGTAGTGACCTTTCGTGTCACGGGCGAGATATTCGGATGCATAGTTCGCCGCTTCTTCATATTGAGAGACATAGGCACAGTTGCTTGCTAAGTGATACAGTGCCTCTGTTGCGGTCTCGTCGAGCTCTAATACTCGTTTCCACACGTCATTGGCGTGGTAGACCTCCCCTACTTCAAATAACAGTTCTGCGTACTGTTTATGATAGTCGACGCGATGCGTGGCTGCCGCTGTCGCTTCAGCCATGAAAAAAGTCGCTTCATCCAGGCGACCTTCACGTAACGCACGACGACCTCTATAGTAGTGGAGCTCCGCAGCGAGCGGAGATTCTGGTTCGGGTAGCGTCATTACTGCTTCATAGTTCGCTTCCATATTCTAAATCCTCCACATCATCTCTAAATCTTTTTTTAGTTGCAGGGATAAGAATACCGCACTCGAACAACGAGGGCAACTGAAAAAGTTAAAAAAAATTGCGACTATATTCCCTCTATAATGAATATTTTTTACTAAGTTCAAAAATTGTTTTTGAACGAAAATATGATGGATTCATTTCTGTACATTTATCCGTAAAAAAGCGGCATCTCCTTTAAAAAAAGTGATACCGCTCAAGTATTCTTGATCTTGTATGAACAAAATGCTCATGAAAACATTTTGCGAAAAATTGTGTCAAATATGTGTCAACGATTGAAGCTTCGAACCGATGACCCGTTCTCCCGGTAAGACGTCACGGTGCACAATCGCTCCCGCACCGATGACGGCACCGTCTCCGATGGTCACACCCGGCAGGATGGTCACGTTCGCACCGATCAATACGCCATCACCGATGATGACGTCCCCGATCCGATACTCGTCTACGAGATACTCATGACAGAGGATCGTCGAATTGAAGCCGATGACCGTATTGCGACCGATCGTGATGCGTTCCGGGAACATGACGTCCGGTGTGACCATGAGAGCAAGGGCGCTATACTCCCCGATATTCATTCCGAGGAACGTCCGGTAAAGCCAACGTTTCGCCTTCACCGACGGGAAGTAACGCCCGATCAGGACGACCGCCGTGTTTTTGAAAACACGCAGGAAGCGAATCGTCTGATACATTTGCCAAAGCGGATTCGGTCCCTCGATATGATACCGTGTCGTCTTACGCATGAATGCTGACCTCGTCTAGCCACGCCTCGAAATGTTCCATCGAGTCGATGATGACGTCCGGTTCGAGCGATTCGAGGAATGGACGCCCTTTGAGGGCCCAGCCGACAGCGACCGTCTTCGTTCCGGCATTTTTACCACTGTAGATATCCGTGTCGTTGTCTCCGACCATGACGGCGCGTTCTGGTGACGAACCGAGCGCCTTGAGCGCACGTTCGACCGGTTCGGCGTGAGGTTTTTCGTTCTCGACGTCATCCGCCGTCACGACGACGTCAAACAAGTGGTCGATGTTGAACAATCGAAGCCCGCGCTCGACGACCGGACGACCTTTCGACGTGACGACGCCCATCTTGTACCCTTTCGCATGGAGGCGGTATAGCCCCTCGATGACCCCTGGATACTCTGCGACGAGTTGGTCATGCATGGCGATGTTGAAGCTCCGATAGAAGGCTTGCATCTCTTTCCATTCCGGTTCGTTGAGTTCACGGAACGACTTTTCGAGCGTCGGTCCGATGAATCGATAAATGTCTTCATCCCGATACGTTTGCTCGGGGAAATAGTAGTCGAACGTATGGCGGAAGCTCGCGATGATGAGCGGGTTCGTATCGAGTAATGTACCGTCTAAATCAAATAAGAGCGTATCCATTAATCAAACAATCCTTTCTCTGATGGGTCATTGTAACGTTTCGCTTTGCGACGAAGAATCATCATGACGATACCGAAGAGGATCAAGGCGATCGACACCATTTGGGCCGTACGCAAATCTCCTGACATGAGACTGTCCGTACGAAGTCCCTCGATATAGTAGCGACCGATCGAGTACCAGATGAGGTACGACAAGAAGATATAACCACGTCGTGGATTGCCAATCATGCGCCACGCGACGAGAAGGATGACCCCGATGATATTCCATACACTTTCATATAAGAACGTCGGGATATAGTAAGCCCCATCGATATACATCTGATTGACGATCCAGTCTGGCAGCATGAGCGTATCTTGCAAGAAGCTACGCGTCGTCTCACCACCGTGCGCCTCTTGGTTCATAAAGTTTCCCCAACGCCCGATGGCTTGTCCGAGAAGAAGTGATGGCGCCAAGATGTCCGTCACTTTCCAGAACGACATCGACTTTCGCATACAATAGACGATGACGACAAGGAGAGCACCGAAGATGGCACCATGAATGGCGATTCCGCCTTGACGGATGTCGATGATCTGTCCGAGGTTCTCTGAATAATAGTCCCATTGGAACGTCACGTAATAAATGCGTGCGAAGACGATGCTGATCGGAATCGACCAGATGACGACATCCACGAGTCGTTCCGAATCATAATTGATACGTTTTGCTTCGTATAAGGCGAGGACGAGACCAAGCATCGCCCCGAAGGCGATAATCATGCCGTACCAATAGATTGGCAGAGAGCCAATCTCAAACGCCACACGATCAAATGTCGGTTCTACCATGCTCACAAGTCTCCTTCAGTATCCTGAATCGCGTTCGCGAGACGTTCCGCGAACTCTTCAGCCGTATTGATTCCCATATTTTGCAGACGATAGTTCATCGCGGCGACCTCGATGATGACTGCCAAGTTTCGACCAGGTCGAACGGGGATGGTCAAGAGCGGAACTTCACTGTCGATGATTTTCATCGTATTGTGGTCGAGTCCGACACGGTCGTATACCTTGCCCGCGTCCCAGTTCTCCAAGTTGACGATGAGGCTGATCTTTTTATGCGACCGCACCGCCCCCGCACCGAACAACGTCATGACGTCGATGATGCCGATTCCACGAATCTCGAGCAGGTGACGAATGAGTTTCGGCGCCGATCCGACGAGGAGCTGGTCCCCCGTTTGACGAATCTCGACCGAATCATCGGCGACGAGGCGGTGACCCCGTTTGACGAGTTCAAGTGCCGTCTCCGATTTCCCGACACCGCTCTGGCCCTTGATGAGGACACCGACACCGTAAATGTCGACGAGCACGCCGTGCATCGCCGTCATCGGTGCGAGTTCCATCTCTAGGAAGTTCGTGATTTGTGATTCGATTGAGGTCGTCACCGCATTCGTCCGCATGAGCGGGACGTTTGCCGCTTCCGCTTCTTCTTCGATTTCCTTTGGAGTATCAAAGCCACGCGTGATTAAAATTCCTGGCGTCTGTTCCGTACACAAGATTTTAGCTCGTTCACGACGCTTCTCTTCCGAGAGGCTCGCATAGAATGTCAACTCCGTCTTCCCAAGCACTTGCAAGCGGTTTTTGGCATAGTGCGTATAATAGCCGGCAAGGACGAGACCCGGTCGACTCAGGTCTGGTGTTGCGACCGGACGATGAAGTCCTTCTTCTCCCGCAATGACTTGAAGTTTAAAACGCTCAACGACTTGAGCGGTACGTACGATATTTTGCATCAGTATCTGCCCCTTTCACGCTCATTATTGTATCATAGCTCTTTCTAAGACGGGTTAGGGAAGTGGTGAAGAACGTGTCAAAAAATTGTTGAAACCATCCTATTACGCCGTTCGTATGTAGGGTATAGGCTTACTAGGAGGTGGAATAATGGAAGGTTTATTCGGAATTGTCATCTTATTTGCGCTAGTGATTGGAATTGGGTCACTCGTTTACATCATCAAATCATTGATCGATATGTGGAAAGAATATGCCGCGACGAAAAACGAGACGATCTTACTCTTGTTCATCTTGAACATCATCGGTTTCTTCTTGTCCGGAGCGCTCATCTCCATGATTGTCGCCATCATCTTCTACTGGAATCGCTCGAAGTCGATGCGCCTACTTGGAATCATTCTCTTGATTGCCGGACCGGTCCTCTTCATCGTTTTTGCTATCAGCGCCTTCACTTTGTTTGATACGCAGATGATGGATTGGCAACAGATGGAGTATGAAATGAATCTATAATCAAAAAATCCCGAAGGCGGCGCCTTCGGGATTTGCTTATTGTTGATGGAACGGATTGTTCAAATCGCCCGGGTCGACGGGATCGACCGGGTCAGCCGGTTCCACTTTATCCTCATCGAGGAATGTGGACGGCGTATAGACCGAACCGTGCTCCAAATCGATCGTACCGGTACGCGTCCCCGCCTCGACTTCGATGCGAGGGGTTTGACCGCGACCTGACAAGAATTCCAGACGACGCTGTGCGACGTCCTTGCGGTCACGGATGATTTCGAGCTCATCGAGCAAGCAGTGCAGACCACCGAAGTTCGTCTCGAGCTCCCCTTCGACCTCGACGCCGTGTGGTAACACGAGTCGAATGTTTCCGGCGAGTGACGCGAGTTCAAACTTCGCAGGACGAGCTGTCGCCAGTTCCGCACGGATGTTTCCGTTCCCGGTCTTGAGGGAGGCTTTATCGTACTTCCCACCGACGATGACGGCACCGTTTCCGGTCCGAACGTGAACGAGTTCCGCTTCGACGCCTTCGACCTCGACCGTCCCATTCCCTGTGTTCAGTAAGAGTTCCGACGCATGCACGTCATGGAGCACGACACGCCCGTTTGCGGTTTGCACACGGACGTTCTCGACATCGAGACCATCGGCCCGGACTTCACCGTTCAACGTCTGAACGAGCAGGTGGTTGAAATGGTGGTGCGGGACGTACAGCTCCACGTGGGCCCGGACGAGCTTGTCACGGAGCGAGACGACGAGACGATCCCCAATGACAGAATGCTTAACCGCAGACTGTAACTGTTCGAGCGCCTTATCCGCGTCTTGTTGACGAAGCGGACGACCGGTGACAATCAGTTCACAATCCTCAGCATCAGACGAGACGATCGTCGCCGACGCATTGAACAGATCGAGCGAGATGTCGCTACCTGTGAACGGGAACGACTTTGAATACGTCACTTCCGGACCAAAGTTCGAGCTGAATGAAAAGTCGCTGTCGCGAAGTTTCGTCACGAGCCCCTCCACTGCAGATGTCAGTTTCGTTGTGAGCGATTCAACCGAATAGGCATCGACCTTTTCTGTATCCTGTCGCTCTTCAAGCGCTTGAACCTGTTCCGGTTCGAGTCGTTCGAGACGTTCGAGTTGCGTCATCGCCTCCTCGATCGTCATCTTGCCTTCCTTCACTTGCTGGAGAATTAGTTCACGCATTTCTTGTTTCACGTTCGTTTTCCCCCTTCAATTTGGTTGCACGTCAATTACCTTCCCGTTTCTCACCATTTCTATACTTATTTCTTTTTTCCTGCTTTCGGTTTCACTCGTGCTGCATCTCGTTCGAGAACCGGCTTCAAATACTTACCGGTATACGAACCGGACACTTCCGCGACTTCTTCTGGTGTCCCCGTCGCGACGATGAGTCCGCCACCGTCTCCACCCTCCGGTCCGAGGTCGATCAAATAATCGGCCGACTTGATGACGTCGAGGTTGTGCTCGATGACGAGCACCGTGTCCCCGTTCTCGACGAGGCGTTGCAACACTTTCAACAAGCGCGCGATGTCGTCGACGTGGAGACCGGTCGTCGGTTCGTCCAAAATATAAATCGTCTTCCCGGTCGACCGTTTATGAAGCTCCGAGGCGAGTTTGACACGCTGGGCTTCCCCGCCGGAGAGCTCCGTCGCCGGCTGCCCGAGTTTCATATAGCCAAGACCGACGTCATAAATCGTTTGAATCTTCCGCTTGATTTTCGGAATCTTGTCAAAGAAGTCGAGACCTTCCTCAATCGTCATATCGAGAACGTCTGCAATCGTCTTCCCTTTGTACTTCACTTCGAGCGTTTCCCGGTTATAGCGTTTCCCGTGACAGACCTCACATGGGACATAGACGTCCGGCAAGAAGTGCATCTCGATTTTGATGATCCCGTCCCCACGGCATGCTTCACAGCGTCCGCCTTTCACGTTGAAACTGAAACGCCCCTTCTTGTAGCCACGCATCTTCGCTTCGTTCGTCGAGGCGAAGACGTCGCGGATATCATCAAAGACGCCCGTATACGTGGCCGGGTTCGAACGAGGGGTCCGTCCGATCGGGGATTGGTCGATATCGATGACTTTATCGATATGCTCGAGCCCTTCAATCTTCTTGTGTTTCCCTGGCTTCGCTTTCGCCCGGTTCATATTGTGCGCGAGCGATTTGTAGAGAATCTCATTGATGAGTGTCGATTTACCCGATCCCGAGACCCCTGTTACGGCAACGAACATCCCGAGTGGAATGGACACGTCGACGTCTTTTAGGTTGTTCTCTTCTGCTTTGACGATCTTTAAGAAACGCTCGTCCGGCATCTTCCGTTCAGCCGGAAGCGGGATGAACTTCTTCCCGGCAAGATATTGACCGGTGAGTGAGTTTTTATTTTTCATCAGTTGTTTCGGTGTCCCGGCCGCGATGACCTGTCCGCCATGTTCCCCGGCGCCCGGTCCGATATCGATCAAGTAGTCGGCTTCCATCATCGTGTCCTCGTCATGCTCGACGACGATGAGCGTATTGCCGATGTCCCGCATCTGTTTGAGCGTCGCAATCAACCGGTCGTTATCGCGTTGATGAAGACCGATGGACGGCTCGTCAAGGACATACAAGACACCCGTGAGACGAGACCCAATTTGTGTCGCGAGACGAATCCGCTGTGCTTCCCCACCGGAGAGGGTTCCTGCGGCACGAGAGAGCGTCAAGTAGTCGAGACCGACGTTATTCAAAAAACTGAGTCGTTCCCGAATCTCTTGGAGGATGAGACGGGCGATGGCGATCTCTTTCTCGCTCAACTGCTCGTTGAGTCCTTCAAAGAACGCGAGTGCGTTCACGACCGATTTCTCCGTCACTTGCCCGACGTGCTGACCCGTGATCTGGACGGCGAGCGACTCTTCTTTCAAGCGATAGCCGTGACATGTCGGGCACGCATGTGTCGCCATGTACATTTCCATCTGCTCGCGGATATAGTCGGATGTCGTCTCCCGATAACGGCGCTCGATATTTCGGAGCACCCCTTCAAAGAAAATGGTATTCGTCCGCACTTGACCGAAGTCGTTCTCGTAGCGGAAGAGGAACGATTCCTCCGAAGACCCGTTCAAGACGAGGTCCTGGTCACGCTTGGATAGGCGTTCGAATGGCACGTCCATGTCGATGTTGAAATGCTGGCACATCGCAGCCAACAGTTGTGGATAGTACTGGGAACTCGTCGGTTGCCAGGCGGCAATCGCCCCCTCTTTCAACGTCTTCGATGGGTCCGGGATGACGAGTTCTGGGTCGACGTCTAGTTTCGTCCCAAGACCGTCACACGTCGGACATGCCCCGAATGGTGAGTTGAACGAGAACATGCGCGGCTCGAGTTCGCCAATGGAGAACCCACAGATTGGGCAGGCATGGTGTTCACTGAAGAGGAGCTCGGTCCCGTCCATCTTGTCGATGATGACACGGCCGTCTGCGAGACGTAATGCCGTCTCGAGAGAGTCCGCAAGACGACCTTCCACATCAGGTCGGACGACGAGACGGTCGACGACGACCTCAATCGAATGCTTCTTGTTTTTATCGAGCTCGATCTCATCCGTCAATTCAATCGTTTCACCATTGACACGGACGCGGACGAATCCTTCTTTTTTCAGAGAGTCGAATACTTTCACGTGCGTCCCTTTTCGACCCGATACGATTGGCGCGAGAATCTGGAGTCGCGTCCGTTCCGGCAATTCCATCACCTGGTCGACCATCTGCGAGATTGTTTGACTCGAGATTTCGATACCGTGGTTCGGACAGACCGGCTTCCCGATTCGTGCGAACAGCAGTCGGAGATAGTCGTAAATTTCGGTCACCGTTCCGACTGTCGACCGTGGGTTACGACTCGTCGTTTTCTGGTCAATCGAGATGGCCGGACTGAGCCCTTCAATCGTATCGACGTCTGGCTTATCCATCTGTCCGAGGAACTGACGGGCATAGGCGGATAAGCTCTCGACGTACCGTCGCTGTCCTTCCGCATAAATCGTATCGAACGCAAGTGACGATTTCCCGGAGCCGGACAAGCCCGTCAAGACGACGAGCTGGTCACGTGGGATATCGATGTCAATATTTTTTAAATTGTTGACGCGTGCCCCTTTGATGACAATCGCATTTTTCTTTTCAGCCATTTAATTCCCTACCTTCAACTCCAAGATTAAGTCACGCAATTCGGCCGCGCGTTCGAACTGGAGGTCGCGTGCCGCTTGCTTCATTTCTTCTTCCAACTTGGCGATCGCCGCCTCGCGTTCGGCCGGCTTCATCGTACTGAGCGATTCGAGTGCTTCCTCTTCCGCTTCGACCGTCGCCCGAATGACCCCTCGCACGTCCTTTCGAATCGTCTGCGGGGTGATGCCATGTTCTTCATTATAAGCCTGTTGAATTGACCGACGGCGATCCGTCTCTTCGATGGCACGCGCCATCGAGTCGGTCATCTTGTCCGCGAACAGGATGACGTGTCCGTTCGCATTACGCGCCGCTCGTCCAATCGTCTGGATGAGCGAGCGATCGGAACGAAGGAATCCTTCCTTGTCCGCATCGAGGATCGTCACGAGACTGACTTCTGGAATGTCGAGACCCTCCCGCAACAAGTTGATCCCGACGAGTACGTCATACTTCCCGAGTCGAAGGTCACGAATGATTTCAATTCGCTCGAGCGTCTTGATCTCAGAGTGCATGTAGTTGACCTTGATTCCCGCTTCACGCAAGTAATCGGATAGGTCCTCTGCCATCTTCTTCGTGAGCGTCGTCACGAGTACCCGCTCGTCACGCTTGATGCGTTCGCGAATCTGATCCATCAAGTAGTCAATCTGACCTTTGATTGGATGAATCTCGATTGTTGGATCAAGTAAACCGGTCGGACGGATGATTTGCTCGATCATGTTCGGTGTATGTTCGAGTTCGTATGGACCTGGTGTCGCCGAGATGAAGATTGCTTGTGAGACTTTCTTCTCGAACTCATCAAACTTGAGCGGACGGTTATCCTTCGCCGAAGGGAGACGGAAACCATGGTCGACGAGCACTTGTTTCCGTGCCTGGTCCCCGTTATACATGCCGCGTACTTGTGGAAGCGTCACGTGCGACTCATCGGCGACGAGTAAGAAGTCTTCCGGGAAGTAATCGAGTAGCGTGTACGGGGTCGAGCCTTCCGGCATCAAGTTCAAGTGGCGCGAATAGTTCTCGATTCCTGAACAATACCCCATCTCACGCATCATTTCCAAATCGTAATGCGTTCGTTGCTCGAGTCGCTGCGCTTCAAGCAGTTTCCCTTCTTCTCGAAACTTCTCAAGCTGTTCCTCGAGTTCCGCTTCGATGTTGACGATTGCCTTTTGCAATTTTTCGTCACGTGTGACGAAATGGGATGCCGGGAAGATGGCGACGTGGTCACGGTCTGCGATGATTTCCCCCGTCAACGGGTCCATCTCCCGGATGCGGTCGATCTCGTCCCCGAAGAACTCGATGCGCATGCAGTGTTCATCACGCGACGCCGGGAAGATCTCGACGACGTCCCCACGGACACGGAAACGTCCACGTTGGAAGTCGATATCGTTCCGTTCATATTGGATGTCGATGAGTTTACGTAACATCTCGTCACGCCCCATCTCTTTCCCGACGCGAAGGCTCAAGACGAGGCTCCGATATTCTTCCGGGTTACCGAGACCATATATACAGGAAACGGATGCGACGATGATGACGTCATCGCGCTCAAAGAGAGCCGACGTCGCCGAGTGACGCAGCTTATCGATTTCATCATTGATCGACGCATCCTTCTCGATGAACGTATCCGTCGACGGCACGTAAGCCTCCGGTTGATAGTAATCATAATAACTGACGAAGTACTCGACGGCGTTGTTCGGGAAGAACTCTTTGAACTCCGAGTAAAGCTGACCGGCGAGCGTCTTATTATGGGCGAGGACGAGTGTCGGCTTCTTCACTTCTTGGATGACGTTCGAGACAGTGAACGTTTTCCCCGTACCCGTTGCCCCGAGGAGCGTCTGATACCGGTCACCTCGATTCACACCTTCGACAAGCTGTCGAATCGCTTCAGGCTGGTCACCCCCTGGTTGAAATTCAGATTGTAATGCAAACGGAATCGATTCCATAAGATACTCCTCACCTTCTCATTTCATAAGTGTCTTGATTATACCATAGACACGAACAAATATTCGCTTATCAGCTTATAGACTAATGCATTTCATTTCTATTTTCATTCGATTCATTGTCCATTTCTTTTTCCTTTACTGTCTCAAAAGAAACATCTAGTTCCATCCAAACTATCACATCAAGATTTCAATACAATCACTTTTGTGGCATAAGGGATTGCACGTGATCGATTGGACTATGTCCCTATGTGAATTGGAGTGCTTGAAATACGTAAAAAAAACATCCACTTCGTGAACGTTTCGCTCTATCCTTGAACTTTTTTGTGAAGTTTACAGCTGTAAATGTGAACATTTATAGGAATAAAGTAGGATTTTTGAAAAACACTGTTTTAAAACGCTTACATTTTGGGCATATAATGAAGTGGTAAGTCAATTTGATAAGGGAGAAAGGGGAGTATCACATGTCAGCATTTGTCAGTGAAATTATTGGTACGATGCTATTGATTCTGCTCGGTAACGGTGTCGTCGCCGGCGTCGTCCTCCGCCATTCAAAAGCGGAGAGCGCAGGTTGGGTCGTCATCACCTTTGGTTGGGGATTCGCCGTTATGATTGGGGTATACGCAGCTGGAATTTATGGAGGAGCGCATTTGAATCCTGCTGTCACCGTCGGGTTGGCTACAGCAGGCTCATTCCCTTGGGCTGATGTGCCGGCTTACATCTTGGCGCAATTTATCGGGGCGTTCATCGGGGCCGTCCTCGTATTTCTACACTACAAGCCACATTATGATGTGACCGAAGATGCGGGACTCAAGTTGGCCACGTTCTCCACTGCGCCAGCCATTCGTAATACGCCATTTAACTTGATCTCGGAAATCATCGGTACGTTCGTCCTCGTGTTTGGGATTTTATCATTTGGAGCCAACACGTTCACAGACGGCTTGAATCCGCTCATCGTAGCGTTTCTCGTTGTATCAATTGGTATGTCTCTTGGTGGACCTACCGGTTATGCGATCAACCCGGCACGTGACCTTGGACCGCGTATCGCTCACGCCGTGCTCCCGATTAAAGGAAAAGGCACATCAGACTGGGGGTACTCATGGATTCCAGTTGTCGGTCCGATTATCGGTGCTGTCATCGCCGCACTCGTTTACGGCATTCTCGTCCCTTAACACATAATTTTGAAGGAGGAAATCACATATGGCGAAAGAAAAACGTTATATTTTAGCATTGGACCAAGGAACGACAAGTTCACGGGCAATCATCTTTGATCATGATGGAAAAATTGTCACCGTCGCACAGCGCGAATTCAAACAATACTTCCCAAAACCAGGCTGGGTCGAGCACAACGCCAATGAGATTTGGGGCTCTGTCCTCGCCGTTATGGCGGAAGCGTTCGGTTCTGCTGATATCGACCCGAATGAGATTGCTGGAATCGGGATCACAAACCAACGTGAAACAGCTGTCGTCTGGGAAAAAGAAACAGGACGCCCTGTCTATAACGCCGTTGTCTGGCAATCCCGTCAAACCGCCGACATCTGTGAAGAGCTGAAAGCAGCCGGTCATTCCGATATGGTCCGCGACAAAACAGGTCTCCTCATCGATGCCTACTTCTCAGGAACAAAAGTCAAATGGATTCTTGACAACGTCGAGGGTGCACGTGAAAAAGCTGAGAACGGCGAGCTCCTCTTCGGGACAATCGACACGTGGCTCATTTGGAAACTCTCTGGTGGAAAAGCACACGTAACCGATTACTCGAACGCATCGCGTACACTCATGTACAATATCTACGAGCAGAAGTGGGATGACGAGTTACTCGACATCTTAACAGTGCCTAAATCCATGCTTCCTGAAGTCAAACCGTCAAGTGAAGTCTATGCGAACACGATTCCATACCACTTCTTCGGATTCGAAGTGCCGATTGCCGGAGCCGCTGGTGACCAACAGGCCGCCTTGTTCGGACAAACGTGCTTCGAAAAAGGTGAGGCGAAAAACACGTACGGAACGGGTTGCTTCATGCTCATGAACACGGGAGAAGAAGCCGTCAAATCCGATCACGGTCTCTTGACGACAATCGCATGGGGCTATAACGGGAAAGTAGAATATGCGCTCGAAGGATCAATCTTCGTCGCCGGTTCGGCGATCCAGTGGCTCCGTGACGGATTGCGGATGTTGAAATCAGCGAAAGACTCGGAACAGTATGCGACACGGATCGAATCAACTGACGGTGTCTATGTCGTTCCTGCCTTCGTCGGTCTCGGTGCCCCGTACTGGAACTCTGACGTCCGTGGTGCCATCTTCGGTCTCACGCGTGGGACAGAGAAAGAACAGATGGTCCGTGCGACAATCGAGTCACTCGCTTACCAGACACGTGACGTCCTCACGTCGATGGAGAGTGACTCAGGCATCAACTTGAAGACGCTCCGCGTCGATGGTGGGGCCGTCAGCAACAACTTCCTCATGCAGTTCCAATCGGACATTCTCAATGTTCCGGTCGAACGTCCTGAAGTGAGTGAAACGACTGCACTCGGTGCCGCCTACTTGGCGGGTCTCGCCGTTGGATTCTGGAAAGACCAAGCCGAAGTCAAAGACCAGTGGAAACTCGACAAGAAGTTCGATCCGAACATGGACGAGTCTCACCGTGAAGCCCTCTACAAAGGATGGCAACACGCAGTCGAAGCCACAATGGCATTCAAACCTTCAAAACTTGAAGTATAAGACGAATGGGCATCCTTACGGGTGCCCATTTTGTATGCAAAAAAGAGTATCCAAAACGGATACTCTTACAGTTTACGTAAGCGAACTCTCGGGCTCGTCGGTTCCCCAACGAACAAAATCCCGAGCTCATGTGGATCGGTCTCATACATCGCCCGTTGAACAAATCGGATATCTCCGTTCAGATTCAACACTTCCAGCTTGATGTATGGCTTATGTTGCTGGAGCGCCTCATAAAAACTATGCCCTCCGGTGATGACCGTCCCGTTAACTTTATAGATCGATTCACCCGGAATGAGTTGCATCGCCTCTCCAGGTGAGTTCGGTAGCGTGTCGACGATGACCGCCCCACGGTTTCCGTTGATGAAAACGGGTGTCGTTCCCCGATTCTCGCGTTTGATCCATTGTAAGCCGAGCTCATAGAGGACGAATAGCGTCAATACTACATAGTCGACATATGGAATCTCAAACGCATATGAGAGGCCGAATAGACCGAGGGCGATCAAAGCGAGTACGGCACGATAATTGCTCAATCGTGCGAGAAGCGTTCCTGGTAAGGCGCCGGTCGACAATAAACTGACCCCGATGGGAATCGGAAGAATGATGGGCACCATCGGCCAGTCGAGACCGAACATCGGTGGCACGAAGACGACGAGCGGGAAAAACCAAATCCGTTTGACGACATGCCCTCCGATAAACTGCCCCCGTTTCGACAAAATCAAGGTCGGGGATGTCTCTTTTGGTCCGTTCCAGCGTAAGAGAATCGCTTCCGCAAGGGTGACGAGACCGAATGTGAGCGCATAGACCGTCCAATCGACCTGAGCGAGTGCTGCTACCCAATCACGAAGCGCACCATATGCGACAACATCACGTAACAAGACGACCCCGAACAACACGAGAAGAGGCAGCACCGGATTAAAGAATCGCGGATGCATCGTCAAGACGACGAGCGTATAGAGAATCGTGAACGAGACGGCCCACTCAAACGTGATGGTCGTCTCGAGTAAAATCGTCACGGCCGATGAGAGGACCGCTAACAGAAGACTCGGCCAGATGAAATGTCTCCATTCCGACTTCGGCGAGCGACGTCTCGAACGGAACATGGCCCGTTCTCGCTTGACCCGCGTCAGCGATATGTATGTAAGGGCGACGAGTGTCACCCAAAACAGCGGACTACCTAACAACGTCAATAAAGCCGTAACACCCATTCGTACAACTTCCACGCGGTCCAACCCTTTCTTTCATACAACGTTATTTTGCGGCTTCTTCAAGCGCACGATTCAATTGGGCGTCATTCGCCTCATCTTGAATCGCTTCGAGCAACTTCGCTTCGAGTGCAGAGGCTGTCTCTTCATCGACAGTTCCAGAAGCCTCGAGACCATTGTCTGTCTGGAAGGCTTTCACGGCGTTCGCCATCGTGTCCCCGTAATATCCCGGCTGACCGCCTGGCTCATAGCCGATTCCAGTTAAAATTTTATGCAAGTTCGAAACGGCGTCACCGTAATCTCCGACTTGGAGCGACTCTTCTTCTGTCAGGACACGGGTCACGTTGAAGAAGTCCGGTTGCTCCACTTCAATGTCCGGCTCGATGCCCTTCTTGTTGATCCAGTTACCGTCCGGCGTGAGCCATTTGCTCGTCGTCAATTTCAAGTTACTGCCGTCCTCTAGGTCGAACGCCGTCTGGACGACGCCTTTTCCGAACGTCTTCGTCCCGATGATGGTCGCGCCTGCCCCTTCTTTCATCGCACCAGTCAAAATCTCAGAAGCCGAGGCAGAACCTTCATCCGTCAAGACGAACAGGTCATACGGTTTCGCTTCACGGGCGCGGCCGTTTTGTGCATCTCGGTCCCCGTCCGCATTCTCGATTTGAACGACCGGTTTTGAGGTCGGGACGAAACCTTCAGACATTTCGATGACGGCAGGCAAGAGACCTCCCGGATTTCCACGAACATCGATGATCAAGCTATCGATTCCTTCTGACTCCAGTTGTTCGAGTTGTTCGAGGAACTCGTCGGCGGTCGGTTCTGAGAATTGGGTGACTTGGAGATATCCAATCTTTTTGCCGTCTTTCTCTTTCACTTCAGAGAAGACCGTCTCGATTGGAATCGTGTCACGTGTGATCTCATAGTCCGCCGTCTGACTGCCACGGCGAATCGTCAACGTGACGGTCGTCCCTTTTTCCCCTCGAATCAATTGGACGGCTTCCTGTACATCCATCCCTTCGATCGACTCCCCGTCGACCGCTGTGATGATGTCGCCAGGACGAAGTCCCGCCTCTTCGGCCGGAGCGCCTTTGATCGGAGCGACAATTAAGATGTCCTCTCCTTTCTTCTCCAAAGTCGCGCCGATTCCTTCAAAACTCGATTCAATCGAGTCCGTAAATTGTGACGTTTCTTCCGCATCCAAGAAGTCCGAATACGGGTCGTTCAGCGCTGCGGTCATCCCGTCGAGCGCGCCGGTCAATAAATCGTCTTCTGAGATGTCCTGTAACGAATGTTCTTCAATCAAATCACGTACTTGGTCGACTTTATCCCAGCCTTCCGCATTCGTTTGAATGGGAAGCGATGTGTCTGTAAACGCCATCGTCGCAAGGCCTGCACCGGCCCCAGCCACGAACGTTGTGCCAGCGAGTAGTCCTGCGGTTGAATTTTTCACGGGTTGGTCCCTCATTTCTCTTTGTAAGTCTTTTCATTAGTATAGCAAAAACTAGAGGAAAAGCGGACGCGTTCCACATATTTGGGACGCGTCCGCTTCTGTCAGTATCCAATATACGGGGCTGGGTCAATCGCGTTCGGCTGTCCCGGTGCCCATTTTCCTCGATGTAACTCAAAATGAAGATGGGGACCGGTCGACCAGCCGGTATTGCCGAGCGTTCCGACCGTCTGTCCCGCCGCCACTTGTTGACCGGCTCCGACCGTGATTGCATTCAAATGGGCATAGACGGTCGTCCAAATCTCACCGTTGATGACGTGAGAAACGAAGACGACATTTCCATATCCCGTCGCCGGCGCCGCTTTGATGACGACACCGGGTGCGCTTGACACGATTGGTGTCCCAGACGCATTGACGAGGTCGATGCCCTTGTGAATCTCCGGCACACCCGTCAATGGATTGTCTCGTGGACCGAACGGACTCGACACATAACCGGACACGGGACGAACGAATCCGGTGGACGTGGACACATTCGTCGGTGTTTCGGTAGGTGCGGTCACTTCAGGTGCCTCGACTTCTGACTCCGCTTCTCGTGCTTCCGCCTCGGCTCGCGCCTGTTCTTCCACCGCACGTGCTTCAGCTTCACGCTTGGCGCGTTCGGCCGCCTCTGCGGCTTCTCGTTCGGCAGTCGCGATCGCCTCGAGTTGTTCATTGATGATGCGGTTCTGTTCAGCCATGACCGCCTGTTCTTCACTGCGCGTCATCTTTTCGAGCTCGAGTTGCTCGACTTGTTCGTTTAGTTCGACCAACAGGTCACGTTTCTTCTCGGCCGTTCGGTCAAGGTCTTGCTTGGTGATGACGAGCTCGCGCTCCTTTTGCTTGATGAAAGAGAGCTGGGTGCGTTGTGTCGACTCGAGCGACTCCAAGCGTTCCATCTCACTCATATAATTATGTATGAGCTCCCGGTCCTGTTCAGCAATCGTGCGGGCCGTCATGGCCCGTGTCACGAAGTCGCCGAAGGAACGGGACTCAAAGATGACTTGTAGATAGGAAGTATCTTCATGTACTTGCAAGACGCGAAGGCGCTCGTTCACGAGTTCCTTCTGGCTTTCCAAGTAATCTTCCTGAACGGAGAGTTGTTGGCGGGTCGACTCGAGTTCTGCCCGGGCTGTATCGACCTCATGTTGCTGAATGGCGATCTGTTCGCTCAACTCATTCAATCGGTCGTCGACGACGTGAATTTCCGTCTTCACGGCATCACGCTCTGCCTCGGTGATCTCGAGTTCGGCATCCGTCTCGGCCTGCGCTTTTTTCGACTCCTCCAACTCATTGGACAGTCGATCTTGTCGAGCTTTCAACGTGTCTTTCTCTGTCGCCATGACCGGCATGGCAAGTAACGATACACACAACCCTAGCGCAAGCGAACGTTTCATCCGCCAACTCCTCCTTATTTAAGTTAGATTTTCAAGAAACGACCGAGCGATGTCGTCGATCCCCAGATTCCGATGAACGCACCGAGTGCAAGTAAGACGAGCGATACTTGTACCGTGAGCGTCGATGGATCAATCAACTTAAATATATCACTATTCAATTGATCAAGCGATGGTTGTAAAGCACTATATGCGACGTCATATCCGAAATAAATGACAAGAATCGGGACGAGAGCCCCAAGCATTCCGAGGAGCAATCCTTCGATGAAGAACGGCCAGCGGATGAAGCTGTTCTTCGCTCCGACGAGACGCATGATTTCAATCTCACGGCGGCGCGAGAAGATTGTCATTTTAATCGTATTCGAAATCAAGAACATCGCCATCAATGTCAAACCGACGATCAACGCGAGTCCACCGATGCGAATCCCGTTGAAGAAGGCAAACATTTTATCGATGTAGTCTTTCCCGTATTTCACGTCGTCCACATTATCGAGTGAACCGACCGATTTGGCCACTTCCTCTAGTTCTGTCGGGTCTTGTGCTTTGACGATATAGCGGGCGTGGAGCGGGTTGTCTTTTTCAACCGTTCCGTATGCTGCCGCATCATCACCGAGCTGGTCTTGGAACTTCGCTAGCTCATCTTCTTTCGAGCTGAACGTGACCGTCGAAACGCCTGGCACCTGTTCGATGTTCTCTCCGAGTTTCTCAACCGAGTTCTCATCCGCTGTCCGGGTGATGAACACTTGAATCTCGACATCATTTTCGACGTTATCTGAAATTTCATTAATGTTGAACATGACAAGTGCGAACACACCGACAAGTAATAACGTAATGGTCACGGCACTGATGGCCGCGAACGACATCCATCCATTCCGAAGTGTTCCTTTGAACCCTTCACGCAAATGGCGCAGTCCAGTCTTAAATATCATAGCCATATGCTCCTTTCTCTTCATCGCGCACGACTTTCCCGTTCTCAATCGCGATGACGCGGTGACGAATCTTATCGACGATGTCACGGTTGTGTGTCGCCATGACGACTGTCGCTCCGCGGCGGTGAATTTCTTCAAACACTTCCATGATGCCCCATGCCGTTTCCGGGTCTAAGTTCCCTGTCGGCTCATCGGCGATGATCAATTTTGGTTTATTGACGATTGCGCGAGCAATCGAGACACGCTGTTGTTCTCCACCTGATAGTTCGTCCGGATAGTTGCGCGCCTTGTTCTTCAATCCGACAAGGTTCAACACATCCATGACTTGCTTCCGAATGGACGACGTGTCCGCTCCTACAACTTCTAATGCGAACGCAACGTTCTCATATACCGTAAGTGTCGGCAACAATTTGAAGTCTTGGAAGATGACACCGAGTTGACGGCGTAACTTCGGCACATGACGGTCTTTAATTTTCCCGACATCAAGTCCGTCAATCAATAATTGACCGGCTGTCGGTTTCTCCTCACGATAAATCATCTTCATGAACGTCGACTTTCCGGCACCGGAAGGACCGACGACATAAAGGAACTCGCCGTCGCGAATCTCTAGATCGAGGTCATCCACGGCGACGACGCCGTTCGGATATACTTTACTGACTTTTTGCATCGAGATCATAACGTATTCCCTACCCTTTTTAAATTATTTTTAAGCATCTATGACGAATTCGAATCAATTGTTTTAGTTACTGTATATTTCGCCTAGAGTCTTTTTTACAGGAAACGTCTCCCTCTGTCAAGGTGTCGCTTTTTTATGTTCGCCTGGTCAAAAAATCATCTAGGGCATATGTTGAAGCGACTACAATTATATCAATCCGACTTTTAAAACACCATTACAGGATTGTTTCAGTTCGATTGAGTTCGGTGTGAAAATGTCGCGAAGAACCTCGCTTTCTTCTTCTCCCAGAGAATGATGAAACCGCACTTCAAATGGTACTACCTTCGAATTCTCTATGAACGAATCGATTTTCTTTGAGCCTATTTTTTTCGATTTAAGAGTTGTTGTATAACCTCGTTTCAATCAAAGTAACCATAAAAAAAGCATGAGGTAGAACACACCTCATGCCGTCACATCTTATTTTTTCTCAGCGAGCCAAGCGGCGACCGCTGTGATTTCTTCGTCTTTTTCAATGACGTTCGCAGGCATCGCGCCTTGACCGTTTCGAATGACGTTTTCAATCTCTTCTGCCGACAGACGAGCACCGACTTGCTCGAGTGACGGACCACTCATTCCTTCAAGATTCGCACCGTGACATGCCGCACAGTTTTGTGCGTATACCGCTTCCGCGTCAACCGATGCCGTGTTCGAGCCCGAATCCCCGTTGCTCGACGTGTCCTCTTCTTCACCGCCGCCACATGCGCCGAGTGTCAGCATGGCGCCGAGGCCGATGGCCATCATCCATTTTTTCATAACCACGTTCCCCTCCTAAGTTGTAGAAATGACCTACATTTACCATTATAGCCGTTAACGTATGCTTTCTAACCTAATCTCACGAAAAGTACACAAAGATTCCACAACTTACGGTACGTTGATGTAACGCTTATCGGACGTAAACCCTTGTCCGAGCACCTCATGCGCCTCACTGAAGACGAGGAACGCCTCCGCGTCGATCCGACGGATGATTTCCTTCAATCGGCTCACTTCGCTCTGACGGACAACGATCATGAGCATCGGACGGTCGAGACGTGAGTATGCCCCGATCGCTTGGATCTCTGTCGCACCACGGTCAAGCTCCTCGAAGACGGCCCGGACGATGAAGTCTCGCTTCTCCGAGATGACGTAAGCCATCTTGTCCTGTGTGAACCCGAGCTGGACGAAGTCGATCATCTTGACCGTGATGAATAATGCGATGAGTGCATAGAGTCCGGTCGTGAACGAGAACGTCAAGGCCGCGGTCAAGACGACCATGCCATCGAGGATGGCGATACAGAGATAGAGCGGGATGTGCGTGAACTTATGTAAGATCTGCGCGATCAAGTCCATCCCCCCTGTCGAGGCGCGCCCCCGGAAGATGAGCCCGAGTCCGACACCGACGCCGACACCACCGAAGATGGCTGCGAGGAGCGTATCGTCCACGGCCGCACCGGCATCGATCGCCTCATAGAAAAGAATGACACCCGGTAAAAAGATGGAGCCGACGAGCGACTTCACCCCGAAGCCGAGTCCGAGGATGGCCCACCCGATAATCAGAAGTAACACGTTCGCCACGAGCTGGAACGCCCCCGGCGAGATGCCGAACAGTTCATAGGTGATGACCGAGATCCCACTCACCCCGCCTGATGCCAGATTATTTGGCAACAGAAAAAGACTGAAGGCTGAGGCGACGAACACTGAGCCGGTCAACAAATACAGATAGTCTTTGACGATTTGCTTCATTAAAGAAAGTCTCCTTTACACACAACATGGCCCAAAGACGGGTGTCTTTGAGCCACATGCATCACATATTTGTTTTACGAAGGTAGGCATCGATGAACGGCATGACATCACCGTCCATGACCCCACTCGTGTTTCCGACTTCATAGTTCGTCCGGTGGTCTTTGACCATCGAGTACGGGTGGAAGACATACGAACGAATTTGGCTACCCCAACCGATGTCCGTCTTCTCCCCACGGATCTCGTCGAGTTTGCGTTGCTGCTCGTCGAGTTCGCGTTGGTACAATTTCGCTTTCAACATCTTCATCGCCGACTCACGGTTCTTGATCTGTGAGCGCTCGGTCTGACATGACACGACGACACCCGTCGGCACGTGCGTGATTCGGACGGCAGAGTCTGTCGTGTTGATGTGCTGACCGCCGGCACCTGATGCGCGATACGTGTCGATGCGGAGGTCTTCTGTCCGTACTTCGATCTCGATGTCGTCATCGAATTCCGGCATGACGTCACATGAGACGAACGACGTGTGACGACGGCCTGACGAGTCGAACGGCGAAATGCGGACCAACCGGTGAATCCCTTTCTCCGCCTTCAAGTAGCCGTACGCGTTATGACCGACGATGCGGAGCGTGACCGACTTGACGCCCGCTTCCTCACCTGGGAGGTAATCGACCGTCTCGACTTTCCAGCCTTGTTTGTCAGCGAAACGTTGATACATACGAAGGAGCATCGATGCCCAGTCCTGTGACTCGGTACCGCCCGCACCCGGGTGCAATTCGAGGATGGCGTTGTTCGCGTCGTATGGTCCGTTCAAGAGGATTTCGAGTTCGAAGTCATCAAACTCCTTCTTGAGCGCTTGAATCGATTCCCCGAGCTCTTCTTGCATCTCGGCGTCCGGCTCTTCCTTGATGAGTTCGAGCGTCACTTCGCCGTCCTCATGTTGGTTCGCGAGGTCTTGATACTTATCGACCATCGCTTTGAGTCCGTTTGACTCGTCGATGACTTTTTGTGCCTTCTCCTGGTTATCCCAGAAGTCAGGATACGTCATCTCGTTCTCGAGCTCGGCGATACGTGCTTCTTTCTCTGTCAAGTTGAGAGACGCTCTGTAATTCTCGAGGCGTTTCGCCATCGCCTCTAGTTCGTTCCGAATATCTGAAATTTCCATAGTGTGATTCACCTTTCCGTAGGAAAGAGGCGAGCGGACCCGCCTCTTCAATAATTAAGCCTGTTGTCTACCGTGACAGTTCTTGAACTTCTTACCAGAACCGCACCAGCACGGGTCGTTCCGGCCGATGCTGTCTTCTTTCGAACGACGGACCGGCTTTTTCTTGACCGGCGCATCGCTCTTGCCTGAGACGGCGACTTCCTCTTCGACCACTTTCTCGCGGCGGAGGTTGTCCCCGACTTCGGCGCGAAGGACGAAGCCAGTCACTTCTTCTGAAATCGCCGCGTTCATTGCGTCGAACATGTTGATCCCTTCCGCTTGGTACTCACGAAGCGGATCATTCTGTCCGTAGGCGCGGAGATGAATCCCTTGACGCAACTGGTCCATATGGTCGATATGGGCCATCCAGTGCGAGTCGACGGCGCGGAGCACGATGATCTTTTCGAACTCGTTGAAGCGTTCCGGCGGCGCGAGTTCACGTTTCGCCTCGTACTGCTCGTTCACGCGCTCCATGAGAAGCTCGATGATCTCTTCACGCTCTTTGCCGAAGAAGTCCTTACCTTCGACCTTTTTCTCCAGCGCAAGTGTTTGGTTGGCCCAGTGCGCGAGCTCGTCGATGTTCCATTCTTCCGGTACGAGTTCGATCGGCGTGTATTGTCCGACACCGAGTTCGACCGTCTGCGCCATCATCGAACGGACGATATCCGTGACCGACTCGTTCTCGAGGATGCTCGAGCGGTCCTTGTACATGACCTTCCGTTGGTCGGCCATGACGTTGTCGTAACCGAGAAGCTGCTTCCGCGCATCATAGTTGTTTCCTTCAACACGTTTTTGCGCTGACTCGACCGCTTTCGAGACCATGCGGCTCTCAATCGGTTGCGTGTCATCCATCCCGAGACGCTCCATCATGCTTTGGAGGCTATCCGTTCCGAAGCGACGCATGAGCTCGTCTTCGAGCGACAAGTAGAACTGGGATTTACCCGGGTCCCCTTGACGACCCGCACGACCGCGAAGCTGGTTATCGATTCGGCGTGACTCGTGACGCTCTGTCCCGATGATGTAAAGACCACCGAGGTCGATGACACCTTCTCCGAGCTTGATGTCGGTACCACGACCGGCCATGTTCGTCGCAATCGTGACGGAACCTTTTTGACCGGCGTTCTCGATGATTTCCGCCTCACGCGCGTGGTTCTTCGCGTTCAAGACATCGTGACGAATCTTCTTCTTCGTCAAGAGCTTGCTCAAGTATTCAGACGTCTCGACGGCGACCGTACCGACGAGAATCGGTTGCCCCGTCGCGTGGACTGCCGAAATCTCTTCGACGACGGCTTTGAACTTGCCTTCCATCGATTTGAAGATGAGGTCTGCCTTGTCATCGCGAAGGATCGGTTTGTTCGTCGGGATCGTCACGACCTGCATGTTGTAGATGTTACGGAACTCTTCTTCCTCTGTCTTCGCCGTACCGGTCATCCCAGCAAGCTTCTCATACATCCGGAAGTAGTTCTGATACGTGATTGTGGCGAGCGTCATCGATTCGCGTTGAATCTCGACGCCTTCTTTCGCCTCAATCGCCTGGTGAAGACCTTCCGAGTAGCGGCGTCCGTCCATGACACGACCCGTGAATTGGTCGATGATCATGACTTGACCCTCACGTACCATATAGTCGATATCGTGATGCATGACCGCGTTCGCACGAAGGGCGAGCCCGACGTGGTGGTTGACGGCGACGTGTTCGATTGCGAACAGGTTGTCGATGCCGAAGAACTTCTCGGCGAGGTCGACCCCTTGGTCCGTCAAGAGGACCGACTTCGTCTTCACGTCGACCGTGTAATCGTCTTCCTCTTTCAACGTGCGGACGAACGCATCCGCGCGTGTGTAGAGTTCTGTCGATTTTTGAGCCGATCCCGAGATGATGAGCGGGGTACGCGCCTCATCGACGAGGATCGAGTCGACTTCATCGACGATCGTGTAGTAGAGCTCACGTTGAACACGGTCTTCTTTATAAAGGACCATGTTGTCACGGAGGTAGTCGAATCCGAGCTCGTTGTTCGTCGAGTACGTGATGTCACAGTTATAGGCCGCTTGTTTCTCGACACGGTCCATGTTCGACACGTTGAGGCCGACCGAGAGACCGAGTGCGAAGTAGAGCGGCTCCATGAGTTCTTTATCTCGTTTCGCCAAATATTCGTTGACCGTTACGACGTGTACGCCACGGCCAGTGAGCGCGTTCAAGTAGACAGGAAGTGTCGCGACGAGCGTCTTCCCTTCACCGGTTTTCATTTCGGCGATGTCGCCGTTATGGAGCACATAGCCCCCGATGAGCTGGACACGGTAATGACGCATCCCGAGCACACGCTCCGATGCCTCACGACAGACCGCGAACGCCTCCGGCAAGAGGTCGTCAAGTGTCTCGCCTTTCGCCAGACGTTCACGGAACTCTTCCGTCTTCGCCTGAAGCTGTTCGTCGGACAATGCCTTGATTGGTTCGGCGAACGACTCGATCAAGTCGGCCGCTTTCTCTGCTTTTTTCAACATTCGTTTCTGTGGAGCAAATAACTCTTTCAAAAAGTTCGCCATACTCATATCTCCTCTGCACTCACTAAAAAATGCATGTTTTTTCCCTAATGTACAGTTTAACCGAAGTGGTGCCACCTTTCAAGGAAAGGCAAAAGGAAACGACCCCCCGAGGCCGGGAGGTCGTGTAGTGTCATGTATATTATTCAGGTTCGATCAAGCCGTACTTCCCATCTTTACGACGGTAGACGACGTTCGTGTTGCCCGTTTCTGCGTCAGAGAAGACGAAGAAGCTGTGACCGAGCATATCCATTTGAAGAATCGCCTCTTCCGTGTCCATCGGTTTCAACGTGAAGCGTTTCGTCCGCACGAGTTCGAGTTCTGCCTCGTCCTCATCGTAGACGGCCGGTGTATCATCAGGTCCTTCTAAAGACTTGAAGTACTCGCCGACGCCACCTTCTTTCCCGCGTCCTTTACGGTTGAGTTTCGTTTTGTGTTTACGGATTTGACGTTCCAATTTATCGACGACGAGGTCGATTGCCGCATACATGTCGAGGTTGATGTCCTCAGCACGGAGCAACAAGTTCGGCATCGGGATCGTCACTTCCACTTTTTGTTTCTCGTTATACACTTTCAAGTTGACGTAAGCCGTCTGTGCATCCGTAGGAGTTGTGAAATACCGAGTCAACTTCTCCAGCTTTTTCTCGACATAGTCTTTGATTGCTGGTGTGACCTCAATGTTTTCGCCGCGAATGTTATAAATCATCTGAACTCCTCCTTAGAAATAACCGCTTGAACCAATGATTCGTCGAACGAGACGGAATCTCCTGCTTCATTTCTTAAAAAAGAAAGGGGAACCAGGTGGTTCACTCATATTATACCCCGAAAACGCTACGATTGAAAACGTTATCATCAGAAAATAATGACAATTTTGTTCCGAATTCAACATTTCCTAGAACGAGCGAAAGGTATAGAAAGAAAATACCCAATCCACTAATTTTTAAACGCCTTTTTTTATTATGTAGACAAAATAAAAAGCCGACTCCCAAGGGAGCCGGCTTCGCGGTTTGAAATTATAATTTTACAACGTTAGCCGCTTGTGGGCCACGCTCGCCATCAACGATTTCAAACTCTACATCTTGACCTTCGTCAAGTGATTTGTAGCCTTCAGATTGGATTGCTGAGAAGTGTACGAACACGTCTTTGCCGCCTTCAACTTCGATGAATCCAAAACCTTTTTCTGAGTTAAACCATTTTACTTTACCTACCATGTGTAAATCCATTCCTTTCACCATTGGAGAATACAGAGGGTTGTCCTCTACGGCTAATCTTACCACCTTCTTGTAAACGTGACAAATACTTTCTCAAATATTTGTAAACGATTCGTCATTTGGCTTTCATTGGAATTATATTTCCCTACTTTTCATATTGTCTTGTTGAATTTACATTTTTTGTGATATATCATTGAAGGGATGATTTAGGTTTGTGCCGTTTGTCTTTAGCCGATCCTGAAAATCTAATACGAGGAGGATGGTGCAGCGTATGCGCTCCTACTATTCTGAGGAAAAATATCGCATCACAAAGCGAACCGTGGCGATTCTCCCTTGCTTTGACATCATGAAGCAGTCACGGATCATTCTCGAGGATGGCACCGAGATTTCAACCCCGCTCCGGCCGTACCAGTTGTTGCAACTTTCTTGCCGCCAGTACAACAGCTCGATCGAGGAAAGAATCTTCATCGCCAAACGCGTCGCCGGCGTAAAAGGGAAAGTCCCTGTCGTGATTGAACCGACAACTGGACTCGTCTTCTTCCCGACGAAGTCTCCAAAACGAGACGATTGTGAATGGTATGCCTGGTCCCATATTCGAGACATACTGAACGTCGAGGGTGAGCCGAACGGGCTCGTCCTCACGACCGATGGACATCAAATCCAAACGAACGCAACACCGTACGTCCTCCGGAACCAGCTCAAAGCGACAGGTGAACTCGTCGCCCGGTTCCAACAATTGAACGCGAGCCCCGTGCTCGAGTCCTGACACGCCTTCCGTCGAAAAGACGGAAGGTTTTTTTCTATTGTATCGCTTCATTTTTTTAAAAAGAGGTCGATATTATGGTCGAGGTGACAAACATGCAAATTCAAGCCCAAGCGACCGCCGTCAGTTCGGTCTTACCAGGCATACAGACGAACCGGACGTACAAGGCCGAGCTCGTCAAACAGACAGGACCCGACTCCGCGATCGTCAAGATCAACGGTGAAGAAGTCGAGGTCACATTTAAAGACGGGCTTCCGAAGACGAACCCGTTCCAAGTGACGCTCGCCGAACAGGACGGCGTCTTGATGGCGACCGTCTTTCCTCCAAAGGAAGAGACACTTGAATCCGCACCACCTGCGTCCGCGTCGTCAAAACTTGATGCGAAGATTCAGACGCTCCTCGCTTCCCTTCCACCTGAAGTACGAAGCGCGGTCAGCCGTCTGCTACAATCCGGACGCTTGCCGATGAACGAAGATACGGTACGCCTGCTCGAGACGGCGTTCAAAGGGGACATGCGGGACGTCATCCTACATTTGAAGACGCTCGATACGCAGACCGTTCCTCGGGAGATGGCGCGGGAAATCGCCGTCCTCTCTTTGAACGAAGCGAAACAACAGATCACACCGCCGGCGCCGAACGCCCCTTACCCACAAAAAGAGCGGTATGTCGAACTCGTCAATCTGTCACGTCCCGTTAGTGAACGCGTCACGCCGACACCGGAAACGATTGACCGGGTCATCCGTGACCTCACGCCGACGACACCGATATCATCGCGTCCGATTGAATCTGAATCGCGCCAAGCGATGCCGCTTCCTCCAATCAACGGGAAGCAAGTGATGGTGAAGGAAGTGACGTCACATCTAGCGACCGTCACGAACACGTTCCGAAACGAGCAGGCGACCGTCACGAAACAACTCGGACAAGTCGCTGCGTTGATCGAGACGAACCCGCATGCGGCACGCCCTGCCCTCGAGACCGTCTCGACCCGTCTGACACAACTCGTCCAAAAGACGGACGCCTTGCTTCATACCGACGTGACTCAAGAGAAGCAATTGGTCGCCATGACGGCCAAACTCGACGTCGCGTTGTCGTTGCTTGCGACGAAACCACAAGAGAGTGCGACACTCGTCAAAGAGGTCCGAGCGGCACTGAATGACTTCCGCTATGCGCCGAACCAGACACGCATCGAATATATCCCACACGGGGCGACACGTGCCGGCGAGATGCCGACCGTCGCGCCACTCAAGCTCGATTCGACATTATCTGGACGACACATCCAGGAAGTAGCGCAACGTGTGCAGACACAGGCACAGCTCGCCCAAGCGACGTCCAATACGCCGACATCAGCTTTATCGGTACGTGGAGATACGACGAACCCCGAGGCGCAACGCCTCGCCTCGTTCTTCCAAGTCCAACAGACGCTCAACCGCCTTGATGGCGGTCAGCTCCATCAACTCTTGTTCGCCCTACCGGCAAAAGTTCAAGAGATCGACACCGGAATCCATGTTCATATCCAAAACCGGGAGGCCGGGGACGTCGTCGACTGGGAGAACAGTGTCCTCTATATTCGTTTGGAGACCCCTCGCCTCGGAGAGATCGGCGTCAAGCTCGAGGCGAAGGACCGAAACCTCCGACTCACACTCGAGCACGACGATTCGACGGTCGAGCGACTCGCCCGTCCCCTTCTCGGGAAAATCGAACAAACGCTCGAGACGATTGGATATAAGAGTGTGACGACCCAGTTCAAACCGCTCACGAAAGCTGATCGTGTCATCGAAGAGCCTACGATCGCGCCGACGACAGGATATGACTTTAGAATTTAGGAGGTCCCGATGTACCAACGCATGGATTTGACGAAACGTAAGACGGCCGCGGTCGTCCGCTATGATGAAACGACGGACAAAGCGCCCGTCATCGTCGCCCGCGGGACCGGAGCCGTCGCTGAAAAGATTCTACAGGAAGCACGTGCCCGGGGTGTAGCGGTCGAGAACGACCATTCCTTGCTCGGCCACTTGCTCGACCTTGACTTAGGGGATGCCATCCCGCCCCAACTGTATGACGTGATGGCAGAAGTGTTGTTGTTGATAGAGGAACTTGATTCGATCAAAGGAGACAAAAGATGAATTCAACCCAATTATATGAAATGAGGCCAGAAGAGCTGACTCAGGCGATGCTTCACGCACTCGTCTATCACTACAAACATGCGCAAGATTCGACGATCGCCGAACGAAACCGCCATCTTCGCCAAGCCCGGGAGCTGTTGGTCAAGCTGCACCAAGGACTCCATGATGGCGGCGGGATTATCGCGGCTCAACTGGATGAAATTTATCTTTATATGGCAAAAGCAAGCGTCGAAGCAATCATCGATCAAGACAAGAAAAAAATCGCTGAACTACATACGCTCGCGAGCGATCTCGATCAAACGTGGAGCGAAGCGATGGTGCGTGCAAAGACTCAATCTGTTCCGACTGGAGGAAATCGCTATGAAAATTACCAATAACGTACAAGCCTTAAAAGCCTACTCATCGCTCTCTTTGAATCAGGCATCGATGAAGAAGACGATGGATCGTCTTTCGAGCGGGGTCCGCATCAACAAGGCGTCGGATGACGCAGCGGGTCTTGCCATTTCGGAGAAGATGCGGATGCGCCTCGACTCCCTCTCGATGGCAGAACGCAATACGCTCGACAGCATCTCACTCACGCAGACGCTCGAAGGAGGGATGAATGAGACACACGCTCTCCTCCAACGAATGCGTGAACTGTCCGTCCAAACAGCCAATGGGACACTCAGCGAGGATGACGCCAAAGCCGTCCAGGAAGAAATTAATGCGTTGACTGCCGAAGTGACACGGATTGCGGAAACGACCGAATTCAACTCGAAGAAGATTATGAACGGGGAATACAGAGAAGGGAAGAACACCCTATTCTTCCAAATCGGTGCCGGCAACAATGAAGCCGTCATCTTAAACGTACAAGACATGCGGGCGCATGCACTCGGCATCACGACAGTGACACCAGGTGGCGGGGAACTTCCTGCCGTCGACCACGACAACGATCAGGCGACACCTGCTGCAACGTATTATGCACTGAGTGTGTTGACACCGGCGGACGCAGATGATGCCATCTCGAAATTTGATGCGGCCATCAACAAAGTCTCACTCGAACGTTCAAAACTCGGTGCCATCCAAAACCGACTCGAGGCGAACGTCAGCGTTGTCGCCATCGGCTCAGAAAACTTGACGGCATCCGAATCACGAATCCGTGATGCCGACATGGCCCGTGAAATGATGGACTTCGCCCGTCTAAACATCTTGAATCAGTCCGGCATGGCGATGATTGCCCAGTCGAACGCATTGCCGCAAGGCGTGTTACAATTATTGAACTAACCTATAGAAAGGACGGTTGCCCATATGGACATTCGTCGCATCATGGAGACGCAATCGCTCCTCGGCTCAAGTAAAGCGAAACGCCCCGAAGTCGAACCCGGCGTTTCCTTCCAAAACGTGATCGGTCAAAAGCGCGAAGACCGGGAATACGAACGCTTCCAACGTCAAATCGCCGCGATCCATGAACAAGGAGAACTGCTCGCCGAGAGTCAGACCGTCGAGGCGCTTGCCGAATACAAACAAATGATTAAAGACTTTATGAAAGAGGCCGTTGACGCGGCACTCCGTCTCGAAGATAAACGCGGATTCAATCGCCGCGGCCGCGCGAAAATTTATAAGGTCGTCGAACAAGTCGACCAAAAACTCCTCGCGCTGACGGACCAGGTCATCTCAGGAGAAGCCTCTCGCCTCTCCTTACTCGACCAGGTCGGTGAGATTCGCGGACTGCTCGTCAACGTCTATGTGTGAGGTGTCGAGATGGCAGAACATTTGTTTTTGAAGAAAGTCAAATGTCCGTATTGTTTACAAGAAAGTAAGACGCACCGCGTCTTATCACGTCACATCCGCCCACTTGAGGTCGAGAAGGATGGCTACACAACGTATGACGGACCGAACCCGTATTTATATGAACCGACCGTCTGTGACCATTGTCACCTCGTATTCCACGACTCGTTCGACAAGGTGCGCAAACATAACCGGGAAGCGCTTGAAACGAACTACTTCAATCAAGTGAATCCGGATGTGTTGAAAGGTGACCGCTCGTATGAGCACGTCATCCTCCTCTATAAGTTCGCCGTCATGACGGCCCAGTTGAGCGGTCAAAAACCATCCGTCGTCGCCATGCTCGGGATGCGGATTGTATGGATGTACCGATTGATTGGGGATACGGCGTCTGAGAAGGAATGGATGCAGCGGACGCTCGATAAATACAATGAGGTGCAAGAGGCGTATACGGACCCGATTCGGACCGGATTACCGTACGACCAGCTCATGTTGCGCATTGCCGACCTCTCGGCCGCGCTCGACTACTACGAGGACGCACGTCGATGGTACGGGATTCTCCTCAGCAGTAAGGAAGTATCGGAGCGGATCCGGAATCAGGCCCGCGATCATTGGGAAGAGTTTCGATTGGAACATGCGTAATCAGAAGTGTGGGACCTCGTGTCTCACACTTTTTGCATACAAAAAAAATCGCGCTCATCCACTCACGGACAAACGCAATCGACACAATTAATGGGTGAACCTGCAAACCGAAAAGAGACCACGCGACATGACTCACGTGAAAACCAAAACAAGGCACCCTCATGCCAACTACGCGGTGGCGTCTTGCGCGATAAGACTAGTATACCGCTTCTTTTATAATATTACTATAGTTTTTGACTAGGATGAATGTGGGGTATAGTCAAAATGGATACATATGAAAAGGAGGATGGTTTTTATGTTTGAAACGCAATATCTCGATACCGTACGCGCTACGTTCAAAAGTCAGAAACAACTCGCCGAGCGCGCACTCGTCCAAGTGAGTGACGAGGATCTGCATAAGACGCTTGCGCCGGATACACTCTCCCTCGCCCTGATCATTCAGCACATGGCGAACAATATGAAGTCCCGCTGGACCGATTTTTTGACGACGGATGGCGAAAAGCCGGACCGAAACCGCGACGCCGAGTTCGAGGACCAGCAACTGTCCCGTGAAGAACTCATGAAAGTATGGGACGAGCGTTGGCAACTGTTGGATAATGTCTTAGCTGATTTGACACCAGATGACTTAGGGAAGAACGTGATGATTCGAGGGGAAGCCCATTCCGTGATTGACGCGATCGAACGCCAAGTGTCGCATTATGGGTATCATGTCGGACAAATCGTCTATCTGTCGAAGCTATTTGCCGGGAGCGACTGGGATGTGTTGTCGATTCCGTTGCCGCATCAACGGAAGTGAGACGTCTTTGATTGAGAAAGTTCGAGGAGACGTCGCTCGAACGAACCGTCGAACGGGAATTGTCGATATTGAATCCGGTGTTTCACCTCGTCAACGGTCTGCCAGACATAGGAAATCAACGCATCCGGATAACCGTAACGCACTTGATTAATCTCGAACTCTTCTACGTCGACGAGTCGCCATTCATTCGGTTGCTCCGCGACAAAGTCTAAATCCAAATCAACAAAATGAATCGCATCATCGGTCATGGTCGGCGGAAGCCCGATATTCGAGTACCAGCGCATCGTCCCGTCGTGCTCTAAATCGAGTTGAAGTGTGAAGCCTTCATGTCGCATGAAGCACTCGAGCGAATGCGAATCATATGTATAACAGGCACCTCGCGTATGATGCTGAAGCGTTCGCCCCGGTCCTGCATACAACAACACATAATCATCCGTTTCTTCAATGACGTGACTCGACCATTCATAATGGAGCTGTTGGTCGTATTTGAGTAGAGAGACGTTCTTCATGGTAGACCTCCTAAAAGATGGGATATCTTGATTATCCTCTATTGCTTGGGTTTAAACTAGGTAAATAGGGCGTGCCGAGTGATTTCGGCACGCCACCTTTTATTTCGATACGTCGATTGTGTATTCATACCGCTCTTCGGCAATTGTGTTGAATTGATCGTTATAGGGACCTTCTACGACAAATCGCACCTCAGTCAATTCTGCTGGCATTGATTCAACCTGAAAGTGTACTCCACCTTCCTTCCTCACTTTTCCTAAAAATTCACCACCAACATCATCGGAAAGTAAGAAAGCAGCATCGATCTGTTCTCCTGTGTTCGTGACAAGACGTGCTTGATCCGGATAAAAGGTGACAGTATCATCACTCGTGTTTTCTGCAACTACGCTGAAGGAAACGAGCGTCACTTCCTTTTTATCATCGAATACGGAGCGGAAGTCAGAAGCTACTTGAAGCCGCATCGTCTGAACTTTGTTGATTTGAAAAATGAGTGGACCAATTTTTTCTTCGATGCCTAAATCGCTATCTTTCATGTAAATTTGACTGATGCCAAGATCATTCTCTTCCACCTCAAACTCTTCGGAGCCACCAATCCCTTCTGACGTATCTTCACCTTTGCTCGATTCACTTCCTTCTGATGCGGAAGTGGTTTCTTCTCCCGTTGACTGGTCAGTTTGCTCGGTAGTTTTAGAAGTCTTCGCCTCATCTGTCTCCCCGCATCCAATCAGAAAAGCGAGCGGCAAAGAGAATAACCAATGTCGAATCTTCATGACACGCTCCCTCCTATTCGAAAATCTCGTCGGTCAATGACTTATATTGAATATGTACCCATCTAATTAGAAAAATCATATTATTTCCGATAAATCACACACTTATTTTCCAATGACCATACAAAAAACGTGCCGAAACTCGTTCGGCACGCCTACTTTCATTTTGTTACATTGATGGTGAATTCATATCGCTCTTCTGCCACTCTCTCAAACGCTTCATTCGAAGGTCCACTCGTGAAAAATTTCACTTCTGTCAGCTCTTCAGGTTTTGCTTTGACGAAGAAGAGGACATTCCCTTCCTTCTTCACCTTTCCTAAAAAATCTCCACCAACGTCATCCGAGAAAAAGAGGTCTGCTTCTACCTGCTCGCCGGTATTCGTGACAATTGTACCTTGATTCGGATAAAAACTAATCGCATCGTCGATTGTATTCTCTGCAATCACATTCATGGCCACGACCGTCACTTCCTCAGCTCCATCAAATGAATCACGATACACCTCATTTACTTGCAAGCGTGACGTCTGTACTTTGTCGATGGCGAATTGAATCGGACCCATCGTCTCCGTGACCGTGAGTGCCTTATTCTTCATGTAGATCTTGTTCGTACCGAGTTCACTTTCTTGGACGTCCGCCTCTTCAGCAGTCGTCTCCTCTGGTACGTTCGCTTCCGCCTCTGCCACTTCTTCCGTATCCGTCGCCGTCGTCTTCAGTTCGTCTGCTTCCCCGCAACCGACAAGTAGTGCGAGCGGTACCGCCACCAGTAAGCCAAATCGTTTCATGTTCATCTTCATCTCTCCCTTTTCTTAATCCAAGTGATGTTGTGGTTAAGATGAATATAACGAATTGACAGACGGTACCGTACTAAGAAAAAGTTCCAGGTAAAATAAAAGTCAAGGTCCGTAATCGGACCTTGACATGTATACTTATCCTCTTGATTTCAGCTCTTCTTCCTCGTATGGGTCAGGACGATCCTCAAACGGCGTATCGTCCTCGACGTACGCTTCAAGTTTCGGGTCCCGTTCCACGTATTCATCGTACGCTCCCTCTGGACCATAGACGAAATAACGGCGCTTCCGTGACGATATCGGTTTGGACTCTTTCTCACGCATCTCGTTTCCCTCCTCTTTCCAGAAAAGAAGCAACGGCTACATTGATGTTTACCCGATTATAGCGGAAAACAGACGTCATTTCACCCCTACTCCTCAGATGAAACTTTTCCCTTGAATACGCGTATACATATACAACGAATTAATGGAAGGAAGATTCATATGCAATTATTGAAAAAAGGAATCATGCGGAGTCTCATCTGGTCTCTGCCGTTCGCGATCCTCGCCCTCTATCAAAGTTGGTCAGGTAACACAGACGCCGTACACGCAATGCTCGTCTACGCAGGGGTTGCGTTCTTTCTCGGGCTCACGAGTGTCATTTATGAAGTCCGACAATGGTCGTTCAAAAAGCAAATTTTCATTCATTGGAGCGTCATGCACGTGACGATCCTGCCACTGCTCTGGTTCGGTGGGTCTACACCGGTCACTTCACTTCAAGATGCCGTACGCCTTTATTTAAATTTTACGGTAAGTGGTCTGATCTTGTTTATCGTTTCTTCTTTCATCATTCGGATGCGACGCCAAGTCAAAGCCTCTTAACGCACAAAAGCTCGAAGGCATATGCCTCCGAGCTTTTTTACGTCTGTTGGTCGAATAGACCGGAAAAGTTAGAATCGACGTCTTCATATGGGTCGACATACGATTTGACCGTCTTCCGTTCCATCCGAGCTGTCCCGAGCGTCATCCCGAGACGCTGGTGTTCAGCTTCAATGAGACGGGCGATCTTTTGACTATCGTCGACGAGCTGCCTGAGGACCGTCTGATCGGCTTTCTCCAGATCAGGACCGTGCGCCGCGAGCAACTGTTCCCGGTCGTCCAAGAGCTCATGGATTTGTTCCATCCATGTGTCATACGTTGGCTCTTCGGGAACTTTCGCCAACAACTCTTTTAAGCGCTGTGTCTTCAAGATGATCTCATCAATCGGTCTCATGACTGCTTTGCGAGTTTCATCGCTTCCTTCCACGTATCACGTAGTTCGGTCGTAAAATCAAGTACCTCGTCAAGGATAGCTGTATCGTTCTTGACGTTCGCATCGACGAGACGACGCCACATGTAGTCATAGAGCGAGTCCAAGTTCGCTGAGATGGCGATATCTTTATTGAGTGTAAGACGAAGTTCCCGAAAGATAGCTTGCGTCTTTTGAATGTTGACGTTCTTTAAATCAGGGTTACCTTGATCGATTGCAAGCTTGGCGAGGCGCATGAACTTGAGCGCTCCGTCATAAAGCATAAGCGTCAGTTCCTGTGGATTCGCGGTCGTGACCGCATTGTTTTGATATGCTGCATATGGATTGGCTACCATTTAAACTCCTCCTCTTACATGCCTCCGCCTAAAAACTGTGACAGCGATGCCGCTTGAGCATTCGCTTGGTTCATCGCCGTTTCCATCGCAGCGAAGCGACGGTAGTAGGCATTTTCTTTATCGATGAGTAAATCGTTGAGTCGTTTGATTCGTGTATCCATCTGCGTCATCTCACGACCCATTGAATACGTCGGAGCACCAGCACCGTCCGCACCGGCGATGCGAGTGATTGTCTCACGTGAGTCTTTCGCAGTGTCACGGATTTGAGCTAGTAATCCCGTATTTTCGTCGGTGAAGAGTTTATATACTTGTTCCGGGTCTTTCTCGATTGCGGCTTTCAGTTTCTCTTCATTTAATTCAATCTTTCCACCATTCGTGAAATCTGAGCCTGTTGAAAGTCCGATTTGGAACAGTTGCTTCATCTCTTTATCGTTTGATGCCGATGTCGCACTCGACCATTTGCTACGAAGCGTGTCCATCGTCCCGCGAAGAATGGTATCACCCCGGAGCATCCCGCTCATCGCCTTTTCTTCCCACTTCTTAATCTCGTCTTCAGACAATTCATCACGTTGTGCCTGCGTGAGCGGTGCGAACGAACGGAATCGTTCTTCCCGTGTCTTCTTGTTCATGAGATCAATCGTCTCATTGTATTTATCGACGAAGCCTTTGATGTTGTCAAAGATTTTTTGAGTATCAGTGGCAGCACTTAGTGTAACCGGTGCAGGGTTGTCGGCCGCTTTAAATTCAGACTTCAAAGTGATTGTCATGTTGTCGATTGTGACTGTATTTGTACTTCTTGTCATTTCGATTCCATTCACTTTGAAAATCGCATCCTCGCCCTTAATACCATCAGCAACACTTGCTTGGAAGAACGACGCTGCTGCCCCAGTGAAGGCAATAGTTGATTCACTGCCTGTGTTTCGTTGAGTGAGTGCCAATTTCCCAGATGCGTCATCAAAAAATGTTGCGAAATTAGTATCTTTTGAGCTAAGTTGTGTTAACACTTCATTAAATTTCGCTTCAGCACGTACTGTTACTTTAGCAGGTGTTCCACCCTCTTTATTGATGTATTCAATTTCATAACCTGATTGGAATTTTAACTCATCTCCGTCAGCAAGAGGTGATGCAAAAGTCACTTTACCCGTGGCAGAATCATAAGAATAGTTTGCAGGATCAACCTCAACGTTATTAATGAAGATTTTTCCACTAGCATTCAATTTTGATGAAAGGGTCACTTCTGTCGGAGTTCCTGTGATTATTTGAGTTTTTGTACTTGCATCGAGATTTAAATCTTTGACTGCAGTATCACGAGTGACTAAGTTACTATTTTTGTCTCTCAGTTCAACAATATGACTAGCAGATGACGCTAAATTTTCTACACTTTGAATTTCAAGTGCAGCATTTCCGCTCGACGGTCCTGCCACGACCGATACACGTGACTCATCCGATGAACTAGACGCTTTTGCATAGAAGTTTCGGCTGAACATCAAGTCGACCGCACTATTTCGTAGAGTCATAAGAGAACGGTTAATTTCGCGATACGCATCACGTTTCCATTCCGTTATTTGTTTCTTCTGTTCGAGTTTATCGACTGGAACGCGCTCAGCTTGCATTAACTGTTTAATGATACTATCGGTATCGATCCCACTGGCTAATCCGCCAAATCGAATTGGTGATGTCATATGCCCACTCCTTTTTTATATCCGTTCGTCGAATAAATGATTAAACTCCATAAACGCCGCAAAGAAATCCATTGATTTTTTACTTGGGATTTCACGAATTACTTCATTGTTCGCATCGACGATTTGAATATAATAATCATTCAGTTTTTCGTGCTTCATAAATTTCAAGCCGGTACGTTGCTTTTCAAGGACTTGATTCGCCTTCTCGACCGCTGCCTCTAACTTTGTAATGTGTTGAGGCGTCGGAAGAATTACAATACCTTCATCGGCGAGTTGAGTTTGATTGGCCTCAACGAACACATTTTTAGTCTGCTCATACGGTAATACAGAAGAAGGCAAGTGAAGTCTGACTTCAGAAATGGTCGGATTCATAGTCTTCTACTCCCTCACATGTTATGGTCTCATTTCTTATATCGGTCAAAATACTTTTTCCTTAAGTTTCTTCTTCTTTCCCACACATAATAAAGAGGCGACGTAAACGTCGCCTCGACAATCATCTTATTTACTTTACTAAATCAAATCCCAACTCATTGGCGTTCCACGCTCGATATCTTTTCTTGCCACTTTACCAAGAATGGAATCGATATGTTTCGGAGCCAATCCATGTCCAGGACGAATTGACCTGACATGTTCAGTCGTGAAGACTTCCCCGGCTTGAATATCTTTCACAACAAATAACGAACGTGCGAACTCACGACTCTTCACTTTTTTCTCGTTTAATTGATAGTCGACGCGCCCTAGTGCTTGTTCCGCTTCTCGAACAGCATCGACCATCGCTTTAAACTCATGAGGCTCTAAAGAAAAACTAGCGTCTGGGCCACCAATTGATTTATCTAAAATAAAATGTTTTTCAATCACCTTCGCTCCCAATGCAACGGACACAATCGGTGCAGTGATTCCAAGCGTGTGATCCGACAATCCGACTTCGACACCGAAAGTCTCTTTTATATTTTGCATCGTTACGAGATTCGCATCCTCAATTTTTGCTGGATAGGCTGACGTACATTTCAATAATATGATTTGCTCGTTTCCAACTTTACGACAAACGGATACTGCATCTTCAATTTCTTGAAGCGTTGCAATTCCAGTTGAGATAATGATTGGTTTGTTCTTAGAGGCAACATACTCAATGAGTGGTAAATCAGTAATTTCAAATGAAGCAATTTTGTACGCAGGTACCTGTAAGCTTTCTAATAAATCTACAGCAGTAGGGTCGAAAGGACTTGAAAAACAAACGATGTCCAACTCTTTTGCATAATCCATCAACTCTTTATGCCACTCCCACGGCGTATAGGCCTCTTGATACAAGTCATAAAGTGTGCGACCATCCCAGATGGTACCTTGTGTTAGTTGAAAGTACTCTTTACGACTATCGATTGTAATCGTGTCAGGTGTATATGTTTGAATTTTAATTGCATCAGCACCTGCTTCTTTCGCTGCTTTCATTGTCTGTTTTGCGATTTCAATACTACTGCCATGATTAGCAGATAGTTCCGCAATGATAAATACTTGTTTTGAAAGATTCATGAAGAGTCACCCTTATTCCATTATATATATGTATTTGAGTAGTTTATTATCTTCTTCGTGAGCATTCATCTTAAAACCTACTCTTTCGAACGTCTTCTTGGACGCAATATTTTCATTTGAAATATAGGCCGTTATTTCACGAATATCTTTCCACTCTTGTTGAATCATCATAAGGCTTTGCTGAATCAGTGGTTGACTGACTTTTTTCCCTATCAACATTTCCGATAAGCTGATACTAATAACGGCATAGTTAGTTATTCGTTCATATCGAATTTGACCTAGCACTTGATTCGAAGGATTCGTCACAATAAAAAAAAGATGGTTTTTCGACGACAAAACTTGTTGGTACCAATTTTTATGAGTCTCCCACAATATCGGTTTTTGATTAATTGAATATTTACGAACGTATTCCTGATTTGAAAGTTCAAATATCTGTTGAGAATCCTGAATCGTTGCTTTTCTTAAAAATAAATTGAAATCTTGGCTGCGAAGTAAAGAATTCACGATTCGTAGAGGACCGTCTCCATCCAACAACCCCTCGTAATTCATCGTTTGTTCAGTTCGAGTATGCATATGAAGCATATTTTTGAATTCAGTCTGTAAATCTTGACCAAACGTTGAAGATCCCCAGGTCACATTTGAAGAAATTAATTTTTTACTGCGTAACGCAAGCATGTTTCGCTCTTGGTTTCCAGCGATTTTTATTGGAATAAATGGTATTCCCAAGATAATCAATTCATAGATGGTTTGTCCAGCAGCGGTAATCACTAAATCTGAACAACTCATTAATCGTTTCATTTCATGACTGGGTACATATCGATGCAGAATAATATTAGACACGGACAATAGTTCTCGTTCAAGAATAGAGTCATGCTTATCTCCAATTAAAATATGAAAAGTGATTTCTGGATGATTAAAACAAATGAGACGGACAATGGATTGGATAAGTGAAGGTTGTAACGTACCACCTACAGTAATCAAAACATTGGTTACCTTCTGCCGGATAAAAGGACGCACCTCTTCTCGAAACGCGTCTCGTAAAATGATATATTTTGGTCCAGCTAAACTTCCGGAAGGTACATCATTTGTACTTAGAGAAGGGTGGACTACAATCCCGTCAGGATAATGAATACGATTTGTATCATCTAAAAAGATAGCCGATTTTGAACGTTGAGCGATTACTTGATATAAATCTCTGGTAGCGATGTATGAATCAACGATACAGTACATATCTGCTTGAATGACTTTAGACAAATAATCGACGGTATACCAATTAATGATTGTACAATGACGGCTCCCAACCAAGTTTCTCAAATCTACATCACTTTGAACAATTAACTCAACTTGTATTCCTCTCCGTTTCACTTCATCATACAAAGCAATACACCTTGTCAGATGTCCAAACCCCGTTTTTATTCCACCTTCCGTAAAAATCATGACTTTCATAATGTGCCCCTCTTATCTTATTACTTTTTGTTCGATATGCTTATTAATCTCAATTAATTGAGGATCTTCCTTAAATAGCCGGATAATGTCTTCTAAATAAAAGTCATGCTCTCCCTTATAAAGACGACTATAAATTTCAGAAATCAATTTCAAGTCTTCAGGTGTATCCAACGTCCACCGATGCTGAGAATAGTTTGTTTCATTGTCGTAACAAGATACATTATGTTGATGCTGTTCATAGATTAACGGGGTGACATGCTCCTGCTCATAATCTTTTGTTGCATGATGATAAGCATCGAAGAGGGATTCAAATGAAAACACTTCTACATCTAGACCTCTTGGAAACGTTCGCTCACTTGGCTTGGTCCCTACATTTGTCACAAGATGGTTTGTTGTGTCGCGGTATTGTTGAATCACATGATCGATAATGAAAGGGTCTATCAAAGGACAATCTGAAGTGATTCGAATCACCACATCAGCTTCGGCTTCCATAGCTGCCTCATAGTATCGACTCAGTACGTTATCTGAACTTCCTCGATACACACGAACACCATATCGCTTTGCTTCCTCCGACAATACATCGTCTTCACTCAAAGTTGTCGTTGCAACGATGATTTCATCAATTAATTTCGCTTGTTTTACTCGAGTAATCACATGGTCAAGCACCGTGCGACCTTGCAGTTTAATCAATACTTTCCCAGGAAGCCTCGTTGAGCCCATCCGTGCTTGAATAATCGCCACCGTTTTCATAGCCATTTTTCACTTCCCATATCGTTTTAACACTTTTTTCACCGCATCGATCACATCGTACACATCTTCCTCAGTCATCGCAGGAAATAGAGGGAGTGTAATGATATCTTCATATAGCGTTTCTGCGTGTGGACAAATCCCTTTTTCATACCCTAGCTCTTGATAATATGGCATCCAATGAACAGGAATATAGTGGACGTTGACTCCAATGTTTTCATTTAATAAGGCCTCAAATAGTTCTTTCCGTGAACCGTTTAACCGGTTTTGATTTAAGCGAATGATATATAAGTGCCAGCTGGACTCTCCACTTTCATCTTGATGCGGTATCGTAATTTCAGATAACTCGCGAAATGCCTCATTATATAAAGAAACATAGTATTTTCGTAACTCAATAAATCGTTCAATCTTCTTCAATTGGCTTGTTCCAAGGACAGCTTGAATATCTGTCATTCGATAATTGAAACCCAAAAACTGCATTTCGTAGTACCAAGGACCATCGTGATCAACTAACTGTTCAGCACTTTTTGTAATTCCATGGGTCCGAAATTGTAATAATTTACGATAATACACTTCATCATTTGTCGTGATGATTCCACCTTCACCCGAAGTAATATGTTTAACAGGATGAAAACTAAACATCGTCATATCACTTAGTGCACCGATTCGTTTCCCTTGATAGGTGGCACCTAACGCATGAGCTGCATCTTCAATGACGACTAAGTCATGTTGTTCGGCAATTCGATGAATCTCCTGCATCGCTGCAGGTTGACCTGTAAAGTGGACAGGGATGATGGCTTTTGTGCGTGGAGTGATGGCTTGTTCAATCGCATTCGGGTCTAAGTTATACGTAGTTGGATCAATGTCAGCAAATACAGGTATTCCTTTTTGATAAAGAACACAATTCGCACTAGCTGCAAAAGTCATCGGGGTGGTGATGACTTCATCCCCCTCACCAATCCCTGCTGCAAAACAGGCACCGTGTAGGGCGGCCGTCCCATTAGAAAAGGAGACAGCATAGCGAGCTCCAACATACTGAGCGATTGCTTGTTCAAACTCATCAACAGCAGGACCAGTTGTTAAAAAGTCACCTCGTAACGTGTCGACCACAGCTTGAATATCTTCTTCATCGATCCATTGTCTGCCATAAGGCAGAAACGTGTTTCTTACAGGTTGATCAATCACTCTAAACTTCCTCTCATCAAAAAATGACGATGCCGTCTTCCTCACTTCACTAACTCTCTTAATTCATCGACCGATAGCCACTGATTGTTTACATTACTGACGTATGTAAACCCTTCTGGTAACGACTTTCCACCATTTGAATACTCTGCACTCCACCAAGGGAACTCAGGTTGAATGACAAAATAATCGTCGTACTCTAACGTGTGTCGTGCATCATCTTCCGTAATCATTGCCTCATGTAATTTCTCACCTGGACGAATCCCCACTATTTTGATGTCGCACTCCGGAGCAATCGCCTCAGCCAAATCAAGAATCGACATACTTGGGATTTTCGGAATAAAAATCTCTCCACCGTTCATACGTGTCAAACTATCGATAACAAACTGGACACCTTGGTCTAATGTGATCCAAAAGCGAGTCATCCGATCATCGGTCACTGGAATGACCGTTGCTCCGTCTTGCTTCAACTTCTTAAAGAAGGGCACAACACTACCTCGGCTTCCGACGACGTTACCGTATCGAACGACAGCAAATCGTGTGTCTTTATCCCCGGCATATGAGTTACCAGCGACAAACAATTTATCTGATGCCAATTTAGTCGCGCCATACAAGTTAATCGGACTTGCAGCCTTATCCGTACTTAGTGCGATAACTTTTTTAACACCACGATCAATAGCCGCTTCAATAATATTTTGAGCACCATGAATATTTGTTTTTACGGCCTCGAATGGATTATACTCGCAAGCTCCGACATGTTTGAGCGCTGCAGCATGAATGACAATATCCACTCCATCAAACGCACGATAGAGACGTTCTTTTTCACGAACATCCCCAATGAAAAAACGTACCCGAGGATCGGTGAATTCTTGTGCCATTTCATATTGCTTTAACTCATCTCGACTAAATACGATGACCTTTTTTACGTTTTGTTTTAATACGGTGGAGATGAATTTTTTCCCAAAAGATCCTGTACCACCCGTGACTAAAATTGTCTGATTTGTAAACATGCTTATATACTTCCTCTCTCATGCACAATGTCTAATAAATATATGATTGGCGCTACTTGTTACTTAATCGTTTCTGCATACGCTTGTTTTATCGTGTGAAGTTGAGTTTGTAGTTCTTGAATCGACTCAAACATTTGCGACAAAATCGAAAGACGTAATGCACTCGTTCGATTGTATCGATTATGGAATTTAATTTTATTTTGAATGATTAATAAATTGACGAGTTGAAGCGGCATGATATGTGTTCGGAAAGATGGCGCTTCAATCATCGCATCCCAATCCCGTAATATTTTTTCAAATTCATCGACAGTTACTGCTTTTTGATTAGAAATACGATACAATCGCTTTTTTAGGATTTCCAGGCGATGCGTAATACTATCTAATAAGTTCTGAACATATTTAATAGGGATATTTAGATCTACTTCGTCTTTTATTTCAAGTTTTCTCTTTTGGATTGGTTCGGTTTGCAATGTTTTAAGAGTTCTATAAAATGTCCCTTCAATACGAGCACCGAATTCTGCATAATTAATTAATTTTTCGGATAATCCATTATTTGATTTGATTAGAGTTTGGTAACCACTCAAAAAACCAAATAAAATCGGCGTTGTTTTCCCCATCTCACCATTGTTTAACGGAACTTCATACAAAGTATGATGCAATTGACCATCCGTAGAAGAAACCTGTTTGACCGAAGCACTATAATATTCACCTTCTCGCAATGCCAAGTCTTGTCCGATCAATCCAATTGAATCAAAGTCCAAATAGTTCGCAAAGGCAACCGCTGCTAACGCTACTGTAGGATAAGTACTAAACACTGTTTTTGAATAAGATAACAAATCTTGAGTAATCCGTGCGTCAGCATATGGTATCAACAGTCCTTTTGCTCGTTGCGGAATCTGATGATTGACTTGTAAAGAATAGACAAGGGGGACATCAATTTCAATATCGTTAAAGAAGTGAGCATTCGCTTCTCCTGCATCAATCGATATGACAAAGTCAGGACGAATCCCGTTTTCAAGCAGTACTTTGACCGTCTGGCCGATTGCGATAATGTAGTAGGCCTGTTGCGCTTGTTGTAGATATGGAATAGCTTCCTCTAAAGAAGGCCCCCCCGCAATCATCAATGCATGATTTCCTTTATATCGGTGTCTCAGACAATCTATGTTGAGAAGACGATTTGTATTTTCGTTTAGGTAGCTTGCATTTTTAAATGATTCTTGATACCAGCTCTCTGTATATACTTTGCGTGTCGTTAAATCAATTCGGCTTTCACTTAAGTAGTTCCGAACTAGCTTTAAAAGTTCAAGCAACTCTTTGGTATCTTCGTAAAGTGGATGTTTAATGACTTCCGTTTTCAAGCCAATTAAAGATTGAAACTTTGATTGCAATAACGTTTTATAGTCTTCTTGCGAATCAAGAAAAGACAAGACCGAATCATTTTTAATGTTTGACGGTAAGTTGAAAGGATCAATCGTTAAAACATGATATTGTTTTATGAACCCAGCATGAAACATCCCACTCCCATACCCCAATAGAATAATGGCTTCCGTTTCATCAGCGATCTCAGCCTGCAACCGCTCAAACTCTAAAAGCGTTTCACTCACAAAATAGTGGCTACTATCGCTCTGCTTTATAAGAGCCATCTCATTCTCATGGTAGCGGAACGGGAAGACGATTTGATTTTGATGTTCTACCGCTATTAACGCTTCATATTCTGTAATTAATAATTGCAAATTATCATGGACAATGTTGGTATACAGTTGTGGATTCTCTTGTTTTATTACTTGAAGCTCCGACAAATGTTCTGTCGTCCGAATCCCATTGGAATGGATTTGTTCTCCAAAGAGTCGAATCATCCCCACAATCTCATCTATGACATCCCACGTTTCGTTTTTAGCGAGTAAGGCTAGTTGATTCGAGATGTCTCGAAGCTCTTTAATAATATTTTTTAATTGCGACATAAGGCTCTCCTTTTATGTTTTAAAAGTTAATCTGTATATAGTATACAATTTCAATATATGAATATCGATAGACTGACAAATTTATTTAAAAAAAGGGAAACAGACGTAAAGTCTGCTTCCCTTTTTTATGGTTTTAATTGATCTTAACGTAACAACTGAAGTACAGCTTGTGGCTGTTGGTTCGCTTGAGCAAGCATTGCTTGTGCAGCTTGGTTCAAGATGTTGTTTTTCGTAAAGTTCATCATTTCTTTCGCCATATCTACGTCACGGACTCGTGATTCAGCAGCTTGAAGGTTTTCAGCACCAACGTTCAAGTTGTTGATTGTGTGCTCAAGACGGTTTTGTGTCGCCCCAAGTTTCGCACGCTCAGACGATACATTTTTGATTGCATCGTTGATTGTTGTGATTGCAGTATCAGCACCTGCTTGAGTTGAAATGTCAACTCCATCTACAGAAAGTCCAGTTGCTGTCATGTTTGCAATTGTCAATTCAATACTTTGTGAAGCGTTCGCACCAATATGGAATTGAAGACCAGAACCAGTTGCTGAGAAACCGCCACTCATCAATGTTTTCGTGTTGAATTCTGTGTTATTCGCAATGCGCGAAATCTCACTTGTCAATTCTGATACTTCTTTTTGAAGCTCAGCACGATCTTCATCTGTGTTCGTATCGTTCGCCGATTGAACAGAAAGTTCACGCATACGTTGAAGGATTGAGTGTGTTTCGTTCAATGCACCTTCAGCTGTTTGGATGAGTGAAATTCCGTCTTGTGCGTTACGTGACGCTTGATCAAGACCGCGAATTTGTCCACGCATTTTTTCAGAGATTGCAAGACCAGCAGCGTCATCGCCAGCACGGTTGATGCGAAGACCTGAAGAAAGTTTCTCCATTGCCTTCCCAGAGTTAGTTGTGTTGAACGCCATGTTGCGGTGTGCGTTCATTGCGTTAAGGTTGTGGTTGATAATCATTGTAATTTCCCTCCATAGGTTTGAGTTTTTCCGCTCTTCCAAATCCGTTTGTCCGAGCATGTAAGGTTTAGGCCGGCCCCTCACCTTACATTTGTTGGAACGTTTTATCGTTTCCATACTCTATATCGGAGTGAAGGCTCGGCAGTTTAGTCTTTTTACAACTTTTTTTATGATTTCTTCAAATTTTATATGTATGTAATGAAAAACGTCCCATCGTTGGGACGTTTTCAACCTTCTTACACTTCTACTTTCATCTGTTCCGTCTCATTCTGCAAACTCTCCGCGACGCGAACGAGCTCTGACATCGCCCCGTTCACCTCACCAAGACTAGCCGCTTGCTGGCTCGCCGCTGATGTCACTTCATTCGCATAACGCGATGCCTCTTCGACCATTCCGACAATCCCTGCCGAGTTTGTCACAACTGAATCGATCTGACCACGTGACTCATCGAGGAGTGAATCGACCGAATGGACATGGCTGTATACTTCATTTGCCGAGTTGTGGATCGATGCGAAGGCACCGCCCGCTTTTTCAACTAAACCGACACCTGTCTCCACTTCCGCTTTGACGTTCGCCATCGACGATGACGTATCGCCAACGAGACGCTTCACGTCGACAATGAGATCCGTGATCTCTTGAGTCGAGTTCGCCGTTTGTTCCGCGAGCTTTTTCACTTCTGCCGCTACGACGGCAAATCCACGCCCATGCTCACCGGCACGTGCCGCTTCAATCGATGCGTTCAAGGCAAGCAAGTTCGTCTGTGCCGAGATGTCACTGATGACATCCGTGATCCGAGAGATCTCGCCTGTCATTTCTGTCAACTGGCTGTTAAGTGTTGATGATTGCTCCACTTTCCCAGCAATCGCATGCATCGCATTGACGGAAGACGAGGCAAGGCCTTTCCCGCTCTCTGCTTCCTGTTGCATCTCGCTCGCCGAATCAAGCGCCGATGACATCTCTTGGCGGATGCTCTCCATCGTACGCGCGACCGCTCCGAGCAAGTCCATCGAGTTATACGTCGCACTGACGTTATCTTCTAACATCTTGTTGAGGGAATCCATTGCCACACGAATGTTTTCGCCTGCAACGTTCCCTTCTTGGACCGCTGCTGCGATTTCTTGTGCCGAACCCGTCAATTGGTCCGCCGTGTAACGCATATTCGTGCCTTGTTCCCGAAGATGTTCGACCATGTTGTCCATCGACAAGAGCAAACGACCCATCTCTGAACGATCCGTCGTCTTCTCGTCTGCGAAGTGTACCGTCAAGTCCCCGTTCCCGACTTCAACTGCTTTTTCAGAAGCCATTTCGACCGCTTTCAGTGGACGACGGGCAATCAAGTAAATGACGATTCCGCCGAGTGATGAGATGAGTAATGCCACGACCGTGCCGACGAGCATGACCTGACCTTGTTCCATCTCGAGTTCCGTCAAGAGTAATAGGGTGATGTAGCCGACCGCTCCGCCCGTGATAAAGGACGTGACCAAAATCCACGCGAGCAATTGCGTCGTAAAGTTTTTAAATACTTTCACTGTTTGTTCCTCCTCATTGTGTTCATCACTCCTTATATCGTCCGATTTCCAATGAATGTATAGCGTTTTCAGTTGAACGTTTGGTCAATGAAAAAACGTACCCCGTCAAGGAGTACGTTTCATCAAAATGCTTCATCGTCACGTTCGACATGCGCCACACGTCGTGGTGTCGTCGCCGCATCAATCGCGAGCGTGATGGCAGCCGCCCAATGCAACATCATCCCGACAAATGGAATGGAGCCGAGCACCGAGGCCGCAATTCCGACCGCCGCGCCGTAAGAAAATCGACTCAATCGACTGAACGAAAGAATCAACACGATCACGTGGTAGACGAACATGAAACCGAGGGGCGAATAGCCCATCCCGATGATGAAGAGCCCGCCGAGAAGCGGAATCCCGAGGAAGGCTTCAAACGCCGCGCCGAGCCATTTCAGATTTTTCACCATGTGGTTCACCTCACACTTCGATCATATAAAACTCATAGCCACCATTCTCCGCAAAACCGGCACGTTTATAAATCTCGAGCGCCGCCTTGTTTTCCGTTTCGACATCGAGCTCGACTTTCGTCCGACCCATACGGAACAGTTGTTGAACCATCTGTTTCAACATTTTCGTGCCGTAGCCTTTGCCTTGCTCGCCTGCTTTGACCCCGAACGCATGGATGCTTGCCGCGTCATCCCCTGTCAGAAGAGCGCGAATCACGCCGATCGGTTTGCCGTTCACTTCGCCGATATACGTCACGCGGTCCGGCGTGTCGATTTGTTGATAGATGTTTTCCGTCACATCGACCGGGTCACCGAACGCCTCACTGAGCGTCGCGATGATAAGTGGACGGTCGTCTGCTGTCGCCTCACGTAGCGATACCTCGTCCGGCTTCAAGAAGAGCTCCGCCTTTTTCAAGACGAGATTGTATTCCGAGAACTGATACGCCGCCCGAAGATGCTCGAGCACTGCTTTCCCGGACGCTGAATTTCGGTCGATGACGAACGTGAACGCTTCGCAACCGTTCAATTTCGCATCTTGTTTCGCCGTCTCAAGCAGTGCCGTGAAGACACCTTGTTTCCGGTATTCCGGATGGACGAGCGCATTCACCTCATACTCGTTCGGGAGATACGGGAAAAGCATGAGATACCCGACGAGTGTCTCGCCGTCATATACCGCATAATCGTTCTGTCCGACCGACGCATGCCCAACCTTTACGTCGATCTTGTCGTTCGCGTTGACCGCCTGTTCTAACGCTTTGACGTCATCTGCCTGTTTGACTTCTTCTACTGTCAAATTCATTCATATCACCTCATTTGTATTGTAGCACAAAGGAAAAAGCCCGCCGTAGCGAGCAGTCTCTTAGTCATTCCGTTCATTCTGAAAAAGTTGCGTCACTTCTCGCATCATCACCGAGATGACGATGACGATAGCCAAGGTGATCAAGCTCTCTTGTTTCGGTAAATCAAATACATACATCGCAACGATAAACAAAAGGGCTACAATCAATCCTTCCGAATAATCCCGTTTCCTTGTTCGCACATGACCACCCATTCTAAAAAGACTGCAAACGATCTAGCCGTCTACAGTCTCATCACATTATAACGTCCGGAACTCCAACTCAGGGAGTGTCTCGATCAACTCGGCGATCTCGTCCGTATGCGCCTCCGCACCCGGGACGACCTCTGTCGGTTCGACCCAGAAGAACGTCTTGTCGTTCGTCCCGAGGTAGTTACCGTAGCCGATTTCTGTCGAGAACGCTTCTTGAGTCAATTCGCGGTCGATCAAGTCCAGGTGGAACAAGAGCTGGTCGTCCCCATCCTCGACGTTGTAGTATAAATCGAACGTGCCGTAGCTCTTCGTGTCCCCGATGTCGACGACGTCCTGCGCCTTCTCGATATAGACGTCACCCCGCTCAATCGCCTCGACGATTTTAGCTGGCAAGACGATCTCATAACCGAGCTCACGGTCACGAATCGTCTGTGTCGTATCCTCTGTCCGTCCCCGGGACGAGACGACACCGACCGTCGCCACCAATGCACCTGTCACACCGAGCGCGAGCGCCCACTTCATCGATTTGTTCACAAGAACCACTCCTCACTTGTTGATGTCTTCACTTGATTATCCCACAAGTTGATGACTTTTCATTAAATATTCTGAAAAAATGTTTCCCCTTACATTGACGAGTGTCCGTCAATCCCATACGATGGTAGTAACGTACTATAGAAAAGAGGAACTGACATGTCTAACGAAACTACTTTGACACGCGCTCAGCTCGACGCGCTCTTGAAAAACGTCTTCGCCCTTCAAATCCCGGTCATCGAGAAATTCATGACGGATTTGTTTAAACAATATGTCTCCACGGCATCTACGTTCAAACAGGACATGGACACGATGAAAGCAACGGACTGGCACAAGCATTTCTTCGGTCAAAAAGTGATGCCTCACCTCTTCATCGAGAACCTCGGCTTCGGTGCATCGTTCCGTCACCAAGGTCAAGAAAAAGTCGTCAGCATCCCCGAGAATATGACAGTCGTCAAGCCGGACTCAGACGCGCAAATCAAAGAGATTTTAGAGAATCTCGATCAGACGCTCGCATCAATGGATGGCGTCAAAAACAAAGGACTCGTCAAGAAGTTCTATAAAGAAACGCTCGAACTCATCTGCCAACTCGGTAGCCGTACCGGTATGATGGATGATTTCTATGACAAAGTCAAAGGCAGTTTGACAACAAGTTAATGACCATCCCCTCGCTCAAAAGACCGAGGGGATTTTTTATGCCTCTTGTCGGACCACGGTCGGAAGCTCCATGAACTGACTCCGACTGTGGAAGACGACCCCGACCATGACGAGCGCGATCCCGAACAAGGCGATCGGCGAGGGCATGACGGCATGCAGGAAGACCAGTTCCCCGATGAGCGCGAACAGGACTTCGAGCGCTTGCGTCGCTTCAACGGACGCCAGTCTTCCCATATCCTGTTTGACGAGATCGGTCGCCATGAAGAAGAGCACGGTCGCGACAATCCCGGATAACAGGGCGACGAGGAACGTCTGCCCGAGCTGACTCGATGAGGGACGTCCCGTCGTCAATCCGTACCCGAATAACAATAACCAGACCGGGAGCGACCCGAGACACATCCCGAGGATTCGCTCGAATACGTCGAGGTCCGTGTGCTGCATCATCTTACGATTTCCGAGCGGGTAGGCAAATGCGGCGATGATGACCGGCACGACCCCAAGCCAAATGAACCGAGGTTCGAACGACTCGAAAAACTCCACTTGCATCATTACGACCCCAATGAGAATCAAGACCGAGAAGCGAAGTCCGCGCCATGGGATTCGCTCCCGTGTTCCGTCTGCCTTCTTGAAGAGTGGGGACAACAGTGCTCCGGCGACAATCGTCACTTGCCACGTGCCCGCAATCAGCCACGGGGGTGCGACCTCGGCCGCGAGACAAATCGGGACGTAAAACAATCCGAACCCGACCGTCCCCCAAACCATCCATGGACGAGGACGTTCTTTCAATGTCGAGAAGACTCGCTTGAGTCCGCCACGAAATGCGACCACAACTAGCAGTAACGGGATCATCCACAAAAAGCGGAGCGAGGCACTATAGGCAAAGCTGCCACCTCCGACTTGCATCACTTCGTTCAACACGAACGTGCTCGCAAAAAACAAGGCGGCGAAGACACCGAGTATGAGTGGGCGCATGCGATCCCTCCTTTCCGAATCCTGTCATGTTCTCGACACCTTGCCATTTCTCCTGCAAAAAACGGACAGCGCTTCGCCATCCGTTTCATCATCCAATATCAGTCACGTTCGGAGTTCGAGCGCGGCGATCCGCTCCATCCGCTCGAGGATCGGCTTCGCCTGATCGATATACGCCCTCACTTCAGCAAGCGACAACGACGCCGCATGCGCCTCTTCATTTCGCCATACTTCATAGACGAACACGGTATTCGCCTCGTCGAGCGACACATGGACCCGATACGATTCACAGTCCGATGTCGCCTCCATCTCCCGCGCCGCTTCCGATAAAATCGCTACGAGCCTGTCGCGTTGCCCCGCTTTCGTGACAAGCTTTCCAATCAGTGCGTACATTCCCAATCCTCCCCTTTCTCTAGCATCGACTTCTTCCACTTCCTCTGTGCGATTTCCTGCTTGGACCGATACCTGCGGATTTAAAAAACGGACGACCCTTGGCCATCCGTTAATGAATATCGCGTTTTTGGAAATTCCCGCCTTTGACCTCTGTCACCTCATACACGACGACGAACGCTTTCGGGTCGACATCGTCGATGATGTCTTTAATTTTTCGTTCCTCGAGCCGGTTGATGACACACGTGATTTCATAATAGCTTTCCTTGGAATACGCTCCTTGGATTTGATTCAACGTGGCGCTCCGTCCAAGACGGTCCCGAATCGTCTCGACCATCTCATGCGGTTCACTCGTGATGATTTTGAACGTTTTCGCCCCGCTCAATCCCTCTTCGACGATATGAATCACTTTCGAGGCGATGAAGTAGGCGATCGCTGACAGGACAGCTCCTTGAAGACCGAACACCGTCGAGACGACGATAAAGACGAACGTATTCAGAAACAGGATCAAATCACTCGTCCCGAACGGCAGTTTTCGTGATAAGAGGACCGCCAACATATCGATGCCGTCAAGCGCGCCCCCGTTACGAAGGGAGATCCCCATCCCGAATCCGAGGATGATTCCACCGACCACGGTTATGAGGAGCGCGTCCCCCTCGATGATGGTCGGAACGTGGTGCATGATGACCGTACCGACAGACAAGGACGCAATCCCGGTAACCGAGAGGATGGCGAAACTCTTCCCGATCTGTTTATACCCGAGATAGACAAACGGAATATTCAACACCCCGATGAAAATACCGAGCGGCAGTCCCGTTAGCTGTGACCCGACGATACTGATCCCAGTGACGCCTCCGTCTGACACGTTATTCGGAATGAGGACGGACTCCAATCCATACGCTGCGATGAGTCCGCCGATGATGTTCATGACCATTTGGAACGCCATCAACCATGTTTTGTTTTCTCGCTTCACCCTATAGACCTCCATCCATTGTTCAACAACCTTGTTAGTTTAACATAAAATGATTTCGAAATAATTTATCGGGAATCATCCATCAATTCTGAATATTCATGTCAGATTCTCTGTCATAAACGATTGTCGGTTCGCATCATTTGGTATACTGAAGGAAATGGAAAGGGGGCATCCTGTATGCAGCGTACACCCATGCCTTCCCCGACACCGGAGGAAGTGCAGCGCTTAAGGCGCGAACATAATCCGATCAAGGCGTCCGAACTGTTTGCGAAAGTCGTCCTCTTATTACTCGGCTCCCTCGTCTTCGCGGTCGGCTTGGAGGCGTTCCTCGTACCGAACCAGATCATCGACGGTGGTATCGTCGGTGTGTCGATCATCGTGTCGTACTTGACGGAGACGAAGCTCGCGATTTGGCTCGTCCTCTTCAACTTACCGTTCATCTACTTCGGGTATCGGCAAATCGGGAAGACGTTCGCCGTCGTCACGTTGACGGCCATCTTACTCATGTCCGGCTTCACCATCGTCCTGCATGACATCAATCCGTTCACAGACGACCTCCTCTTGTCGACCGTCTTCGGTGGTTTCTTACTCGGTGCCGGAATCGGGCTCGTCATCCGCGCCGGGGGCTCGCTCGACGGAACAGAGATCCTCGCCGTTTCCTTCACGAACCGGTTGCCGTTCTCCGTCGGAGAGATTGTCATGTTTTTCAATATCTTCATCCTCGGGACGGCCGGTTTCGTCTTCAGTTGGGACCGGGCCATGTATTCGCTCCTCACCTATTTCATCGCCTTCAAGACGATCGATGTCGTCCTAGAAGGGATTGACCAGTCGAAAGCGGCCTGGATCATCACGTCCGCACCAGACGATATCGGGCAAGCCATCATGGACCGGCTCGGTCGTGGTGTGACGTATCTTCATGGAGAAGGCGCCTACACGGGTGATGGGAAGAAAGTCGTCTTCACGGTCATCAGTCGACTCGAAGAGACGAAACTGAAAGACATCCTCGATGACTATGACGAGAAAGCGTTCCTCGCCATCGGCAACATTCACGACGTCCGTGGCGGTCAGTTCAAGAAGAAAAACATTCACTAAACGTGAAATCCCCTATAACCGCTGGACCATCATTGCCAACGGTTATAGGGGATTTTTAAATGATCATGTTAGTTCGGTTGAATGTCCCATGTGATGGATTCGTCTGTCCATGAGAAGGTTGGTTCAAAGATCATTTCGTAGTTTGAGCCTTCTGGTACATCAAACGTCAATGTCCCTTGAAGTTTCTTTCCCTTGTTCAAGTCACCACTGATGTCTAAACCATCCAATCCGTAATAGAAGTCGAGCGCATTCCCGTCCGCATCATACAAGTTGAAGTTTGAACTGTCTACGAACGTAGAATCCTCCGTGTTGTTCACGACTTCTACGTTCATTTGAAGTACTTTCCCGTTTTCAGGTTGTGAGTACTCAGACGCCGGGATGTATGTCGCATCCTTTACGGTAAGTAAGACACCGTTCAAGTCGACCACATCTCCCACTTTGAAGATGGTATCGTTCACGTCCGCTTCTGCTTCTGTCGCGTCGGCCTCTCCGACTTTACTTCCTGTATTCGACTCTTCGTCAGACGGAAGTAGCATGCCGATGACAATCAATCCGATTAGAATGATGGCAAACCATTTGAAAAACTTTTTCATAAAACAATAAACTCCTTATTTCAATATAGTATAAGTCAACGACCTGTTTTCTATACTACAATAACTAAATGGATAAAAACAAGAATAAAATACCATTTATATTGTCTATTTTTATCTTTTTTTCAATTAATATAGATTTTATCGATATAAAAACCAAAAAAGCTATGAATCGTGTATGCTCACGATTCATAGCTTCATGCGAACCGGACCTGGTCCCGTCCATTTCGTTTCGCTTCGTATAACGCCGCATCGGCCCGCTCAAACACGACCATGCTCGACTCATACCCAGCAATCGCCGCGCCGATGGAGACGGTCATCGGGATGCGTTCGCCTTGAAATTCGAACGTCGTGTGCCGTACTGTCTGCACGATGTCTTCCGCCACCTTCGTCATCCCTTCACCGCCTTCGATGACGAGTAAAAATTCCTCACCGCCATAGCGGCCGACAAATCCGGCTGGTGGACGATGTCGCTCAAGCGTCTGTCCGATATGACGTAACGCCGCGTCCCCTGCCAAGTGTCCATATGTATCGTTCAACTGTTTGAAATGATCGACATCGATGACGAGTAACGTCCATGGCTTCCCGGACATTTCCATATCGTTCATCTGCTCGAGGGTCCGATATCGGTTCGGAAGTCCCGTCAATTCATCGATGGTCGCCCGGTGCGTATGAAGAAGGAACATCCACAGGTGCGTCTCGAGCTTCTTCGCGGCCCAATAACAGAGCCATGCCCCCAGTGACAGCATCAGAAAATAGGGCACGAACACGTTCACAAACACGTCCATATCCACACTTCTGGTCACGCGAATCAAAACGAGCAGTGCACCGAATCCGATGTAAATGGCATACCCTCTTCCTCGACTGATGGGCACACGTGATATCACGAGAGAAAACAAGAAAAAGACAACAAACATGAGGACGGTGTCAATGAACGGGGCGCTCATCCCATGGATCGTCATCCGACCGATAAAGATGAGTCCCAAGGTGACGATTGCCCCGAACGGTCCCGCAAATGTGGCGGCTAAGGCGATTGGAATCAGACGTAAGTCAATGCGGGCATCACCGAGTTCAATCGCATTGATTGTCAACAGGATGGCCGTCAACCCGTTTGACACCCCAAACCAAAATCGTACAAATAACGGGGAGGTCGGCTGAATCGGTAAGACCGTTCGCATCACATAAAGTGTGAGCGACATGAATAAAAAGATGAGACTGATATTGATCACAAAATAGTTAATGACGATTCCCACGGATTCTCCTCCCTCCCTTTCCGTTTCCATCCTATCCCAACCAATCGAGCCCTGTCATCCATCAATTACCGGATTCATGAAAAAAGTCGAAAGCTCACGCTTCCGACTGCTTTTGAATCATCTGCTTCATCAAGTTGGCACTATTTCGTGCCGACTCGTTCTCTTCTTGCATTTGAATATATACCTCATGACGATGGATATCGATATGACGCGGGGCATCGATTCCGAGCTTCACTTGGTCGCCTTCGATGGCGAGCACCGTGAGCGTCACGTCGTCCCCGATATGGATGGCCTCACCTTGTTTTCGTTTCAATACGAGCATCAGCGCACCTCCGCTTTCGTGCCGCCGAGCGGATAACGGGCCGGATACGCATCGTCTAGGATGACTTGTTTCCCGCGACGTTCCTTCGTCTCGATAACGATCGGCGCCTTCAAATTGAGCGTCGACGATTCGAACGGCTCACGGAGCGTGACGATCGAGTAGACCGAGACGTGTTCCGCCTCTTCGATCCCAAGTTGGTCTTTCGCGCCATCCGACAATTCGAACGCATAGTCCGACTTATGCCAAAACGGGTTCGTCACGACGAACGCACAGGCTTGTTCCTCGATTGACTGAAGCGACCAGAACGGTAAATCCTCCCCGTACGGGATCAGCACGAACGTCTTTGAATCCGGGAACCCCGGGATCTCACTGACGAACGTGATCGTCTCCGCTTCGTTTATTTCAATCTTGCCAAAGTAGTCTGTTTCAATGAACATGGATTGTCCTCACTTTCAACGCGTTTCATCATACATCCCACCGACCGGCCATATCTCGAGTGACGCCTGTTGACGGAGCGAGATGTCCGTCGTCCATGGCGTGAACGAGATATCGGCTGGCGTGAGCGATACATCAATTTGGGGTGGCGTGATATTCCACTCGATTTTCACATCCGCCGGCGTATACGTCAACTTGACTCGATCAATCGATTTTGGCATGTAGCCCATCTCGACGATCGGATATGGGTCGTTCACCTTCTCCGCTGCCATCGATGGAATCGGATTCCCGTTCTCGATTCGCATCATACGGTCGCCGTCCCGGGCGATGTTCGCCATCGCCTCACGGGCCCCTTGCTCTCCCATCTGACCGAGGTATTTCCCGAGTTCAAGCACGCCTTTCAGGTTGCTCTCACTTCTTGCCACCGATGAGTCGACCTCAAGCTTCCCGGGTGTCGTCTGTTGCGTCATCTCGGCTCTGCCTTGTTGGATCGACAGGTCGGCCCGCCCTTGACGCATCTCGAGCACAGGACGATTGGACGTCATCTGGATCGCGGCAAACGTCTGCCGCATCTCAAGTCTCGCGAGATTCACGACCGATTACCGCAAGAAGTCGAGGAGCGTCGGCTGAATGATGCGGGCACCTGCAGAAAGCGCCGCACGATGGACGGTCTCATGTGACTTCAGTTCCATGATGACTTTCTCCACGTCGATGTCCTCGTTATCAGACATGATGGTCTTGGCGATAATTTCATGGTCTTGTAGACGGTTGTCGACGAGCTCCAAACGGTTCGCACGGGCACCGAGCTCTGCCCGTTCCGTAATCAAGTTTTGACCGAGTGTGTCGAGCGTGTCGAGTTCAGCGGATAGGTCGGCACCACCAGTCGTATTTTTCGCCAGTAATCCGCTCAAATTTTTGAGACCTTCGAACAGCTCTTTCCCGAAGATTGTTTCCGGTTGCATGTTCACCTGTACCATAATCCCTTTTGAAACCTCGAATTCGATTTTCCCAGTCGTAGTCGGTGCGCCAGTAGCATCTGTATAAATCGTGTTGACGTCTGCGGTTGCACTCGGATCAGCGAGATACGCTTTCAATTTATCGATATCAATCAACGGTTTATCCGTTTTCGTACCGTTATAAATATACTTCTCGCCTGCCTTTGAGTTGGCGAGAGAGCCGATATGTTCGATCAACTGATCGACCTCACTCTTGATGATGGCACGTTGCGATGATTCATACGTATCGTTCGCCGCTTGCGTCGTCAATTCACGAATCCGCTTGACGGCTTCCGTGACCTCATTGAGCGTCGAGTCCGTCAAATCCATCCAGCTCGTCGCCTCGCTGACGTTACGACGGAATTGGTCGACTTCACGCACCTCGGTCCGGTAACGGATGCCTTGCATCGCGACGACTGGGTCCTCCGATGCTTTTTGAATCCGTTTCCCGCTGATGAGTTGTTCCTGGACACGAGCGAGTGTGTTGTAGCTACTGGATAAATGCTTCAAGTTCGTCTGTGTGAGCATTGTCTGTGTGACACGCATCAGTCATTACCTCCCTACGACACCCATGCCGTTAATGATTTTGTCTAACATTTCATCGACGGCCGTGATGTTACGTGCCGCCGCATTATAAGCATGTTGATACTGGATCATCATCGTCATCTCTTCATCGAGCGAGACGGCACTGACCGACTGACGACGCTGGTCTGAACTGCTCAACAGGGCGAGTGTACTCTTGGCGAGGTTGCCGTTCTGGCTCGCCTCGACAGCCATGTTCCCGATAACGTTTTGATAGTACTTCCCGATGGAAGTCGTCGCAGTAGATGAACCACCCGTAAATGTGATTTGCGCATTTTTTAAGTTTGCCAAGTCAAGAGCCCCACTACCGTCTCCGATGTTTTGGTCTTTTGAGATGGCAATCAAGTTCAAGTTCGATAAAATTGTCGGATTGACCGTTACGGTCTTCGCATCGCCGACAATAAAGAAATCGATACCTTTTTGCCGGGGATTATCTTGAACATTCCCATCGTAAAAAGTCTTATGCAAATCATTAAATGCCGTCGTGAACTCTTTTGCCATGACATCTAAATCCTTCAACATCTTGGTAAAAGCTCCATCGTGCGTTTCTGTTCCCGTAGCTGAACCGTACATATCAACGAGCGCTTTCAACTTCCCATTTGGTAAGTCACTAAATACGAGTGTTGACGTTCCACCCGCTGCGTTCGTTAGTGTCATATCATTCATTTTCCCGATTCCACCCGTTAATCCATCAACTAATGTAATTTCCGTTGGAGTTGGTGTTCCCGGCACAGAAATTCGAATATCAATCCGTCCTTCCGCGACACGTTGTGAGTTCCCACGTGTCTCCCCGTTCGTATAATCGACCGGTACACGTTTGAACTCGATGTATTGCGACAACTCGTCCATATAGCGATCGCGCTCATCATACAATTCGTTCGGTAAGACCCCAAGCGGTTCCGCATCGCCGATTTGACGGTTGACGTCACCGATTTTCGTCAACAAGTCGTTGATTTTTTTCGTGACGACGCCCGCTTCTGCTTTCAAGTCTTCTTGTACTTTCGATAACGAAGAAGACATGTAGTTGAACGTTTGTGTCAACGTCAACGCTCGCTGCCGAACCACGCTTCGCGCACCCGTATCATCCGGGTTGACCGCCAAGTCTTGAAGGGATGACCAAAATTTATCGAGCGCATGGGCGAGCCCGTTCTCAGACGGTTCGTTGATGATGTCTTCCATCCGGCCGAACGCGGCTTCTTTTGTCGCATAGAAGGCGTTCTTCACCGACTCGTCACGATACTGTTGATCGATCATGAGATCGCGAATTCGGGCGAGTGTCTCCCCGCGTACCCCTGTCCCGAATTGTCCGGCTTTCGTCCCGCCGAAGTTGACCGAGAGCTGTTCGGTCATCCCGAGTGTGAGTCGTTGGCGTGAATAGCCAGGGTTTGAGGCGTTCGCCACGTTATTCCCGGTCGCCTGAAGCGCCCATTGGTGTGTCGAGAGACTGCGGCGTGCCGTCTCTAATCCCATAAATGTTGAACCCATTCCACTTCCTCCTTAAACGTCACGGCTGAACGAGCGTGTTTCGAACGCTTGTTGTCCGTATGTGAAATCATCTGCTTCCGGCATGAGCATATCCAGATGCCAAGTAATATAACGAAGGGATTGTTCGAGTAGCGTCGCGTTCAATTCGTTCTGTCGCTTCAACTCGAACAAGACCGGTCTCAATTCCTCTATCTCTTCATCGTCCAATTCATACGTCCCTTGAAGTCGTTCCGCTTCTTTTTGCGAAATTTGTCGGACGAGTTTCGCTTCTTCTTTGACGAGCGTGCTAAATGCCACCATGTCATTTTGGATCAGAAGCTGTTCTTTTACGTAAGCCAATTCGAGTAACCGTTTATGTAATGTGAGCATGAGTCTCTCCTTTTTCAAAAAAAGAGCCGACTAAAGAAAGGGGTATCCCTTATTTAGTCAGCTTCCGTGCCGTGTTATTCAGTGCGAAGGCCTCAAACGGACCTCGCTTCCATTCATCCTTGTAGAAAGCGTTTAGCGATTTCGCGCGCGTCCCGTGAATATGTGCCTGCACCAATCTCCGCTTTCAAAGCGTCGATTTTTGCGAGACGGTCCGGATGTTTCACCGGTTCTTCAAACCGGGCGCGAGCTTCCGCCGAAATTGACAATTGGTCCGTTTGGCGTGATTGCGCGGGCTTCGGCTCGACTTGCGTTTTCTTTTCATAAGTGTTTGGTAAGTGTACCCACTTGGCTGAATCGATGCGCATGCGTCTTCCCCCTCTTCATGATGTTAATCCAAACGATAAGCGCGGATACTCGACTTTTTCGCCAAGCTCTCCTGCATCTCCTGTAGACTGGACAGTTCTTTCTGCATTTCTCTTTGACAGTTCGAACAAATTTTCCCTTCGTTCGTAGGCCGACCACAACGAACGCAGCTGATGGCGAGCGCCGGATTGTCTTTGATGATCAAGCGTCCTTCATGGATATATCGCGTGATATCAAGTTCAGGGACACCCGTTGCTTCGACCAGTGCTCCGATGGTCGTTTGTTTATTGGCTGGTTCACGAATGAAGTCACGGACTTTCAAAAAATTTTGGAAGTCGACATCACTACATGATGGACAATACGGTGAACGTCCCTGTTTCATAAACAAGCGCCCACACATTTGGCAAGTTGCTGCATCCATTGGTTTCACCTCTGCTCTTTATATCGGACGCGATTTCGATTTGTTTAGCGCCCGAAATAAGCAAATCGCAGAAACTTCTGATGCACCTGCCTGTCGCAACGAAAATGCCGCCTGATGAAGGGTCGTCCCCGTCGTATAGACGTCGTCTACAAGAATGATTTTCCCACATTTCACTGAAGTTGGTACAGTGAAAGGATTCGTTCGGTGTCGTCTTCCTTCTTTCCCGAGTTCACGTTGACTTGAAACCTCCGATTTTTCGAGAATCTGTCGCGCCGGACCGATACATCGCGCGAGCACCTCGGCCTGATTGAAGCGACGTGTCTGAAGCCGCTCCTTACTCAACGGAATCGGAACATAGGTCACGCCAGATGAACGTAATGCCCGAAGCGCTGGCGCGACCGATGAGGCAATGACAACGTCCCCGCTGAATTTAAATCGATGTAGCCAGTCAATTCCTGCCTCATCGTATGCGTACAGGCAGCGGACGGTCAAGTCTAGACCGAGCGCGAGCCAGCGGATGCAGTCCGGACACGTCTCACCGGTCTCGTTCGGTTGACCACAGCGCGGGCAACCCGTCCCGAGCGGCGTCAGTTTCGACTCGCAAGAAGGACACACCCAGTCCCGTCGCCATAATGTGGCAGGAGTCCACGGGACGGTCATCGACTCATGACAAATAAGACATCTCATCGCCGATTCGCCTCCTTGATTTTCCGGATGGCAACATCTTGACGGAATGTCCGCTCCTTGTAAAAGAAACAGACCTCTCCTGTCGGCGCATCCGGTTTTCGTCCCGCCCGACCTGCCATCTGAATGAGCCCTCGTGTCGAGAAGAGCCGATGTTCACTTTCCACCACGGCGACCTGCACGTCCCGAACCGTCATCCCCCGCTCCCAGATGGAGGTCGCAAGGACGACGCCGTTCGTCTCTTGGAGCCAGTGAAGGGCGTCGGTCCGTTCCTCGGTCTCGGCCGATACCGTCCGACAGGTGAGTCCCGCCCCTTCTAATGTCTCGCGGTACCGCTCCAAATCAGGCTTCGTCGGCACGAACAAGAGACGTGGTTTCAAGGCGTGACGTCGACAGAACTCTACGATTCGTTCGTCGGACTGTTTGACAAGTGTCGGGACCGGCAAATCAAATCCGTGATAGCGCCGCGACAGATGAACCGTCGGAAACATCTGTTGCCAAACGGTCGGGGTTGCCGTGATGAACAAGAAGACACCTCTCCCGACCCGCCGAATGGTATTCCATAACGCTATGTCAAAGGCAAACGGGAAAGCATCGGACTCATCGACGAGCACATAATCGAAGACGTCCCGGATATTCATGAGTAACGGCGCGGTCGCCACCGTGATCATCCCGACGGAGTCTTTCTCCCCGCCCCCGTATCGTCTCGTGACAGGCACGGTGAATGCTCGTTCGAGCCGTTCGACCCATTCGATGGCGACGTCTTTCCGCGGGGACACGATCAATACCCGCTTTCCTGCATTGACGACCCGCTCAATCACAGGGAACGTCATCTCCGTCTTCCCGGCGCCACATACCGCATGTACGAGCCCCGTCTTTTGTCCGTCCCACCACGTGAGCAATTGATTTGCGACCCGTTTTTGGTCGGGGGCGAGCTCAAACGGCATCGTCAAATCGGTCGTTTCGAGAGGTGTCGTGATGTCCCGCTCTTGTAGAAAATCACATCGGCAGACACGTCCAAGATAAAGACAGTTCCGGCAGTAAGCACACGATCCGTGATGACAAGTGAACGTCCGGACGTCCGTGCTGAGACAGCGTTTGCAGATGCCGAAGCGGATGGCCCGTTTCCCTGCCTGAGCGACAATGAGTTCTCCCATAACCTGACTCCTTTTTGTCCTCACGCTACCAAAACGGCTATGTAAATGCGATTCGACTTATCTAAAACAACATAGGTCAACTACACAAACAGGACCCGACGAAAGCGTCGGGTCCCACCTGTTATTTCTGTTTGTAGAACATGATCGCCTCGTACGGACGAAGGGACAACGTCGTCCCATCGAGCTCAGGCACGTCGTAGTTGTGGCTGACGACGTTCACCCGCTCGAACCCTTCCGGAATCGTGTACGTCGTTTCGGTTCCATAGAAGTTGGCGACGACGAGAAGCTCCTCGCGATCGGTCTTCCGTGTATATGCCCAAACGTCCAACGAATCAGGTGTGAGAAGCGTGTAGTCCCCATCCGTCAAGACGTCAAGTTCTTTCCGTAATGCAATCAAGTGTTTATAGTGGTAGAACACCGAGTTCGGGTCACGGAGCGCCGTCTCGACGTTCACGTCCTCATAGTTCGGTGCCACGTTGATCCACGGCGTGCCGCTCGTGAAGCCGGCATGCGTCGTCGCATCCCACTGCATCGGCGTCCGCGAGTTGTCGCGTGACTTCTGTTTGATGGCGGCCATCATGTCTTCGTGCGACACGCCCTCTTCCCGCTTCAACTTGTAGATATTGAGCGTCTCGATATCCCGATATTCATCGAGCGAGTCGAAGCCAGGATTCGTCATCCCGATTTCTTCCCCTTGATAGATATACGGTGTCCCTTGAAGGCCATGGAGCACGGTCGCGAGCATCTTCGCGCTCTCGACGCGATGGTTCGTGTCATTCCCGAAACGGCTGACGACACGCGGTTGGTCGTGATTGCACCAGAAGATGGCGTTCCATCCTTTCCCGTGCATCCCGCGTTGCCACGTCGACATGATGTCTTTCAATTGAATGAAATCGAACGGTGCAGCGACGAACTTCTCTCCGTTCGGGTAGTCGACTTTCAAGTGATGGAAGCTGAACGTCATGCTGAGCTCGTTCTCGTCCGGGTTTGAATAGCGGACGCAGTGGTCGAGCGTCGTCGAAGACATCTCTCCGACCGTGATGACGTCATGCCCGTCGAATACTTCTCGGTTCATCTCTTTTAAATATTCGTGGATGCGTGGACCGTCCGTATAGAATTTGCGCCCGTCCGACGCGTCTTCTGGGAAGTCCTGTTCTTTCGAGATGAGGTTGATGACGTCGAGACGGAATCCTTTGATTCCTTTCTTACGCCAGAACCGCATCATCTCGTAGACGTCCTCGCGCATCTGTTCATTCTCCCAGTTCAAGTCGGCCTGGGTCACGTCGAACAAGTGGAGATAATATTGCCCGCTCTTCTCATCATATTCCCACGCGTTTCCGCCGAACTTCGATTCCCAGTTCGTCGGTTCGTCGCGCCAGATGTAGTAATCACGGTACCGCTCGTCTCCCGCCAATGATTTTTGGAACCATTCGTGTTCGGTCGATGAGTGGTTGACGACGATGTCCATCATGAGGCCAATGCCCCGCGCCTCTGCCTCACGGATCAATTCATCGAGGTCTTCCATCGTCCCGTAAGACGGGTCGATGGCATAGTAATCACTCACGTCATAGCCATTATCGTGTTGAGGTGACTGATAGACAGGCGTCATCCAAATGTATTCGATGCCGAGTTCTGCCAAGTAATCCAGCTTCGCCGTCACCCCTTTAATCGATCCGGTCGCGTTCCCTTCCGGACTGTAAAAACTTTTCGGGTAAATTTGATAGACGACTGATTTGCGCCAATTTTTCTGTGTCATCAACGACATCTCCTTTTTGTAAGAGTTTTCATTTCAATAGGAAAGAGGGAAGAACTGCCGTCCCTCCCTCCCGAGTCATTACTTATGCGACTTTGTTTTCTTCAAGTTCACCTTTCTTCATGTAACGCTTCGACAAGATGAATGTGAGCGCGAACGGAACGATGATCGCGATGACCATGCCCACGATGAAGAGAAGGATCTTATCTGTGAAGATGGAGAGGAATCCAGGGAGTCCTCCGACACCGATGGCGATTGCTTGCACATCGTTCAATGTGATAAAGATAGCAGCGATTGCCGACCCGATCATCGCAGAGTAGAACGGGAATTTATTTGGTAAGTTGACCCCGAACATGGCCGGCTCTGTGATTCCGAAATAAGCCGAGATGGCTGAAGTCGATGCCATGCTCTTTTGTTTCGCGTTGTGCTTGTAGACGAAGAACATCGCGAGTGCGGCCGAACCTTGAGCAATGTTTGAGAGTGCGATCATCGGCCAGATGAACGTACCGCCTGTATCGGCGATCAATTGAAGGTCGATGGCGATGAACAAGTGGTGCATCCCGGTGACGACGAGCGGCGCGTAGAACAATCCGAAGAGGAGTGCCCCGACGACCGGTACGGCTTCGAACGTGTTGACGAGTCCTGTCGCGATCACGTTCCCGATTCCACGAGTGACCGGTCCAACGATTGCGAGTGCGAGGAATCCTGTGACAACGATTGTTGTGATTGGAACGACCAAGAGTTGGATGGCGTTCGGTACACGTTTTTTCAAGAACATCTCGATTTGGCTCAAGATATAGGCAGCGGCGAGTACCGGCAAGATTTGACCTTGGTAGCCGACTTTCTCGATTTCGAAGAGTCCGAGGATATCAAACGTCGGTACTTCTCCTTCAAGTGCTGCCGTTCCGTAGCCCCATGCATTCAAGAGGTCCGGGTGAACGAGCAAGAGACCCATGACGATCCCGAGTACTTCGCTCCCACCGAATCGTTTCGTCGCCGACCAACCGACGAGTGCAGGTAAGAACACGAATGACGTATTCGCCATCATGTTGATGAGATCCCAAAGTCCTTGTAGGTTCGGATACGCCTCGATGAGCGTTTGTCCTTCGATGAAGAGACCTTCCGATGCAAGTAAGTTGTTGATCCCCATAAGGAGACCGGCTACGATGATGGCTGGAATGATTGGCATAAAGACGTCAGAGAAGACTTTGACGAGTTTTTGAAGCGGATTCATTTTTTTGCCGCCCGCAGATTTGACCTCGGCGACCGTCGCCGCCTCAAGTCCAGCGAGCTTGATGAACTCGGCATAGACGCGATCGACATCGCCGGCTCCGATGACGATTTGATACACGCCGGAGTTCTCGAACGCCCCTTTGACGAGGTCGATTTCTTTCACGCGTGCCTCATCGACTTTTGATTGATCCTTGAGGGAGAGACGTAGACGCGTCACACAGTGCGCGGCCTTGTCCACGTTGTCTTTGCCCCCGATCGCTTCTAAGATCTCAGCGGCAATTTGACGATAATCTGCCTTCATGTTGAATGTCCTCCTTTGTTTGAAAATTGTAAATGAAAACGGTTACTTATGAGTACAAACAAAGTATAACTTATCTATATAAGTTAAGTCAACAACTTATATAGATAAGTTAAACGTGAAGGTTATGTGTCTTCTATATTGTCAAATTTTCCCTATCTCACCTTCACTCAAACAAAAAACCTCTTCCTGTACGAAAGAGGTTTTAGCGCCGGGCGACATCACTGAACTGGAACTTGTCCAATCGGTGACGTGACTCCGTGTATTCAAATTGTTGCCCTTCATATAAGAACGTATCGTTCGTGATGACGATGACATATTCGTAATCATGCAAGTCGAGCCGCTTCCGGTCGAGTTCGGTCACGTCTTCTGCTGCAATCTTTCGTTTGGCGTAGCTGATCTGTAAGCCGAGCTCTCCTTCGATATATCCATAAATCGAACGAGCCGCAATCTCTTCTGTTAATCCAGGGACGAGGTCTTTGACGAAATAGTTGATGTCTAAAATGACGTTCTCCCCGTCAAAGTTCCGGACCCGTTCGATGCGAAACACGTGCGTCCCTGCCGCCAAGTTCATCCGTTCGGCGAGCCAAGTCGGGGCCTCCATCTCTTCAAACGAAGCGACGTGGGTCTGAATGGAACGACCGAGCATGCTCGCGTACACTTCTGAGAAACTGACGATGCCGTTGAATTGAAACTCGATCTGGTCCCGTTTCAATACGAACACGCCTTTTCCGTGATGCTTCCGGACATACCCGTTTTCCTGTAAAAGATCGAGCGCTTTTCGGACGGTTCCCCGACTGGCCTCGAACTGATGCATCAACTCGGTCTCAGACGGAAGCTTTGAGTCAGCGGGTCTTGTTCCATTTCGCATCTCTTCTGCCAGACGCTCAAAGATTTGGCGATATTTCGCCATCACATTCCCTCCTCCATTGAAAAAGACGACCTTAGACGGTCGTCTCTCTTACCATTCGCGACGATACCACGTGATGCCGATTGCACCAGGTCCGAGATGCGTTCCGATGACGGGACCGAAATGGCTTCCCGAGATGTGTGCTTTCGGGAACTTCTGTTTCATCGAAGCGATCTCTTCCGCCTGACGCTCCGGGCAGTTGGCGTGAATGATGCCGATGCAGTAGCCTTCACCGTCCCCGGCAATCGATTCGTCCATCATCTCTTCGATTCGGCGCACAGCCTTCTTGTACGTCCGAATCTTCTCGAACGGGACGATCAATTTATCCTGGAAATGAAGGACCGGCTTGATTTGTAAGAACGATCCGACGAGCGCTTGCGCCGCGCTCAACCGTCCACCGCGTTGCAAATGGTCGAGGTCATCGACGACGAAGTACGCGCGAATCGAATCACGGACCGTTTCAAGTCGGGCGATGATTTCTTCCGGTGTCGCCCCGTTGTCACGGAGGTGAAGGGCCTCTTCGACCATGAACGCTTGCGGCATACACGAAATCTCTGAGTCAAACGCATGAACCGTCACGTCGACCATGTCATTTAGCGCGACCATCGATTGGTACGTTCCGCTGATTCCACTGGAGAGCGTGATCGCAATCACGTCCGTCACATCGTCCGGCAAGCTCTCAATCAATTCGACCGTCTCACCAATGACCGGTTGCGACGTCGTCGGCAGGTTACCCGCCTCGATACGCTCATAAAACGCCTCGGTCGACATATCAATCGACTCGCGGTACGACGCGCCATCGAAGATGACACTGAGTGGTGCGACATGGACGTCATGTCGCGCCAAAAAATCATCCGACAGATAGGCGGTACTGTCGGTTAAAATCGCAATGTTTCCCATACTATATCCTCACTTTACGTCGTTTCATTTTTCCAATTATGTTAGGATTCCATTCCATATTGTAACACAAAAACGAGGTAAAGCATCGGTGACGCTCAAATCTCGACCCAACCCCGGCGAATCGCATCCACGACGGCTTGTGTCCGGTCGTTCACGTCCATTTTACGAAGCACGGAAGAGACGTGGTTTTTGACCGTCTTCTCACTGATAAAGAGCATGTCACTGATGTCTCGGTTCGAGCGACCGTCTGCGAGAAGGTGTAACACCTCGACTTCACGGCGCGACAACAATTGATAGACCGGGTCATCCGTACGGCTCTCGACGCCACGTCCCGCTTGTTCCCCTTTGAATTGCAAGAGGCGACGGTACTCCTTCAGTACGTTCGTCGTCACTTTCGGATGAAGGTACGCCCCATCTTTTGCGACGGCACGGACTGCCGAGATCAATTCTGTCGATGCGACTTCTTTCAACAAGAAGCCTGATGCCCCCGCTTCAAGCGCATGCGTGATATACGACTCATCATCATGGATTGAAAGAATGAGGACACGTGTCTCTGGTGACAGGAGTGACAGTTGCTTTGTCGCCTCAATCCCGTTCATGTCTGGCATGTTGATATCCATGATCAAAATTTCTGGTTTTTGCTCGCCCGCGATGCGAATCGCTTCACGACCCGTGCGCCCTTCGGCGACAACTTTAAATTCATCCTCTAAATCAAAAATCCGCTTCAATCCTTCACGGAACAGTTCGTGATCATCCACGATTGCAATGCGTGTCTGTGTCATTTCCATGTATGTCTTCCCCCTTGTTCTCTCACGGAATCGGAATCGACATCCGGACGACCGTCCCTTTGCCGACTTCCGAGTCAATGGTGATGCTTCCGTTCACCAATTCAATTCGTTCGCGCATTCCGACAATCCCGAACGACTCTTCGCCAATCGCGCTCGGTTCAAACCCGACACCGTAGTCGCGGACGTGAATGTGAATCACATCGCTCGCCTGCTCGACATTGACGATGATTTCGGCTGTTTTTGCATGTTTGATCGCATTTTGGACCGATTCTTGAACGAGACGGAACACGTTAATCTCCAGCTTCTCGGGTAATCGCGCACGCGACCCCCGATAGTTGAGACGTGTCTTGATCGCCGTATACTCCTCCGTTTGATGGAGATAGCGCTCGAGCGTCGGCAAAAAGCCTAAATCGTCAAGCGACATCGGACGTAAATCATAGATCAAACGACGGACGTCGACGAGTGCCCCACGAATCAACTTTTTCAATTCATGTAATTCGGCAAACGCCTCGTCTTTTCCTCGTTTGTCAAACGTCTTTTCAATCAGATCGGCCCGTATCAAAATATGAGCAAGCGATTGCGCTGGACCGTCGTGCATCTCGCGGGCGAGATGGCGTCGCTCACGCTCGGCCGCTTCGAATACACCGATGGCCATCTCTTGCTTCTTCATCATATCCGAATACTCTTGCTGTAGGTCGTCCCGTAAGAAGTTCAAGACGACACTCACTCGACCGATCAACTTTTCGGCACGCTCAATCGTATCCTCTAAGATGAGCAGACGACGCTCTAAGTCGTTCCGACGTTGCTGTGCCGCCATCTCTTCTTTTTGAACAAGAAAACGCTCGAGTTGCATTTGATTCGCCCGTTCGTAGGCTTCACGAATTTCTTGCTCACTATGTATATGAAACTTTTTGCTGACTTGAACGAGCTTGGCCTTTGCAGCTTTCACGAGTCGGTCGAGTCGATCGGACTCCTCGATGTAGAACTCGATTTTATCCGTCAATTCTTTTAACTCGTTTTGAATTGCTGAATATTCAGTTGCAGAACTTTCGGTTATACGGACAATCTCCTCTTTACTTTCCGTCACCGTTTCAATCATATTTGTTATGATATGTTCTAAAGCTGTCCGATCGGTAATATGATTCACGATGCCATCCCCTAATAGTTCGGTAGTTAATCCTCATCTATTCTTATATATCGTCCCACTCTAAACAGGTTTACAGCGGACATGAGAGATTTTCTATAATTCCATTCGCTATAAATAGCATATGTGCCTACTTGAATTCTAAAAAAAATATTCAAAAATAGAAAGGAGAATTTTCAGAAATGTCTATTGAGTCAAATTATACTATAAAACAAAGTGGAACATACGAAGTCGTTATCCAAAAATCAAAATTTATTGCTCATTTCAAACGTGTCGAAACCGAGGAAGAGGCGCAGACGTTCATCCAAGCCATTAAGAAAGAGCATTGGAACGCAAACCATAACTGTTCCGCCTACATCATCGGGGAACGAAACGAGCACCAGAAAGCGAATGACGACGGTGAGCCGAGCGGTACGGCCGGCATGCCGATGCTCGAGGTGTTACGCAAACGTCACTTGAAAGATACGGTCGTCGTCGTGACACGTTATTTCGGTGGAATCAAGCTCGGTGGCGGCGGACTCATTCGCGCCTACGGTGGGACCGTGAGCGAAGGACTTGATGCGATCGGCATCGTCGAGCGTCTACCGATGCAACAGTTGACACTCACCGTCGACTATACATGGATTGGGAAAGTCGAAAATGAGTTGAGACAGTCTAGCTACCTGCTCGATGACATCATCTACGCAGACCTCGTCACGTTTCATGTGTCGGTCCCCGTGGAACAAACAGAGGAGGCGCTCGCTTGGCTAACAGACATGACGAACGGTCAAGGTCAGCTTCAAACTCATACAATCCGCATCATCGAACGTGATTTCAAGCGTTGAAACGCCTATACTAAAAGAAACGACTGAAATGAGGAAACAACATGGAAACACCCCCACGCAAGAAAAGATCACCTTGGAAAATTGTCCTCATCGTGTTGGGTGTCGTATTGCTGATCGGTGGTTCCGCTTTCGGCTATTTTGTCTTCAAAGCGAATGAAACCGCCGAAAACGCGAACAAGGCGTTGGAACGTGGTGACAAGTCAGAACGTCGCGACGAGACCATCGACTTGACGAAAGATCACTTTTCCGTCCTGTTAGCAGGAGTCGATGGCGGCGCCTCGCTCGAGGAAGGACGGACCGATTCGCTCATGGTCGCCACGTTCAACAAGGAATCGCGGCAAGTGACGCTCGTCAGCATCCCACGTGACTCGTATGTCGACATCATCATCGACGATGAGGATCCGTTCAAAGACAAGATCAACCATGCATATGCTTACGGAGGCATCGACACGACCATCGCGACCGTCGAGAACTTGCTCGACATCCCGATCGATTACTATGCAACCATTAACTTTGATGGAATCGAAGATTTGGTCGATGCGGTTGGTGGCGTCGAGATTGACGTCCTCATCCCTATCTCCGGTAGAGCGACCGGAAATGTCGAGCTAGAGCCTGGCGTTCAAGTCTTAAACGGAAAAGAAGCACTCGCTTACGCTCGGATGCGGAAGCAAGACCCTGCCGGCGACATCGGTCGAGCCGGTCGACAACAGCAAGTCATCGAGGCCATCATCAATGAGGCGACGACCATCAACTCGTTTACGAAGCTGAACCGGATCATGAATGCCGTCGGCGAGAACATCCGGACGAACATGACGTTGTCAGAGGCCTCACAACTTCAGCCTTACGCAAAGTCGCTGAAGTCGTTCAACCGCGAAACACTCGAAGGGACTGATTTGACGCTGAACGGGGTCTACTATTATGAAATCGACCCGGCTGACCTTCGTGACGCCCAGGCCCTTCTCCAGACGGAGCTCGGGATGCCCGTCACGGCGGACGAACCGTCAACCGATGAAACGGACGATTCGATGACCGAAACGATCACGTACTAAAACAAATAATAGCCAGTATCGCGCGGCGATACTGGCTATTATTTAGGTTCGCGGTCGACCGAGCAGTCGTCGGGACGTGCGAATGATTGGTTTATAGTTCGGATGAATCAGTTCAGTCGATTCCACGATCAATTCGATGACAATTAACACGACGATGAACGTGATGACCGCACCGAGCATCGTCGTCTTGGCGAACAAGATGGATGAGATGCCAAAGAATAAGGTCATCCCGTACATAAGTAGGACCGCTTGCCGTGTCGTGAAGCCCATATCGATCAACTGGTGATGCATATGCGATTTATCTGGCGACATCGGCGGTCGACCCTGGACGAGTCGACGCACGATGGCGAAGATCGTATCCGAAATCGGTAACCCGAGCAAGAGAACCGGAACGACGAGCGAGAACAACGTCACGTTCTTAAATCCGATGAGCGAGAAGACAGCGAGCATATATCCAAGGAACAGTGCCCCCGTATCGCCCATAAAGATTTTCGCCGGGTAGAAATTATGGACGAGAAACCCGAGCGTGCTTGCAAGGAGCAAGAGAGCCATCATCGTCAAATAGACGTTTCCCTGAATGATGGCCAAGACAGCAATCGTCCCGAGGGCGATGCTCGACACACCCGCGGCGAGTCCATCAAGACCGTCTATCAAGTTGATGGCATTCGTGATCCCAATCAGCCAGAGGACGGTGATCGGGATGCTCCATGACCCGAGGTAGAGTTGCTGGTCGAACGGAAGATTGATGAGTTCGATTCGCATCCCCGAGTTCAAGACGACGACCGTCGCAATCATCTGTCCCATCAGCTTGACGCGGGCCGATAGTTGGAACCGGTCATCGATCAGTCCGGTAAGGAGAATCACGACAGCCCCAATCAAGATGGCATCATTATAACGACTCGTCGGAAGCAGCAAGGCATAGCCGATGAAGAATGCGATAAAAATCGCAAGACCCCCGATTCGTGGCATCGTCCGTAAATGTACTTTTCGTGCGTTCGGATGATCGACCGCACCGATGAAAAATGCGAATCGACGAACGAGCGGTGTAATCAAGATGGCCATCACAAAACTGACCAACATGGCAATCCATAGCATGGGCCGACAGTTCCTCTCTCAAAAAAATAGACTCTGGCGAATTATATCATATTTTGAATTCATGAGTAGATATCAGTCCGTTTACAACAAAAGCCGATGAGGCGTTCCCCATCGGCTCTGGATTATGAAAGTGTCGCTGCCACTTCTTCTGTCGGTTCGTATGTATACAAGCCGCGACCAATTTTTTTGATTTCCGGGTTGACCCCTTCAATCTTCACCATCAATTGGTAAATGTTGCTGATGTGATGACGGTAACGGAGTTCAAGTTCCATTTGAATATCACGCACACTCATCGTCTGACGCTCCTTCAATAGATCCGTCACTTGATGAACGTACACCTCGAGCGGATAACGCTGGTTCACACGGCGTGGACGTAGGCGTTTTGACGCGTCAGTCATTGGGTCCTTCTCTTCTTTATCTCGACTCAATTCCGCAATCAAATACTCGGCACGTCGTTGCAATTGACGATACGACTCCTCAATTTCCATCAATTCTCGATAAATGTGGTCATTGACATTCGTAGATTCCATACACAAATCCCCTTCTACATCCAATTATAATTTGGAATTCCCTAATTTAAATCAGTAATTCCTAATAATCCCTCTATATCTTCTATAAAAGTGTAACGGATTTGTAATGTGTTTGTCATCTCTTTTTGGGCAATTCTGTCTATTTAGGACTTTTGACTCAAAAAAGACGACGACTGTTCGGGGCAGTCGCCGTCTCACGGAAGATGATTGTAGTCATTTACACGTGAACGCGTTCGAGGATGCGTTCAAGCGAAAGTTCGTCAGTAGAAGCGACGATGAGGTCTGCATGACCAAGCATCGATTCTTCTCCGACGGCGACAGCAAACATATTTGCCGCTTTGATTGCAGTTACGCCGGCAGCCGCGTCTTCAACGCCGATGGCGAGTTCGGGTTTCACGCCAAGGGCAGAAGCGGCCTTCAAAAACACTTCGGGGTGTGGTTTTGACTGGGCGACAGTTGCTGCATCGACAATATGGTCGAAGTAATGGCGGACACCAAGTGCATCAACGACCGCAAATGCGTTCTTTGATGCAGAAGCCATTCCGATTTTGAGTCCCGCCTCTTTGATTTCATCGAGGAATGAAACGATACCAGGAAGAAGATCGTTGGATGAGATGTGTTGAATGAGTTCAACGTAGTGCTCGTTTTTCTTTTGTGCGAGTTCTTCTTTCTCTTCCGGTGTGAAATCGTTCTGTTTACCGCCGAGCGTAAGGATCCGCTCAAGCGACTCAGTCCGACTCACGCCTTTGAGCGTTTCGTTGAATTCGCGGTCAAATGGAATTCCGAGCTCTTCACCGAGCTGCTTCCAAGCGAGGTAATGGTACTCTGCCGTGTCAGTGATGACACCGTCCAAATCGAAAATCACTGCTTCAATCGTTGACATACATGCTTTCCGCCTTTCCTTCAAATGCTTGTGTCGTCAGACTACATTTAGGGAACTTGACAAGTACCCGTCGCACGTTTGGTCAATGATGCAAACGGTTGCACTTGTTCGATTTCTATTATAAATGAAAACGTTATCTTGATGCAACCGTTTTCGCAAAAATCAAAAAAAAGAGAAGAGCCTGTGCTCTCCCCTTCCTTATCACAGCTGAATCCCGACCACTTTCACGTTCACAGAACGTGGTGTCATCGCAAGCATCGTGTCCATATCTTGCGTGATGCGCTCTTGGACGGCCGTCACCGTTTTGATGATCGACTGTCCGTACGCGATGTAAAGCGATAGGTTGATGGTGATACCTTCGTCCGACTCATCGACTTTCACATGTTTCATGAGCGCACGCTCTGACAATTTCGTATCTTCTTGCGTGAACGAGACGTGTTTCGTTTCTTTGACCGCGACCGCGGCAATCATTTCAACGACGTGACGTGATACGTTCACGTCGCCTTCTGTGCTGTGCATTCCATTTTCGTATGGCATAGGGTCACTTCCTTAACTCTAGTTTCGTTTCTTCTTAATAAAGTGTAGCGGAAATGTTGCGTTTAGAAAAGACTTTACCCTTTTACACCCTTCGTATTTTGGACACGCTTCACGTCAATCTCGACGAGCGGACGCAAGAGACGGACCATCGGTGGACTGATAATCACGAGGACCATCACAAAGGCGACCCCGAACAAGACGAGCAGTTGCATCCAAGATGTCGGCATGAATCCTGCCGGTATGAACGCCTTCCAGGCGACGACAAAGAAGACGTGGACGAGATAGACGTACAGACTATACTGTCCGGCACGCGAGAAAATCGGCAGCTGTCGTCCCGGGATGATGAGCGCGAAGCTGATCGACATGAGGAGCGACACCGTATAGACGATCAAGAAGGCGAACGGACCGCTCCACATCGCCTCAGGGACGGCCGTGTCATAGGCGAAACGGAATTTGAACAAGTTGCCGATATGGTAGAACGTATCGTCTTGTTGGACGCGCATGGAGACCAAGAGCCCCAGTGTGAGCGTGGTGAAAACGATCGCCCCGCCGATGCGGTATCGGTTCCGGTGCTCGGCCCGTTTCGGTAGCTCAAAGAAGTTGAGCGTATTGCGCTCGGACATCCAGTTCCCGATCAAGAAGAACGGATAGAACATGATGACTTTACGTAACGCGAAATACCCCGTCGCCTCGGCTTGGAATCCGAACAGGAGCGCGAATAATAGTGCATACAACACGTACCCCTTCAGTTGTGTCACGTACGGGGTGATGATGTACCAGAAAATGATGGCCATCAGATACCAAAGCGCCCAGTATGGCTTCAACAAATTCAGTCCTGGATTTTCAAGTGAGAAAATCGGAATCCCTTCTGTAAACGCGAACCATGACCCTAGGATGACCTGCCAAATGACATAGACCACGAATAACTGGATCACGCGCAAATAGCGGTTCTCCCGATAAAAGTAACCGCTCAACATGATAAACAACGGCATGTGGAAGGTATACAGGAACAGATACACCCACTTTGGTAAAATGTCGTCATAAGCGCCGCGGACATCTGTCAACAAGTGTCCGAAGACGACGAGTAGGACGAGTACTCCTTTAATATTGTCATACCAATAATTTCTCATAACATTCCCTCTAGTTCTCTATGATGACTGCAATGAAGCTGACCTTCATGTTTTCACGTTCTCTTTATAGACAGAATCCATGAAGGTCATGGAAAATTCCCTCACCTATCATAAGCGATTCCTCCACAAAGTGAAATTACGTTTCAACAAAATTTTCATGTCTTCATTGTCATCATTCCCATAATTCGAAGAATGCAAGCCGAAACGTCAAAAAATCCTCACGATTCAGCATGTTGTGCGCGTATTCAAATAGACGGGATTGGGTACAGTATAGTATAGTGGTGTTACTAAATATTCAGAATATTCTAATAAAGGAGGTGGAGAGAATGGCATCGATCATCCGGAATCGACATCATATGGTGCACGACCCAAAACGTTCATTCTCTAACTTCGGATTCTGGTGGTTCGTCAGCGTCTTTTCCGTCGGATTGCTCCTTGTCGCCTTCGAGTCAGTCCGCAACGGGTTCTCTGCCATTCATCCTGTCTTATCTAGCATGGCTTTCCTCGGTCTCACGTTCGTGCTCGGTGTCTGCGCTAAACTGGCTCGTGACGTCTGGTGGCTCAACTACTTACTCGAGCGCACCCAAAACCGCTACTTATACATCGGTGGCGACACGCTCCAAAGTTGGCAGTATACGCTCGACTCGATTTGGTTGCTCACGCGCACCTCACAAAAAAAGCTCGGCCGATTGTATATCCAAATCGACCGAACTGTGCGTGCTGAGGAAGCGAAACGTTTATTCGCCGCCTATTTGATTGACCGAGGTGTCCTCGTTGTCTATTCTCGTCCGAACAAACCGAAAAAAATGGCTTGAATGAATCAGTCGAGGTATGCGGCAATCCATGTCCGTGCTGCCTCGACTTCTTCCATGCGAAGTTCATGTCCCCCCGAGTGATAGAAGAGCTCGACGTCCGCTCCCGCGCTTCGGAGTGTCGATGTCAGCTCTTCTGTTTCTGTTTTCGGGCAAATCGGGTCGCGTTCGCCAGCCGAGATGAACACGTTCGACCCTGACAAGTCAGGTAGCGTCAATGAACGGTCCGGTACCATCGGGTGGAATAGGAGTGAAGCAGTGAACGCCGGATGACGGTAAAGCGCCGACCCGATCAAATTCGCCCCGTTCGAGTAGCCGAGCGGGATCATCTTGTCTCGGTCGATACCATACGTTGTCGCCGCTTCATCTAAAAACTGAAGGAAGCGCTCTGTCTGTTTCTTTAAATCTTCAAGGTCGAGCACCCCTTCCGCGTGACGACGGAAGAAACGGGACATCCCGTTTTCGATGACATCCCCTCGAAGCGTCAAGATGTTCGCCTCGGTCGACAGTTCTTTCGCGAGCGGAATCAAATCCTGCTCGGTCCCTCCAGTTCCGTGTAATAAAACGAGTGTCGTCTCTTTGGTACCTTGAATGAATTGATGAATCATATGCGTTCTCCTCTCGGGATCGTGATTGTTGATAGTGTGCGGACGATTTTATCTCGGTCCGCTTCGAGCCATGGCGGTAAGCGCAACGTCTCACCAAGCGTGTCAACGGATTCGTCCACGGTGAATCCAGGTACGTCCGTCGCGAGTTCGTGCAGGATGCGACCGGCATCATGGAAATAGACGGAGCGGAAGTAGTTCCGTTCTTTCACTTCGGTCGGTCTTAACCCAAGGTCAAAGATGGCATCTTGCCAGGTCGGATAATGTTCTCCGTCAGAAATGCGCCACGCGATGTGATGAACCGTTCCCGTCCCAGGGACCCCGTTCGGTAAAATCGTTTTCTTCACATCGATGACGTTCCCGTAATCGGCTGACCCTTTCAAACGGACCCACTCATCATCCTCTGCGACCCTTTCAAAGCCGAACAGTTCCGTCAACAAGCGCACGGTCTCGTCCGGCGCTTTTGACAACAAAGTCGCTCCGGCGAATCCGACAATCGCTTCACGTTCTGTGATACCGGGGATGACCCAACGTGTCTGTTTAGAGCTCGGTCGGGCGACGAGTTCGACGACGAGTCCGTCCGGGTCCTCGAACAAGAGAGACGCCTCACCGAAACGTTCAGTGGCGACGGTCGAGATCCCGTGCTGTTGTAGTCTTTCTTCCCAGAACGGTAAACTTCCTGCCGGTACGAGATAAGTCGTCACGCCGACTTGGCCGCTCCCGACCTGCCCTTTCCCTAATCCCGGGATCGGGAAAAACGTGATCACCGTTCCCGGTGTCCCGACTTCGTCCCCAAAATAGAGATGATACGTGCCCGGGTCATCAAAATTGACGGTCTGCTTCACGAAGCGGAGACCGAGCACCTGTCCATAAAAATCTAGCGTACGTTGTGGGTCTTGTACCATCGACGAAATGTGATGGATTCCCGTAGACTGCGTTTTCATTGTCATCCTCCTTTTATTATCTTGATTTCAAGATAAATCATTTACCAGAAAAAGTGAAACTTTTTGCTCAAGGTGGCGTACGATAGAAGAAGAGACATTCTAAGGAGGGAATAGAATATGGCATTACATATCGAACGCGTCACCAAGGAATTCGGTGACTTCAAAGCTGTCGACGACCTCACATTCCTCGTCCCACAAGGGGAAATGTTTGGTCTGCTCGGTGCAAACGGTGCTGGAAAGACTACGACATTCCGCATGATCCTCGACATCCTGAAACCGACCGATGGAAGTATCACGTGGAACGGCAAGGCGGTCGACCATCGCATCGTCGGCTATTTGCCCGAGGAACGTGGCCTGTATCCGAAATCCCAAGTTCGTGAACAGCTCGTCTTTCTCGCAAGCCTAAAGGGCATGCGCGGGAGCGACGCCAAACGCGCGGTCAAGTCGTGGCTCGAACGCCTCGAAATTCCTCAATATGAGACGATGCGTGTCGAGCAGCTATCAAAAGGGAATCAACAGAAGATCCAACTCGTCGCCGCCCTGCTCCATAACCCGGAACTCGTCATCTTAGACGAACCGTTCAGCGGGCTCGACCCGGTCAACGTCGAAATTCTGAAGCGTGAAGTTCTCGCATTGCGTGACGCCGGGACGACCATCGTCTTCTCGAGTCATCGAATGGAGCATGTCGAAGAATTGTGTCAACACGTCGGCATCTTGAAAGGTGGCCGTGCCGTCGTGAGCGGTGACGTCCCGACAATCAAGTCAAGATACGAAGAGCCTGCCCTCTTCATTGAAACGGACCAGATTCACATTCTCGAGTCGCTCCCAGTCGTGGAGACAATCGAGCCCTACAAATCCGGTCATCTCGTACGCTTGCATTCTTTCGAAGATAGTGACACCGTCCTGTCGGCGCTCGTCCGTCATCAGGCGAACGTGAAGACGTTCATGCGTCAACCGGTATCACTCAATGACATCTTCATCAAGGAGGTCGGACAGCATGTTTCATAACTTTGGACCGCTCTATGCGTTCACACTCAAATCGAGAATTCGTTCGAAAGCATTCCTCATCTCGACGGCGTTGACGATCCTGTTCATATTCGGGTTCACGAACATCGACCGCATCATGTCCTCCTTCGAGGACTCTGAACAGGCGAGTGCTCTCGTCGTATCTGAAAACACAGAACTCGTCGACACGATGAAGTCCCTCGGCTATGAAGACGTCGCCTCTAGCGAAATCACGGAAGAAGAGGCGCGGGCCGGCATCAATGACGGAGAGTATGGGGTCGTCGCCTTTGTTGACGGCTATGATGCCCGCGTCATCTCCGAACGCCCGGAACAGGAGTTCACGACTCTCTTGCAAACATCCTTACAACAGTTGCGCAATGCGGAATTGATCGAATCGTCCGATGTCGACCCGGCCGTCATCGCTGCCCTCAGCGAACCGATCCAACTCGACGAGTCCTATCTCGGACGCGGTGGAGAGAACTCGGATGAACTCCTCTCGTCCTCGGCGCTCGTTTACGTCATGTTGATGCTCTTGTACATCTCGATCATCACGTACGGATCGATGATTTCAACAGAAGTGACGACGGAGAAGTCATCGCGTGTCATGGAGCTCATCATCTCGACGACTCATCCGGTGACCCATATGCTTGCGAAAGTGACCGCCATCGGAACGCTTGCCCTCATCCAAATCGGGATCTTCCTCGGGTTTGGTTATGTGAGTGCGAGTGGTAGCGAGCTGGCGACGACGGTCATCGAGAACGCCGGCAACGCACGGGCCGTCATCTATCTACTCGTGTTCTTCTTGCTCGGATACTTGTTGTACGCCTCACTCTTCGCCGTCCTCGGCTCACTCGTCAGCCGAGTCGAAGAGTCACAACAAATGGTCATGCCGGTCATCATGCTCCTCGTCGCCGCATTCTTAGTCGCGATGTTCGGTTTGAACAACCCGGATGCGACCATCGTGACCATCCTCTCATTCGTCCCGTTCTTCGCTCCGATGCTCATGTTCCTTCGTGTCATGCTCGTCGATGTGGCCGTATGGGAAGTGGCGCTCTCGATCGGGTTACTCATCGGAACGATCGGTGTCACGTTGTGGATCGGCTCGAAATTCTATCGTGGCGGCGTCTTGTTCTATGGAACGAACGCCATTAAACAATGGCGACAAATATTACAAAACCGTCAATAACGTTTACAGCAAATTCGTTTTCGTTTACTCTAAAGAATGTGCAAAATGAGGAGGAAAACGAACTATGCGATCACGATTACTCGCAGCCTTAATCTTTACGTTTATGACGACGCTCACAACGTTCATCTGTTATACCGTCTTCTTAGACGCGGATGCGTTATGGCAAATCCTGCTTGCCTATGCAGGCAGTGCGTTCATCGGAACGCTCGCGTTTTGGTATCCGGTCAGCAGACGCTCTCAAACGTCCCGCTTCGGTGGCGCATGGATCGGCATCATGATTACTGCAGCGACACTCATTGGCTTCACCGTCATTCGTTTCACATTCCGCGGGGACGCAGCAGCATTGCTCGACTGGCAAACGATGCTGGCGAGTCTTGCCTACACATTCGGTTATGTCGGATGGGTGCTCACAATCTTGAATATCGTGCTCGGCTTCTTACTCGCCGGCACACGTCCAAAAGTACGCTACGAAGCGCGTCCGATGCGCTGATTGAAGTGACCGGGAGATTCTCCTGGTCACTTTTTTGTGCACAAAAAACCGTAGAATGCTCTACGGTCATTGCAATTTATACGATTTGTCAACGACGCCATACTCTGCGTACTGAAATGAGTTATCCGCGAATTGGTCTGGGACGAGACGTTCCACATAGCGAGCGAACGGGACGATGTGACGCGTCGTGTCATGTGACCGTCCGAGGTCAAGCACCGCATCGACGAGCGCTTCGAGTGCATGGTGTGACGTCGGTTCCTCGTCTTCTTTGAAAATGCGATGTAACTCTTCTTCGTGCATTAGGTCAAAGATGCGCATCCGTTCTTCGAGTTGCCGTTGCATCTCCTCGACGGACTTCCCGTGCATCGCTTCTTCATAGGCGAGCTTCATCTGTTCGAGTTCCGGTACTTTTCCTCGCATGAGTACCTTGAGTGACTCTCCCGTCCAAATATGGCGGGCCAAATAGTTCGGGTCGATTTGCAAAGCGTCTGCGAGCGCCTCTATGTAAGGCATGGTCGGATAGACCTCACTCAGTTCGGTACGTCGGATAAAGTACGGGGCGACGCCAATCCGTTCCGCAAGCGTCTCAATCGACAATCCAGCCCGTTCCCGTAATATTCGTATCCGATCCCCGTATCCCCGGTATGGTGCATTTTTTCCATCCATCTCAATTCCCCCTTCCCTCTCTTCATTATAATTCCCGCATTCGCAAAAAAATACTCGGAAGCCTAAGCTCCCGAGTCATGGGTCGTCTCCTTATTTCTTTGTCAATTCGACGACTTCCGAAGATCCAGCTGTCACCGTGTCGCCTTCTGCGACAAGTTTGTTCACGCCGAAGCTGTCGTGGTTCGTGATGATGATCGGAGTGATCGTTGATGGCGCGTTCGCTTTGATGAAGTCGAGGTCGAACGTGACGAGTGGGTCGCCTGCTTTGACAGATTGCCCTTCTGTGACGTGTGTCTCGAAGCCTTCACCTTTTAGGTTGACCGTGTCCAAACCGATGTGAATCAAGTATTCCGCACCGTTGTCCGCGTTGATGCCGATCGCGTGTTTCGTTGGGAAGACTGTCGCGATTGTTCCGCTGACCGGTGAGACGACTTTTCCTTCTGTCGGCTCGATCGCAATCCCGTCACCCATCATTTTTTGTGAGAATACTTGGTCCGGTACGTTCGTGATGTCGACGACCTTTCCTGTAAGCGGTGAAACCGCGTTGAGTTGTTCTTCTTTACCACCAAAAAGTTTTTTAAAGAATCCCATAGCTTAATCCCTCCAACATGTTCTATTGAATCGAAGTCTCCACTTTTATACCCGAAAAGCTAATACTTCAATCCCTACCCCATTAACGGTATAGTTGTAATAAGGTAGTGCGAAATCGTTTTACACATCGTAAGAATACGAGTGTGCAATCGCTTTTGCAAGCCCTTTTTACACTTTGTAAAAATTTCACACGATGGAGGCGCTTACAATGACGACTTTCACAAAATTGTCATATGAACGGCCCGACTTGGACGCTTTGAACAGCAGATTGTCGGACTATTCTGCCGAATTACAGCAAGCCAGCACACTCGAGGAAGCGAACGAACTCATTCGCCAAATCAACAAGGAACGGAACGACTTTGAGACACAAAGTCAGCTCGTCGCGATCCGACATTCGGTCGACACACGCGATTCGTTTTACGAGGAAGAACAAGCCTTCTTTGACGACGCACTTCCGGTCTATGAAAAGGAGATTCAAGCGTACTATCGCGTCTTGACGAACCACGAGCTTCGCACTGAACTCGAAGCGGAATGGGGCAGCCAATTGTTCTCGCTCGCCGAACGCGCACTCGAAACGTTCGAGGAGTCACTCATCCCGAAATTACAGGAAGAAAATCGCCTCGCGACAGCTTATCAAAAAGTCATGTCCGCTGCGCAAATCGAATTTGACGGCAAGACGCTCAACTTGTCACAGTTCGGTCCGTATCTTCAATCACCAGACCGTGATATCCGAAAAGCCGCATCTGTCGCCCGCTATACATACCTTTCTGACAACGGCGACGAGCTCGACCGCATTTATGGGGAACTCGTACGCGTCCGTACGGAAATCGCTCATGCGCTCGGCTTCCCGTCGTTCGTCGAACTCGGTTATGCACGGATGCAGCGTGTCGGCTATGACGAGTCGATGGTCGACAACTTCCGGAAACAAGTCCGTGACGTCATCGTCCCACTCGCATCTGCTTTGAAAGAAAAGCAGGCGAAACGAATCGGTGTCGACCACCTCTATTACTATGACGAGTCGTTCGTCTTCCCAGACGGTAACGCGACACCACAAGGGGATGAGTCGTTCATCATCGAAGGCGGAAACAAGATGTATCGTGAACTCTCAAATGAAACGGACGAGTTCTTCCAGTACATGCAGGAACGCGGCGCCCTCGACTTGACGGCGAAACCAGGGAAATCTGGCGGCGGATACTGCACGTACTTGCCGTCTGAAGGGCTTCCGTTCATCTTCTCGAACTTCAACGGGACGGCCGGCGACATCGACGTGCTCACGCACGAAGTCGGTCATGCCTTCCAAGTGTATGAGAGCCGTCATTTGACGACACCGGAATATGCCTTCCCGACGTATGAGGCGTGCGAGATTCACTCGATGTCGATGGAATTCTTCTGTTGGCCATGGATGGAGCTCTTCTTCGGCGACCAAGTCGACAAGTATAAGTTCAATCACTTGGCCGGTAGCATGACGTTCCTTCCGTATGGCGTGCTCGTCGATGAGTTCCAACACGTCGTCTACCGCAACCCTGAGATGACAGCAGCCGAGCGTCGTCAGGCATGGCGCGATTTGGAGAAGGTATATCTCCCGCACCGCGATTATGAGACGAACGACTATCTCGAATCGGGCGCATGGTGGCACCAACAAGGTCACATCTTCCAAAGCCCGTTCTACTATATCGACTATACGCTCGCACAAGTATGTGCATTCCAGTTCTGGGTGCGCATGCATGAAGACCGCGAAGCGGCATGGAGCGATTACCTCACGCTCTGTCAGGCAGGCGGAAGCCGTTCGTTCCTCGAACTCGTCGAACTGGCAGGCCTCAAGTCTCCATTCGCAGACGACGTGTTGAAAGAAACGATTGATCAAATCGAAGACTATCTCTTGAAACATCCGCTTGCGAACTAACGAGTAAAATGATTACTGAATTTTTTCCAATCAATAGGCTTACCATAAGAAATTCGGGCGCTTTGGAAAAATGACGTTTCAGGATTATTTTATTCACTTGATATGAAAAATAGCAGAAATAACTCTACTGAATTCGAGTTATTTCTGCTATTTGTTTTTTTATTCTTTTATGACTGATACTCAAGAGAATTCAGATTTCAAGCAACACGGTTTTGCACTACTTAGTTTAGACTCTTCTCTACAAAAAAATTCACTACATATCGATTAAGAATTAAGAAGAAGACAACAATTAAATTCATCTCACTTCTACCATCGTTACTTATAATCATATAATTTAATGTAGCAAGCAATATCCATATATTAAGAGCTTGCAGCACCAATAAATTTTTAACTTTATGATATTTTGTATTTTCAATATTTTTAGTTTCAAGCTGCATTCTATTTTTTTCTTCCAAAAACAAAAAAAGTAAATCACTAGAAAATTGCTTACGTTTAAATTTGTACAGAGCAAGGACCATACATAAGACTATTGAAATCTCAAAAAATAAAAGTACATTTAGAAACATGAAAACTCCTCCGGTAAACTAGTTTAAGTTAATCGCTTCGTGTATCACGATCATCAATAGTCATGTACGTCTATTTTACTTCAATCATTCTGAGATTCCAGTTACCTTTTAAATGAAAGGGAAATGTGATGATCATCTAGCTCATATAAAGAAATCATTTTCAATCACCAATACATAATTAAAAATAATCGAAATACTAATTCATCTCATTTTGCAGTTCGAACGGCAAGTCCTCTAAATCGATTTGACGGCTGTCGAACAGGTTGAACTGTTGCAGGCGACTTTCGAGATAGTCTTGTAAAATGCGTGCTGCCTGTTCTCCAGATAAACCGTTCAGATCCGGTACTTGTGTCACGGACAATTCAATCGCATGTAGCCCATAGTCCGGCAGGCGCGATTCGATGTCGGCGAGTTCTTCCTCGGTCAACCGTTTCCCCCTCGTCGTCACGAGAAGCAAATCATCATCTTCCTGATAGTCCTGACTGATAATAATGGCGTCTGAAAACTCTTCTTCGATGAAATTGTTGATTCCCGTCCGGACGATGCTGTCTTGAACGAGCGTAGCGGCCGAGAAGATACTTGGGACGACGATTAGGACAGACAAGGCAATGTGAAGTCGATTGATTTTTTATGGTTCGCGTCTTGTTTCGTCAACACTTGCGAGATGCCCATGAACTTGACGCCGATGAACGTCGCAATGGCGATGAACGCACAGTTGATGACGAAGAGATAACTCGACCCGATCAAATAATCGACGTTCCACGTCGCAATCGAATAGCCGACCGTACAGAGCGGGGGCATCAAGGCGGTCGCGATGGCGACACCCGGGACGATGTTGTTACTCATCTTCTTTTGTGCCCCGATGATGCCGGCGGTCCCCCCAGCGAAAGCGATGATGACATCCCAAATCGTCGGTTCGGTCCGGGCAATGATTTCATTACTTGCATAGGTAATTGGCGAGATAGCGAAATAAATGGTCGCGACGGTGAGACTGACCGCGACTTGGACGAGCAACAAACGCACACCCGCTCGAAGGAGTTTCATGTCATAGAGCGACAAGGCGAGCCCGATACTCAGGATAGGCGTCATGAGCGGCGAAATCAACATGGCCCCGATAATGATGGGGATGGAGTTCATATTCAATCCGATTGACGCGATAAAGATGGAGCACATGAGGATAACGGAATCACTCGGGCGTACCTTTAAATTCGAGTACATCTTCTCTTTGAATTCTTCAGCGGTGTACGTTTGTTCCATATAGCGTTCAGCTCCCTTGTCGTATCGATGTCATCTAAACAAGCAAGTCCTTCCTATATTTACCCGCAACCTGTAAAGGACAATCGATTTCCACAAAAGAAAAACTGGACCTTTGTTTGGCCCAGTTCACATCATCAAATGACATCTAGCGGTTGTTTCGTCGTCGGTGGAGGGAACGCCTCATCGAGCGCCGCGAAATCTTCCTCACTCATGTCGAGCAAGAGCGCCGCCGCATTCTCTTCGACATGCTCGGCCTGCCCAGCTTTCGGGATGGCGATGACGTGTCCGCTCCGAATCGTCCAGGCAAGCAAGATTTGTGCGACGGAGGCACTATACGCCTCTGCGATTCGATTGACCGTCTCGTTTTCGAAGACGTCTTTTTTCACGTCACTTCCCTCGGCGAGCGGCGCGTACGCCATGACGGGAATGCCTTGTTCTTCTAGATAAGGAAGCAGGTCATATTCAATGCCTCGACTGCCGAGATGATAGAGCACTTGGTTGACCGCACAGTTGTCCCCATTCGGGAGCGACAGCAATTCTTCCATGTCGTCCACATCGAAGTTCGAGACCCCCCATGCCCGAATCTTTCCGTCCGCTTTGAGCTGTTCCATCCCTTGAATCGTCTCCTCGAGCGGGGCATCGCCTCGCCAATGGAGTAAGTAAAGATCCAGGTAGTCCGTCCCGAGTCGTTCGAGCGACGCATCACATGCGCTGACGAGTTTATCGCCATACGCATTGTATGGATACACTTTCGAGACGAGAAAGATATCTTCGCGTCGGTCTTGGATTGCTTCCCCTACCAACTTCTCAGACTCCCCTTCCCCATACATTTCCGCCGTGTCGATGACATGGAGTCCGCAGTCGATTCCTGTCCGAAGCGCTTCAACCTCGGCATCATGCTTCGATTTGTCTTCCCCCATGCGCCATGTACCTTGTCCGAGTGCGCGCATCTCGCGTCCGTCTTTCAATTTGACGACGTTTTGCTTCAAAGCTGCAAGTAATAAAGAATGTGGTAGTCGTTGATTCATAACGTTTCCTCCTTTGTCCATGCTTCATGTAGTGGACCCGTCGTCCCGAAGACGGGATCAAACTTCGGTTTTTCGACTTGTTCGATTCGCTTTACGTTGTCCGGTCGTTCTTCCGTCTTTCCTGTCAACGTGTCATAGTCACGACCGTCCGGGTATGCCCCGACCACTTGAAAATCTTCGCTCGCCTCGATGCGACGATGTCCCGTTCCCGCCGGTAAGACGAGGACATCACCTAGGCGGACGCGGACGAGGTCACCGTTCGTCCCTCCGAGTTGAAGCGTCGCTTCACCTTGTAATATGCCCAATACTTCATGCGTGTTGCTGTGATAGTGATGATAGTCGAACACCCCGTTCACCCAACTGTTCGTCCATTCATTATGGGCAAACGTCTCTCGCATCCCGCTCGGGTCATCAAAGACGCCACGATAGAGGAGCGCCGGATAATCTGGATGGTTGGGAATGGAGCCGTCATCTGTAAACAAAAAAGTTTTCACGTCCATCCTAATTCCCTCCTTGTCTCTGTCCCTGTACCCGACTTGTCACTACGAAAAACGGTCGTCCGTATTGGACGACCGTGATGGTTATGAAATGACGTCTTCCCCGGTCTGTTCGATATGCCCTTCTCCCCAGGCACACATCGCATCCAAAATCGGTTGGAGCGACCAGCCGTAGTCAGACAGGGAATAGACGACTTTCGGTGGGACTTGTTCATACACCGTGCGGATGATGACACCGTCCGCCTCGAGCTCGCGCAACTGTTGCGTGAGCATTTTTTGCGTGATGTTCGGCATGAGCTTACGCAACTCACTCGTCCGACGCTCTCCTTTGATCAAATGACACATGATGACGACTTTCCATTTACCGCCGATGACGTCAAGTGTCGCTTCGACCGGAATATTATATGGCATATCATTTCCTCCGTTTCTCCCATAGGCACTTTTTGGTGCCTACCGCACTTTAAAGTACGTACTTCTCAAACTATTTTCATGCCCTTATGATAGCAACTGTAGCAAATCTATACAAGTTCATTTCGCTTGTAACATCCTCTTGAGACGGTAAGGTACTTTTTCGACCGTACTGAACAATAGAGAAAAGTGAAATGTCTTTGCTATCCGGAGACGAAGGGCCCTCGTCTTCCACATTATTTTTTATCAACTAGGAGGAACTACTCATGAACCAACCTTATTCACAACCCGTTGAAGAACAGGCACCTAAAAATGGAGGATTGGCGTTACTCGCCCTCGCCATCAGTGCTTTCGGCATCGGGACGACCGAATTCGTCCCAGTCGGACTGCTCGCATCTATCGCAAATGATTTAAACATCGGCATCACACTCGCGGGTCTCATTATCTCGGGATACGCGATCGGCGTCGCCGTCGGTGCACCGATTTTGACGGCACTGACGAACCGGATGAACCGTAAGACGTTACTCATGGCACTCATGGTCGTCTTTATCGGCGGAAACTTGGTCTCGGCCATGTCGACCAGCTTTGAACTGTTGATTGTCGCCCGATTTATCACCGCATTCTCGCATGGTGTCTTCTTCTCAATCGGCGCAACGATTGCCGTACAGCTTGTACCACCGCATAAAAAAGCGAGTGCCATCGCACTCATGTTCACAGGTTTAACCGTCGCGACCGTCACAGGGGTCCCACTCGGTACCTTCATCGGTCAAGCGTTCGGATGGCGTGCCACATTCTTCGCCGTCGCAGCACTCGGTGTCGTTTCAATCATCGCTAGCTTCTTCTTGATCCCGAAAGATTTGAAACAATCACCACCAGCGAAGTTCTCTGATATGAAGAAATTGCTCACGAACGGTCGTCTCATGCTCGGATTCTTGATCACAGCACTCGGTTACGGCGGAACGTTCGTTGCCTTCACGTACTTGACACCAATCATGCAAGACGTGACAAAAATTAGCCCGAGCTTGATCAGCGTCGTCTTACTCGTTTACGGAATCGCGGTCGCCATCGGGAACGCGGTCGGCGGAAAACTCGCCAACGAAAACCCGGCGAAAGCATTGTTCTATATGTTCATCGTTCACGCAGCCGTCATGATTCTCATGTCGTTCATGATTCCGTTCAAAGTGGCAGGTCTGATCGCCATCGTCTTGATGGGACTTCTCGCCTTCATGAACGTGCCTGGACTTCAACTGTATATCGTGCAATTGGCTGAAAAATATGTACCGGCTGCTGTCGATGTCGCATCCGCACTCAACATCGCGGCCTTCAACATCGGGATTGCCCTTGGTGCGACAATCGGTGGACTCGTCGCTGATTCAATTGGACTCGTCCACACACCTTGGGTCGGTGGAATCATGGTCATCATCGCAGTCATCTTGACAGCCATCTCACGTCGTATGGAAGCCAACTAAGGAGGAACTTATGTTCAACAATCATAAAAGCTACAACCGGATGTATCGGGAGGGCGAGCTCACGCTCGGCCTCCACATCCCTTTAGAAAACTTCAAAATGCGTACTCCGACACTCGAACGTCAAGTCGAGCTTTCTCAAAAGGCAGACGACAATGGCTTCACAGCGCTATGGTTACGTGATGTCTTACTCAAAGACCCGAACTTCTTAGACCCGGCTGTCGGTCAGATTTATGACATGCTGATCTACGGGACACATTTACTCGGTCAAACGAAAAACATTGCGCTCGGTACGTCCGCGCTCGTCTTGCCACTCCGTCATCCCCTTCGTTCGGCGAAGGAAGTCGCGACGATCGAAGCGTTGTTCCCCGAACGGTTGATTCTCGGGATTTCGTCAGGCGACCGTCGGGCCGACTTCAAAGGACTCGGAGTCGATCACCCGACACGCGGCGATCAGTTCAAAGAATCGCTTCGCGTCATGGAACAGGCGCTCTATAACAACTACCCAACCATTGACTCGCCTTATGGGGAGGTCGAACAGGCAACGCTTGTTCCGCGTCCGAAGAAACGGATCCCGACGATGATCACTGGATTCGCCCAACAAGACATGGACTGGCTCGGAGCGAATGGAGACGGGTGGATGTATTACCCGCAAGCGCCTTTCGCGCAACAACAAGTGCTCGACGCTTGGCGCGCAAGCGGTGAAGCGCACGGTCGTGCCTTCCGTCCCTTCTCGATGCCGATGCATCTTGACTTGACGCATGACCCAGACGAGCCACCGACGCCGATTCGTCTCGGTTTCCGAATCGGTCGCAATCACTTGATCAAGTTGCTTGAAGCGTATCGTGCCATCGGCGTGAATCATCTCTTCTTCGCCCTCTTCGACGGAGAACGTCCGGCAGAAGACGTCATCGATGAATTAGGAGAATATGTGTTACCCCATTTTCCACCACTTGATTGAGGTTTGCCCTACTCCTATTTTTGAAAACGAAGCGGAAAGAAACATAAAACAAGCCAGAACCGGGAGTCGGTTCTGGCTTGTTACTTATCGGACTTCATTCTCCAGTTGTTTCAACTTTGTCGAGTAATACTCGATGATGTCACGGCGTCGGATGATGCCGATGAAGTATTTGCCGTCATCGACGACCGGCACGAAGTTTTGGTCCGTGATCGCATCGACAAGTTCTTCGATTTGTGCCGTAATCGAAACCGGCTTATAGCGAACGCGTTGCTTAATGTCTTTTAGACGTGTCCGGAGCACTTTTTCATAGTCTTCTTCCCCGCGAAGCTGTTCTGCGAGTGCCCAGAGTAAATCCCCCTCTGTCATCGTCCCGGCGTAAAATCCGTTCTCTGAAACGAGTGGCACAGACGTGAATCGATGATGCTTCATCTTTTCAAGTGCTTGTCGTACCGTTGATTCGGGGTCCAAATATTTGACGTCTTCTTTCGGATATAAAAAGAAAGCGATGTTCATTTAAATCTCTCCTCAATCTGTTAATCCACCCCGCTATTGTACCATGAATGGTAGGACAGGTTGAACTAAATCCATGTTCGAATCTGGTTTCATCCCCCTTTCTCCAAAACAACACAAAAAAACATCGTGATTCTAGTCACAGCGATGTTTCAGTCATTCAAAAAATGGAAGGGAACTCCAATTGATTTATACCCGTTTTCGTTGGTTCTTATCCATATCGACATACAAAAGGCCCCCGATTCGGAGGCCATCGATTATTGAACAAACTGCAACAACGTATCGTTAAATTTCTCTCGTTCATCTAGCACCGTACCGTGTCCGCTCTCTTCAAAGCGCTCGATTCGCGCATTCGGGATGCCTTGCTCCATCTGTTCGGCAAACTCAAAAGGACAAATTTTGTCGTGCACTCCGTGAATAATCAACGTCTCGACATCAATCTTCGGCAGGGCATCGCGTAAATCTTCGTCGCGTAACGCTTGTGCCGAGGCAATCGTCCCATGGCTCGACGCGACGAGTGCGAGATGATGGAACCAGTTTTGCATCGGTTTCGAATGGTCTTTCTCGAAGAAGATGTCTCCGAACCCTTCGAGCATCTTCGGTCGGTCGGCCCGTGTATCGTCAATCAACGCGTCGACTTCGTCCGTTGTCATTCCATATGGATAATCTGCACGCTGTGTGAAGATTGGTGCCGCAGCTCCCGCTAACACTAACTTTTTCAGACCGTCCTCTTTATAGTCGGCTGCGTAACGAACTGCAATCGCCCCACCCATCGAAAAACCGACGAGCGTGAAATCTTTTAAGCCAAGTCCGTAGACGACCATATGCACATCAGACGCCATCGTCTCATAGTCATAACCTGTCGCCGGGGCATCAGATTTCCCGTATCCTCTAAAGTCGATCCCGATGTAGCGATATCCCGCTTCGACAAGCGCATTCTTCTGATACTCGAACATATTGTTGTTTGCCGGCCAGCCGTGCAAGAAGACGATCGGTTCCCCAGACCCGACATCCTCTACGTATAGATTTGTACCGTCATGTGCTGTAATGTATCCCATCATCCAACCTCCACAGTCATTATTTAGCGAAAACACTCACAACCTTATTGTTCCCTATTCCGACTTCGAGAAACCCTCTTATGTGTCGCGCCAGAGCGCTTCACCTCTTAAATAACCTTCAACGGCTTTCGCTCCTTCTCGTAAAACAGCTTCTCGCCAATCCGCGTTTTCCGGATAGAACATCGCCATGAATTCGTTTTGAATCCCGTTACGTGCCTCAGGGTCCTTTGTTCCTTCAAAGTACAGCCGGTTCTCTAAAATAATCGTTAAAAATTCACGGATGGATGCTTTTGTCGACGTCCCAAACGTACCGAATTCAAATAAGGCAGAAACGAGCCCCTTGTCCGGGTATTCCGTATCGCGCACGTAGTAAAAATGATTCGTCGAATCTCCGAGTACCTCGTCCGGGTCATACACGTTGACGTTGTCGAGACCGTACGCTTGTTTTAACTCATCTTCCGTGCGACCGTCCCGTTTGCTGATGACCATCGTCACCTCGTTTGTCGGTCCGAGTGCGGTATGCCAATCGAGATGGACGACTTTTCCATAGCGTTCAAGTAAATCATGTTGAATCCCCTTCAAAAAGATGGCAGACGGTTCGTCTTCATCTCCCCCGTAATACACCCCTTTCGGGAATTGATATTGCCCCATCCCTTTTGCACCACTCATTGCTTTGAAGCCATCAAGCTTAATGCCAGAGCCGAGAAATGAATAGATCTGTTCACGCGCCTCATGATAGTCGTCAATTACTCCGTCTGGTACGAAGAGATGGCGCATCAGCTCATATTCACGGTTCACGTTATACGGAACCGACTCACGATCAATGACGTAATTTCGGTTCAAATCGACATTGTGTTCATTGACCCGTCGAAAGTGTTTCATCCCCCATGGATTGACTGCATGAATAAGACAAATCCCCGTCGTCTCATGACGGACATGCGCGAGTTGTGTCTGAACGAATTGATGGGTCACCGCAGCACCCGCATACCCTTCAATCCCATGTTCCCCAATCGTCATGAGAATCATCGCTTTCCGCTCTCGTTTCGGCTCCCCTAAAATAACGTCGATACTCTCGTCCCCGATTGAGTGTGTCAACAGCTCCGCTTTCGGATAAAATCGTTTCACTTCAGATAGTAAGTTCATGAACTTCTCTCGCGACTCTTCATAAGATGATGAAAAATAATGGCTCATCGCACTCTCCTCCAATCTCTTCTCTCTATCCTTTCCCAACCTGAGGCAATCTAAAAACGCCTCCTTTGTGAGGAAGCGTTTCAGTCAAGGGGTGCGGATTCGTTTCGAATGTTGACGCCGGAACGCCATCATATAAAAGATTGGTCCAATTAAGACTGCACCGAATAACCAATAGAGTCCCGCATTCGCATACAGTCCTTCGAAAGAACGGAACACCCAAGCGAGAATGGTGAAGGCAACCATCAACTCGATGGTCCACAATAGCCCACGACGAACCGCTAGGAAGACCGTGTTCGTTTTTTGAAAGAAGGCTGCGACGAACGCAATCAAGAATGCAGGAAAACTCGAGAGCCACAACATTCGATTCAGCGAACCTTCAGCAAAGTACGAGTTGCCGAGAGATACGGTGATCAGAAAATGCATCAAGAGGACAAGAACGACGACAATCCAACCGATGAATACATCTCGTTCCATTTTTTTCATCACAACCAGCTTCCTCTCTGAAGAGTTGAATACTATATATTTACCCGTTTTTCATTTCTTCTCGTCCGCTTCAAGAAAAAAACGCACTCTGTTCTCAGAATGCGTTCCGTGTATTATTTGACCAACTCCCGCGCCCACGCTTTCGCGCGTTCGAGTTCGCCTTCCTTCAACATCTCCGTCGTCCCATCGACGAGGAACGACTCTTTCTGGACATCCGTCGCCCCTTTTTCAATCATTTCCCCTTCGACTCGATTGACGGCATGACCGAACCAATCAATGATTTTACCAAGTATCGGATTCTGTTTCTCTTTGACGACACTCGTGTCAAAGGCAGCCGTCCGTTTCCCTCGTAACGCATTGTCCGAAATTCCGTCCAAAAATACTTTAATGTCTTCCGTTTCGTATCCCCCATGTGTCGGTGAGCCGATGATGACCAGGTCGACATGTGCCAAGTCGCCTAATCCAATATTCAATACGTGTTCCATACGTGCCTCATGGTCTTTCGATAGCTCTTGCTGCATCGCATGAGCAATCTTTTCAGTATGACCATATAGTGAGTCAAAAATAATCAAGATGTTCATGATAAATCCCCCTTTACCGAACCTTTCTTTATTCCCGTTCCCATTTCCACGTTCGTTCATGCTTCTTTTTGGTACAGCGAACTTCGCTTGAAGAACGACCAACTTATCATGATGATGCCCATCCCGAGCAGCAAATAGCCGAAGAAGGTGATAAAATCACGTGAATGATACGGTGCTTCGAACCGGTACTCCGCTCGCTTCCACTCCGAACCGTCCTCGACCGCAATGACGTCTTCCACAGACTCCCCGACGACTTCACGATACACCGTCCCAATCGGATATCCGTTCGAAGCATTCCCGTAGTAACGTCCCGTCTCATCATTGACCGCTGTCTCCACTTCACCGATCACGTCACCGAGTGCATCCTCCTCGATTGTTGTGTCGAGCACTTCATATGCGTTTCGGTCGAACACGACAAACGTATATGCCCAAGAGAGAGCGGATACGGGCAGCGCAATGGAGAGTGAAACGAGAATCAAGAAAGTCAGTCGCCTCATTTGAGATTCCAAACGAATGTGGCCGAATCACTGACATCAATGTCATCTGGCTCAAGTTCAGGCATTCGTGATTCCGAATAGACGACGTCCTGACTATAGAGGACGTTTGTAGGCGAGAACAGATGAATCTCTCCCCATGTGTAGTCAATTTGAAGCAAGTCTCCGAGTTCAGCGCCTGCTCCTTTCGCAAGAAGCTCTGCTCGTTTCTTCGCATTTTCCGCGGCACTCACCAATAGCTGATCCTCGATCGCATTCGGGTCTTTCATCGTGAAGCGAATGGAGAGTTTCGGATTTGCTCGAGATTGACTGATTTGTTCGATGACGTCCGATAGTTTAGACGTATCTAGCGCAAATTCGAGCTTCGTCTTCTGCTTACAGACGTATCCGACAAAACGCGACCGATAATTCTCATCTCGATCACGATAGCTCTCGTATTCCGTATCAATCGAAAAGTCACTCGTTTTGAGGTCCGTCTTGTCAAACCCTGCGCGCGTGATGGCTTTTTGAAGATGTGACACCGCACTTGCCGCCTCGGTCATCGTATCTTCGTACCGTGGCGCTTTCGAGACGAGATCCATGTGAATCACAATCAAATCCGGTCGAGATGAGACGTTCCCCGTCCCTTTTACGGTAATTTTTCGTTCCATATCCATTTCCCCCTTATCGATTTGAGTTCTCCATTATTCTGAAAATCGCGTCATCATCCAGTCCTCTACTTCATCGAGTGAGTCCACACCTTGTAAGGACGGGTAAGCATCCCGCTCGAACAAGAGTCCGTTCGGAGTATCTAAAAATAGATAACGCTCCCCATCCGGAAAACCGTAATCGGCAATGTCTTTCAATCGGAGCGTGGCATCATTTTGTTCCCAGACAAACTCGTCATCATATGGAATCGGCATGAAAATTCCTTCCATGCCCTGTTTCACGTGCGAGATAACAGATGCATCTGTTGTCTGTCCGGTTTCCTTGATGGCATCAGCACGAACAATCAAATCTCGCCCGATTTGCACATCCCCTCGATACACATTAGATACGTGTATCGTGATAAGTGACTGATATTCGGTCTCCCCATTGAAATCAATCTCGATATGTCGAATGTCCGTGACCGTTCCTCTGACCACGACCGGATTCCATTTCGAAAAGAGTTCATCCTCGGTCATGTCCATCATATTTTCCTCGGAAATATCTGATGTCACTTTTGATTGGTCGACAATGTGAACGGAATTCGCAGTGGAATCCGTAGATAATGGGATGCGTTCGTTCCAGACATTCGATGTGAAGAGCATGAACCCCGCAGCGATCGCAACAAGAAGTCCCCCTCCCCATTTTAGTCGTTGATAAGGTTTTCGCTCTATCATCATCGATTCCTCTATATACCGGTCATCGACTTCACCGAGTAGTCGAAGGATCTGGTCATTTTTCATACACGAACTCCTTCTGCTTCAAGCGCTCGCTGTAACGCATCCCGCGTGCGCTTCAAGGTCATTTTGACATGGCTCTCCCCGAGCTCGTGTGTCGTTGCGATTTCTTGAATCGAGTGTAAATAGAAATAACGTTGCATGAACATCACCCTTGTCAGTCGTGGCAGGTCTGCTAGAAATGCATTCAACAGGTCAATGAGGTCCTCGTCTTTCATTGATTCCGTGAGGACGTGTTCTAGCTCTTCATAGACGAGCGGGACTTCCCCACCGCCACGTTTTTTCGCATGATTCTTCTTATAACGCTGTAGTGCGAGATTTCGCACGATCTTCGTCAAATACGCTCCGAGTCGAAGGGGGCGTGTCGGCGGGATCGACTCCCACGCTTTCATATATAAGTCGTTCAAACACTCTTCTGTATCTTCGCGATTTTGTAGAATATTGTAAGAAACACGGTGACAATAGCTTCCGTATTTCTTCTTCGTCGCGATAATCGCATACTCCGATCGTTCCCAGTACCAATCGATGATGACCTGGTCATCCATCCAGTTACCCCCTTCGTAATAACCCCTCTATACCTATAGATCCCAATCTCATATCATCCGTCACAATCTATCAAAAAAACCTCGTCATCGAGACGAGGAATGTTACCCTGATTCATCACTTCTTCCAAATCGATACGGCAAGTCCGCCAATGTAGCCAATCATCGCCCCGCTCGCAATCCCATATACCAGCTCGATATCGAAGAAGAACGAGAGAATCACACCGAGTGTCGTTCCCGCAATCAATCCGAAACAAATGATACAGTCTTTCCATTCTGGTGAATCCATCTTGCTCCTCCTAACCATGCGCTCAATCTGACGACTTCATCTCTCCAATCGCTTTGAGACCTTTTAGTGTCCTGACTTTCCGAGTATGATGCTGTACCGCATAAGCCAACATCGCGACGACAGCTATGTTCAATAGGACGGTCCACTGCGCATATGGATTGGAAAGATTCGCTATCACCACAACAAAGTTGGCGAGCCCCACTGCGCCATACAGTTGGATGATTCGTTTTTCTCGTTGAATCATCGAATCAAAATCCGAATATAGTTGGAACGGTCCGTCACTCGTTCGTTTTCGCAAGAAAATCCACCGATACGACGTGTCGACCACTTCGATGCCCACTTCATCCAGGAATGCCATATACGCCTTCGACTCGGGATGCGAAGGTAAGTTAGACAATAGTTCGATTCGATACGTGTACGTCCCGGGTTCGACTTGTTTGAACACATATCGCATCAAACGAAAGGATTCGAGTGCCCATCCGCTTTGAGCCATCTCGTTGAGCCATTTCTCTTCCTTCTCATAATCAACAAAGATGCGATAGATCGTTTTCGTCTTCATGTGTCCAACTCCTTCGTCCATTCATGACCGTGTCGCACCAGTTCTTCTAGCCGATTTAATTCCGATCGAAGTGCCTTTCGACCCGCTTCCGTGATCTCATACTCTTTCTTCCGCCCCGTACCTTCGAGCGCCTGAATCCATCCACGCTCTACTAGACTACTGAGGGCGCCGTATAACGTACCTGGGGCGAGTTGAACCCGCCCATCGCTTAATTCTTGAACGAATTGCATCATCCCATACCCATGTCTCGGGACTTGAAGAGACAACAATATATAATAAACCGCCTCGGTTAATGCGCCTGTACTCGACTGTTGTGTCACGTATCCTACTCCTTTATATCGTGTTTCGTTATATCGTCATCCGATATATCAAAAATATCCTATTTTGGTCTATAAATCAATAAAATCCTGTCTGCATCCATCGCAGACAGGATTATGTTTTAAATAATGTAAGGGCAAGATCAGGTTGAAGATCCGATTGCATAAGCGATAATCGGGCATCTGAACGAAACAGTCCCATGACTGTCGACTGAAAGTCCCAATAGGTAAAACCGATGCCCTCTTCATTTAATAATGTGATGAAATCATTCACGTAAGCCAAACCGCCTCGTCCATCTTCAAAACAATGATGAATCAAACCGAACTCGCTGATGAAAATCGGGACCTCATGCATCACTCGTAAATGAAGAAGTGGTTCGAGCTGTCGGGCAAGATAGGATTGATCGCGTGGCATATCGCCTTCCAGTGTAGACTCCAACAGAGAGCGATTCGGATAAACGCCACCCTCTTCATGAACACCAACCCACTCCGCATACTGGTGGGTATACGAAAAAGGATCGTAAAAGTGAAGGTCATACATCACATTCGGATTATCTAACAAAATCCACTCTCTCGATAGGTCGTCGTGTTTCATACCATTCGTACCATAACATGGCGCGACAATGAAAATACGGCGCGAGTCGAGAGCATATAATTCGTCTACAGTCGTCTGTAGTAATTGACGATATGCCTCTCCAGTCCCATCAATCGTAGCAGGAGCATTGAACAAGTCGAACGCTGCAATCGCCTCGTCACGTGTCGTTCCTTTATAACGTGTCAGTAAAGTCCGCCAAATCCAACGAAATCGTTCCTGTTTCGACAGATCGCTCCAAAGAGAATAATCTGGTTCAGGACGATCGTCCATCCAGTCCGCTCCCGGCGGCAAAATGAGGCAAAGAATGACGTACAATCCGTTTGTTTGAGCGAAATCAAGTTGTCGATCTAACCATTCGAGACCGGCTGTTTCCTCTACAAACGGTTCACGTTCGATCAAGCGAGCGTGGAACGTGAGACGAACAACATTCGCTCCCACTTCTCGCATGACACGATATGGCTCATCCGTCGGATACAGTTCCGTGACCACTTGTGTCGGCTCCCAATATAAGGCCGTCAACGTGAAACCACGCAACCGAACAACGTCTCCTGTCGTATTGACCAAATGTCGTCCTTGAACGTGTAGCATCCGTTCTCCCTCCTTTTTATCTCTCTTGTTCTCATTCGTCCCGTAAATGACTTTTCCTGCAAAAAAAGATACGAGTACGCCTCGTATCCAGTAAGCTTATTCAGCAGCCAGCGCTGCCTCTTCTTCATGATATTTCTCGACAAAGGCATCGAGTAACGCTCGTACCTCATCCGTCGATTTCGTTTCCATCAAGTTATGGCGTAGCTCGCTCGCCCCACGGAATCCTTTGACATAAATCTTGAAGAAACGGTGCAAATTCGAAATCGAACGCGGCACGTCTTCTTGGAATTTATCCTGAAGGTCCAGTTGCAGACGCAATAGATCAAGATGTTCTTCCATCGAGTGCTCACGTGGCTCTTTCTCAAACGCGAACGGGTTCTTGAAGATCCCACGACCGATCATGACTCCATCGACCCCGTATTTCTCAACGAGTTCGAGTCCCATTTGACGGTCGAGGATGTCCCCGTTGATCGTGATGAGCGTATCCGGTGCAATCTCGTCACGCAATTTGACGATGTCCGGGATCATCTCCCAGTGCGCGTCGACTTTACTCATCTCGTTTCGCGTGCGCAAGTGAATGGACAAGTTCGCGATGTCTTGTTTCAAGAGATGTGTCAACCAGTCACGCCACTCATCGAGCTTCGCGAAACCGAGACGCGTTTTGACGCTGACCGGGATGCCGCCGGCTTTTGCTGCTTGAATGAGCTCAGCCGCAACTTCAGGACGGAGAATGAGTCCGCTCCCCTTTCCACGTTTCGCGACGTTCGGTACCGGGCAACCCATATTGATATCGAGTCCTTTATAGCCCATCTCGGCCATCCCGATACTCATTTGACGGAAGTATTCCGGATTGTCTCCCCAGATGTGGGCGACCATCGGCTGCTCGTCCTCGGTGAACGTCAAACGGCCACGGAGGCTGCCTTTCCCTTCCGGATGGCAATAGCTATCCGAATTTGCGAATTCTGTGAAGAAGACGTCCGGGCGTCCCGCATGGGCGACGACGTGGCGGAAAACGACATCAGTCACATCTTCCATCGGGGCAAGTATAAAGAATGGACGCGGAAGATCGCGCCAAAAGTTTTCTTTCATCGTAAAATCAGTTCCTTTCATCCATACAGTCCAACAAAATCACTCATCTATTCTATTATGTCCGTCGGATTGTATCAACTGACATTACTCATAATCCGTTTCTTTCGAGCGAATGAGTTGAAAAAAGTGCGGGAATCCTTCGGTCAATAAGTAATGAAGCACACGATTCGTGTATTCCGGTTCAATCGTTCCCGTGCGAAGTAGCGTCTGGAGGACCATCCCGTCAATCCCGGCCATCGTCCATGTGGCGACCGCCCGGGTCATCGGCCCTTGCTCGACTCCATAAGCCCGTACAAAGATAGCTTCAATCCGTGTGATCCAGTCTTCATATTTCTCTTTGAATTTTTGTTCGATCTCCTCATTGCCAATCATCGCTTCGTGGGCGAGATAAAATTGAAGTCGGCTCTCCGCATCTTTTTGAAGGCGCTCCTGCATACCTTCATAGATTTCCTGGATGATCACCGCCGCTTCTTTTTGATCGTCATGGGAAACGGTCTCAATGCGTTTGACTTCTCCAAGTCCCTCGTCCATCACGTCATATAGAATCGCTTCTTTAGACGTGTAGTAATGATAAATCGCACCCGTACTGAATCCGGCCCGCTCCGCAATCCCTCGGAGCGTCGTGCCTTTGATGCCCTGTTCGACGATGATTTCACGCGCGGCTTGTAAAATTTTTAACTTTCCTTCGTTCATCATCATCTCGCACCCTCCTCTGTTTTCATCGCTCATTATACCATAATGATGTGGCGAACTTTCGACACTTCCATGTGAGCTCACGCCTTCTATTGACAGCGTTTACAACACTTTGTTACACTTTTCACATAAACATAACGAACGTTCGGTATGTTTAGTTACTGCATTTATTTCTGATCATCTCATTTTCGAAAGGAGTGTCATGTTATGTTTTTCTTCGAGTCAATTCCTTGGTATAACGTCGTCATGTGGTTCGTCGTTCTTGGGCTGTTGATGGGGTTGAACGAGTTCGTCCGTTGCGGTAAACGGGCCAGTCAACTTATGTTCATGGCGTTACCGATTGCGTTGACCCCAATCTGGTTGTTTGTTGTCGATTCGGAAATCACGTCATGGTTCCATTGGGTGAAGGTGTATTCGGCACTCGCCGGCGCGCTGATCTATATGGTCATCCGCTTCACGAACTACCATAAGAAACATCCTTGGTATTTAGTACTCGTCCCTGCCATTCTTGCCATCAATATCATGGAGGCCGTCATACGGGAGTTTCAAGTCGGCTTCATGGGATTTGATGGGGTCGTCGACGGCATGACTTACATCTCCGGTGGGTGGAACTACGTCAACGCCTTCGCCGGAATTTTGAACATTCTCACGATTTGTGGCTGGTTCGGGATCTTTGCGACGTCCGGTAAGCGAGTCGATATGATTTGGCCGGACCAAACGAAATTGTGGATCATCGCATATGGGATTTGGAACATTTCCTACGTCTATTCGTGTGCACCGGGTAACGCATTTTATTCCGGATTTGCGTTGAACATTGCCGCAACCATTCCTGCCCTCCTTTGGGCGAAAGGAACATGGATGCAAAACCGTGCCCAAACGCTCTCGATTTGGATGATGTGGGTCATGACCTTCCCTTACTTCTTTGCGGTCGGTAGTACGTTCAACGTGAGCGTCTCGTATAATCCCGCAGCAAACTGGACGCTCGCACTCATCAGTCTCGCCCTCAACGTCGTGCTCGCGGTCATGCAGGTATCACGTATTGTGAAACGACGTCTCAACCCGTTGAAAGACGAGCTGTGGACCGATACCGAAGAATACAAACGAGTCGATGCGTTACGAGAAACAGAATCACCTAATCCTAAGACAGCATGACAACACCCCATAGTAGATGGAATTCGAATTCCGCTACTATGGGGTATTTTTTGTAGGACTCCATTGTAGTCATAGAGAATATAAACACGAAAGGATGATGACAATGATTTTGTGGATTAACGGCGCATTCGGTTCTGGCAAGACAACCTGTGCCAAGATACTTGAGAAAAAGTTGCCAAACGCGTTTCTCTATGACCCGGAGCAGGTCGGCTTTTTCATTCGGGACCAATTGCCGAAAAGTCTTCAACAGCCCGATTTTCAGCACCATCCGGAATGGAGGGAGTTCAACTATCGAATGCTGTCGAAGATTGCCACGTCCTTCGATGGGGTCATCATCGTTCCCATGACACTGGTGGACGCAACGTATGTAGATGAAATCATAGGTCGACTTCAGCGGGACGGGATCGACGTACGTCACCTCATCCTTGAAGCGAATCGACAGACGCTCGTGAAACGATTGAATAAACGTTTCGAATGGTTCAACTCTTGGGGGAAAGCGCAGATTGATCGCTGCCAGTCCGCATTCGAATCTGACATCCGTGCAGAAAAAATTATAACGGACCATCGATCAAAACAGGATGTTGCGCAAGCGGTCGCCGATCGCGTCGGTCTCACACTTTCCTCAAAATGATTCAGATTGATACATCGCTTCGACCGGCTCGTCTTCCCATCGAATGACGAGCTCACTTACATGAGATAGACTCAGCTCCACTGCTTCACACGTCGTATCCGTCAACCACATGCAGCGGAACAACAGTTGCCGATATCCGTACAGTTCATCGACGATTTCGAAGCGCCCCATTTGAACGAACTGGCTCAATTGTTCGATTGGACACACCGAATAAGTGGATTCACCAAAACGGACGAGCGACGAAGTATCCCAGTCCACGTTCGAGATGGTCACGGTGGCACGACCCGTCCATACCGCTTCCTTTTTGAACAAGTCACGGATCCCATCCATAAAGACGAGACGGATTGTCGAACCCGTCACAGTCGCTTCTGTGATGACCGCATCATGCAGGGAAAGCGGGACGTTACGAGTTCGAATCGTATATTGCTTCATTCAATCCCTCCTTTTTTTGAAACACATAATGCTCAACTGCTTTTAAATAACTCGGTCCCTTCATCGTCTTCTTCACTTCGGCTACATCCACGTCTTTCCCTTTCGGCTGTTTGCAAAAAAAGCCCTCGATTGAGTCAATCGAAGGCATGATACATTCATCTTATTCTACTTTTTCCAACCAAGCCACCGTCTCGACGTACATGATTGGTTTTACATTATAAAAAATGACAAAAGACTTTCATCCTTACATCTTGCACTGTAAACTATTTTTCCAGCAAAAAACTCAATAGATGTATTCGCTCAGCAGTTGCAACATATCGTTTTCCATTTCTAAAATTTCATTACGTTTCGTTTCATTCCAAACACCAAATTTTTTGCTGCTCACTGCCATCATTTGTAACTTCAGACTTTGAGTAGAAAAAATATTTCGCCAATTCTCTAGTTTGGCAAGTGGATCAAGATTACCGAATGAAGAGTTCTGACTAGCCACGATCAAACATAGATTCCCGAAGCAGTGTAGCAAATCATCAGACATTTTCGATTTCCCTTCGGTCACGTTTGGATTTTGCGGATACCAATGCTCAATTGAACGTCTGTATGTAAAGTGGAAATCATCAAACTTGATGGTAGTATAGTCTAGTTTCAACTTTTCTCTGTTTTTCCATAACACATAGTCGGTTAAGTTGAAAGCATATACAGGCACAAAATGATCGTATCTTAAACTGTGAGCATCAAGTTCGCTATCGTTACATATTCTTTCTTTTGCAAATTTCTTAGACATTGACTCTAAAAAGGCAACGAATTTTTTACCGAAGTCAGCCTCATTTAGCTCGTCTGTATGTTCGAATAAAAATTTGAGCGTTGAATATAACCATTTAGTATCTTTATAAGCTGTAAATGTGACCGCAAACATTGATTGCAACATCAATATTTCGTGATTATTGGTCGAAAAAGAATTTTTATCAAATCGCGTTTGAACATATAAATGCCCTCTCGCTTTTTCGTTCTTGTCTTCGCGATAGGATTTTTGTAGAAACCATTCTCCCTCTTTGCGCCTATTGGTCGTTTCAAGAGAATTCCGGATGATCAAATTATCAAAAATAAATTTCGCTTTCAGTAAATTTTCCCCGAATCTCAGTATCCATCGACTATCTCTTGAAGATACTTTAAAAGCTGATTTCAATTTTTTATCATCCAAGTGGATTGAGTCCTCTTCTACATGATCAGTCAAATACAAAACATAATAAAGAAATGTATTGAAATTCACAATACATCGATATTTATTGGAATTCTCGTTACCTGTAGATTGAACATCTGCATCAGCACCATTCATAGACGTTTCGTCAATGGCGCTAATGAGCGATTTTTTATTTTCCTTGTTAACGACCATGTTCGAATAGATATTTTTAAGATTATATCCATACCTCCAAGAATTCTTTCCTGGTTCATATTCACTCCACTCGCAATTAAATACTTTTTCTCGTTCTTTGTCAGCATCTGATCCCTTTGTTTTTTTATTGAAGAACTGAATACAAGGGGTTTCGAATTCGGAACAAGCATCCCAAATTTTAGCGAATTTTTGAACTTTGGCAAATGCGACTCCTTCTGCAACAAGTCGTTGCATTAGCTCAGCTTTTATAATTTCATGATATTCCAATTGTTCACCGCGTGAATTGAATCGTTCGAAATATAGTTTAACATCTAAGTTTTCAGGCATCTCACTAATAAAAATTTTCACATTTCGGAAAAGGTATCGATAGAATGTTTCAATTGAAATGTTTCGATAGTCATTAGAACCTATATGTTCTTTCAGAGCACTCACTGTTTCATTATAACCACGTCGTAATTCATTGCCTGACGTTTCTTCAGTTATGCTCTCGTTTAAAAATAAACTTTTTAACGTATCATTGGATCTTTTTCGTGCTGAAAAGCACAAATTGATTTTTTTAACGAACTCTGTGGAAGGAGCATATTCATTTTGAATCGCAAGAGCAATCAGGAGTATAGAAGTAAATCGCTGTTGCCCATCGATGATCGAGTATTCGTCCCCATCCTTACTTACGACGAGAGTGCCTATAAAATACTCGGAACGACCTTCTTTGATCGAATCGAGTACATCTATTATCAGTTGTGTGATTTCTACGTCAGTCCACGCAAAATTTCGTTGATACAGTGGGACTGAATAGCTATTATCATTCAGTAAATCAAATATAGATAGAGGATTGTTCACCTTTTCGTCTCCTGATTAAGCTTATTTGCAATGTCTGAAGCAGTTAGATTGCCAAGTAAATCAGTATTAATTCGTGCAACAAATTCGCGTGGAGTAGCCGAAACCGCTAATTCTTGAAACAGCTTCTGACTTTTTTTCTTTTGGAATGTCCCACTCGCTGCATAATTTGCGAGTGTGGTATCGTATATTGCTTTTGCAGCAGTTCTTGGATAAAACGCCCAGACGAAAATCTTCTCACACGTTTCTCGGTCGAGTGCCTCCACTCCAAAACGATCTACAAATGTTGCGAGTAGGTTAGTGAATAAATTGATGTTTCTGGAATATTTGCTTTTCTTACTGTTCACTATCTCTTGGAGTTCATCTGAAAGAAAGCCGTCTATTATACTGTCCTCATAGAAATTATTTTTGAAAAGTTCATATGAGAATTCGATAAAATCAAAGAAGGCATTCCCATTAATTATTGGCATACAAATCGAATTAGGGAATCCAATTTCGTGTTTACGTAATTCTTCGTATAACCGCAAGTAGGGATATGACGCATTTTGAAGGTCAACACCCTTGAAATCATCAATAAATCGCTCAGTGAATTTTAATTCATTGCCATACTTTTTTCGAGACAATCCTGAATCACCGTTTACCCAACGTCTTATTCTAAATAAATGCTTGTCAAATAAATCGCGAAGATTAAATTCTTTGTCGTTAACAAATTCTTCCCATTTTTCGATGGTGCGTTCTGTCGGATCTTTAATTGATCGTAAATGATAGGCTTTCAACAAATCGTGAGGTTCTAAGGCCTTGCCACGGTTATTTTGGGAATCGAACAGTTGAAAAGCTTCTGTTAAACCTTCTGATGGCATCTCGATGACGGAAACTTTGCAATGATTCATCATAAAGTTGCTGATGACGTCGACCTCTTCTTTCGAAATTAATCCACAAAGAATACGCCATTCATCATAGTTTTCTTTTGCGTGAAGCTGTGAGGCGCCTATGTAATTTGCGTTTAGTAAGTTGCTAGCACCGTCAGGCAGATTGTCTTTTGCGGCAAAATACAGAAATAATGAAATTGAAATCAAACGTTGCTGTCCATCCACGATATCTATATTTTCACTGTCTTTATGATGCAAAATGATTGAGCCGATTCGATACTCACTCACGTTCTTATCAATAGCTTCTCGTATATCATAAAAAAGGTTGCGAATATGCCTACGTTCCCATTTATATGGTCGCTGATACTCTGGGATTTTAAGATGTCCATTTTGCAGGACTTCTACTATTGATTGCACTGAAAAGATAATTTTACTCATCGTTTGTCTCCATGTAGATTCAATTTTTTTGATAAACGTTCATTCATTGTTTACTACTTTAAACGCATCAATCATTACGTACTTCTGTCCCTTTATCGTATATTATGTAGAAAATCATTCCATTCTTTATTATCGACAAGTTATACAGAATGATGCTCTAGAAAGAAAATATTATTTGACACGCATCTATGATAGGTAATGTTTGGTGGCATTCTATATCCATTTTTTTGATTCTTCGCTCATTTGTTTACCCCTTTAAATAATGCACATATTATGTTCAACTTGTTAACTCACCAGCATAAACCTCAACTCTTTTTCCCAAGTAGTGATGTCCTTACCTTGCAGTAAGAAGTCTTCTGAATATATTTCCGATGAATAAATAAAAAGAGGTTTTTAAAGTCTTGAGTCCATCCCAAAACCTTAAAAACCCCTTATCTACCATGTACTTTTCAAGCTTACTTTTCAATTTTCTCCAACCACGCCACCGTTTCCACATGCGCCGTATGCGGGAACATGTCGACCGGAGTCACTTCCATCAAGCGATAGCCATGGTCGGCGAGGTAACGCATATCACGCGCTTGTGTCGCAACATTACACGAGACGTATACGATTCGCTTCGGTCCCATCTCGACCATCGTCTCAAGGAACGATTCGGCACAGCCTTTACGTGGTGGGTCGACGACGATGACGTCCGGGTTCACGCCATCTTTCTTCCACTGTGGGAGCACATCTTCCGCTGCACCACATGCGTACGTCACATTGTCGATCTCATTGACGAGCGCATTCTGTTTCGCATCCTCGATTGCTTCTGGAACGACTTCAACACCATACACGTGCGCCGCTTTCCGGGCGAGGAAAAGGCTGATCGTCCCGATACCGCAATAGGCATCGACGACTTGTTCCGTACCTGACAGTTGTGCGTACTCTAACGCCTTCCCGTACAGCTTCTCCGTTTGAACCGGGTTGACTTGGAAGAACGAGTGCGGAGAAATCGTGAACGTGAGTCCTGCGATTTTATCCTCAATTGTCTCGTGGCCGTAGAGCAACTTGTTCGTCGCCCCGAGGATGACGTTCGTCTTGTCCGGGTTGACGTTTTGCATGATCGACGTCACGTCCGGAAGACGTTCGACGATATCGGCGACGATCTCATTCACGCCTTTTAGTTTCGTCGTCTTCGTGATCAGGACGATCATCAGTTCACCCGAATGGTACCCGTAACGGGCCATGACGTGACGGATAACTCCACGTCCTGTCTTCTCGTCATACGCCGGTACGCCACGTGCGTCCAACACATCACGGACGACTTGGATCGCCTTGTCATTACGCTCATCTTGAATCAGACATTCGCTCATCTCGACGATATCATGCGAACGAGGACGATAAAAGCCTGAGACGAGACGGTCCCCTTCTTGTTTGAACGGGACTTGTGCCTTGTTGCGGTAGCGCCAAGGTTCTGGCATCCCAATCGTGTCATGGACCGGCACGTCGAACTGACCGAGACGCTTGAGCGCGTCGACGACGCGTTCTCGTTTTTGGCGAAGTTGCCCTTCATAACTGAAGTGTTGCAGCTGACAGCCGCCACATTGATAAAAGATCGGGCACGGTGGCTCGACCCGGTCCGCGCTCGCTTCTTTCACGTTCAACAATCGGGCGAACCCGTACTGCTTGTTCGTCTTCGTCACGACGATTTCGACCGTCTCTCCCGGCAACGCGTTCGGCACGAACAACGTATAGCCGTCAACACGTGCCACACCCGCCCCTTCATGGGTCAGGTCGTGGACGTGGACATCGAGACGATCATTCTTTTTCACTGGTAGCATACGAATGCTCCTTCCATTACAAATAGGAATGACTGATGTCGTCATTCCTATCTTTTCACTCTGCTTTATCGAGCGAAACATTGAACAATTGCTTGATCATCTGTTCGCGTTCATATTGTGCATTCAAATCTTCCATCTCGCGGATTCGAGCGTTCGGTGCGAGCACCGTCAAGTGACGGAACAAGTTCCGCATCTCACCTGTACACTCCCCGCCATACTCGCCGTCGATGTTGAGACTCATCGGCTCGGTCGTCTTCATCCGGACGCGGCTCGTCTTCACGTGCTCGACGAGTGAGCTGGATAAGTGCTCACCCCGGAGGAGAAGGCGGACGACGTGGATGAATTCGAACAAGTTACATTTCCGCAAAATGAACAGGTCGAACAACCCGTCATTCAACGACGCGTGTGGTGAGATTTTTTCAAATCCACCGACCGAGTTCGAGTTCGATGTGAGGAAGACCATGACCTCGCCTTGGAACGTTCCTTCATCGTGCTCAAGTTCGATGTACGTCGGTTTGATGAGTGGCAGTTTCTCCATTCCTTTTACGTAATAGGCGAGCTGTCCGAGTGCCGTCTTCAACTTCGATGGCACTTCATACGAGAGCTCGGTCATGATACCACCGCCGGCGATATTGATGAAATAGTGGATGTCACCTTTCTCGCCTTCGATCTCCCCGAGGTCGACCGGCATCTCGAACCCGTCACAGATGACGTCGAGTGCACCGACGACGCTCAGTGGAATCCGCATCGCCCGGGCGAAGTCGTTTGTCGTCCCGACCGGAATGAGTCCGATTGTCGGACGATTCTCAAGCGGTGCGAGCCCAGAGATGACTTCGTTCAATGTCCCGTCTCCACCTGCGGCGATGATGAGGTCGAACTCGGCCGCTGAGGCCCGTTTTGCTTCGAGCGTGGCATCACCAATCGCTTTCGTCGCATACGTCGACGTCTCATAACCCGCATCCTCGAGGCGGTTCAAAATGTACGGGAGTTCCCGTTTGATCACTTCTTTACCAGATGTCGGGTTATAAATGACCCGCGCACGTTTCCGTTGCATATTGATTCTCTCCCCTATGCTCAACTCGAGCGAAAAGCGAGACACAAGTGTCTCGCCGCCTGCTTAGCGTTTTGCGATCTCTTCGTGGAACAAGCCATCGAGGAGTGCCGGGTTCGCCATCCCTTTCGTCTGTTTCATGATTTGACCGATGATGAAGCCTTTCGCACGGTCTTTCCCGTTCTTGAAGTCTTCGATCATTTGCGGATGCGCCTCGAACAATTCGAGGATGTAGCCACGGAGTAAGTTCTCGTCCGAGATTTGGGCGAGTCCGTTCGCTTCCACATACGCTTTCGGATCAGCGCCTTCTTCCATCATCGCCGTGAAGACACGCTTCGCGATTTTCGATGAAATCGTCCCTTCTGCGATCAAGCGGATGAGCTCGGCGAGTGATTCCGGTGTCAACTTCATCGTCTCGACCGTTTCATTCGACTTGTTCAAGTGACCGAGCACTTCACCCATGAGCCAGTTCGCTGCCGCTTTCGGCTCCGCACCGGCCGCTGTCGTCGCTTCGAAGAAGTCCGAGAACTCTCGCGTTGACGTGAGGGCTTTTGCGTCGTATGCCGAGAGACCGTATTGGCTCATGTAGCGTTCACGACGAGCTGCCGGCATCTCTGGAATCGTCGCGCGGATGCGCTCTTTCCATGCCTCATCGATTTCGAGACGGACGAGGTCCGGTTCTGGGAAGTAACGGTAGTCCGCTGCCCCTTCTTTAACACGCATGAGAATCGTCTTTTTCGCCGCTTCGTCGTAACGGAGCGTCTCTTGACGCATGACGCCACCTGAAAGAAGCAATTTGCGATGACGCGTCTCTTCATAGTCGAGTGCCTTTAAGACGTTTGAGAACGAGTTCAAGTTCTTGAGCTCTGTCTTCGTACCGAACTTCTCCTGCCCGAATGGACGGACCGAGATGTTACAGTCACAGCGAAGTGATCCCTCTTCCATCTTGACGTCCGAGACGCCAGCGAACGAGAGGACTTCTTTTAAGCGCTCGAGATACGCAACCGCGTCTTTCGGTGAGCGCATGTCCGCTTCACTGACAATCTCGATGAGTGGTGAACCGGTCCGGTTGAAGTCGACGACCGAGTGCTTCTCGCCCGTATGGTTCATCTTCCCGGCATCTTCTTCCAAGTGGACGCGCTCGATGCGGAATCGTTTCATCTCTCCGTCCACTTCGACGTCGACGTGACCGTTTGAGCCGATCGGCTTGTCGAACTGCGAGATTTGATACGCTTTCGGCGTGTCTGGGTAGAAGTAGTTCTTCCGGTCGAACTTCGTATCTGTCGCAATCTCACAGTTGAGTGCCATTGCCGCTTTGATAGCGAGGTTGACCGCTTCTTCGTTCAATTTAGGCAAGACGCCCGGGTGTCCGAGGCAAATCGGACACGTCTGTGTATTCGTTTCGGCACCGTAAGTGCGTGAGCAGCCACACCAAATCTTCGACTTCGTGCTCAGCTCAGCGTGCACCTCGATCCCGATGATCGTTTCAAAGTTCATCGTACGTCCTCCTTAGAGCTGTGGCATCTTGAAACCGCCGTTTGCTTGTTCAAAAGCATGGGCCACGCGGTAAAGTGTTGATTCATCAAAGTAGTTCCCGATAATTTGAAGACCGACCGGGAGACCTTCTGAAAGACCTGCCGGAACTGAGATAGCCGGGATACCGACCAAGTTGACCGGAATCGTCATGATGTCGTTCGCGTACATCGTGAGCGGATCGTCGAGCTGTTCGCCGAGTTTGAACGCTGTCGTCGGAGCAGTTGGTCCAACGATGGCATCATACTCTTCGAATACTTTCGCGAAGTCCTGCTTCATGAGGGTACGGACTTGTTGGGCTTTCTTGTAGAACGCATCGTAGTAACCAGAGCTGAGGGCATATGTCCCGAGCATGATCCGGCGTTTGACCTCGTCCCCGAACCCTTGTTCACGCGAATACGTGAACACTTCGTCGAGCGTGTCCGCCTCGGCGCGACGTCCATAACGGATGCCGTCGAAACGAGCCAAGTTTGAAGAGGCTTCTGACGAGGCGAGCAAGTAGTATGCCGAGAGGGCATACTTCACAGACGGAATCGAAACCGTCTCAATCGTCGCACCGAGAGACTTGAGCGTCTCGATCGCTTTTTCAATCTGTTCACGGACACCAGGCGCGACACCTTCTGCCATGAATTCTTCCGGAAGTGCGAACTTCATGCCCGCCAAATCCTGGTTGAGCGCTGCCATATAGTCCGGCACCTCGACCTCAGCCGACGTCGAGTCCATGTCGCAATGACCCGCAATCGTATTCAATAAGTAAGCATTGTCTTCAACGGTACGCGTGAGCGGGCCGATTTGGTCGAGTGACGACGCGAAGGCGACGAGACCGAAACGTGAGACGAGACCGTATGTCGGCTTCATCCCGACGACACCACAATATGCGGCTGGTTGGCGAATCGAACCACCCGTATCCGAACCGAGGCTGAAGAGGACTTGCCCAGCTGCGACCGATGCCGCTGAACCGCCTGAAGAACCTCCTGGTACACGAGTCGGGTCCCATGGGTTGCGGACCGGCTTGAACGCCGAGTTCTCGTTTGATGAACCCATCGCGAACTCGTCCATATTCAACTTTCCGATTGTGACGGCACCGGCGTCATGAAGACGCTCGACGACCGTCGCATCGTGTGCCGGGACGAAGTTCTCGAGGAACGTCGAGGCACATGTCGTCCGCATCCCTTTTGTGACGATGTTGTCTTTCACACCGATCGGCAAACCGAAGAGCGGGTTGTCTGATGTTTTCGCAAGCTCATCCATGCGCTTCGCTTGCTCGAACGCATCCTCATTGAGCGTCAAAAACGCACCGATTTGATCATCCGTCGCTTCGATGCGGTCGAACGACTCTTTGACGAGGTCCGTGACCGTGACTTCGCCTTCTTTTAATAACGTATGCAGTTTCGCTACACCGTGGTCAAATAAACTCATGAAAGGCCTCCTTACTCAAAGACCGCAGGGACACGGACTTGACCGTTCTCCCAGTCAGGTGCCATCCGTTCGACTTCCTCACGTGGAAGCGATGGACGGACCTCGTCTTTGCGTAGTACGTTTTTCAAATCTAGGGCATGGGTCGTCGGTTCGACACCCGTTGTATCCAGCTCATCGAGTTGCTCGGCGAACTCGAGAATTTTTGTCAATTGCTCCGTGAAGTGCGTCACTTCTTCATCTGTGATCGCAAGTCGGGCAAGTCCGGCGACGTGCCGAACTTCAGCTTCTGTAATACGAGCCAAAATTCCCACCTCCAACAGTTTTCAATACATCGTTCATTATCATACCACTTTTTCATAAGACAAAAAAGGAAATCTATCTTGTGAGAAAATGTCTCCTTTTTGAGAAACTAGGGAAATCTTCTCCGAATATTGACCCGCTTTCGAAATCAGCTATACGGTCGATGTGCGATTCTGATTATGCTAAAGATAGAAAAGATTCGTAAGGAGGAATCGTATGTCGATTCGGAATAAACTCATCACTGCGTTTAGCATCATGTTTGTGCTGCTTCTTGGTGTAAGCGGTTACTCGCTCTACGCGTTGAACTTGGAAAAAGAAGCGCAGCATGACATGACCATCTCCTGGGTTCCAGGCATGGACCAGATTCATCAAGTCGATAAGCAATTGCTTGAAATTCGTCGTCATTTGATTCGTCACGCCCTCGTGGATGACGCGGTGACGAAACAAAACATCGAACGTGACATTCAGGCATCTGTCGCCATTTTGGAACAACGGATGGACGGATATGAAGCGACGATTATCATGGAAGAGGATCAACAGCTCTTCGATGAAGCCAGTATGAATTGGGATAACTTCCAAACGGTCATGAATGAACTCATTCGTATTTCAAACGAAGACGGTGCAGAGGCGGCAGAGGCGTACATTCGCGACACGGCAACGGCAAGTGCCGATACACTTTCGAACTCTCTCGGTCTTCTCGTCAACTTGAACCGCGAAGAGATTCAGTCGGATACGGCCGCTGCCGCAGAATTGTTCGAACAAGTCCGTCTAACGCTCTTCATCGTACTGGGTGTCGCCGCTGTCATGACGATCCTCATGATGCTCTTCATCTTCCGCTCCATCTTTGAGCCACTCAAAGAGTTCAAGACGAAGATGCATGAGCTCGCCACGAGCGATGGCGATTTGACGACATCGATTCCTGTGAAGCGCCGCGACGAGTTTGCCGGACTCGCACGTGACTTCAATCAATTCATCGCCAACTTGCGTCAGTTGATTCTTCAAGTGAACGACGTGACGACAGGCGTGACGAAGCAATCGACTCATATGTATGAAGAGTTGAAAGAACTCGACACATATATGACGACGACCGCTGCGACGACTGAAGACTTGACCGCCGGTATGCAACAGACGGCCGCAAGCGCGCAAGAGATGAACGCTTCCGCCTCGGATATGGAACGGACGATTCATCACATCGTGACGATGGCCGATGAGCGGAAAATCGAAGCGAGACAAATCGATGAGCGTGCCCTCTCCCTCAAGTCACATGCGGTGGAGGCGAAAGAGAATGCCATCAGCGTCCTTCAGTCGACACGCACAAACTTAGAGAAAGCGATGCAAGATGCGAAAGCCGTCCATGAGATCGCGACGCTCACGAACGACATCCTCGACATCGCCGCGCAGACGAACCTCTTGTCACTCAATGCCTCGATTGAAGCGGCTCGTGCCGGAGAGGCCGGACGTGGATTCGCCGTCGTCGCCGACGAAATTCGGAAACTCGCCGAAACGAGCCGGGCGACCGTCGAACGCATTCAAGTCATCTCGACGACCGTCCTTCATTCGGTCGATCATTTGAACGAGAGTTCTGGACAGATGCTCCACTTCCTCGACACAAACGTCTTGAAAGATTATGACCAACTTGAAGAGGCAGCCGGACAATATAGCGAGGACGCAGGTCGCTTCGAAACGACCGCGACCGAGTTCGCCGCCGCTGCCGGGGAGCTCGAACAATTGACGTCGAACATGATCGGCGTCATCCAAGACGTCGCAACGACCGTCAACAACGGGGCACTCGGCACGCAAGAAATCGCTGAAAAAGTGACGATGTCCGTCGAACGTTTCGCCGAGTTGAACCATGCGACGGAACAGTCGCAACAAAAGATGGAAGAACTTGATTCACTGATTCGCCAATTCAAGGTATGACAAAAACCCGCCGACACGTGCTGTCCGGCGGGTTTTCTCATCAAGCGGCAGATGACTGCCGTTCTTTTTTCCGTTCGAGTTCGAATCGTTTTGTCTCGGCGACGACCACACCTGAGAGGAACAAGAGTCCAATCAAGTTCGGGATAGCCATGAGACCGTTGAACACATCCGAGATGGACCAGATCAAATTCAAGTTCGTCGTCATCGCACCGAGTCCCGCGACTAAAATGTAGAGGACACGATATGGGACGATCACTTTTTCCCCGAGTAAATAATACGCTGAACGTTCACCGTAATAACACCAGCCGAGGACGGTCGAATAGGCGAAGAAGACGAGCGAGATCGTCACAATGATTTCACCGATTGGTCCTAAGAAGTAAGCGAACGAGGCTTGCGTCAAGGCAATCCCTTCAAGCCCTTCCGTGTATTGACCACCCATGACGATCGTGAGTCCCGTGATAGAACAGACGATGAGCGTGTCGATCAACACTTGTGTCATCGAAACGAGTGCTTGACGTCCCGGGAAGTCGGTCTTCGCTGCCGCGGCCGCAATCGGTGCAGATCCAAGTCCTGCCTCGTTAGAGAACACACCGCGCGCGACCCCGTAGCGAATCGCGGCACCTAACGCACCCCCACCGATGGCTTCGGCACTGAATGTGCTCGAGAACATTGTCGATAAGGCACCTGGTACCAATTCAAGGTTCATGATGAGAATCACGAGCCCGCTCCCGACATATGCGAAAATCATGAACGGGACGAAGATTCCGACGACTTTTCCGATTGATTTGACACCACCTAAGATGACGAATGCCGTGACCGCCATCATGACGATCCCTGTCACAACCATTGGGATGTTGAACGAGTTGTTCAAGGCGAGACTGATCGAGTTCGTTTGGACCCCGTTCCCAATCCCAAAGGCTGCGACCGATGCAAAGACGGCGAACAAGACGCCGAGCCACTTTTTCTTTAGTCCGTGTTCTAAGTAATACATCGGACCCCCGGCAATTTCGCCGCGTTCATCGACGACACGATATTTGACCGCCAGGATAGCCTCAGCGTATTTCGTCGCCATCCCGACGAAACCAGATAACCACATCCAAACGACAGCACCCGGTCCCCCGAAGACAATCGCCGTCGCGACACCGACCATGTTTCCCGTACCGACCGTGGCCGCCAATGCCGTCATGAGTGCTTGGAAATGCGAGATGTCCCCGCGTTGCTTTTTCTTCGGCTGTTCTGGTTTCGGAATGAACGCCTCTTTCAGACCGACCCCAAGTCGCGTCACTTGGATAAATCCGAGACGGACGGTCAGGAAAATCCCTGTCCCGACAAGTAATATGAGTAAATGTGGCCCCCAGACGAGATTGGATAAACTCGTCAGCCAACTTTCAATTTGATTCACCGTGTTGCTCTCCTCCTACATTCTTGATTTGAGCGCTCTCCCTATATTTTTCAGAACATTCACAATCGAGTCAAGGTACACTGCCTAAAGAAAGCGTTTTCAACACGTTATATAATTGTAATATTTTCCCTGAACCCTTGTATCTAAAAGAATCTTAAAATTTATTTCGAAATATGATTGTAATATATATTCAACTGCATGAGCCCGGATTTCATGATCAATACGAACCGTTAATCGATAGACTACATCTCAATCAGAAATGGAGTGGTTGCAACTGTATAAAGCACGCTCGAAACGGCTTGATAGCAACGACCAATTACGGGCAGGCGAGACTCTTAAGGGAACAAAAAAGACTGTAGACCCATGCGTTGTCTACAGTCTGAAACCGTTCATGACCTTTCCTTCAGTTTCTCGTTTTACGAACGAATGGCAGCCACGACTTCTTCGACGTGACCTTTCACTTTGACGTTGCGCCACTCTTGTTCGATATAGCCGTCCTCGTTGATCAAGAAAGTCGAACGGACGATGCCGTAATATTCTTTCCCGTAATTTTTCTTCAACTGCCAGACGCCGTAAAGCTCGGACACTTCATGATCCTCGTCGACGAGCAGATCAAATGGGAGGTCATTCTTGGCGATAAAGTTTTGATGTTTCTTTTGACTGTCGGCCGATACCCCAAGGACGACCGCGCCTTCCATCTTCGGCAACGCATCGCGGAAATCGCATGCCTCGGTCGTACAACCAGGTGTCGAATCTCGAGGATAGAAGTATAAGACGACTTTCTTGCCGAGATGGTCCTTTAATGAAACCATTTCTCCGTTTTGGTTCGGTAATGAAAATGTTGGTGCGAGCATCTGCTGTTCCTCCTTAGCCAAACGACGGGTCGACGAGTTGTTCGTCAAAGCCATCGATCGCTTCTTCTAGTTTTGTCTTTAACGGGTCAAGCACTTCGATATACTCGACTGGATCTTCCGTTGCAGCCGCTTTTCGGAGCGTCTCCTCGTTACCCGTGTACCACGTCTCATACGCTTTGAAATAGTCGGTCATGATGGTTTGGTTCTCCTCGACCGTCAACGTTTCCGCCATGAGCAGGAAGACGTTATTGTCTGCCTCGAGCGCCATATAGTCCGTCTGTGCGTTGACTTGGTCATAGATCGGACCAGCCTCATCTTCCGGAATCTCGGCGAGACGGGCGTTCGCTTCGGCATTCACTCCGTACTCGTTCGCCTGGACACCGATGAGTAACTCTCCGACCTCGGCAATCACGTCTTTTGGTAAAGCGGCCGGTGTGATGACTAGTGACCACTCATCCCCTTCCTTCACAGCGATTTTACTGAGTCGGTTCGGGAGCAGGTTCCCTTCTTCGTCGATCATCTCATGGACAAGGAACGCCACGTCTCCCTCTTCGTTGACCCAGCTTTCAAAAATCTCACCAGGGGACAATTGACGGGTGACGGCACCGGTCGCCGGAATCTCGGTCAACCGGCCGGCATAATCGATCGACGCGAGTGCCTCGGCATCTCCAGACTCGAGCGCCGCCTGATAGTCTGCGTACACTTCCGTGACAGCGTCCGGCAATGCGCGGTCTGTCTCTTCTACCACCGCCTCTTCCTCGTTTCCACATGCCCCGAGCATGAAGACGAGGAGTAGCGGAATGAACCATTTTTTCATGTTGTTCGTCCTTTCTAAAGCCGTGTTCTCCCCCATCCTATCACGTCTCGATTTCTTGCTCCAATGCCATGTGTTTCTGGAAAATTGTTTCACTAGGATTTCTACGATAATTTCGATACAATACAGACGTAAGCGCTTTAACGCTCAACATCACTTTAAGGGGGAACGAGAATGATTCCATACAAACATGAACCATTCACAGACTTTACACAAAAAGAGAATGCCGAAGCAATCCAAGCGGCAATCGAGAAAGTGAACGGTGAGCTCGGGAAAGACTATCCGCTCGTAATTGGTGGGGAAAAGGTTACGACGGAAGGTAAAATCACGTCTTACAACCCGGCTAACAAAGAAGAAGTGATCGGTCGCGTGTCAAAAGCGAACCAAGAGCTCGCAGAACGTGCGATGCAAGAAGCACTCACAGCATTTGACTCATGGCGCCATGTCGACCCGGCTGTCCGCGCCGACGTCTTGTTCAAAGCAGCGAACATCGTCCGCAAACGTAAGCATGAGTTCTCGGCTTACCTCGTCAAAGAAGCGGGTAAACCGTGGAACGAGGCAGATGCGGATACAGCGGAAGCAATCGACTTCATGGAATATTATGCACGTCAAATGCTCGAACTCAAACCAGGCAAGAAAGTGGAGAGCCGCCCAGGCGAATACAACCGGTATGACTACATCCCACTCGGGGTCGGGATCGTCATCAGCCCATGGAACTTCCCATTCGCAATCATGGCCGGTACAGCAGTTGCTGCCATCGTCGCCGGTAACACAATTCTCTTGAAACCAGCTTCGACGACGCCAATCGTCGCTGCGAAATTCGTCGAAGTGATGGAAGAGGCAGGTCTTCCAAAAGGCGTGCTCAACTTCATCCCGGGACCGGGTGCAGAAGTCGGGGACTATCTCGTCGACCATCCGAAGACACGCTTCATCAGCTTCACAGGATCGCGTGATGTGGGACTCCGCATCAACGAACGTGCGTCTAAGTTGAACGAAGGTCAAATTTGGCTCAAACGCGTGATCGCGGAGATGGGTGGAAAAGATACAATCGTCGTCGACGAATCAGCCGACCTCGAGCTCGCTGCACAATCGATCGTGAAATCGGCATTCGGTTTCTCTGGTCAGAAGTGTTCGGCTTGTTCACGTGCCGTCATCGTCGACAGCGTCTACGATACGGTACTCGACCGCGTCGTCGAACTCACGAACGAACTCTCTGTCGGAAACACAGAGAAGAACGAACACTTCATGGGTCCGGTCATCGATGCATCGGCCTTCAAGAAGATCACATCGTACTTCGATGTCGCAAAAGAAGAAGGACGCATCGTCGCAGGTGGGAAAGCGGACGACTCGACAGGCTACTTCATCGAGCCGACTGTCGTCGCAGACGTCGACCCGAAAGCACGTCTCATGCAAGAAGAGATTTTCGGACCAATCGTCGCCTTCACGAAAGCGAAAGACTTCAAAGAAGCAATCGACATCGCGAACAACACAGAATACGGCTTGACAGGTGCGGTGCTCACACGTGACCGGATGAATCAAGAATACGCTCGCCAAAACTTCCACGTTGGGAACCTCTACTTCAACCGTGGTTGCACAGGCGCAATCGTCGGCTATCAGCCTTTCGGTGGATTCAACATGTCAGGTACGGATTCAAAAGCAGGTGGCCCGGATTACATCCAACTCCACATGCAAGCGAAAACAACATCTGAAACGTTCTAATCAAAAAGGAGACGCTCCCCGAGGGGACGTCTCCTTTTTAGTGTGCTTTAAATGTCTGATCGAACATAATGGCGATTTCTTCTTGATGAGCCAGGAATAATTCGAACAAAGTCGGGTCGAACGCTCCTTCCATATCTCGCATCGCAAGAATCGCATCCTCATGAGTATAGGCCGGTTTATACGGTCGGACCGTCCGTAGTGCGTCATAGACGTCGATGATGGTGACGATTCGAGCCGCGAGCGGGATGTCTTCCCCTTTCAGTCCTTGGTTGTACCCGGTGCCGTCCCAGCGCTCGTGATGATACAGTGCGATGTGATAGGCCATTTGAATGAAGTAATTCTGAGGGAACTGTGTCTGCAAATCCTTCAACACTTCGCCGCCGACACGCACATGGTCGCGCATGAATACCCATTCCTGGTCGGACAGTTGATTCGCTTTGAGTAAGATTGCGTCCGGAACAGAGATTTTGCCGATATCATGGAGCGGTGCCGCGAGACGGATTCCTTCGATGAAGAGCGGTGACACTTCCGCATGGTGATGATCGTATAAAATCGTCGCGAACAGCGTCGACAAATCCTGCACCCGCTCGATATGGTTCCCCGTCTCGTTGTTACGGAGTGCGGACAGACGTAACAGCGTGCGGACAAGCCCCTCTTGATAATCGATCAATTCTTTTTCACGCTCGGCGAGGACCCGCTGCGCTTCTTCCCGCCCGGCCTCGATGCGGTGTCGCTCGACCGCCCCGAGCAGCGCATTGCTGAAATCTTGTAGCGCCTGTTGTTCGTACTCCGTGTACGTCCGTTCCGAGACGACGGAATCAAACCCGACAAATCCCTGACACGACTTCCCTTGCATCATGGGGACCGCGAGCAAACTTTGAATCGCTTGCGGTTCTAAGATGGCGCGGACGGCGCTCCCTTCAGGTAGATCGGCGACCCGTGGAATATACATCGTCTCACCCGCCACATGGGTATTCACCCACTCGGGCAGCACATCAATCGGCACGTCTTGAAGATTGTCCATTTCAGCCGTGATTCCTTCGGCGCACCATTCGAACGTGTTATGGCAGACTTGATTCGTAAAATCGTAATCGAAGACATAGACGCGGTCGACCGCGAAATAATGTCCGAGTTCGGCTAGCGATTGGTCAACCCGCTTTTTGAAATCCGCAATCTCTGTCGTTAAAAAACGATTGAGGAGTGACGAAAGCAGGTGATGGAGTCGCTCTTGTTGTTGTAACTGTAACGTCAATGATTCGTGCGAAGTTGCCATATGCCAAACCTCCCTTATCGTTCAAATACATGCATTCGTTCCATGCACTTATTTTACCCATTTTTCAGTTTTTTCATCCTAGTTCAACCATTTGAAAAACCGGGTGATTGTCACCCGGTTTTGATTAGACTTGCTTTAACAGATTGGCCATCTCGATGGCAGAAGTCGCCGCTTCCCACCCTTTGTTGCCTGCTTTTGTTCCTGCACGCTCAATCGCCTGCTCAATCGTCTCCGTCGTCAACACGCCGAAGATGACCGGGACTTCGGATTGATAGCTCGCCTGGGCGATCCCTTTTGCCGCTTCGTTACAGACGTAATCAAAATGCGGGGTCGCACCACGAATGACGGCTCCGAGCGTGATGACCGCGTCGTATTGTTTGCTCATCGCCATTTTTTTCGCGACGAGCGGGAGTTCAAATGCTCCTGGGACGAAGGCGAGCGACACATCCTCTTCCTTCACTCCATGACGTTTCAAGGCATCCTTCGCCCCGTCAAGCAGACGCATCGTGATCAAGTCGTTGAACCGTCCGACGACGATTCCAATCTTTAATCCTTCTCCAACTAAGTTTCCTTCAAATGTATAGGTCATGTCCATGTTCCTCCAATATGATTCATTTTGAGTTGTTTCGTCAGACGATATGATTCGTTCGCTTCATGCGCACCGACATGAATCGGAACGCGTTCGACGACTGTGATGCCACATGATTCCAAGGCATCGACTTTATCGGGATTGTTCGTCATGAGCCGGACATGGGTGACGCCAAGATCACGAAGCATCGCCGCGCTCACCCGATAGTCCCGAAGGTCCGGATGAAACCCGAGTGCCACGTTCGCCTCGACCGTATCCAATCCATTCTCTTGAAGGGCGTACGCCTTCAGTTTGTTCAACAGTCCGATGCCTCGCCCTTCTTGACGCATATAGAGCACGATGCCCGATTCCTGCTCGATTCGTGCCATCGCCGTGTCCAGTTGCGGACCGCAGTCACATCGGAACGAACCGAAGACGTCACCGGTCAGACATTCGGAGTGAATGCGAACGAGCGGGACCTCCTCAAGTGTCTCCGTCACGAGCGCCACATGCTCTTCACGGTCCATTCGATTCTCATACCCTATCATGCGAAACGTTCCTTTTGAGGAAGGTAGGGACACGTCCGCAACACGTGTGACGAGGTTCTCCTCCATATATCGGACTAACGCTTCGATAGTGATGAATGCCAACCCGTGGCGTTCAGCGACTTGTACCAAATCAGGTACGCGTGCCATCTCCCCGTCCTCTCGAATGATTTCACAGATGACCGCGACCGGCTCACTTCCTGCGAGTCGCGCCAGGTCGACAGACGCTTCGGTATGACCTCGGCGAACGGAGACGCCTCCCTTCTTCGCAATGAGCGGGAACAGATGTCCAGGACGTTGAAAATCGGATGGATGGGACGATGGGTTCGCTAACTCACGAACGGTGTGAGACCGTTCACTCGCCGAGATACCAGTCGTCGAATCGATATGGTCGACACTGACCGTGAAGGCGGTACCGTGTGGGTCTGTACTGTTCGTCACCATCGGCGCGAGGTCGAGACGAACTGCCACTTCTTCTGCTACGGCGCTACAGACGAGTCCTTTCCCTTCCGTGATCAAAAAGTTCATCGTTTCCGGTGTCATCTTGTCACCGAGTACGACAAAGTCCCCTTCATTCTCACGGTCCTCATCATCCACGACGATGATGGGACGTCCTCGTCTCAGTTCCTCAACCGCCCGTTCAATCGAATCAAACATTACCATCCCGCCTTTCCATATCCTTGTTCCGCCAAAGACTCGAGCGTCATCTTCGACTGCCCGACGACCTTTTCCATATATTTTGCTAACAGATCACATTCTAAATTGACTAAATCACCCGTCTGTTTCATCCCAAGCACGGTCTCGCTGTATGTGTGTGGAATCAAGGACAGGGTAAACCCACGCTCTGACACGTCAAACACAGTCAAACTCGTTCCATCTACACATATCGAGCCTTTCGGGACAATGTAGGAAAGGAGCGCGCGGTCACACTGTATATCGACATAGACCGCATTCGCGAGCGGACGTTTCTTCGTGATTCGCCCGACCCCGTCGACATGACCGGATACGAAATGTCCGCCAAACCGTCCGTTCGCCGGCATCGCTCGTTCGAGATTGACAGGTGTTCCAGGCTTGACCCCATCTAGACTCGATGCCTTCAACGTTTCTGGCATGACATCGACAGAGAACGTCGCGTCATCGAACGTCGTCACCGTGAGGCAGATCCCATTCACGGCAATGCTGTCCCCGAGCTTCACATCGTCAAGCACTTTCACAGCGGACAAGACGAGTCGTAAAGACGGTCCGTTGCGCTTGACCGCTTTGACCGATCCGATTTCTTCTACGATTCCCGTGAACATCAGAGCGCCCCCTTTCGAAGGACGACTTTTAGGTCGGGGCCAATCGTTTCAACCTGATGAATCGTAAAACGGGATATCCCATCGATTGTCCCTTCCTGCTGTGAGCGATAGACGCCATGTTTTCCACCGAACACCCGTGGTGATTGATAGGCGACCCATTCGTCCACGTAGCCTCCATCAAGAAGGGAAGTGACGAGCGTCGGTCCGGCCTCAATCAACACACGCCCGATTCCATTTGCGTATAGCGTCTCAAGAACCGTACCGAGTGACGTGTAATCGAATAATTCGATTCCGGCGGCTTTGGCTCGTTCACGTCGTTCGGCTTCATCTGACGAAGTGAAGAGGAGCACCGGGACGTCTTCGGCGGTACGTGCTAACGTACTGGCGAACGGTAACCTAAGGTCACGGTCGAGCACGACTCGTTTCGGCTGACGCGTCACGCGGTCCAATCGAACCGTGAGCGATGGGTCATCCGCGAGCACCGTGCCAATCCCGGTCAATATCGCATCGACCGTGGCACGAAGTTCATGCACATCACGACGGGCTTCTGAACTCGTCACCCATTGACTCTCCCCCGTCTCTAAGGCGACTTTCCCATCGAGACTCGTCGCCGTCTTCAAGATGACGTATGGTCGTTTCGTTTCAAGCGACCGCAAGAACGCTGGATTCAAGGCACGCGCTTCCGCCTCAAGCAACCCCACATCGACTTCGACACCGGCCGCTTGCAGGCGCATGATCCCGTTGCCTGCGACGAGCGGGTTCGGATCTTTCATGGCGACGACGACACGTTTGATCCCCGATTCCACAATCAAATCGGCGCACGGTGGTGTCTTGCCATGATGTGAGCATGGTTCGAGCGTGACATATAAGGTCGCCCCATATGCAGCCGCACCGGCCATTCGGATCGCATGCACTTCAGCATGTGGTTCGCCCGCCTTAAGGTGAGCACCCATCCCAACGATGCGCCCGTCTTTCACGAGAACGGCACCGACGAGTGGATTGACGCCGGTCTGTCCATCGGCTGATTTCGCCAATTGAATGGCCTGTTCCATGTACTGTTTCATCGTTCTCCCTCCTTTTTCCGTACAAACAAAAGACCCTAAGGAGCGGTCCTTAGGGTCTTGGTGGGAGGGTTTCGTCGACTTTTTGGCAAGCCAAATAAACGTTTTCTATACAGAAAAGCGTACGACGAAGCACAGGTCATGCGGACCTGTTTTTTGTTCCTTCTCCCATCCAGACTATACTGTCGGCTCTAGAGTCTCACTAGATCCACCGTTCGCACACGTGCGCCCGGGTCACGGACTTAGGGCATGGGCCCATCACCGCCGGTTGGGAATTTCACCCGACCCCGAAGGAATATTTGTTTGTACACGTTTACTGTATCGCAATTGTTTTTATTTCGCAAAACAAAAAACGCTACTCGTGAGAGTAGCGCCTCGATTATGCGAGAAAGAGGACGACGAGAAGCCCGGCAATCCAGCAGTAATATGAGAAATACTTCAATTCACCTTTTGCCATGATGTGCTGGAACCACTTCAACGAAATGGCGGTCAACACGTATGAGGCGATGAATGCCAAGATGAGCGGACCGAACAAGTCTCGCGTGTCCGGGTTGGTGAACAACGTCGGGCCGTCCAAAATCATCGTCCCGAGACTGATCGGAATGAACAGGAAGAACGAGAATCGAAGCGCCGACTCCTGTTTGATTCCGAGGAGCATCGCCATAACGATGGTCGCACCGGAACGGCTGATTCCGGGAATGAGTGCCACAGCTTGGGCAAGTCCGATCAACACGGCGTCGCGTAATGTGATGCCACCATCGCCCTTGTTCCCTCGCATGTTCCGAATAAACCAAAGGGCGAGTCCTGTGATGATGAGCGTATAGCCGACTGTCGCCACGCCACCAAGCACTTCTCCAATCCAGTCTCCGAACAGGACGCCGAGCACACCGGCTGGAACGGTCGCGACAAGCAACAATCCGATGAATTTCACATCGACCATCGTCTCATCCGACCGGTCTTTCTTAAATAAAAACGTCCATAGACTCATGATGAGACGAACGACGTCTTGTCGATAGATTGTTAAAACCGCAAGAAGCGATGCAAAGTTTACGAAAACTTCAAATGACAATCCCGGCAAGTCGATGTTAAATAGTTCTTGGAAGATGACAAGATGTCCGCTCGATGAGATTGGAATCGGCTCTGTGAACCCTTGAATCAATCCAAGTAACGTATAAAATAACCAAACTGTCATAGTGATGATCCTCTTTTCTGTTTTTTGCTCAATGCGGCTATTTTAGCAGAATCGGTCTTTCATTGACCAGCTTATAAATTTTTTTGACGTAATTTCAATATTTGATTGATTAGTCTGAAAATTAAATTTATTATAGAAGGGTACTCATCTGGAGCGAAGGCGATGACCCCAACTCTCCAGTTGGGTACTTTTTTATAAAAATATTACATATTTGGGTGATTAAAACTTTATGTTTACATTTCTCACGAAATTCGATTTAATTTGTAATAGAACTGTTACCATTTTTTGAAATTACCAACTGCGACTTTAGTCCTATCCAATTCCTAGGAATTGTTTAAATTTTTTCAAAATCACGTTAATAAATCCGAAAAACAATCCGATAGTATGATTGTAGGAGCATTTTTTTATCTTTGTCGGTTCAGATTTGAGTCCACGGAAGGAGGAACCATCATTGAGTCAAACGCTATCCACTAAATCCCATCACTTGTCTACCGAACAGCAAAGGATGATCCATTGCATTCGTCTTCTCGGGGACTTGTTGAAGGAACGTCCACGCCGTTCTGTCTATCGCCGCTTCGCAATGGAACAGAATTGGCCGTCTCCCGAGTCAATCATTCGTCAGTTCGGGTCATGGGCTGAGGCACTTGCCATCGCAGGCTATGAATGGCATGGAGAGTCAACCGTCGAATTGCCAGACAAAATGCCGAAGTATACACGCGAGGACATCATCGAGACGCTCGCCATTTATTCGCGAGACATGGGCTCGATCATCACCTTGAAGAAGTATCAGCAATGGCGAAAGCTCCATCCGAAGGCACCGAGCCATTATCATATCGTCAAGACGTTCGGTTCGTGGCATGATGCCTGTGCCGAGGCTGGTCTTGAGGCGAGTGTGACCTATTCGAAAACAGAACTCTCGAACGCTCTTCGTGAAGCCATTCAAGAAATGGGCTTCTCGCTCTCATTCGAAGCGTACCGCGAATGGGCAAAACGGAACAACAAACCTTCGACGAAAGCGATCTTGCATCGCTATGGCTCCTGGTCAGCCGCCGTTCATGCGGTTGAATCTGAACTTTATAATACGAACTCATAATCATTTCATACAAAAGGAGGGTCCGCCAATCGGTGGATCCTCCTTTTATCTGACTTCAGTCGACAGATCATGATAGTGGGCGACACGATCTCGCCCGTTAAATTTTGCTCCGACATACATGGCTCGGTCCGCATGTCGCAAGACCGTATCGAGGTCTTCATATTCATAAATCGTTTCGATCCCGATACTCGCCGTCACCGTGATACGCGTCCCTTCCGTCCCAAAATCATGGCGCTTCAAGGCGTCTCGTATCTTTTCACCGACCAGATGGGCGGCCGCCTCATCCATTCTCGGGAAGACGAATACGAACTCCTCGCCTCCATAGCGTGTCACCAAGTCCGTCGCTCGGACGCTACGAGTGAAGAGTTGACCTGCTTCAATCAGCACCTCGTCCCCGAACGCATGTCCGTACGTGTCGTTGATCGACTTGAAGTGATCCAAATCAATCAAGAAGACAGAGAGCGGATAGGACGCCACATCGTTCAATCGTTCTTTCGTCCAACGGCGTAAAGCTCGCTGATTATGTAATCCTGTCAACGGATCCGTCAAGCTCTCATGTTGCAAACGGTTGCGTTCGTCGATGCGCTCGATTGACCACGATAACGTCTTGAGAAGACGGTTCACCTCAACCGCAATCGGGGTTTCGTATGCCCCGTTTGCTGTCGTCGATACCATGCAGCTGACCGCCGTCTCCGCTCCCCAAACGGGTTGGATGACGAGCGCCGAATGATGTAGCTCTTGTTGCTGTTGCTGCAATTCGGGATGCCATTCATGAAGCGAGTCATAGACGAAGCATGGCTCGTCCTCATCTTGATACCGTTCAATCGTGAAGGCATCCGGCACACTCGGGATGACGCGCCCCGTCATATCATAAAACGTCCGCTCCCCTTTTCGATTGACCTGCAACCATCCTCGTTCCACTTCGACGATATCACGAAGACCGTTCCAAAACTTCTCAATCAACAGTTGCTCGCTGTCCACACGGTACAACTGTTCCTTCAAGCGTTCGACTTGGTCGACTCTCGATTTGGTCTCTTCCGTCTCCGTCGCTTTCGACATCGTCATTTTTAGAACAGATAATATGAAGAACGTGATGATGAGTCCGACATAACCGAAGACGAGATACGACTCGATGGCAATCATCGTGAACAGTAGTTCGAGTGATACGACGAGCCAGTCAAAGCGGATCAGTCGCCACATAATCGGGAATGGGATCCGTTCTCCGACCATGAAGTAGGATAAAGCGAAACTCATTGTCAGGACGAGGAACAAGGTCCCTAAAAACGCCAACATGGCCACGCCTTGTTGCATCAAATGAACGGGCTCTCCGATTCGTCCACCGAGCGCGATATAGGCGAGCCCCGGCAACAAGACGAGCAGACATTCAATCACCGTGTTGAGCGGATAGAAATGAAGGAACCGTCGACGCCCGACGCGACGATTGAAGGCTCGCGCCTGAAACGTGAAGAGGAGCAGTTGCCCCATCAACAGGGCGGGGGCGAGCCCATATAAGAAGAATGTGATAAAGACAAACATCTCATGAAACGTGAAGTGAAGATGCCTGCGCTTTAAGGGATTCATGACGAACAGTGCCCCAAGCGTATAGATGAACCAAAACAACGGCCAGTCGAACGCCTCAAGGTTTTGGAAGGTCAAATACGTCACTCCCGTGAAGACGAGTGTCCACGCGAGCCAGCTCCGAACTAGGTACTTCCGAAATCGCATCGTCTTCTCCCCTTTTCTCGTTCATTTTTTCTAGTATGACCCGTATTGCAAAAACATTCCAGCAATTGTTTGAAAGTTGAGACAATGAAATATTGAAAGGATTCCCAATTCAATGTTTCGTTATGCTAAATGTCGGCAACGACTTGGATAAAGGGGGCTCACCATGGACTTTTCTCTATTTCTGATCACGTTTTGTTCATCTACTCAATCACCATTACACTTCTTTATCTACGGAAACAAAAAACACGTAACAAAGGGCGGCCCTCTCAGAAGGACCGCCCTGAATCATGATTTTGCTTTCAGATAAGAAATGCCGATTGACCCTGAGCCCGTATGCGCCCCGAGAAGTGGTGCGAGTGTATCGACTCGAATCGGAATCGTGTCCCCGAGTTGTTTTTTCCACTCTTCGGCAAGTTCAGGGACGTTCCCGTGGAAAATTGAGACGTCCTGACATTCGCCGGACTCGATTGCCGAACGCAACACTTCGAATAAATGAGCCTGCGCCTTCTTATACGTGCGGACCGTTTGATACGGGACGATCAATCCTTCCTCAAATCGGAGCACCGGTTTCAATTGAAGCATGTTCCCGATGAGCGCCTTCGATTTAGAGATTCGTCCGCCCTTTTGCATCTGTGTCAAGTTTTGAAGCGTCAATTCGATGCGGACGTCCTCGACGCGCTTCTTCATGTATGCTTCCACGTCTTCAAGCGCATCGCCTCTTTCGACGCGTTCAATCAACTCCTCGAACATAAGTCCCATCGTATAGATACCTGCCCGTGAATCGAAGGCGAGCAACTTGAACTCCGCAATCTCAGCCCCTTGAACGGACGCCGAATACGTTCCACTCAAATCGGACGATAAATGAATCGCGATGCCCATATCGTACTCTTCTTTCAATTTTTCATAGAGTGTGACGAAATCCCCGATCGCGGGCTGACTCGTCGAGACACGCTCTCCCGCGTCAATCCACTCGTAAACCGTTTTCGCGTCGACTTCGATTCCATCTTTATACGGTTGGTCCCCTTTGACGACATAGAGCGGGACGATGTGGATGTCAGGATGTTGCGCTAAAGCATCTGGAAGGACAATCGTACTATCCGTGATATAAGCAATCTTCATAAAAAGTTCTCCCTTAAAAATTTTTTTAGTACCTGGTTATATTATTTTATCACAGGTGAAGCGGTTTCACTATTTTTTCAAAACATCCTATGTGCAGCTCGTCCAATCATTTCTCGAAAAGGGTATATCATACATAACGAATAAAGGAGGCGTGTGTGGCATGATCGAACTACGGAACGTCAGCAAAATCTATAAGACAGGTGACGTGGAAACGGCCGCCTTGAAAGACATCGACCTCACCATCCGGGATGGCGCGTTCGTCGTGATTCTCGGTCCGAGCGGGAGCGGGAAGAGTACACTGCTCAACGTCATCAGCGGACTCGACACGGTCACCTCGGGAAAAATCACGTTCGGCGACACCGTGCTGACCGACCTGTCCCCCGAACAGATGACGTCATTTCGACGCGACCATCTCGGCTTCATCTTTCAACAGTACAACCTTCTCCAAAACTTGACCGTCTATGAGAACGTCCAAATCGGATCCGACTTGACGAAAGATCCGTTGCCGATTGATGAATTGCTCGAACAAGTAGGGCTCACAGCGGCACGTGACAAATACCCCTATCAACTATCGGGCGGTGAGCAGCAACGAGTCTCCGTTGCCCGTAGCCTCGCCAAAAATCCGGCCATCGTCTTTTGTGACGAACCGACGGGATCGCTCGACGAAGAAAATTCGAAAAAAGTACTCGAACTACTGGAACGATTGAACGAGACGTATCAAAAAACGGTTGTCGTCATCACACATAATAATGGAATCAGTGAGATGGCGGACGATGTCATCAAGATGAACTCTGGTCGGATTGTGGAAGTGACCCATCATGAGACCCGGGTCGCGGCACGTGACATCCATTGGGGATAAGGGGGTGACGACATGCTGTATAAAAACGTCTGGAAGACATTGAGTCGGAAGTGGATGCAACTCCTCGCCATCGCCATCATCATCGTCATGAGTTCACTCACGTACACGATGATGTTCTATGGCATCAGCGGGATTGAGGTCCCGACCGAAGAGTATCTGGAAGAATCGAACCAAGAAGACTTTGCGATTGACATGCTCAATCGGGTGACGGAAGAAGAGTTACGCGACCCCGCTGTCGCAACGCTCGCGGAGACAGGAGCGTTCACATTGGCTGACATCAAACAAGCCGATGTGGAAGTCTTCAATCGTCTGATCGCATCGCGAATCGCCGCCGTCGAACAGGAGATGCCGGATGCCACGATTGAACTCCGTGACTTGAAAGCCATCACCTACACGTTCGATGACACCGAGCATCGGGGATTAATCGTCAAAGAATCAGACACGATTAACCACTCCTACCTCGAGGCCGGTGATCGACCGAGCGCGAATGACGAAATCGCCCTCAATAAAAAATATGCAGAGGAGAATGGCATCGATATCGGGGACACAATCGACATCGGCAAACCTTTCACGGTGAGTGGATTTGTCCTCTTTCCTGACTACACGCTCCCACTCTTCGATGATAACTTCTTCAACTTGGACCCAGGTTCACAGACCCTCCTCTTAATGACGGATGAATCGTTCGAAACATTCGTCGGGCAAGAGTCGTTCCGACTGTCCGGGGTGACCGATCAACCGATCAAGACCGACCTCGAGCTCCCGTTCGTCGTCTCGGTCATGGAGACGGAGAACATCATTCGAAGCGGCGCCATCTACAGCGAGATTTCATCCGGCAAGGCGATGGCGCTCGGACTCAGTCTCTTTATCGTCTCAATCGCTGTCATCATCGTCGCCATCCTGATCTCGAATATGCTCGAGGCGGAACGAGGACAAATCGGACTATTGAAGGCGATCGGCTACAGTCGTCGTCAAATCGCCTCGCCTTACTTGGTGCTCATCTTGGTCTTCGCATTCTTTATGCTCATCATCGGTTATTTCCTGGGACTCTATTTCGCGAACCCGTTGAAAGAACTCTATCTCGACTTCTATCTCTTACCGTCCATCACTATCGCCCAAAGTCCACTCGTGTTCGTGACAGCCGTGTTCGCCCCGCTCCTCTTCTTTGCGCTCGTCGCAGGAGCTGTTATCTATAAAATTATGGGTGAGAGCGCCCTCGCCCTCTTGTCGCCACGGGACAACGTCTCATTGAATCGACTCAGCCGACTCGTCAGTCGACTGTTGAAACGGGCGAGTGGCAAGACGAAGTTCAAATATTTGTATGCCGTCAAGAGCACGGGGAGTTTCCTCATCTTCTTTCTCGGAATCCTCTTCTCGACGATTCTCATCGTTTTCGCCCTCATGATGAACGGGGCCGTTGACCGTATGACAGTCGGCGGATTGAACGAAGCGGTGTATGAATATGAGGCGTATACAGACGGGACACCGGTTTTAGAAGAAGGACAAGAACCGTTCCTCACCTATCCGTTCGCCTTTGTCGAAGATAAGCTGATCACCTTGAAGGGACTCGACTTCGACAACACCTTGTTCCCCCTCCGAAACGAAGATGGGGATGCGTTGACACTCGAACCTGACGGCCTTGTCGTCTCTTCTTCACTCGCCCTGAAGCTCGGGCTCGACGTCGGTCAAGACATCGATGTCGCACTCGACGGGGACACGTTGACCTATCCCATCATCGGGATTGCCGATGAATTCTCCGGTGATTTCGCCTACTTACCCCGGACGACGTTAAGTGAACTGCTCACGGACGGTGCGACGGATGACCTGTTCAACGGCATCTATGCGACGGAACGCCCGAACGCATCGGACTATCCGACCATCCTGTCACGTCAAGGGTTGATCGATCAGTCCGAATCGATCAATCAATATATGAATTTCATGATGAACGTCTTGATTGGCGGGGCGTCCCTCATCGCTTTCAGCATCCTGTTCGTCTTGACGGCGCTGACGGTCGAGAAGAACTATTACGTCATCTCCTTGTTGAAAGTGATGGGATATCAGAAGCGGGAAGTCCGCTCCATGATTTTGAACAGCTACTTCATCTATGCGCTCATCTCTGCCCTCTTGAGCATCCCCATCGCCCTGTTGACGCTTCGGGTCATCATCGTCGTCTTTGCGGAAGATTATGGACTCGTGCTCCCACTTGAATTCGAATGGGTCTATATCGTCTATACGCTCGGCGCTGTCGTTCTCCTCTTCTTCATGAGTACGTTCATCAGTCGCCGGAAAATCGATCAAATCCCACTTCAGGAAGTTTTAAAGACGTATCAAGAATAATTCATGCCAAAATAGGGCATAATAAGAGATAGACCAGGTCTCTCCTGAGGAGGGACCTGACTTTTGCAGAAAAGGATGATATACATGAATCGTACACAAGTTATGCTCGCCATTCCCGGAAACTGGTCTTCCGCAGAAGGCGTCAGCGAACAAATCAGTTTACATAGTGAAGGCTACACGATGGCCGGTCTGTTATTGCTCGAAGATGAGACAGGCAAGGCGTTCACCGTTGAAGTCGTGGAACGTGACCCAGCCCTCGCCGAGGCGATGATTCACGCGAGTTCTGGCGGATTCACCCCGAAAGTGGCGAAAGGAATCGCTCGTCACACGCATGTCGTCTACTTGATTGTCGACGTCAACGATTTGACAGACGTCGCCGCGGCGCGTCGTGCCGCAAACGCCGTCTTGAACGCAGGTGGACTCGGGGTCATGGTCGAGTCAGCTGGTGTCGCTTACTCGAAAGACGAGTGGCAAGAGTCAAAAGAAGAAGACCTCGCACTCGACTACTCGCTCCTCACGGCCATCACAGAAGAAGAGAACGCCTATATGTCATGGGGAATGAAAGCGTTCGGTCATGCGGACGTGGCCGTACCGATGACACTCGACATAGAAGATGCCATCCACGTGATCCATTCGTTCAACTTCCACCTCATCTCCGGTGGCGCGATGTTCGGCGACGGCGACCATTTCGCCTTTGAAGACGGGCGTGCCTTCACGGTCGAGATGGGAGAAGACGAGCGGACGACTATCGACAACTTGTTGCATAACCCGTTCGGCTTGATCTATCTCGTCCCGCAAGCAGCAGAATAAAAAAATGGAGCGCCCCGCGGCGCTCCATCAGGCTGTTGACGAACCAAATCGCATATGGCGATTTGGTTCGTCTTTTTTTATGTTCAACGAGCTTGAGGCGTTCTGCCCGACAAAAGATTGAAGAAATGTTATGTAGACGGTCCTTTCTGGCCAACAGGTTGGCCAGCTTCTTCATGTTTTGTGCGGTGGCTGCCACCAGATTGGCGCGTTGGACCTTCGCGGTCCCCCTGTAGAAGGTGAAACGGAGCCCGTGGAGCTCTTTCCCATCGGCGAACGAGCGCTCGACGGTCTGCGGCCGCAGTCGGTAGAGGGATTTCCCGGACGCGGACAGGCGGTTCTCGTTCACCTGCTCGCGGTAATGTTCATCGACGTGGCGTGTGATGTCCCTTCGGTGCGTCCGGCTGGACGTGCACTTCTCGAGGAGAGGGCAGTTCTGACAGATGGAGGGGTCGGAGACGTAATGGTGATAGCCGTGGCGGTCCGTCGTCTGATAGGTGAGGCGCTGTCGCGCCGGACAGAGATACGCATCTTCCTCGGGCAGGTACGTGTACCGGGTCTTGCGGAACATCCCCTTCTTCCCACCGAAACGCCTCCGGGCGATGACCCCGAAGATGCCCCGTTCGACGAGCGCCTTCGCGATCCCGGTCGTGAAGTAGCCTGCATCGAGTGCGACCGCCTCGAGCGGGAAATGGAAACGTTCGAGGACATGGTCTAGCCGATTGAGATAGACGGTGCTGTCCGAGACGTTCCCGGGTGTGACGTGTACATCGACGATGAAATTGTGCTTGGCGTCGACCGTCCGATGCGCCAGCCAGAAAAAGCCTTCCGGCTTCTGGTCACGATACATGTATCCCGCATCCGGGTCGGTCCGGCTCACCTTGACGAGCCGGCACTCCCTCTTCTCAGATGCCGGTTTCAGTTCTTTTTTCCGCGTTCGGCCCGTTCCTCGTTCACGCGGGTGAGAAGCTCGTCCTCGATCGCACCGACGACCCGTTCGACCTCGACCTTGTCGAATTTCTTCTTGTTCGCGTTCGCCCGGATGTGCGTGGAATCCGTGATCAGGATGCGCCCGGAGACGAGACCGTGAGATTCCGCCTGTCGGACGATGTCCTCGAAGATTTGTTGGAACACGTCGTTCCCCTGGAAGCGTCGGCGGTAGGCCTGGCTGATCGTCGAATGGTCGGGAACCTTCTCATCGATGCCGAGACCGAGGAACCAGCGATAGGCGAGGTTCGTCTGAACCTCCCTCACGGTCTGGCGCACGGAACGGATGTTGAACAGGGGTCCGAGTAGGATGATCTTGATGATGATCTCCGGATCGATGCCGGGCGTACCGGTGTTCGAATAGAGCGGGGCGCAGAGCCGGTGCACGATCGAGAAGTCGATGTGACGGTCGAGTCTCCGGACGAGATGATCCTGCGGGACCAGCTGGTCCAACGTGGTCTTGGACTGGATCGGTTCATGTCGTTTCTCAGAATGGGCGCGATACATATCGGGTTCCTCCTTTTGATGACGGGCGAACTTGGTATTTACCTTCTTCTTTCCCCGTTTGTAAGGGTTCGAAGTATGTATCGGGCTTTTTCTTCGGCCATCGAGGCCTCAGAAAAAGACAAATGGCCGCCAAAGGTGGCGACCATTCGTGTGACTCGTCCCACGGCGCCCCGACTCCTGCAGGAAAGCAATCCGACGGAGACCCAGCAGCGACCTGAGTCGCGATGCGGCTCCGGGATTGCCTGCGGAAAGCGTGGGCGCCGGAAGGACGAGTTCGAACATCTTATTTGTCAACAAGCTGATGGAGCGCCCCGCGGCGCTCCATTTTTTTATTCATATCGCCAACACGTCGTGATATTCCGGATGTCGGTCGAACTGATTTTTCGTAAAGGGACAGAGTGGGATAATCGTCTTTCCTTCTTCCCGAGCATATTCGACCACGGCAACGACAAGCTTCTCTCCAATCCCCTGTCCCCGAAGTTCATCACTGACGTACGTATGGTCGACAATCAGTTTATCCGGTCCCGTCGGTACGTAATGCAGTTCTGCCGATGGCTTCGCCTCGTCCCCGACATAAAACGTATTTTCCTTTTGTTTAATCTCCATTTACTCCCCACTCTCCTCTTCTAGTTTTAACGGGATAAAGAAATGTTCACGAGTCGTCCAATCCATCTCATCCATCAAGATGTTAAACGATGTAGACAAAAACGTTTGGACTTCTCCACTCGTTCCTTCATCAAGCGGCAAGAAAAATTCACTCTTCTCCGCGTCATAATAAGCCGCTTCCGGCTTGAGCGTCTCGGTCGGTAGCGGTCTGAACAGGAACGGATAAGGCAAGACAAAATAGCTCGGTCGTTCCGTCACATCATCCCCAAGCCAAAATCCGAATTCAATCAACTGTTCATCGAAGGCGACGCGCTCAATCACCTTGTCTTCCGGAAACGGATGCTCAATCGGATAGATGACAAGCGACGACACATCGAACGTCCCCCAAAAGAGTGCCGGTTTGATTTTTCGGCACCGCAGCTTCGATAAGTACGTCAGTTGTTCATGTGCCGCCCGTTGAAACAACCTCAAGCCTCGCTGGGCATACGTCGCGTCATAGGCGAGCGGTGTCTCATCCGTATCGAGTAACCCTTTGAATGACATCTCCTGTGGTTTCGGGTTGATACGCACGTTGACCCCGTGCGTCCGCAGTCGATTGAATACGTCATCGTGGTAAGACTTGATCGTCTTCCCTGCTTCAATCGGGATGGCGTCCGTTTGATCTTCGACATGGATGACAAGGCAAGAGCTTAGTAGATCCACATCAAGCTGGAGTGCCCGTTCCCCTTCAAACAACAGCCCCGTCGTGAACCCATTTATCGTGAGCGGTAGCGAGACGTGCCCCCATTGTGGCTCAGGTGGGGCCAGTTGGAGTCTAATCTTCCCGAGCAGTTGAGAGATCAAATGCAAGGTCAACTTTGTGTCATGCCAGTCCGAATGTAGTGGAATCTGCATCATCCATCATCCTCTCATCCTTTACACGCCCCACTATGGTCACAAATCGGTCGCTTGCCGGACTGTCCACATCCGCAGAGCGTGGCCCGGTAAGTGGAGATGACCTCATCCCCTTGTTCGATGTGAAGGTCGCCGCGCACCTCGATTTGTTGCCAGTCGTTCAACTTTACAGATGTCGGCACGTCCGGCGTCTCTGCGTCTCCACCATCCTTCCGAACGAACTGGAGCGCACCGCTCGGGCACCGTTCAATCACCGTGGCGACGTCCGGCGCCTCGGCCCCATCCGGTAAAATCCATGGTTTCCGTTTCGTATCAAATACTTCCGGCAATCCCCGTACGCATTCCGCCGCATGGACGCAGAGCGACACATCATAGTACACATCGATCGATTCTCCTACGTATTGCTTGCCTCGCATCGAATCACCCCTTATGTGTTTGCGGGTCTTTACCCGTTACACTATGAAAAAAACCCATCATCCCATGACAGGATGATGGGTCATATTCACGCTTGTCTCATTTCTTGCATGCGTTCGAGTTGATGCGTCAGTTCGCCGATCGGCACGAATCGTGCACGGCGGAGCATTTCTTTCCCACTGATGAAAAAGAGGACGACCGGAACGGTGAAGATGGAGAATGCGCCTGCGACTTCAGGCACCTCGTCCGAATCCACCGCGACCGACTCAATTTCAGGGAACTCTTTGAGCATCTCTTCAATCTGCGGTTTCAGCGCATGACAGACACTGCATCCCGGATGTGACACGTAGACGAGCAGCTGTTCCGTGCTCGCAATCCGTTCATTCAATCCAGTCAAGGTTGTCATTGCTTCCATCTTACATTCCTCCTACTTGATTAAGCGTTGAGCCACAAGACACCGACCGTCTCGAATCCTGCATGTACCGCAATCGAAGGACAGAATCGAGTCCGTACGACTTCGAGACCTGGTAGTTTCGACTCGATGAGTGCGACGAGGTCATCTTGCATGTTCGGTGCGAGTGCCGTCTGAACGAATACCCGATTGTCCTTCACACCATTTTCCGCGTGACGACGTTCGAGTTCACCGACCATCTCCGCATAAGCCTTCTTCAATGAACGGGCCTTTTTGAACGGGATGACTTTCCCCGTCTCATCGAGGGTGATGATCGGCTTGATGTTCAAGATGTTCGCAAGGAACATCTCACCGGAAGAAACGCGACCACCTCGGCGCATCGTCTCCATGTTTCCGATGATCATGAAGAAGTTCTTTTTATCACGCCATGCTTCGAGAAGGGCGACGATTTCCTCCACTGACTTGCCTTCAGCTTCAGCGGCCTTCCCGATTCGGACGAGTTCTTGCTGCGCCTCGAGTGCGGCATGCGAGTCGATGGTATACACGGTAAAGTCAGCCGCTTCTGCCGCTGCTTTCGAGTTTTTTGCCGTACTGCTCAATCCATTCGAGCAATGGACGGCGATGGCACAATCATATCCCTCTTCTTTCAAGCGTTCGTAGCGGGCGATGAAATCTCCGAAGATCGGTTGTGACGTCTTCGCTTCTTTCTTTTGGTCAATCATATACCGATGTAGGTCTTCGAGAGAGAGTTTGGTTTCACTATAGCCGTTCCCGTCCACGATCAATTGAATCGGAACGATATCGACACCGAGACTTGCTGCCTCTTCTTGAGAGAAGTTGGCCATACTGTCGGTAATCCATGCGATTTTTGTCATAACTAAAAAGCCTCCAATAGTCGTTCATTTTTGTCCAATCCCATTATACCTTATTTCCCGCCGCTACTCCTACTCGACCGAACGGGACGAAAAAACAGAGCGACACACGGTCGCCCTGCTCCTCTTCATTTGGTCGAGATCAATTTTGTATGGGCGAACTCATCATGCGGCAACTCGAGGTCTTTATTCGACTTCATCTGTTGAAGTGCACGGATGAGCGGAATCCCAAGCGTCGCCGGGTAGACGACGTCTTTATAGAGTGTCCGCTTGATGACTTGCTCCAATGAAAGCGGGCGTCCATCCGCACTCACGACCTTAATTCCGACGACACGGTCTCCTATCGTCTGACCGTTTCGATACAACATACAATAGACTTCTCCGGCCATCGTCACAACGGTCGGTAAGTAATACCGTTTCACTTCTTTGTCTGGCCAAATCTTTTGACGGACTGCCTTTTCAATCAGTTTTGCCGGTGTCTGAAAGACGAGTTGGTCGATTTGACCAGCGACGGCTCGTTTCCAAAGTGGGACTGCCACAGCAATCATCCTTTCTCTCGGTTCTAGCCTTTCAATTCCTCTTTTACCAGCTGACGAAACCCTGAGAACGGACATCCACTTCTAGCAAACAGGTTCGGTGTCTTGATCTGATTGTCGTAATGCTCGTGAAAAACGTGCGTCGTCGCAGGAGAGAGAGGCGGGATGAGCCAACTCCATTGCCCGGTGACGTCACGCCCCGCGTCCCGTTCGTTTTTTTCGAACCGCTTGAACTGTTTGGCAGCCGTATGGTGGTCGACAATGGTCACACCTTCCCGCTCGAACGATTGCAGGACGGCGATGTTCAATTCGACGAGTGCCCGGTCGCGCCAAAGCGACCGCTCTTTCGTCGTATCGAGCCCGAGTGACCGTCCGACGAGCGGCAACAAATCATAACGGTCCGTATCGGCCAAATTCCTTGCCCCGATTTCCGTCTCCATATACCAGCCGTTAAACGGGACCGAGGTAAACCGTAGACCTCCGATCTCTAGTTCCATATCCGCAATCGCTGGGACTGCGTGCCATTTGATGGTCCGTCCGTCAAACAAGTCCACATCCTCGTGCCGAATGTCCACCTCAAGCACGGCCTCACTCGGCAACTCAAACAAGCGGACGTCTCGCCCGTCCGTGATCATGAGCGGGAGGATATCGAACGGCGTGCCGGCTCCGACCCATCCGAGTTCTTTCGCGCGCTTCGTCATCGTGACGGACATCGGGTCTCCGATGATTCCGTCAGGTGTCTCATATCCCGCGTACCGAATCAATTGTGTGTTCAATAGTTTGAACTCGTTCGGAAGAACCGTCATCGTCGAACGGATTTTTCCGCCGTTCGTGGCGAACCGAAGGTGGTCGACAAGATGGGTGTAGACAGCCTCAAACGTATCGGCGTCCCGTGCGTCAATCACATGGAGTGTCTGCCAAAACAAGCGGCCGATGCAACGATTCGAATTCCGCCACGCCACCTTGGCACCCTCACACAATTCTTCCGTCGTCAACGAATAGGTGCCCGTGCGCTCAATTTCATCTTTGATTTGTCGGAGGCGTTCGGACGGGTCGTCATGCCATTGCCGCATCCAGTCGCTCGCTTGTTCATACAGATTCATATCTAAGATCTCCTCACTCAATTCTCTCTTTCTCCATCTTAGAGAAAAGGAGACCCCTGTTTCAACTATCTATTCTCACACGCGACACGTCGGGTGCTCAGGACCGCTCTGGCTGGTGAACGAGTTCGATATAGTCGGTGACTTCTTCGTTTCCGCTCACTTCCTGCTCAAGGGCGGTCAATTGCGCCTCGATGGTCGGACTTGATTCGTATTCGGCGGCATATTGATATAACCCATTCGTCACTTCGGTCATTCGACGTAACCGGACAGGCAAGTCTGTACCGGATGCAAAACGAATGATGAACGTGACGTCTCCTTCTAACGGGAGGCGCAGGGCACCATAAAAATGCAACGTCTGGTCCGTTCTTGACGTCAGTACGATCGAAGAGAGACCGACCGAGACGGGTTGCTGCCGAATCGTCGTAATCGTGATGCCTGCTTGAATGTAACGATTCGCAGACGTCTCATGGTCATCAAATGGGTCGGGAATCAGTTTCCCCGTCTCCATCATCTGCAAGAAGGCATCCTCACGGACCGGCGGACTGAAGAGATAGCCTTGAATCGTCTTGCAGCCGAGTTGCCGCAACAAGAGCAAGTCTTCCATTTGCTCGATCCCTTCGACGACGACATCGAGCCCGAATTCTTTCGCCAAGACGACGAGACTATGAATGATGGCCCGGGCTTGCTTGTTCTCTGATACCCCATGACCAAAAATCCGGTCAATTTTGATGGTGTTCACTTGAAATTGTTGCAGGTAGGCGAGCGACGAATAGCCTTTCCCGAAATCATCAAGCGCAAGTTGAATCCCGAGCGCCCGCAACGAAGAAAAGACACTCATGATATGATGCGACGCATCGAGCTGTGACGTCTCGGCCACTTCAATCTCAATCCAGTGCAACGGTACATCGTGACGTTCACTTGCCGATTCGAACGTGTTAAATAGTTGCTCGTGATACAAATATTTCGGCGAGACGTTCAACGAGATCGGAATCTTGCTCGGGAGCGTCGCTAGAAAGCGAAACACCTCTTCAATCAGATAGTCCGTCAATCGGATGAACAGATTGCTCTCTTCTGCGAGCGGGATGAAGTCTAGCGGGGAAACGACACCCCACGTCGGATGTTCCCAACGCATCAACGCTTCCGCTCCTGTGATATCACCTGTCCAGGCGTTCACTTTCGGTTGATACAACAAATAAAACTCATTCCGGTCAATGGCGCTTGGCAAGTCACGTAGCAACTCGAATCGCTTCAGCTCATCGAGATTCATGTGCGAAGCATACAAGGAAATCGACGCCGCTCCCGACTTCCCGGCCCGGCCCATCGCCATGTAACTTCGGCGAATGAGCGTCGTCTCGTCTTCCGCATCATTCGGATAGCGACTGACGCCGATCTGCATATTCGGATAAACGGTATATGGTTCGAGTTGGAAACAATGCTTTGACAATCTCGCAAGCTGTTCCCCGATTTTAATCAACCACTCATCTTCATGATTTCCTGGCATGACGACAAGGAATGTATCTCCGTCCAAATGACCGACGACCGCCTCGTCCGGCACCATTCGTTGCAATTGATATGCCGTCTGGATGCGCCATTCATCTCCATATTCGTAACCGAACGTCCGGTTGATGTCACCGATTCGATTAAAGGTCACTGTGAACAACACGAACGCAATATCCGTTTGAATTAATCGCGTGATCGACTGGAACATCGTCTCGCGATTCGGGATGTTCGTCATTGGATCAAACTCGCTCAGTCGCAGCACCTCGGCTTCCTGTTCCCTCACCTCGGTCATATCACGAATCAACGCTTGAAACCCACGGACTCGACCCGTTTCGTCGTACAAGTGCTGTCGACACTCCTGAATCCATTTTTGCTTCTTTCCGACAAAAATCCGATATTCGAGATTCACAGGTGTCGTATGACGTGTCTGTTCATTCGCCTGATTGACTTTCGCTAAGTCGTCCTGATTGATGACAACTTTCCAGTAATTCGGGTGTGCGTTGAATTGTTTCACTGTATACCCAAAGATAGACTGAAACTGCCCTGTCGCGAACTCAATTTGACTCGTATCATAACTATAATCACAGATGACCGTATCGGATGCTTCGCAAACGCGACGCAATAGCTCATCTTTATCAGTCAATTCGTTCTCGATGCGCTGCTGATCTTTCGTTGAAAAGATGACGTATGTGATGACGTTACGGTCGACGGAAAGCGCACCCCGCACCATCACCGGCAAATCTTCAGACGTCAACTGATGACGCAATCGAATCTCCATCGCGAAGTCTGCCCCTTCATCGGCTGTTCGCAACGTCTGAATCGCTTGAGTCAACCGCTCCCAATCGTCAGGATGAACCGTTTCTCGGATTTCTTCCACCTGCATCTCGTTCAATCGCCTCCTTGAAATACCGAGAAAAGACGAGACTTGGGAAGAGAACGAGAATGACCTATCCGCGAGATGTATTTCGATGACCATGAGACCAGGGACTTGTTCGAGTAACTCCCGTCCCACTTTCATAATGGCGTAACGGTTTTGTGTGTCCCATTCGGCGCTCATGTCCTTAACGATACCGTATACGCCTTGAATAAGTTGATCTTTGTAGAGCGGGGTGCATGTTACTGCGAGCTTTCGCTGTTGCCCCACATATGCTTTGACTAGTTCAAAATGAACTGTTTCCCCGGCCAACGCCTGGTCGTGATATGGTGCAAACTCTTCCGTATCGGCTGGTGATAACGCGCAATCATCGAACAGCAGTCCCATCTTTTCGTTCGAATCGATTAGTCGACCATTTGTATCTAGTACGTAAATGGCATCGGGATACTGTTCAATCAGGAGCGAATCCACATGGAACGGGGGAATCGGTCCAGTTGACAATAGATCCGTGACGTCACCATTGACGCGATGAATCCACTTTTTGAAAATCGCCATACAATCTCTCCTTTCGAAAGAGATGGAAGTTTCAAGCGTAAATTCTCTTGTTCATACAAAATGACTAGTTTATAAAGCATTAATTACCAATTACCCATCATTGTGCCATTAGAAAACCCCACTCGTTTCAAAGTGGGGTCAATGATTAGTTCCGTTCGAGGACGAACGTCTTGTATGCAGGCACGCTTACTTTTCCAGTCGCGCGCTTGATTGTCTTCGTTCCGGCACGGTCACCATCGACAATCACGTTCCAGTTCCCTTTTGGAAGGGTGACTTGGACATTCGTCGGGTTGGCGTTATGCGTGATGAACAAGTCGTTCTTTTGACCCGGTGCATCTTCGTCAATCGTGTACGTGATGACGTTCGCTTCCGCTTTGTGGAACGTCAAGAATCGTTTCACATCGCTCGCTTTTGTCATCCGAAGACCTGGGTTGGCTTTACGCATCTCAATCAAGCCTTTCATGTATTGGACGTCCGCCTTGCGGTCGGCTGCCCGTTTCCAATCGAGCTGATTGATCGAGTCTGGTGATTTGTACGAGTTATGGTCGCCTTCCTTCATGCGCATGAACTCTTGTCCGGCGTGAAGGAATGTCGTCCCTTGGCTCGTCAAAATGATGCTTGAAGCGAGTCGGTGCATCTTCGTCTTGTTCACTTCAGATGCGATCGGGTTCGTCAACTCTAGCTTGTCCCATAACGTGTGGTTGTCGTGGGCCTCGACGTATGTGATGGCTTGCGTCGGTTCTTTCGTGAATCCTTTAATCGTATCGCTATACGCGATCTCACCGACGATTCCCGTCTTCACGCGATTTTCCATGCCTTCTTTTCCGTTGACGAATCCTTTGTCCTCATCGAAGAAGACGCTACCTTTCAAGCCGTCACGGATGTTGTCATTGAAGTGGGCGATGCCCGGCATGTCGTAGGCGTTCTTTTGATTTGCTTTTAATTCAGCATCGAGCGGCGTACCGAGATCCCATCCTTCTCCGAAGACGAGAATCGACTTGTCGACTCGATTCAACTCCGAACGAACTTTGTTCATCGTGTCGACGTCATGGATTCCCATCAAGTCGAAACGGAATCCGTCCCAATGATACTCTTTTGCCCAATAGACGACAGAGTCGACAATCAGTTTTTGCATCATCGCCCGTTCAGAAGCCGTATCGTTTCCGACACCTGTTCCGTTAGCAAAGTCACCACCCGCTGTGTAACGGTAGTAGTAACCCGGTACGATTTTGTGCAAGTTCGACGCCTGCGCATCGAACATATGGTTGTATACGACGTCCATGACGGCACGTAAATTGTTGTCATGTAACCCTTGAATCATCTGTTTCATTTCCATGATACGTACTTTCGCATCGTAAGGATTCGTTGAATACGACCCTTCTGGTGCATTGTAGTTTTTCGGGTCGTATCCCCAGTTGTACGTCGCCATCGGATTCGTCTCATCGACGGAGGCCGTGTTGAAGTCATAGACCGGAATGAACTGAACGTGTGTCACGCCGAGGTCTTTGACATGGTCGAGTCCCGTCTTCGTTGCTGTTTTCTTTCCATCAACGAGAAGACGCGTTCCTGGTTCGATGACACCGAGGTACTTCCCTTTGTTTTGGATGCCTGAATCGTATTTGTCCGTCTTCACATCGAAGATCGAGAAATCACGGACATGCGTTTCATAGATGATTGCGTCCGTCGATTGTTTCAACTTCGGTTTTATCGAATTCCAACGTTTTGGATCCGTCTCTTTCAAATCGACGATGACACCTTGGTCACCGTTCACGCCGACAGCCGTCGCATACGGATCGACCGCACGGACCTTCCCTGTCGCATGAGTCACTTGGTACGTATACCCGATGCCGTCTAGGTCACCACGCATTTCTGCCACCCACGTGCCGCGTTCGCCGCGTTTCATTTGAATCACTTTCTTCAAATCTTTATCATTTGTTGGTCGGTTCGTCGGCATGTTCCATAGTTCGAGCTCGACTTGTTGAGCCGTCGGAGCCCAGAGAACAAATTTCGTTTTCGACTTTTGGTACGTGACACCGAGTTTACCGTCATATGCATATTTCGCATCGAATTCTTTCGAACGAAGCACCTTGCCGGCTTGGAGCGTCTGTTCTCCAAACTCCGGGTGCGAGGCTTTGATGACTTTCGCTAAATCGATGTCTGACTTGAATTGAATCGTGACTGACTTGTCGCTAGCCTTTTCAATCGATTCCACCGTTGCCCCATCCACGCTCAATTCATCAATGAACGCATCCGTGATGACACGGTTCGTCGTGAGTGTCGCTTGACGGAACGTGTCCGCCGAGAACGAGACGAGTTTTGGAGAGCGATCGATCTGTGGCTCTGAATAGTAGATTGTCGAATCTCCTTCAACGAGCCAAATCTCTTTCGCAGTTCCGAGAACGAATCGGTCTTCCCCATCCTTCTCCGTCCATTCTCCTTTTTTCGTGATCAAGCCCATGAGTCTCTTCGATTCTGGGTTGGCGAATTTCACGTTCGCGACGGCACCGAAATCATCAGCCCCATCGAATGCGATGCTCTGTCCGTCCCCACCGTCTGGCCAAGCCCAAAGACCCCAGTCCGTGTATGTATTGTCGTAACGGAAATAATGAACTTTCATATCGATTTCCGTCGAAGCCGTCTCTCCATCCGGGTTTGATGTATAGATGGTCGGGTCGCCCGACTTGATCCACACTTCGGCGACGCCATCTTGAATCATGTCGCTCGTGATGAAGCGGTCATTCTCAGAACCTTTATCTTTGTCCCAGTTGTCCGTGCGGACGATGAGACCGATTTTTTCAGGTGAGTCGACTGGGAATTCGTAAGCCGCCACCTTTCCGAATGTATCCTCCCCGTTGAATGTGAAGCCTTTGTTCGGGAAGTAATCCGGGCCGTTCGCCCAAAGCCATAAATTCCAATCCTTTTCGTTATCCGGCGCCTCTTGATAATGGACAACGACAAGTGTCGACTTTCCTTTATCTAAAGCGGACGTCGGCATCGGAAACATTGACAGAATTAGTGCAAACGTTAGCACAACTGCCCATACGGGTTTCCACTGCTTTTTGACCATGAGGGTCCCTCCTTGTAGCACTATTTTGAGAAAACGCTTACACAAAAATTGTAAACGGTTTCCTTGAGTGAAGCAACGTTATTTTAGAAAAGGGTCAATTGGCATCATTTTCTTTACAACCTGTCTAAGAAATATGAACTAAAAAGACGAATCCCACTCATCATCACAGAATCCGTCAAAGTTTATTCCATTCTTCGAGCGACTCCAAGTAGTGAAGGTAGCTCATCTTGATTTCTTCATCTGTTAAGTCTGCCGGTAAGAGGGAACGTGGGACGAGACCTGTGAACTTGGCACCTCCGACATGCGCAAAAATATAAGAGGCGACTTGCTCAGACATATACCTCGTCAAAAAACCGGTCACATACTTCCCGTCTTTGCTCTCGAAGACGATGTCGAGTCGTCGTCCTTCCTGTTCATCGATGATCAACTGGTTGTAAAGTCGATGTGCCTCGTCTTTGTACTTGTATCTCATCCCGCGTCTCGCATTGTCATCAATCTCCCACTGATGGTCTTGTCGCTCTTTCGTCGTGAAGATTTTCTCGAGCGTTCTTGGGTCATCAATCGTTAAGCAACAAAAGATATGTTCATAGGACAGTTGATCGTCGTTCACCAAGTCCATGATGTCCGTCTTCGGGATTATCCTTGCCTTGTAGCGCACCATGACACGACGGACGACTTCTTCTTTGTCAAAAATAAGCCACTGCTTCCGTCGCTCAAACTTCTCATGTAACATCTTATAATCCATCTGCTTCACCTCACGTCCAGCATATCATAAAACGACGCCCGCAATGGACGTCGTCTTGCTTAGTTCCCGTATTTTTTGAACAACTGATAATTCTTATTTCCACCTGACAAGTTGTACACGTCGGTGAATCCGAGGTTACGGAGCACGTTCTGGGCTGCGTTCCCCGTCACCCCACCGTTACAGTAGACGACGGTCGGTTTGTCCTTGTCCATGTCTTTCGCCGCTTCCCGGAGGTTGCCGAGTGGGACGTTGACCGCACAATCGACACACGCCTTCTCGAACTGTGAAGCTTTCCGCGTATCGATGATTTGCATGTCTTCCCCGGCATCGATTCGCGTCTGAAGCTCGGCCGGTGTGATGAGTCGCGCCGCCTTGTCGATACTGTTCGAAAGCACCATCCCCGTATACATGACCGGGTCTTTCGTCGTCGAGAACGGTGGTGCGTAGGCGAGGTCGAGATGGAACAAGTCGTCCACTTTCGCCTTAAGGGTGATGGCCGTGACGAAAACGTCGATTCGTTTGTCGACTCCTTCAAATCCAACGATTTGGACGCCGAGCAGTTGACGCGTCGCACGGTCGGCGATCGCTTTAATCGTCATATCTTTTCCACCCATATAGGCAGGCTTATCCGGTTTCGTGTTATGAAGTACCTCGATATCGTATCCGAGTTCGCGTGCTTCTTTTTCGGCGAGACCCGTCTGTGCGACGGCAAGTCCGAACACTTTGAAGATGCCCGTTCCGAGGATGCCCCGATGTTCGAGGTGACCGCCCGTGATGACGTCCCCGGCGGTCCGCCCCATCTTGTTCGCTGTCGAACCAAGTGGACGCCAAATCGGTTTCCCTGTCACGATCGAGAAACTCTCCGCGACGTCTCCTGCCGCATAGACGTCTGGGATGTTCGTCTCCATCCGCTCATTGACGGCGATCGCACCCGTTTCACCTAGTTTGACTCCCATGTTCATGGCGAGCTCGACGTTCGGACGGACTCCGACAGACAAGATGACGAGGTCGGTCTCAATCGTCTTCCCACTCTCCGTGACGACCCGTTCGACGTGTCCGTCACCGACAAGTTCTGTCACGGTCTCTCCGAGCATGAGCTCGATTCCGTTCTTCTCGAGGTGTTCCTCAACGCGACACGCCATATCCTTGTCGAGTGGTGGCATCACTTGCGGTACACGTTCGATGATGGTCACGTCCACACCACGAAGCTTCAACTGTTCCGCCATCTCTAGACCGATGAAGCCGGCTCCGATGATTGTCGCATGTTTCGGGTCTGTCGAATCGACGAAGGAGCGTGTCGCCTCCGCATGTTGGATGTTTCGAATCGGGAAGACGTTGTCCGACTTCACCCCTGGAATCGGTGGGATGATGCTCGACGCACCCGTCGCGAGGACGAGGACATCATATGAGTCCGTGAACGTGTCACCCGTCTCTAAGTTTTCAACCGTCACCGTCTTCGTGTCTTTGTCGACTGACGTCACATTATGACGCGTCATCACGTCGATGTTGTAGCGCTTCTTGAAGAAGGCCGCATCGCGCGGTGTCAAATCGTCACGTGACTCGACTTCTCCGCCAACGTAGTAAGGAATCCCACAACCAGAGTACGAGATATCGTAATCTCGATCGTAAATCGTGATTTGTGCGTCTTCGTTGTTCCGACGCGCTTTCGCCGCAACCGATGTCCCGGCAGCGACTGAACCGATGATGACTAGTTTCATATATAATCCACTCCTCAATAAAGTAATAAGCTGATGTATAGGCCGAGCAACGTGATAGCCAATGTCGGAATCGTCAAGATGATCCCGACTTTAAAGTACTGTCCCCATCCGATTTTGAGGCCTTTCGTACGAAGGACGTGGAGCCATAGAAGCGTCGCTAGCGACCCAATCGGGGTAATCTTTGGACCGAGATCGGAACCAATGACGTTCGCATAGATTAACGCTTCCCGAATCTGTCCGGTCGTATGCGTCAAGTCGATGGCGAGCGCATCAATCATGACGGTCGGCATATTGTTCATGACCGATGACAAGATGGCGGCCAAAAAGCCCATCCCGAACGTGGCACTGAAGCTGTTAACCGCGAACCAATCGATAAAGTTCGCCAATACTTGAGTGAGTCCGGCATTTTGTAAACCGTAGACGACAATATACATCCCGAGCGAGAAGAAGACGATGGCCCACGGTGCACCTTTGATGACTTGCATCGTCTGGACCGCTGACGAGCGATTCGCCATCACAAGGAAGAACAAGGCGATGACACCCGCGACGAGCGAAACGGGGATCTCGACTAAATCACTCGTGAAGTATCCGATGACCAGTAAACCGAGTACAATCCAGGATAAGCGGAACATCGTATGGTCTTTAATAACGGACGAAGGTTCAGCCAACTGTGAGGCGTCATACTGTTTCGGGATATCTTTTTTGAAATAAAGGTACAACACGAGCAGACTCCCCGCGACCGCGAACACGTTCACGAACACCATCCGCGCGGCGTACTCGGCGAACCCGATGCCAAAGAAGTCGGCTGAGACAATGTTGACGAGGTTCGAGACGATGAACGGGAGACTCGCCGTATCGGCGATGAATCCGGATGCCATGGCGTATGCCAAGACGACCGCGTCCGGCAGTTTGAGTGCGCGGACCATCGCCAAGACAATCGGTGTCAAAATCAGCGCCGCCCCGTCATTTGCAAACAAGGCTGCGACGAGGGCACCGAGTAGTGTGATATAGACGAAGAGCTTCACCCCTCCACCTTTGGCGATTCGCGCCATATGTAAGGCGGCCCATTCAAAAAATCCAATCTCGTCTAAAATGAGCGAAATGATGATGATTGCGATAAAGGTGAACGTCGCGTTCCAAATGATGCCCCACACCGTGCCGACGTCGTCAAGATTGACGACGCCCGAAATGAGGGCGATGACGGCCATCCCCATCGCCGAGTAACCGATTCCGAGGCCTTTCGGTTGCTTGATGATGAGGAAAAGCGTCACAAGAAAAATTAAACTAGCAATCCACTGCACAATGTAATCCTCCAATAATCTCTATTTATTTTTTAGCAACTCGGCTGCAAACCGTGCAACACGAGTGTCATGCCATCTTCTGTCGATTCGACGTCGAGCGTGACGTTCGCGGCCAGCGCTTCAGCTTCCTTCGCCACGGCAAACGTAAGGTCGTCGAAGTGCTTCACCTCATCGGTCGCTTCCGGTGTCGCTACGGCCAAACCTAGTGTCGGTCCACAGCAACCGGCCTCCGTGATGATGCGGACCGATTTCGTTTCTTCCTCTTCTAACGCAGTTTGTAAAAAGTCGATCGCTTCGTTTGTGATATTCATTGTATGTTCTCCTTTACTAATTGAGATAACGCCGCGTATCCGACCGGCAGTCGTCCTTGCCATTCGAGCATCGTCGGACGTGACTTGGTGCTCACGCGTTCAAGCCAAGGGACCTCATTCGCGACTTTCGCGGTCAATAATTTACTTGTGACCTCGAGTGGCGTGAATGATTGATTGACGACCCAGGCGAACGGTCGAATCGTCGCCCGTTCTAGATCACTGGCGAGGCGCTCGGCCTCGTATACCGGTGTCGCTTCAGGCAATGTCGTGATGATGACGTGCGTTTGCTTCGGATCACGTAGTTTCGGTAACAATTCTCGGACCGCTTCCGGGACGACACCGGTCGAGCGTTCGAGTTCGCGGTGATAACTCTCGGTCGCATCTAACAGAAGAAGCGTGTGTCCCGTCGGTGCCGTATCGATGACGACGAAACGGTCTTTCACTTTCGCCACTTGATTCGCAAAGGCACGGAAAACGGCGATTTCTTCGGTGCACGGCGAACGCAGGTCCTCTTCGAGCATCATACGTTGCTCTTCATTCAGGTCCCCTGCTTCCTTGAACACATCCTGTCGATACTTCTCAATTTCAACTTTCGGGTCAATGGCATCGACCGTGAACGTATCTGCAATGTTTGTCCCAATCGTGAAAGCAACATGAGCGGCTGGATCCGTCGTCGTCAAATGCACAGAGTGCCCTCTTTCATGAAGCGCGACCGCAATCAGCGAAGCGATTGTCGTCTTCCCGACGCCACCTTTCCCCATCGTCATGATGACGCTTGGACCTTCTGCCTCAATCTCATCGACGAGTCGATCAAGTGATCCGTAACGACTCGAGTCATAGCGTGCATCTGCGACAGCGACCGGTTCTCCGTTCACAAAGCGCCGAAGTGCAGAGACACCGATCAGATTTTCGTAAGCATATGGAAGTATGAATACCTCGAGGTCAGTCATGCCTTCAGGAAGTTCACGGAGTGCTTGTTGTTGACGCTCGATGAGTCGCTTCGTGTAACGGTCTGTCCCTTCACCCCGTTGGACGAGACCGTTGATGATGAGTTGCATTCGCTCGATGCCGATGGCGCGAAGTTCGGTCGCGGCACGCGCCGCTTCGATGAGCGTGGATGTTTCGGGACGGGCAACGAGAAGCAGGGTCGTTTCTTTGCCATCAGTGAGCGTCTCAACGGCCTTTTTGTACTGCATTTGTTTGTCCGCTAAACCCGCAAGCGGACCGAGGCAAGACACACCAGTCGTGTTCGTCTCCAAAAATTCATCCCATGCACTCGGCAAGGTGAGTAAGCGCAACGTATGACCGGTCGGTGCCGTGTCAAAGATGACGTGATCGTACGCCTCGCGAGCTGACACGGACGTCAACAAGTCCGTAAATTGGTCGAATGCCGCAATCTCAACCGTACAGGCACCAGATAATTGCTCTTCCATCGACTGAATGGCCACGTCCGGCAAAACACCTCGATATGGTCCGACCATGCGTTCCATATATTGTTTTGCTGCTTCTTCGGGATCAAAGTTGGCAATGGCAAGCTTTGTTTCCGGAACGAGGCGCGGCGTCTCATCGAGTTCCATCTCAAATACGTCTTGTAAATTACTTGCTGGGTCGGTAGAGACGAGTAAGACACGCTTGCCACGGTCGGCGAGCGTCAGGGCGAGGCTTGATGCTGTCGATGTTTTCCCGACGCCACCTTTTCCGGTCAAGAACACATAACGAGTTGGATTGATCGTATGAAAATCAAATGTCTTCATGAACATATCTCCTTATTTCTTCAGTGAGATGCGAACTTTCGGCTTTTCTCCATCTTTCTTGGCAAATGCATCAACCGGTAGTCCCGTTAACTCTGCAATTTCTTCATCTGTTAAATAGGCGCCCCGTTTTACGATTTTTCCATCCACTACTGTGAGTGGGAGCATCTCGAGCCCGTTTGCAATTTCAGCTTGCACATTGACATTTTCAACGAATCGATTCGGTTCCGATGCTAGGTTATAACGAGCAACATCAAATCCTCGCTGTTTTAACACGTAGTGAATTGTCGCAATTCGCGTCAGTTCTGGATCGATGGATGGACCACATAATCCTGTTGGACAGCACATCGCCGGTTCAAATAGTTCAAGTTTCATCGTTGACTCCTCCTTAAATTGCACATTCGGTGTCACAGTCGCAACTCACATCGATTGTTTCAATCTTGTCGAGCAAATCGACGACAATCCCATAAAAAGGGCTCGTCTCATTCAATCGATAGTGAATCCATTGTTTGTCTCGGCGCTCTAATAACAGTCCAGCCTGACGCAACATCTTCAAATGACGGCTGATTGCCGGCTGTGAGATGTCAAAACAGTCGACGAAACTACATGCGCACTGTTCCCCTACCTCCATCTGTTTGAGCATGGTCAATCGAGTCGGATCACCGAGCACCTTGAGTACTTTGCTTAATTCTTCTGCAGTGTACATTTCCACCTCTCCCCACTGTATAACTAAATTGTTATATAACGTTTCTGTTATGAAATTACCATACTTTTTAACTTCATTCAATTGTCTTTTAAAAAAAAAACCGTTATGATGAAACACGTTGTGAAAACACGTAACGTTGGAACATTTCCTTTCATATAATGTGGCATTTGATCTTCGTGAGACTCGAAGATCAAAGTCAAAATATAAAGAGAGGTGTGTTCTTCTTGGAAAAAATGAATACAATCAAACAAGACTGGCTCGGTAACGTCCGAGCAGACGTCCTTGCGGGGATTGTTGTCGCTCTCGCCCTCATCCCTGAGGCGATCGCGTTCTCACTCATCGCTGGCGTCAACCCGATGGTCGGGCTCTATGCTTCGTTCATCATCGCCATGGTGATTTCAATCGCAGGCGGTCGCCCTGCGATGATTTCGGCTGCGACCGGTGCGATGGCGCTCGTCATCGTCTCACTCGTCGCCGACCATGGTCTTCAATATTTGCTGGCCTCTGGGATTCTAACGGGGGTCATTCAAATCGTACTCGGTTATCTCGGCATCGCCCGCTTAATGAAGTTCATTCCACGCGCCGTCATGGTCGGATTCGTCAATGCGCTTGCCATTCTGATTTTTCAAGCGCAACTATCCAACTTTGAAGGGGAAAGCTGGATCATCTGGGCAATCGTCGCCGCGTCACTCACCATTATCTTCTTATTTCCGCGAGTCACAAAAGCCATCCCTGCACCACTTGTCGCCATCGTCGTCATGACGATTTTAGCCATCACACTCGGTCTCGATACGAAAAATATCGGAGACATGGGAACAATCTCAGCAACACTCCCGGAATTTTTATTCCCGAACGTCCCGTTGACGTTTGAAACGTTGTTGATCATTCTTCCTTACTCGATTTCCCTCGCATTCGTCGGATTGATCGAGTCGCTCTTGACGGCACAAATCGTTGACGATATGACAGGAACAGACTCAAACAAAAACCGTGAATCGCGCGGACAAGGGATTGCGAACATCATTGCTGGGTTCTTCGGTGGGATGCCAGGATGTGCGATGATTGGGCAATCGGTCATCAATGTCTCATCGGGTGCTCGTGGACGTCTGTCGACACTTACAGCCGGTCTCGCGCTCTTCATCATGATCATGACAATCAGCGACGTGCTCATGCTGATTCCGGTCGGCGCGCTCGTCGGGGTCATGTTCTTCGTCTCCTATGCGACGTTTGATTGGGGTTCGCTCAAAACGATGCGTACCGCCCAAAAATCGGATACGGTCGTCATGCTCGTCACCGTACTCGTCACCGTCGTCACACATGATTTGTCACTCGGTGTACTCGCCGGGATTTTGACAGCAGCAATTCTCTTCGCTGCTAAAATCTCAAAAATCGATCTCGAGCGAAAGATCGATGCCGACAAGGCTCATTACATGGTGAACGGTCAGCTCTTCTTCGCCTCGACATCTGAATTCGTCAATCAGTTCGATGTGACAGAGGATGCTGAAGCCGGTATCCAAACAGTCACCATCGACTTTGCGAACACGCATCTTTGGGACGACTCTGCCATCGGGGCAATCGATAAGGTCATCTTCAAATATCGGGAAGTCGGAATCGAACCGGAACTGCTCAACTTGAACAAAGACTCGGAAAAACTGCTCAACACGCTCGCCCTTCACTTGAAGCAACAAGACGCGAACGCAGGGCACTGATTCATCATTTCCCCGTTTCGCCAAATCACCTATACTAAAAGTAGAACGTGCGAAAGAGGAGGAGTTTTTCATGGGAAAGGTATTTTTAGCGGCAGATGGTTCTGCCCACTCGAAACGTGCGCTAGAAAAAGCGATTCAGCTCGCAAAGGCGTCGAATGCATCGATTGATATCGTGCACGTCATCAGTGCGAAGGAATCAAAAGAAGCGGCCCTCAATTCGACAGGGAAAATCGACTTGGAGACGAAGCGAAAGCAGATGCTCAAGCCACTGTTCGATTTGACGGAAGCAGAAGGCATTGCCTACGAATACATCGAACTTCGTGGGGAGCCGGACGTCGAGCTCGTCAAATATGCGAACCATGAACCATACGAATACGTCGTCGTCGGATCACGTGGATTGAACACGTTCCAAGAGTTCGTGCTCGGTAGCGTGAGTCATAAACTGGCCAAACGAGCTCTCGCTCCTGTCATTATAGTGAAATGACGCATCGTCCCCATCTCCGTCGTGAGATGGGGATTTTTTGTGTCACATACAGGGGACATACCGTTCATGTAGAATGTTTTAAAGACAGCTAATTCAAAAGGAGGTTCTCGCGATGGACATCGCAAATGACCCGAATACACTTTTTCTCATCTTACTACCTGTTTTGATTTTGCAACTCATCCTGCTCGTCGTCGCCTTGATTGACTTGTTCAAACGCGACATGACGAATGGCCCGAAATGGGTATGGCTTCTCGTCATCGTCTTCATCAACATACTCGGCCCAATCATCTACTTCTTATGGGGGCGGACACCGCGATGAAGGTCACACATGTAACGAAAAAATTCGGCTCCTTCACGGCGCTCGATGATGTCAGTTTCGAATTACGACCCGGCTGCACGTCCCTCCTTGGGGAAAACGGTGCCGGGAAGACGACGCTTTTGAACTTGCTCGCCCGCGTCACCCACCCGACAAGCGGCGACATGAGTGGACATGAACGCATTCGGATCGGCTATTTGCCTCAGCGCCCGGCCCTCTATCCATCGTTGACACCCGTCGAGACGATTCGGTACGCCGCTGAATTGACGGGGACCAAACATGTCGATCCGATTCAACTATTGAAACGGGTCGGGCTCGAACCGGTCGACCGTCCGGCAACGAACTTATCGGGCGGGATGCGACAGCGACTCGGGATTGCCCAAGCGCTCGTGCATGACCCGGAACTCTTACTGCTCGATGAACCGGTCTCCGCACTCGACCCACGCGGTCGACGAGAAGTGCTTGATCTGTTGAGTGACTTGAAACGTGAGCGGATGATCCTGTACTCGACGCACGTCCTGCCGGATGCCGAAGAGGCAAGTGACTGGGTGCTCCTGCTTCGACAAGGCAAATTGCTCATGGAAGGAACCGTGACCGACCTGCTCGGTTCGAAGTCGACCATTGAGCTACGTCTCTTTGACGATGGGACGACCGATGCAGACTGGACGCAGTTAGAAGGCGTGACCCGAACAACCAAACGTGGTTCGACGTGGACGTTTGAGTCAACGGACCGGAATCTCGCCGAACGGGCGATTTTGCGGCGCATCCTGGAACGGAATCTCATCATCCAATCACTACACGTCGGGCACCCGTCACTCGAATCTTTATTCTTGGAGGTGAACGCCTGATGCGTACCGCAATCTTCAAACAGGAGTGGCGAGAGGCATGGTCGAACAAACGACTCATTTGGATCCCAATCGTGCTCATGCTCCTTGCCTCGATGCAACCGCTCACGCTCTATTTCCTACCAGATATCCTCGCTTCCGGTGGCAATTTACCGGACGGCGCCGTGATTGATCTCCCGACACCGACACCAGAAGAAGTGTTGATTTCAGTCAGTGAACAGCTTCGCCAAATCGGTCTTCTCGTCGTCTTGTTGTCGGCGATGCATACGTTCAGTCATGAGCGGACGAACGGAACGCTCGCTTGGCTCAAGTCGTTACAAATCCCGACGTCTCGCATCGTTATCAGTAAATGGGCACATTACGTCCTATTGACGGTCGGTGGTCTCGTACTCGCCCAATTAGCGGCCGCTTACTATACGGTTATTCTTTTCGAGGCGTTTGATGTAACCGCATTTCTCATATCTACAGCACTTCTTGTCTTTCATTTTGTCGTTCAGCTCTCCATCTTCATTCTCCTCGCTGCGATGATCGAGAGCGGTGTCGTTGCGGTCGTCTTGACGCTCGGTCTTCATTTCGTCATGTCGCTCCTCATCGGCTGGGTCGACCTCGATTGGATGCCATGGATGCTCGGTCCACTATCGAGTCAGGTGTTCTTGACAGAAGTGAATCTAGTGTGTCCGATTGTGACCGGAACCGTTGTCGTCATCCTATCCCTGTATATGGCGTCGAAACGACTTCGGTTCATGAGTCATACGGCGTAAACGTCTGACATTACAAATGATTCATTTGCCACAGCTTCATCTTGGATAAATATGGGTATCTCTTCTGTATGCATACAGAGGAGGTCACATGAATGACATGGAAAAGAAGGGTCGGCATCGGTCTGTTAATCGGTGCAGTGTGGACGAGTCCACAGTTCGCGTCCGCTGAGGGTTCATTCCAACAGACGGAGGATGGCATCGTCTATACATCGAGTGACGGGACGGTGTTGACAGGGTGGCAAGTAATCGAGGGTCATACGTACTATCTGAATGAAGATGGCACCCTCCTCACAGGTTGGCAGGAAATCGAAGGTGCTACATATTATTTTGAGACAGACGGTCGACTCATCACGGGTGCTTACGCGATTGACGGCACGACATACACGTTTGACGAGAACGGAAAGCTACTCACCGGCTGGCAGGAACGGGACGGTCTCGTCTACTATTACGATGAGACCGGTCAACCCGTCACCGGATTCCAGACGATCGCCGGCAAGCGATATTACTTCAACGAGGATGGGGTCCGTCTCTCGGGATGGCAGCAGATTGAGGGAAAGTCGCATTACTTTTTTTCAGACGGAACGATTCGCACCGGAATTCACACGATTAACCAAAAAACATACTATTTGATGAATGAAGGAAAAGTAGCGACCGGATGGCATACAATCGATTCTCGTTCGTATTATTTTGGAAATGATGGGGCTCGGCGTCAAGGAATGATTCGTATAGGGAGCGAAGTGTATGGCTTTCACCCTACAAACGGTCATCGCCTCACGGGTATATACTCATTTCATTCCCGTTATTATATGTTTGACTCAAAAGGGAAACGTCAATACGGACTGCAGAGAGTTGACGGGAAAACATTTGGTTTTCACCCGACTCTTGGTTATCGATTGAATGGAAAGTTTAAAATCGGTACAAAAACATACTTCTTTCATTCGTCCGGAGAGAGAGTGACGGGATGGAAGTATACGACACAGTATGAATACTTCGCTCCCACACTGATCAAAAAAACAGATTGGCAGTTGATTAAAGGCAAATGGTATTACTTTGATACAAACGGAAAGATGTTTCAAAACCGTCGTGTCGGCAACGCCTCGTTCGATGCGCGGGGCGTCTATTCTCAGGCACTGTCCATCTATAAGATGAGCGTCCCACTCTATCGTCAGTTCCCGATGGGCTATCCGTCCGGCTGTGAGTTCTTCTCCCTCAAGATGGCGCTTGAAGAGAAAGGTCGTGCCGTCAGCGCCTCGACCTTATATAACGAGATGCCAAAGAGCATGTGGAACGCACGTTATGAGAACCGTCTCTATCGCTGGGTCGACCCGAACGTCATGTTCACGGGAGATCCGAAAGGGACGCTCGGCAAATATAAGAACTACGGGATTTACCCGAAAGGTATGATCGGATTCGCCAGCAAGTATCGTCCCGTGAAAGACTTGTCCAACCAGGGCCTCGGCTCGATCGAGCGTGAACTGTCGATGGGTAACCCGGTCATTGTTTGGGCGAGCGTCGACTTCAACAAACCGTACGGCTACTTCAACTGGTACACTGCTTCGAACAAGAAGTTCACCGGCTACGTCAACTATCACGTCATGTTGGCGACCGGATATGACAAATCAAACTTGTATATCAACGACCCATATCGTGGACGCTTGGTCATCCCGAAATCAAAAGTGAGCGCCGTCATGAGCGCGACCGGATGGAAAGCGCTAGCGGTCAGATAAGTAAGAAGGAACGTGTCTTTCATCGAAGGGCACGTTTTTTATGTGCGATTAGGAGAATAGTACGAAATGCAGAAATACAAATTCCTATTTTTATGATTAAATATTGAAATTAAATTTCTGAATGATACACTCCTGTTAAGAAATTGAAGCGCTTACATGAATCAAAGGAGGAACTTCTGATGAAAAAATGGATGGGTAGTATGGCCGCGTTGACGATCCTCACGACTTCCATCGTCTGGTTGGATGCCGATGCAAAGTCTGAACCGAAAAAGCCAAAGGTCGAACTCGGGGTCGACCGGTTGATGGAAAATCCGGAGATCTTGAAAGGGAAACGGGTCGGACTGATCACGAATCCGACCGGGATCAACGCAAAACGTACGAGCATCGTCGACCTGTTCGACCAGTCCGATGACTTCGAATTGACGGCACTGTACGGACCGGAACACGGCGTTCGAGGAGATGCCCAAGCCGGGTCGACCGTCAGCTCATACATCGATGACGTGACGGGATTGCCCGTATACAGTCTATATGGTGCCACGAAGAAACCGACGGCTGAGATGCTACAAGATGTCGACGTGCTCGTCTTTGACATCCAGGATGTCGGGACACGCTACTATACGTATATCTATACGATGGCGTATGCGATGGAAGCCGCAGCCGAGAACGGGATTCCGTTCGTCGTCCTCGACCGTCCGAACCCACAAGGTGGGCTTCGCGTCGACGGTCCGGTGCTCGACCCGGACTACTCTAGCTTCATCGGTCTCTATCCGATTCCATTAAAGCATGGGATGACCGTCGGAGAACTCGCGCAACTGTTCAACACCGAGTATCAGATTCAAGCCGACCTCGAAGTCGTCAAAATGAAAGGATGGAAACGTTCGATGATGTATGAGGACACGGGCCTCCCGTTCGTCATGCCGTCCCCGAACATGCCGACGACCGACACGGTCAACGTCTACCCTGCGACCGGATTGTTTGAAGGGACGAACCTATCCGAGGGACGCGGGACGACGAAACCGTTTCAGCTGATCGGTGCGCCGTATATAAAAGCGCATGAATATGCGAATGAGCTGAACGAACTCGAGTTGCCAGGTGTCGCCTTCCGGGCTGCCTCGTTCACTCCGACGTTCTCCAAGCATGCGGGCAAACTGACGCACGGGGTTGAGGTCTATGTCACCGACCCGGCTCGATTCGAATCGACGCGAACCGGGATTGCGATGATTCAAACGGCTCATGACATGTATCCGGACGAGTTCGAATTTTTAGCGAACGATTTCATCACGAAACTGACAGGAAACGCCTACGTGAAAGACATGATTCTCGAGGGCGCTCCGCTTGAAGACATCCTGACGAAAATCGAGGACGAGCGGGACGCCTTCCTCCCGATTCGAAAAGAGTATTTGCTGTATAAATGAAGCGAGGATGGACTCACGAAGAGTCCATCCTTTTTGTAATGAAATGGTAAAACCAAAAATCACCCAAACAATATAGAATATAGGGAGTCCCACAAAAGGAGTCGATTCCATTGAAGAAGCATCTCTCTCTACTACTCACCATCATTCTGACACTCGGTGTAATCGGATCACCACTCTCTATTAGCCCTGTCCAAGCCTATTACGAGACGTCGATCAACACGACCGGTTACGTGACGAACATCAGTCAGCTCAACGTCCGGCAATCGCCTTCTTTGAGCGCGAAACGACTTGCGCTCATCCCACGAGACGGTTCGATGCGCGTCCGGACATCGTTCCAATTGGACGGCGTGCGTTGGTATAAGATCCAATGGGGCAGCGGCTACGCTTATCTGCCCGCCAAGTATGTCCGCTTGTCCACTGCTGAGGTGAAGTTCACGAAACCGACGTACGTCAAGCCATCGAGCGTTTATTTGAAATCCCGTCCGCTCACGACCTCATCAAACGTCAAGTTCGTCCGGCAAGGCACCGAACTCGAGACCGTGTCATATCGCTATACCGGCACATCGCGATGGTATAAGGTGCGCTACGGTTCATACACCGGGTACATCCTCGCCAACCATGTCAGCTTCACGTCACCCGTCAACGTGTTGACCGAGACAAACAAAGAACGAGAGGCTGCCGGCCTCTCTCTTCTCGCCGCTTCGAGTGAGGCGAACCGTGTCGCCCAAGTCCGTGCCGATGAGATGGCGCGAACGGGGCAATTCTCACACACGCTCAAGGAGAACGGTACACCCGGGGACACGTTAGACGCTTACGGTGTTTCGTATCGTGGCTGGGGGGAGAACATCTATAAAGGATCGAGCGACCCGGTCCGGGCGGTCGATGCCTGGATGAACAGTAGCGGTCATCGCGCGAACATCTTGAATGCGAATTATACGCATCTCGGGATCGGCAAAGCGACCGATGCCCAAGGGTCGACCATCCATGTTCAAATCTTTTTGACGAAATAACCGCTGAAGGGACAGTCACGTCGTGGCTGTCTTTTTGTTCGGCAAAACAAAAAAGCGGATTTGCATCCGCTCTTGAACCTGACAGTCCTTATATCTCATGCTCTTTCACGAGCACACGAAAACGCGGTCGGACGGTCAATTCGATTGACGTCACGGTCCGCTTTCGATCTTCAGCGAGGACGATCAACAACTCTGCGTGGTCTCGTCGGTCTTCTAAAATCTCGACCTTGCTGACGGTGCGAAGCAGTTGATAATATACGAGCTCCCCGTCCCGATCTTTAATATTGATTTCAAACTCGTGATAGCTCGGTGATATTTTAAAGTAGAACGTTTCCCCATGCTTATTTGTGAAGCGAAAAATCGACTCATCATAATAGAACGGGAGCGTCGAATCCATTCGTTTCGGTTCGACTGTGCAAAACGCGGAAAGCACGATTTCATCTGGGAACAACGCCCCCTCTTGTTTGTTGAATTGCCATCTTTTCATCCAAATCCCTCATTTCGACACCGTAATTATCTGAATAATTAGATTATTGCACATTTCAAGTGTTCCGGACAGGTATATTCGTGACAATCCTCGAACACCTTTGTGTAGAACGAGGAATATTTCATATGCGAAAGGAGTATCACGATGTCTATTATCTCGCTCGACCATGTCACGAAACGGTTCGGGGATACGATCGCCTTGAACGACCTCAGTCTGAACGTGGAAGCAGGCGAACTATTCGGGTTGCTCGGACCGAATGGTGCTGGAAAGACGACCGCCATTTCGGTCATGTTGAATCTGTACGAGGCGGACTCCGGTTCGATTCACATTTTCGGAAAAACGATGCCAAAGGACGAACTAGCCATCAAACGCCGTGTCGGGATCGTGCCGCAACACGTCTCCGTCTATGATCAGCTGACCGTCTATGAGAATATCCAGTTTTTTGCGGAACTGTATGGTTTCAGCCCGAAAGAAGCGAAACAAAAGACTGAGGCCGCGCTCCACTTCGTCGAACTCGATGCTCATCAAAAGAAACGCCCGCCCGAACTGTCCGGCGGTCTCCTCCGTCGCCTCAATATCGCCTGTGGCATCGTCCATGAACCCGAACTCATCTTCATGGATGAACCGACCGTCGCCATCGATCCGCAGTCGCGAAATACCATCCTAGAGAACATCCGTGAACTGAATCGCCGCGGTGCCACCATCATCTACACGTCACACTATATGGAAGAAGTCGAACTCCTCTGTGACCGGATCGCCATCGTCGATGAAGGAAAGATCATCGCAGAAGGGACGCAGGATGAACTGAAAGACCGTGTCATGACGCTCGAGACGGCCCGGATCAAAGTCAATGCACTCACACCAAATTTGCTCGAACGCCTCGATGCACTCGACCACGTTCAAAAAGTGGAGTATGAAGAGCCATATATCGAGGTGTCGTTAGACAAGGACACGCCGCTTGCCCCGCTCCTTGAGACGCTCCATCAAGAACATGTCCATTTCACCTCCATCACGGTCGACCGCCCTTCCCTCAATACCGTCTTTTTGGCATTGACGGGGAAGACGCTTCGGGAATAGGAGGGGCGTCATGTGGACCTTCATCAAATATGATGTGAAACAGCGACTACGGGACCGCGCCACCCTCTTTTGGATGCTCATCTTTCCGCTCATCCTCATCTTCGGACTCGGGACGATGCTGTCGGCCGTCTTCAGTGACACGTTCAAACTGCCGGTCACGAACGTCGCCTACGTCGAATCGTCGACCGACCATTATCGCGAGCCACTCGAGACCTTTTTAAAAGAAGAAGACATTCAAGCTTTCATCCGACTCGTTCCATACGCTGACCTCCCATCTGCCGAACAAGGTGTGAACGATGGCGATGCCGACGTCATACTGCAACTCGACGGACCTGACATCACGCTCTTTTATGAGGAACCGACGACCGTCGAGTTCGACGTCCTCGATGCCATCCTCGGTCAGTATACGGCGATCGCCAATCAACAGATCACGCTCGCCGAAGCAGGCGTGTCGGCCCCTTACGAGAATGAGGCGTGGCTCGATACGGAAAGTGTCGATCTGGCGGGACGCACCCCGACGTCTCTCGAATATTTCACCGTCACCATCTCGATCATGACGGCATTGTTCGGGTCATTTTATATCACGGCAATGGCACGAGAAGAACAGCCGAATACAGGCAGCTATTTGCGCATCCAAGCAGCGCCCGTCCGAACGGTCGAGTATCGACTCGCGCGGACGTTCAGTCGTTACGTCATCATCTTGTTGCAACTCATCCTCTTGTTTTGGTTCAGTCACTTCGTCTATCGCACATTCGACTTGGCGAACGTGCAGTTCGGCTATCTGATCCTGTCTTGGCTCGCCTTGACCGCGTACGGGGTCGCCATCGGATTCCTAATCGTCAACTTGCCGAAGTTGAGCGCGACGACAAAGGATGCGATCGTCAACGGCTTCGTCGCCATCCTCATGATTCTATCCGGTGGCTACGTCCCCGGTTTTGACCAAGTGACGCTGAACTACGCGCCCTGGGCCGCTTACGTGTTCATGCCGATTTTCATGCGGGACGGGATACTTGCCGTCCTCTTGCGGGAAGGTGATATGAATCTGTACTGGCAAAGTCTCGGATTGCTCGGGATTCATCTCCTCATCTTGATCGCATTCAGCTACATTCTCTCGAAAGGGGTGAAGCGTCATGGTACTCATTAGACATGTGGCCAAACGGATGCTTCGAAAGAAAGGGCTGTGGGTGTTCACCTTCGTGTCGATGTTCGGTTTCGCGCTCATCCTCTCCTTCGTCGGCGGAACATCCAGTTTGAACGCATCGATCGGGATTGTCGACCGGGATGATGGACTCCTCGCCGAACGTCTCATTGACGAGGCCGAACGATTTGGTCGGGTCACATTGCTCGAGTCGAGCACGGAGGATGTCTTGTTAGAAGGAGAAGACATCGTCCTCATCATTCCAGAAGACTTCACGGAACAGGCTTTCACAGGAGACATGCCCCGCCTCTCCTTCTCTGCGATCGCCGGGAGTGATGCCTCGTTGATCGAGCAGGCACTGAACGGTCATCTGTCCCGCGAACGTCAACTGCTCGAAGCGAGCGGCTATGAGGAAGCGACGTTCGAACAGCTCGCATCCATTGAGACGGCGAACGGTTACACACTCACAAGTGAACCGTTCCAAGAAAGTGTCGCCACGACCGCTCGGACACAAGCCTTCTTCGGTCTATTGTCGTTCATCATGATGTCGACCTTTCTCCAGTTCATCCCCATGTTTGTCGCAGACGACCGGGATGAGAAGATCTATGCGCGGTTGTTCGCATCACCGGTGACACCACGGCGTTATTTCGCCTCCCTGCTCCTCGCCTTTTATCTCGTCGGCTTCGTCTACGTGATGCTGTTGATTGGTGTGAGCCTCGCTCTATACGGTCAGGACGTATGGACACATCTCCCGACCGTGTTCGCCTTGTTTTCGTCCTACCTGCTCGTCTGTCTGGCGCTCGGTGGTCTCATCGCCGTGTTGGCGACGAACCGGGAGAAGGCGAACATCTTTCAAATCTCGGTCACGATGGCGTCCGCCATCACCGGCGGGGCGTTCATCAGCCTGCTTTGGTTACCCGATTCATTGAAACTCATCGGTCGTTTCCTACCGACCTATTGGTTGAATAACGGCGTCATCACGATGTATGAGGGCCAGTTCCCATTCCTCTCCATCCTTGTCATGATCGGCATGACCGGCATCGTCTTCCTCTTCACCGTCCTCGTGTTGAAGAAACGACCTCTGACCGTTTGAAAAAGCGAGTCCCCCACATTCAGGAGGACTCGCTTGCTCATTGTTGAAGTGTCGGTACGACTTTTTCAAAGAAGACGTCGACGAGAGATGGGTCGAACTGTTTCCCTGCCTCTTGTTTGATGATGGCAAGCGCCTCGTCAATCGTCTTCGCTTGTCGATATGGTCGCCCCGTCACCATGACATCGAACGTATCGGCGACGGCGATAATTCGCGAGGCGAGCGGGATATCATAATCGCTCAAGCCTTTCGGATATCCTTTACCGTCCCATCGCTCATGGTGCGCCAAGACAATCTCGGATAAGGCGACATATTCGGGTACCGTACTCAAAATGTTGTAACTGATTTCCGGATGGCGCTTGATTTCATACCATTCCGATTCCGTCAACGCACCAGGTTTATCTAAAATGTCATTACTGATTGCCACTTTTCCGATATCGTGCAAAATGGCGGCCGTTCGAATCTCATTCACTTCCGCACTCGTGAAGCCCATCGCTTCCGCAAGTTTCCCCGCTAAATTGGCGACCCGTTGAGAGTGCGCTTCTTCGCGTGGAATTTTCTCATACAGGGTGCGCATGATGATTTGGATGGAATGGTGGCGTCGACTCTGCTTTTCAGAAACCTTATGGTGATACATCCGGTCTTCCGCTAAGTTGAACACCTCGGTTAATTCTACATTCGAGTCATGCTTGACCGCTTCACCGAACGATGCGGAAATCGGTAACCCTTCTACCGTCTGTTCGTGGAAGAGACGACCGAGACGGTCCGACAGTTGTTTCGCCTCATCGAGCGTCGTATTCGGGGAGATGACGACGAACTCATCGCCTCCGACTCGGGCCACTTCATCTTTCGCGCGCAATTCATTTCGTAAAATATTCGCCGCTTCGACGAGCAACTGGTCTCCGACTAAGTGTCCAAATGCATCATTCGTGAGTTTGAGTCCGTTGATATCGATGACGATGAGTGTGAGCGGATAAAACTGCTCATCATCATAGCGCTCCAACGCCTCTTCAAAGTAACGCCGGTTTTTGATACCCGTCAATTGATCGTGATAACTGAGATACTCAATCTCTTTCTCATACGTTTTCTTCTCCGTGACATCTCCGATATAGCCGTGCCACAAGACATGGCCTTCCGCAATCTTCTCCGGACGGGATGACCCGAGAATCCAGATGGTTCGTCCGTCCTCGGTCAACACACGAAACTCTGCGTCCCAAATCGTCAAATTACGATACGATTCATCAATCGACTGCATGACATGCGGATAATCATCCGGGTGCATCCGTCGGAAGACAAGACTCGCGTCCGCCTGTACTTCTTCTGCCGAAATCCTCAGCATATCTTCAAAGCCTCGGCTAAAGAACGGGAAGTTGAAGCTTCCGTCAGGCAACAATTCGAATTGATAGATGGCACCCGGGATTTGATCGGACAGTTTCGTCAAAAGCCGATCTCGGTCTGCCAACTTTTCTTCCAACTGGACTCGGTCCGTCACGTCTTTCGCGACCGCATAAATATAGTTCCCTTGAAGTTTGCAATGCCACTCAATCGAGCGATACGTATCGTCGATTGTCCGGAAACGATTGACGAAGCGAAACAATTCGCCGCGTTCCCCAAGCTCCATGAACGCTGCTTCCGTGATGGCATCATCATCTGGGTGAATCAGACTAAGAAAGTCGATATTTTCTAACTCATCAAGTGAAAACCCTAAAATCCGTTCCCATGCATCATTCAAATGGAGTACTTGTCGTGTATTGAAGTACATGATGCACTCTAAGTCAAGAGTCGCAAATCCATCAAACATTGATTTCTTTGTTTCACCTACTTGACGGTCCGCTTTTGTCAATTGCTGGAGTACGTGGTCTAGGTATAACTCGACGAGACCGAGACGGTTCGCTTGTTTCCCCTGCTCCATCACAATCGTCAAATCCCCGTATAAAATACCGTCTTTTTCGATTTTAAAGAGAACGACTTCTCCAAGCGAGAAGATTCGAAGCAAGTTCTTGATGAGTCGTTTCGGGAGAACATCATCAATTAAGGGATCAATTCCATCAAATACGCTTGGATTTGATTGTTTGAACAGGTCACGACGTTGCTCCGTCATCGACCACTTCTTCCCGACTGGATGAAATCCAAGAATGTCGAGGCTTCTCTCTAACATCTCATCGATTCCTGATAATGCCACTGTCGTATACGATTCGCCATCCGCTTCCATCAAATTGAGAGCGACCGCCTTCGCTCCGGTGAAGTCACGAATCTGGTCAAGAAATTGTTGATTCATTAACAAATCGCTACCCGTCGAGACAAAGCGATGCGATACGTTGACGAGCTGTTTTAACGCATTGTTCTCTTGAACGTGTGGCGTGATGTCGTGAAACATGACGGACACAAATCCGGTCCGTTGGCTAAACACAGACATCTCAAACCAACATTTATTACGGCGAGAATAGTGTTCAAACGTCACCGTACCGCCATCACTGACGACACGTGCCACTTGAATCATCCACTCCCGCTCGCTATATTCAAAGTCCTTTAAGGCGCTTGACACTTTTTTTCCGATGAAGTGTTTTCGCTTCCCTTTCATGATCTTCTCAAAAGCAGGATTCACTTCAAAGAATTCATAGTCAACCGGCTCCGAAGCGTCGTCGTAAATCACTTTAAACTCGACGTAACCTTGGGGCATATAACGCAACAATGTATCGTATGAAGAATGAACGGGGTTTGTCACGTCACTTCCTCCTCAGCAAATAAAATCTCTACCTATTCTACCTCATTTGTGATAGATTCCCTATTTTTTCCGAACTCATTCCCAACTTTTTATTTTAAGTTTTCGTAAACTGCATGGTCTTCCCTTGCCCCATCCCCTCACCTTTGTTAGACTGATTTCGAAAACCGATATCGAACTTCGATATTAAGGAGATGACACGTATGGAAGACCGCGTCTTGCGGAAGCTGTTTCTCGGTTTCATCCACATCCATATCTTGCACCACGCCGCGGAACATCCCGTGTACGGAGCATGGATGGTCGATGAGCTTCGGGAACACGGTTACGAGATCAGTGCTGGGACGCTCTACCCAATCTTGCACGGGATGGAGAAGGATGGCCTTCTCGTCCGTGAAAACGAGACGGTCGATGGACACGTTCGCAAAAATTACGTGACGACCGAAAAAGGACGTTCTGTGTTGGCGGAAGCCCGTCAAAAAGCATACGAGTTATTCAAAGAAATTAAGGAGTGAAGACATGACGACACAACGCGTGACGTTTAAGACGTTACTAGAGATTTTATTCGTTTCAACGAGGCTCGGCCTCACCTCATTCGGTGGGCCGGTCGCCCACCTCGGTTACTTCCACGAGGAGTATGTGAGACGACGCAAATGGATGGATGAAAAAGCATATGCCGACCTCGTCGCCTTATGCCAATTCTTACCTGGACCGGCCAGTTCACAGGTCGGGATCGGCATCGGGATCGTCCGCGGCGGTATATTGGGTGGAATCACCTCGTTCATCGGCTTCACGACGCCGTCAGTCGTTGCCCTCATCCTGTTCGCTTTATTGTTGTCTGGGCTCGACGTGTCCGACGCAGGCTGGCTTTACGGCTTGAAGGTCGTCGCCGTCGCCATCGTCGCCCATGCCATCTTAGGGATGGCGAGTAAACTGACACCTGATACAAAGACACGAACGATTGCCTTTTTCGCCTTGGCAGGCGTCTTGCTCTGGCAGACGACGTTCAGTCAGGTGCTATTCATTCTCCTTGCGGCCCTCGCAGGATTCCTGTTGTTCAAGCCGGACCGCCTCGATGCGAAATCGAGCGCGTTCCCCATTTCGAAACGACTCGGAGCCGTCTTGCTGTCGATATTCGGTGCTCTTCTCGTCATCTTACCGATTTTACGGGAGACGTTTGAAAATCAGACGATTGCCTTGTTCGATAGCTTTTACCGGGCCGGTGCCCTCGTCTTCGGCGGCGGACATGTGGTCTTGCCGTTACTTGAGCGTGAGCTCGTACCCGCTGGTTTCTTGAGTGAAGAAGCCTTCCTTGCAGGATACGGTGCCGCTCAGGCCGTCCCTGGACCGCTCTTCACGTTCGCTTCTTATCTTGGAACGGTGATTAACGGTGTGCCGGGTGGCATCCTGGCGACGGTCGCGATTTTCTTGCCGGCCTTCTTGCTCATCCTCGGGGCACTTCCGTTTTGGGATGCGCTCCGTCATAACCCGAAAGTCGCCGGCGCTCTTATCGGCGTCAACGCGGCAGTGGTCGGGATTTTGATCGCGGCATTCTACAGCCCGATCTTCACGAGTACCGTCAACGATGCGGTCGACTTCGTGTTCGCCGCTTTCCTGTTCGTCATGATCGCCTATTGGAAACTACCACCGTGGGCACTCGTCATCGCCGGGGTACTCGGTGGGACGTTGATTCAGCTGGTGTAAACGTAAAGAAGCGACCTGTCCTCGATGACGACAGGTCGCTTTTTTCATGATGAGGAGATGGGAGACATCCGTGTCACCCGAATCTGACTGAGCATGTCTTCAAGATGTGCGCAGTTGATACTTCCCGTGCCTTCTTCAAGGGCGTTGAGCGTGCCGGTCGCACTACCGAGACGAAGCGTCTCTTCCACGGATTGACGTCTCACCATTCCGACAGCGAGACCAGCAATCATCGCATCGCCAGACCCGACGGCGTTCACGGCCGCCACGTTCGGTACGTCAATGACATAGCGTTGTCCATGAACGATCGCATCCGCCCCTCGCTTCCCTTTTGAATGAATGACCCAGTCACTCCTATCTCCGATCCGGTTGAGCGTATGCTCGATTGGAGCAGCGGGATCCAGGCTGTTCAATTCTTCTTCATTCGGCTTCACTAACAAAGGACGGGCCGATAATCCTTCACGAAGAGCCTCTCCGCTTGTATCGAGGATCACTTGTTTCCCATGTTGTCCCGCCAGCTCGATCAATTCGCGATAGGCACTCACCGGCACACCTTTTGGTAAACTACCGGACGCCACGACGAGTGAGACTTCAGACAAGAGCGTGGCCACATGTTGTTTGAACCCTTCCCATTCATCTGTCGATACGTGCGGTCCACTTTCCAGTACTTCGGTTTGCTTTCCATCATGCAAGAAAGCCAGACACGTACGCGTGTTGCCGGACACTCGATAAAAGTTTTGGCGAATCCCGTCTTTTGCAAGTGTAGAAGTAATCCACTCCCCCGCTTCGCCACCAAGGATGCCCGTGGCCATCACCGGCTCACCTAATTGTGCGATGACCCGCGTCACATTCAGTCCTTTCCCACCGGCTGTCCGATGAGGGGCATCCGTTCGATTCGTCCCGTTCAAATGGAACTGCGACATGTCATACCGGACATCGATCGCAGGATTTAACGTGATGGTTAATATCATGTCCAGTCCTCAATAACGTCCATCGCTCATGCACATTCGAATCTTCTCTTCCACGACCGTCTTCATCGCAGCTTTTGCCGGTCCGAAATATTTACGCGGATCGCTCTCTTCTTGATTTTCTGTCAAGACGCTTCGAAGTGTCGCGGCGAATGGCATTTTTAACTCTGTGGCGATGTTGACCTTGCAACATCCTCGACGAATACATTCACGTACTGTATCAAACGGTACACCAGATGCGCCATGGAGGACGAGCGGGATGTCGACGACTGCTCGAATTTCAGACAACCGTTCTAAATCCAACTTCGGTTCTGCCTTATATAACCCGTGGGCCGTTCCAATGGCGACGGCAAGCGAATCAATGCCTGTCTTCTCTACAAATTCTGCCGCAGCAGCAGGATCCGTATAAAACGAGTCCGCCTCATCGACCACTAAATCATCTTCTTGACCACCTAAGCGACCGAGTTCCGCTTCAACCGATGCACCGTATTCTTGAGCCAATGCGACGACTTGACGGACGGTTTCGATGTTTTCTTCGAACGCATGGTGTGACGCATCGATCATGACCGATTTCGTCCCGAGTTCAAGCGAGGTTTGAATGTCCTCGATCGTCTCGTGGTGGTCCAAATGAAGCGCGATTGGAATGTCGTAACGACGTGCGGCCGTGTCCGCAATCGCTTGAATGTAATCGCGCCCAGCGTATGTGAACGTTCCAGGAGTTGCGGCTAGAATGACTGGCGAACGGAGCTCTGCCGCCGTTTCTACGACGACTTGAGCCGTTTCCAGGTTATGAATATTAAACGCTGGGACGGCGTAGCCGTTCACTTGTGCATCGCGTAGCATCTCTTTTGTATTGATGACACCTGTTTTTGTCATTTCCATCTTCATTCACCTCATTGGATTATTTGTTAATCGACGTAGCAGCCCGCTTCCCATTTCTCTAGAAACTCATCAAAAATCTCGTCACCATCTAACCCTCGACTCGTTGACGCCAACGCATCGACCGAGGCGATGAGTTGTTTCGATTCTTCTGTTTCGACGTATGGCGTGCTCAAGAAGACATCCACGATCTCTTGCATCAAACCGAGACCAGTAATCCGTCCCCCAATCCCGATCACATTCGCATCAAGCTGCTTCCGCGCCATTTTTGCAGTGGTCACATCTCGCACGAGCGGTGCACGGACACCTTGCACTTTGTTGGCAGATGTCGTAATCCCCACTCCCGTTCCGCAGATGACGATTCCACGTTCCGCTTCGTTCGTGACGACTTGTTCCGCGACACGACGCCCGTAAATCGGGTAGTGTGTGCGTTCAAAATCATATGTCCCGCAGTCGATGACTTCATGGCCTTGCGCTTCAAGGTACTGCACCATCTCATCTTTAATATCTGTCACAATATGGTCGCAACCGATTGCAATCTTCATCCTGTTCGTCCTCCTTAAGCCAATTTGTTCAACATGTCTACGCGAATTTGATGACGCCCACCGGAGTACTCCGCCCCAAGGAATGCGCTTACAATTTCACGTGCCAACGTATCACCGATGACTTCCGTCCCCATTGCGATGATCGTAGAGTTGTTATGATCTCGTGTCATTTTCGCAGAATGTTCATCTGATACTTGTGCACAAACAATTCCAGATTGTTTCGCCGCGACCATGTAGGACAATGATCCAAAGGAATCGAGTAAGATGCCTCGAGCTGCCTCTCCATCGCGAACCGCATCCGTCACTCGAACAATCGCTGCCACGACGTCATCACCCGAATAATCTACGACTTCATGTCCGAGTTCCTCCATATGGTTCACGATCAGTTGCTTACGCCCTTCACTCGCTTTGTCTGCCGAAAGTGCTACTTTCACAACAATCCCTTCTTTCTTTTTGTTCTTTTTTGTTCGTTATTTACACTTTTATAATAGCACAAGTTCGATTATTTTCAATCATTTTCGAACATTATTTGTTTGTTTTTTAACAAAAAAAGACCTGGATTGTCACATTTCGTAACAATCCAGGTCGTTGATTCATATGGTCAAACCAATTGCTGTTCGTTTTGTCCCACGATGACCTCCGTATAAGAGGAGTAATGGTGTAACGTCGCCTCGCTGATGTTTTCGTCCGTAATCAGTCCATCGACGTGATCCAAGCCGTAGAAGTCGAATAGGTCGACGCGACCGATTTTACTTGAATCGCACAAGATGTACTTCAACTGTGCATTATCGAGAATAATCTTTTGACATGCGCCCTCTTCTTCGTTCGCCGTCGTGATCCGTTCATTGTGCACGCCGTTCGTTCCGATGAAAGCGAGTGATACGTTGATGCGGGACATGATATCGTTCGTAAAGCTTCCAACAAAAGCACCCGTCCGTTCGCGATAGCGTCCACCGATCAGCATCAATTCGAATCGCGCATCGTTTTTAAACCGCTCGAACACTTGGAACGAATTCGTAAAAATCCGGGCATTCACGTCGATGTATTCATAAATGAGTTCATTGGTCGTCCCCGGTCCGATGAACACCGTGGCATTCTCCTCAATAAGCGCCGCCGCTTTTCTGGCGATGCTCCGCTTCTCTTCCGAACGAAGTTGTTTCTTCTCGACATGAGACAACTCTTCATACGACAGGGGACGGTCCATGTTCAAGGATTTCGCACCTCCGTGAATCCGTTCAAGTCGCCCTAATTCTTCAAGCATCTGCAAATCGCGACGTGCCGTCATCGGCGTGACACCAAGCAATTCGGTCACTTCGGTCGTCTTCACGACCCCCTTTGTATCCACCAGTTCTAAGATGCGATCCCATCGCTGTTCCTTCAACATTTTCCCGATCACCCTCCTTCTTTCTTTCAGTATACTCAACTTGAACACTCCTTGACTATCATTTTAGAACAGAAACAAACAAAAAGCCGGTTCAAAAGAACCGACTTTTTGTTCATTTTACAGTTTCCGGTTGAATGACTTGACGTCGGTTCGCCACTTCTCTCATCCAACGTGCACTTTTCTTCGGTAGTCGTTCCTGTGTCTCAAAATCCACATAGAACAAGCCATACCGTTTATTGAATCCATTCGTCCAGGACAAGACGTCCATGAGAGACCAGAGAAAATATCCACGAACCGTGACACCTTGTTCAATCGCATCCAAAATAGCGTTCAAATGCTGGGCGATGTAGTCAATCCGTGGCGTGTCATCGATCGAGCCGTCGACGAGGTCGTCCTTATAGCCCATTCCATTCTCCGTCACATACATGGCTTTGTAGTTCGGATATTGACGATGGACTCGGACGAGCATATCTGTCAAGCCGGCCGGATAAATCGGCCAATCCCAATCCGTTGTAGGCACTTCCGGATTCGACACGCGCTTTCCAATCCCTTTTAAGCCAAACACGCTCGTCCCTTTCTCCCCTGTCCCGTTATGATGAATCCCACTCTCGCCATCATGGGCAGCCAAGAAGTGACTCGCATAATAGTTGACCCCGAGGAAGTCATTTTGGGCACTGCCACGTGCTAACCATTCCATATCCCCCTCTTCGACTACAAGAGTAGCTTGTTGAAGAGACATCAATCGTTCGATGACCGTCAGTGTCTCGGCTGTGTAACTTCCTTTCAAACAGGCATCCAACATGAATTGGTTCGCCAACACATCTTCCACATATGCCGCTTCCCGGTCTTCTTCGGACTCGGTGATCGGATATTTCGATTCGAGGATATGGATGATCCCAACCTCTCCGTCTAGCTCCATCCGTTTATACGCGTCCACGACTTTCGCATGAGCAATCATCATATGGTGCATGGCTTGAATCGCTTTGGCGACATCGTAACGAATGTTTGGCGGGAAGTGCCCGATGATGTATTGTCCCGCGACGACGGACCACGGCTCGTTGATTGATACCCATTTCTTCACTCGATCTCCGAAGCGCTCGAAGCACACTTCCGCAAAGCGGACGAAGTGGTCAATATTGTCACGATTCAACCAGTCCCCTTGATGGAATAGCGGGAGCGGCGTATCGAAATGATGAAGCGTGACGACCGGCTCGACACCGTTTGCCAAACACTCATCGATCAAGCGGTCATAAAAGGCGAGTCCTTCCTCATTCACCTCACCGGCCCCATCCGGAATGACACGGCTCCAGGCAATCGAGATGCGAATGCCGTTCAATCCATACTCATTGGATAACTTCAAATCGACTGGATACTGATGATAAAAATCACTGGCGACGTCTCCATTGAAACGGCTCTCCGGGCGATGTAGGAACTCATCCCAATAACAAGGACCGCGTCCCCCTTCGTTCACCGCACCTTCTGCTTGATAAGCTGCTGTTGCCGCACCAAAAATAAACTCTTCCGGAAATTGTCTCATTTCGATTCCACCTCTTTGTCTAGACTGAAAAGATTAGAGGGGCTGTGAATGACCAGCCCCTTTTGTATTAAATATGCTTCATCGCGAAAGCGAGTGCCCCTTTAGGATCGCGACAAAGCGCCACATATTCTGCACCCGATGTCGAAACGGCGTTCGTATCACTAGATGCCGAGTCTTGTTCCAACTCCCCAAGCATCGATGCCATCTGCGGAGCAAGGATGATCAAGTCAAACTCTGAAATGACCGCTTTATGTTGACCGTAAGCCATAGCCGTCGACTCCAGTTGAAGTCCTTCTTCCTTCGCCCCTTTGGCAATCGCATTCGCAAGCATCCCGCTCGTGGCACCGTTCGCACACAAGACGAGGACGTTATACGTTTTCGATGCATCCACCGGCTTCACGACACGTGCTTCCGTCGCGCTTGTCGCGATTTCCGCACCCGTATCCGGCGTTTGTGCTTCTTCAAGGACAGCCAAGCGCTCTTGCTCGACCAACTGCTTGTCATACACTTTAAAGAACGGATAGTAAATCAACAAGTCGATGATGATCAACGTCGGTGCGAGGATGAAGGCGAGTGGCGCGAATCCTGTACCGAGAATCAAACCGATTGGTCCTGGAGTCGTCCAAGGTAAGTTGTAGATGAATCCATTCATTCCACCGATGTCAATGAACGCCTTCAATAACCAGACGTTGACGATTGGTGCCGCGATGAACGGGATGAAGAAGACCGGGTTCAAGACGATTGGCGCCCCGAACAAGATCGGTTCGTTAATCCCGAACAGAACCGGTACAGAAGAAGCGCGTCCAACCGACTTCAACTGTTTCGACTTCGCCATGAACGCCATCATGAACGTGATGACGAGCGTCGCCCCAGTACCACCTAATGTCGCGATGAAGTACTGCGACCCTTGCGAGAGGACATTCGTCGCCTGTTCGCCCGCCTGGAACAACTGTAAGTTTTGTTCAACGTTTGTGATATAGATCGCCGAGACGGCTGGTTCCACGATCGACGGTCCATGAATTCCGACGAACCAGAAGAATGCCATCGCACCGAAGATCAATGCGAGTCCAGGATAACCGTCTGCTGCTGAGAAGAGTGGTTGGAACACGTCGATGATCCAAGCACTGAAGCCTTCTGCGGCGAAACTACGGAATACCATATCAAACACCCAGAAGAAGATGATGGATGCCGCGAGCGGAATCAAGTCCGCAAAGGTTTGTGCGATGTTTCCTGGTACTTCTTTCGGCATTTTGATGGTAATGTTGCGTTTCACACAGAACTTATAAATATTCGGAACGATGAAGGCGACCACGAATGCCGTCAAGAGACCTTTCGTACCCATGAATCCGTTTGATAGGCCACCTTCGATCTGATCGACCCCGATCAACGCGAACCCGATGATCGATACGACCATCGTCGAGACCGAGTTGATTTGTCTCGTCTTCGGAAGTTGCCCGTTGAATGTCTCCGTCAACGATTTTGCGATGGTCGCTGACATAAGCAGACCGACTAGCCCCATCGAGTATCCGTATGCTTTCATGAGTCGGTTGACCCATTCCTCGCTTAAGTACACACCAAAAATGTTAGGGACGAATGCAATTAATAGGAAAATACTTGAGAATAAAATGACTGGAATCAAACTAATGAATCCATCTCGAATCGCTCGTAAGTACGGGTTGTTCGAAATTTTTTCGAATGCTGGTTTCATCTTTTCAATTCTTGCGATTAAACCGTTCATGCCATTTCCTCCTTTACTAGTGAATGATCAAAGGGTCGCGCGACCCGTTCGTCTAAGTTAATTTGACCGGCGATAGAGCTCGATCATATGTTGCATCATGTCACGCAAGAGCATCGTCGTCATCAAGTGGTCCTGCCCATGCACCATGATGAACCCAAATTCCGCACCTTCGCCTCGTGCTTCCGCCTGAATCATGCTCGTCTGTGTCGCATGTGCGAGCGAGATCGATTCATCCGCTTGTTTAACTAGCGATTCAGCTCGGTCGTAATCCCCTTCCTTCGCCGCCTCGAGCGCACGCATCAGATTCGAACGCGCATCTCCTGCGTGAGCGACAATTTCTAAACCTACCAATGCTGACTCTTCTTTCGTCATGTTAAACTCCCCTTTGTGTTTGTTTTTTTTCGATATGTCATATCCACATTCATATAGTAGCATCAGAAAGAACTCTTGTAAACGTTTTCAATCAAATTAATTATTATTTTTTATCTTTTTTGTTTTAAAATGTTCTCTTTTTATTTTTCTCACTCTCCTCTTGTTCAAATTGGGAATCAATCAATTCTTTTTCATTCACGGACTGTTAATCTTTTGAAACCATTCCCTCTTCCTCGCTCGTTATACTGAAGAATGGATTGAAAAATAAGGGAAATGTCCGCTTTACTAGAAAGGAAGTGGGGGCATGAAACCACTCAAACATACAACGTATATGCCTGGTCTCGACGGCTTGCGCACGTTCGCCGTCTTGGCTGTCATTTTATATCATTTAAATGTACCTTACATATCCGGGGGATTCCTCGGTGTCGATGTCTTCTTCGTCCTGTCCGGTTACTTGATCACCGGCATCTTGATTCGCGAATGGACGAAGACCGGCACGATCGATTTGAAAAGATTCTATGTCGCACGTTTCCGTCGTTTGTTGCCGGCGCTCGTCTTGATGCTGTCCGTCGTGATGACGTATGTGACGCTGTTTGACCGCTCCTTGCTCGATACGGTGCGACAAGATTCACTGGCGGCACTTGCCTACGTGAACAACTGGTGGTATATCTTCCACGAAGTCTCCTACTTCGAAAGTTTCGGAAAGCCATCACCGCTTCAAAACTTATGGTCTCTCTCGATCGAAGAACAGTTTTATGCGGTCTGGCCGCTACTCCTACTCGTCGGACTCGCGTTCCGGAAGCGATTGCTCCAACTACTCGCTGCGCTTTTAGTCGTCTCCGCCGCCTGGATGGCATTCCGATATGTCCCGGAAGCAGACCCGAGTCGCGTCTACTACGGGACCGATACACGCTTGTTCGGTCTGCTTATGGGAGCCGTTCTCGCGTTCGGTTGGCGCCCGGACACGTTTAAAGAGACGATTCCGAAGATCGGACGTCACATTTTGAATGGGGCTGGCGCCATTTCGCTCATCGCCATCGTCGGAATCATCCGAACCGTCAACGCCTACGACGCGTTCCTCTATTACGGAGGCTTCTTGCTCGTCGCGTTCCTATCCGCCCTATTGATTGCCGCTGTCGCCCATCCGGCGACCATTTGGTCACGACTGTTTGGAAGCGCTTGGCTTCGCGTGATTGGCACCCGGACGTATGGGATTTACTTGTGGCACTATCCGGTCATCATTCTGTCGACACCGCTCGACCGACTCGGGACGTTCTCGCCACTTCTTTCCGTCGGACAAGTGGCGTTGACGCTTTTGATCGCCGAGTTGTCGTATCGTTTCGTCGAGACACCGATTCGCCGAAATGGATTCAAACATGCGTTCCGTCAGCTCGTCTCGACACCGACGCACCCGAGCGCACGCTTCGCCGCCACGGCATGTGCGACGGCGCTCTCACTCGTTCTCGTTGGGAATTTGACCATCCTGGCGTTCTCTGAGTCGAAGCCGGTCGAAGATGAGATTCCTGTCGTGAAAGTACCGATGCCAAAAGATGACACTCCGGACGTTCCGAAAGCACCGGAATCCGAAGAGCCAGAGGATGTTCCGTCCGAAGATCAACCGACAGAAGAGAACACAGCACCGACTGAAAAACCAGAAGAACGAACATGTCCACCGGCTCTCGCGATTGGCGACTCGGTCATGCTCGGATTGAACGAATACTTGGCAGATGCCTTCCCGAATATGAAAATTGACGCCCAAATCGGACGTCAAGTTCGTGATGCGATCCCAGTTGCCTCACAGTACCAATCCTATAATGCCCCAGGGCACGTTGTGTTCCTACATCTCGGAACGAACGGCGCCTTCAAAATGGAGCAACTCGAGACGCTGCTCAAACAGTTCGAACGAGCAGATGAGATCTATTTGATTAACACACGTGTCCCACGTCCATGGGAAAGTGAGGTCAATGAAAAACTCGCACGGGCAAGTGAACTTCACGAGAACGTGTCCCTCATCGATTGGCATGAACGGTCAATCGGGAAAGAAGCATACTTCGAAAGTGACGGGGTCCATTTGAATATCAAGGGCGCCGAAGCGTTCGGCCACGTGCTGAACGAAGAAATCGGCTGTCAAGCAAACTAGGCTCTTGCGAGTGCAAGGGCCTAGTTTTTGATTGACTCAAATCCATAATCCTCCGTTTCAGAATCTTGATAGAAGCGGTAAAATAATACTAAAAAATGGAAAGAGTGATTGCTATGAATAAATGTACAGCATGCGGGGCGACGCTAAAGCGTGGACAATCCCACTGTTCACAATGTGGCACGAAAATCGAAACGACATCGACCCGTCCTCCCCTTTGGAAGTGGGCCGTCCCGATCGCCCTTGTGGCCGTGATCGGATTAGGCGTATGGTTATGGTCGGAATGGAATGAACCGCTCGCCTCAAAAGAGACGACGACAGCAAAAGATGTACAACAATCGTTCTCCGCTTCGACGGAGGAAGAGGAGTCCGAAGAAGCTTCTGAAGTCGAAGAGGAAACTGCTCTCCCGGATACCGAGGCAGAAACGGGTGTGTTTTATGAACCAGTCTCCTATGATGAGATCGACCGGTTTATGTATTCTTTTATCGACGCCTTTACGAGCGCGACTTATTCAACGGATACGTCTGAAGTCGAAACATTTCTTGCCGAGGGGTCGACGTTCCAGTCACAGACATTAGATTACTTGAACAATACCCTCTTCGCCAAAGGCATCAAAGAAGACCATCTATACACGGAAGTCATCTCCATTCAAGTGAATGGTGAAAATCGTGACTCGATCGAAGATGATGAAACCGCGACCGTCACCACGAATGAAGCGTACCGCATCATCAAAGAAGACGACTCTAGTGTGAGAGCGACATTCGAGACGACATATGCGGTCCGGTATGAGGATGGCGAAATGAAGATTGTGCAAAATCTTGGCTCCGATGAATTATCACGGGAAGAAGAATATTGAAAACAAGCACGGACAGGAGGCTGTCCGTGCTTGTTTCGCTTAGTTGATATTCAATTTTTTCATTCCCCAACCAAGGAGCGCCCCCATCGTGATCAAGACGAGCGCAATGAACGTTCCTGCGATACTCATTCCGTCCGTGGCAACGCCTAAAATCCGAACCCCGTTCAACTCAACGAACATGCCGTTATTCAAGAACCACTGCCAGACGATGAATGCAAGGAGTGCCGGAGCCACAAACCAGATTCCTGCCTGCCATGAGTGAACATGCCCCTTAGCGAACATAGCATAAATCACGACATTCAAGACTAATAATATCAGCAACCAGGAGAAGACACCGTCCTTGTACAACGCTTCAGAACGCGTTTCATCATTTGCGAGATCCGCCTCATACATCTCAGTCAACGTCCCAAAAATCATCGGTGAGACGGTGATCATATCGACAGGCTTGCCAATCGAGTTGGCAGGTCCTTCGGTATCGGAGAATGATTGCCACAAGACATCCTCTACCCCACCAAATCCTTCGCTTACCGTTTCAATCGAGTTCGTGATTTTTTCTGGGGCGGTCTCCCCAAACAACGACATGCCAATTTCATAAGAACCTAATGGAGATTGAAGTGAGAGGGCTTGCTCCCCTCCATGTCCGATAGTCTGCCAATTCATACTCGCCGCTTGTCCAGTCAAATACAGCATTTCTTCGCTGTCGACAAACTCGAGGCGTTCTCCCTCATCGATTTTACTGAGTTGAAGACCAAAGTAACCAATACCAACGAACGTCGATACGAGTGTGACGGTCAATAACGCACGAACGCCTTGTTGCGCGATCTTCCACTCTCCCTGGAACGGCATCGTAATCAAATAAGCCAACCCGAGAGCAAAGAGGACCATCAAGGTTGTCGCCGCAATGGTTTTGATCCATGCGACTTCAAAGAGTGGTGGATGAAAAGCGAAGGCGTAAATCAATCCATACCCGACGAGAACCGTCACCATGAATCCCGCCATACGACTGAACACATCGCTCAACGTCGATGTCTGTCGAATCAAGACATACACAACGGCAATCATCAAGAATATTCCACCATACATCATAAAGTAGTTTCCAAATTGAGCATCCACAGCCCCTTCGATTCGCAAGAAATCTCCAATCCCTGCACCGAGACTCGCGATAAACTGATTCACCTGTTCTGTCGTGACGGACCAGTACACTTTCGCACCGATGAGAAAAGCGAGGAACATCGTTGCATTAAACGACGAAATGTTAATTTCGAGTTCATCGGCAAGTGACGGAATGGCCTCCGCCGGTAGCATCGCGACCAAACTCCCTGCAATCAACAGAAGAACGAGTAAAAATCCTAGACCGAACAACGCTCCACGCACTACGTCCGTCTGATTGACACGCAATGACCGGAGCGATTCAGTTGAAAAGGACAACTTCGTCGCACCATCTCGTTTACCGGCTACTCGTCTCAACTGAGACATCACTTGTGTCCCCGTCGCGGCAACCGTACGAAGGGACTCCTCCATCCGATTGACACTCGTCGACGGCTCGAGTGCCGTTTGACCGCATGCGTGACAGTACAGTTCATGCGACGCTCGGGCAGTACCACAACTCGTGCAGAATTGACCGGTCGATACATCGAATCGATAGGTCGTATCTGTCCCTTCTAGTTGGACACCGTCCCGTTCACAATATTGATTGTGGTCCTCATTTGCATGACCACATTGGTGACAATACCTCATGCAGTCACCTCCATCTTCCCTCCACAGCATGCACAGTACGAGGCATCAAGGGGTTGTGGAGAACCACAAGAATTGCATGCTTGTTTCGGACGAACATCCGGTTGCGGGACCGGTGTGCCACACGATCCACAGAATTTTGCATCCTTCTCAAGTGGCGCATCACACGATGTACAGCGATGTGGTTTCATCGCCTCCTGCATGTCACGGATGCGACGACTTGCCTCATAGATGAGGACGTCCTGTTCCATGATTTGCGCCACTTCTTCCGAACGACCTTGCTGCATTAATTGACGATACTGTTGTTGTCCGAGCTCAAGAAGCAGTTGCCCCCGAGCCTTCTTTGATTTTTCCATGCGTGCCTGTAAGTCCTTGATACTTTCTGCTGCATCTAATAGCGCAGACTGTTGTTGCCACATTGTCATGTTCATCTCTCCTATTCTAAATATGTCGCTTCTACGATATGATATGTTCCATCGTCATATGGTTCGGCGATGACATAGCGGAATCTCGACTTCACTAAACGTTGGGGCGCATCTTCTTCGCCATCCGTCACAAACTGACTGTTGATGCCAACGACCGCTTCCGTCTCAATCGCCATCTGTTCATTCCATGTCGTGAGCTTCGTTTTTTGGTTAATCACTTCTACACCATCGAACGAGCCATACCATTCCTGATTTTCTGACTGCATGATGTCATATGTTTTTCGTTGTTTGGCCAGGTACGCCTCGTCCGTTACAACCGTCAATGCACTCAAATCTTCGTAATACATGAAGTTCACCCATTCTTCGGCGTGACGCGTGATAATGTCTTCCGTGAACGCGATCGTATCGGCATCCACTTGTGGGTCAAACTTGACCGGTTTACTACCCGGTTTGGCGAGAACCTGTTTGGACTCCACCGTCCCCCATGGCATGTCAATATACGTACTCAACGTTACGCCTTGTTTCGGAACGGGTCCGTATGTCTTCCATTCTCCAATCGTTTTGCCCGAGTCTTCCCCATTCACAATCAACGGAGCGTCATCGTATGTTTGATCTAGCTCGACACTCAATCCTTTGAATGCGACCATGAACGGTTCATCTGAATTGGACGACTCCAAACTATTGAACGTTTTGACCGCCTGATCTTGTCCATATTGCCCATCATATTTCACGGCGACTTCGACCATACCTGGAAACGCATCCCGAATGACGACTTGATCTCCTTCAGAAGTCAGTTTTTCTTTTCCATATGGGTCAGGCAATGACACCGTGATGGCATCAAAGTTACTCGACACATACATCGTCTGAGGAATCAACTCAAGACCGTATAGCTTGAATACGCCGTACGATTTGCCGATCTCCCGTAACCGAAGCGGAAGGCCCTCATTCGATGCTCCGATGGAACGACTGGCCCGATCTAAATAGTCCACTGTCGATTCCGTCAATTCCGCTTGACTCAGCCCTGTCAACAAGGCCGCCGCCTGTGCCTCTGTCACGTCTGCTTCTTTGAGTCGCAATAGCGGGGCGAGTGCCTTGGCATCCTCACTTGTGACGGCTACGCGAATCTGTTCGATTTGTTTTTCAGGGGTATACATGAATTGATAAAATCCAAAATACGTCGCACCTGCGATCAATAATAAAGAGAATGCCGTAATCATTAACCCTTTCCCGACACGTTTTTTGGAAGATTGCATCTTCGTCTCAACGGGTGATGTCGGTTTCGTTTCTTCTACAGAAGCCATGGGCTCCACCTTCGTGCCGCAGTTTGGGCAAAACTGTTGCGTGGCACTCAGTTCTTTTGAACAATTGGAACAGTTCATAATTCACCTCTCTATAACATAATACGAATCATTTTACCATATTTTGTACTTATTACCTGCTTCTCATTTACAATAAAAGTAAATGAAAAAAGAGTGGATGTCTCCACTCTCTCCTCGTTCATGTTCGATTGAATATATAACGTCCCAACAGCTTCACATACGCCAATACTTCACGAATGAGATATCGCCCTTTCGCAAGCGGTGGGGTCGGTGCATATAGGGCATCGCTCTCGAGCTGAAAATACAGTCTCGCAATCAAACGGGCCCGCGGCACATGAAAGTCATTCGTCACAATCGTCACACCTGATGCTCCGTCCCAAAACGGACGGCTATGCTCAAAGTTCTCGATCGTCGACGTCGATGTCGCTTCCACATGAATCCGCGTAGCATCGATTCCTTGCGCCATCAGTTCTCGTTCAATGACACGCGCCTCCGCCATCCCTTCATCCGGTCCTTGTCCACCTGTTGCGATCAGTTCGACATGAGGATGTGCCTTCGCATAGGCGGCCGCCACTTCAATTCGATGTTGGAGTGCCCGGGATGGTCGAGTCCCATTCACTTTCGCCCCAAGGATGATGACGAACCGATATGTCCCTGATGCGTTCTTTCTCATGTTGTCACCCCGCCTTCGTACGTTCTTTCCTTACTTTACTCAAACAAAGGAATGATTGCACAAATCCGCTCTTTTTTACAATTTCAAGTAAGTATATTTACATAAATATGAAAATAACATTTGAAATATCCAAAAATTGTTTTATGATAAAGGAGGTAAGACTTCTTGAGGGAGGACTGGTGAACCATGACAGATTCAGATAAGTGGTTATCCACCCGCTTCTTGTATACACGCGATGCACGACTGTTTGCAGAGATTGAGGTTGTCGAGCTCGACCCGACTCACTATAAGTTCGTGATTCATCCGACACCGCTTGGCGCCGGGGAATCTCCTTATATGCGACAAGGTCCCCTCGATTCGGACCATCTCCCCTCTGCCTTTTCCGATGTGAGCCGTGTGTATTCGAGACAGCTGGATTGCTTGCGTGCCGCGACACGTCTCGTCTCTTCGATTGGACCAGCTCGCTTCACAGCACATTGACCAAAAGAACGGAGTCGCACAGTTGCGACTCCGTTCTTTGTTATTGCTTCGACAATTTGACGATGATTGGAATTGGTTGATTGATTCCTTGGTACTTCGCTCGTAGAACAACCAAGTGGTCTTGCTGATCACGTTTAATCGTCACGTTATACCCTTGAATCGTAACGAGGTCTGGATGTGAACTCTCCCAGTTCGTGATGCTCTTCGCTCCGATTCCAAGCAAACCACCATACTCTGATGGGAGCGTTGCACTTTGAGAATTGCCCCCCAGTGCATTGACGACCGGATTGACAATCGCTCCGAGTGTGTCGAGCAACCCACCGAGTAGTCCCGTATCGACGTCTTGTGTAGACATATTGATGATTTGATTTGTACTGGCATTGCTGACCGTCAAGGTGAACGGCGTGACCACATCATTTTCCCGAACGTCCCCCGTACTCGTCATCAGCGCCGGGTTACTTGAGGTCCATGTGAGCGGAGTACCATTCAAGCTCGTTGGTAACGACAAATCAAATACCGGATACAGCGTCCCGAATGACGACTTAACTTTCGTCACATCGTCTGCTAATACCAACTGAACATTCGCTGCAACCGACCCACTAAACGTCTTCGTCCGAGTCAATCCGTTCTTGGTGACCGAAGCCGTCAGGATGAACGATTTCGCATCGGTCGGATCTTGTTGAATCACCCCGGTGTTCGAGATGACACCCGGTTGATTCGAAGACCAACTGACGTTGATTCCGTTTGATGCGGACGGAAGTGAGATGTTGGTCGACAGGTTAATGAGATTACCAAGGTTGATGGCATTTAAAGCCGCGTCAAGCTCGGCTGTCAACAACGCATCATCTTTTGGCACGAGCAAGTTCGAGAACGTACGTGATTTCGTCACGCCGTCTTTCGTCGCATTGACCGTGATTGACACCGTTTGATCCGTCGTGCCACGCGTCACGACCCCACTGTTCGAGACGACCGCTTGATTCGATGAGGACAGCGTCGCCGTTCCTCCCGTGAATGGTGGCAAGACAATGTTCGCTGTGAGTGGGCTTGTAATCGACAGTGCTGCCAAATAGTCGTCCACTTCCCCTTCAGCCCCGCCTTCTCTCTTCGGTACGAGCAGACCGAGGAAGATCTTCGTCTTGGTCACCCCATCTTTTGTCACCGTCACGACGAGTGAGACCGATTGATCCGTCATGCCGCGTGTGACGACCCCACCGTTCGTGATGACCGCTTGATTCGATGAAGTCAGCGTCACCGTCGCTCCAGCGAGTGGAGGGAGTGTGATGTTTGTCGTCACCGGACTCGAAATGACGAGTCGGTTCAGGTAATCATCGATGAGACTTTCCGCCGATGCATCTTTCTTCGGTACGAGGATATTCGGGAAGGACTTCGTCCGTGTCACTGAACCTTTCGTCGCTCGCACCGTCAAATTGACATACACATCTTGGTCACCTCGTGTGACGACACCTGATGAGGAGACGACTGCTGGATTGCTCGAGTCAATCGAGAAGACGACACCTGGATAAGTCGGCAAGTCGATATTCTTCGTGAGCGGATTATCGATTTGGATACTGTTGAGCCAGAGGTCGAGCTCTTCCTCGTCCGTCTGGGAGCGTTTCGGAATCAAAATGTTATTGTAGGTGATTGATTCCGTGATGTCCCCACGTTTCGCTTGAATCGTGAACGTCACAAGTTCATCATTCGTTCCACGCGTCACTTTACCAGCACTCGACAAAGCCGACTTGTTTGAATCAATCGAGAATGTCACACCGTCAATTCGCGGGAAGACGATGTCATTCAACAATGGATTCGTCACTTGGATATTCAATAATAGACCTTTTAATAGATTGCGAATATCCGATTCCGAATCACCCGGAACCTGTCCGCCTTTTAATGTAACGACGACCGGGGATGTCCGTTTGACTCCCGATTGGACATAGACGTTATACGACGCAGGCTTGAGCGGGAGGGAGGCGACTTTATACGAGCCGTCCCGATTCGGGTAGATGTTTTTCTTATACTGTTTCTTTGTTTCCCGGTTCTCCGCGATTAAGTAGTGACGGATCCCCTTTTCCGGGTAGTGGATTTTACCGACTGCTTGAATCTGTTCATTGTTCGTTAAGATGGTAAAGACCGGTTGCGTCAACATGACATCTCGAACGTTCAACTTCACTTTGCCCGAGAAGGCGACGTTCAAGCCACTCGCCCGATAACTGACATACTTCGTGCCGATCGTATTCGTCGAACGAGGTCCCCACGTCAATTTGTATGTGGAACGCTGTCCGTTCGCGAAATGGGCCGTCAACAGTTTCGGCATGCTCGGAATTTGTTTCTTACCGACCGACCGGATGACCGGTGTCGTGATCCGAACGGGATAATTCTTGATGCGGACCGACCATACCGCCTTCTTACTTGTCCCATGAACCGTTCCGACGAGCCGCTGTGTCCGATTCAAATAAGCTTTTTGAAAGCTGACTTTGGACCATTTGACACTTCGGTACGCATACTGACCATTGGACAACCTCACTTTCACCGTCTTCGGATAAGTGAACTTTTTGACCGCATATGTCGTTCCCCCATAATGCGTATACGATTTTGGAGAAAACACGTGCTGCACGGATGAGGAACTCGCCTCAACCCCAGACTCTGGTACGATGGTAAACCCGACGAGTAAGAAAAAACACAAAAAAAGAGCAACGACTTTTTTCATTCATGCATCCTCCTTCACAAAAAAACATGGCGACAGGTATACATGATGTGCGTGCCTCTAAGGTGATAGTAAAATGTACCCTAATCGTGAAACAATTATGTAAATTTTGTAATATATGTAGTGGATAAGTAATATTTAAAGTGCTTATTTTGGAAATTGTTTATCCAAAAGACTTTCTACTTCATTATCTAATAATGATACAGAATAATTTATTACAGTAAAAAAACTCCTCAATAGATGGAAGACACGATTTTTTGTCTGCCCACTTCATGAGGAGTATCTTATTTTAGTTAACAAGCTGAGATTTGGTTGATTTCAGAAGAATCCATTACAGACTTTCTTTATAGAAATCAAGCATCCCATTAATTCGATCGTTGTGAATAAATAGCACACCATCAACATCATTCTCTTTTGCGTATTCTGCCACGTCAATCTTCCCTTCCGTATAACGTACGTCAAGGACTGAAAGTTTTCCGACAGATTCACCAAGAAGTCCTAATAGGGGGTTAGCATAAGAGTCTTTTAAGACAAGGAGGTGCGTGTCATTTTTCGGATCTTTTTGTTCAATTGTCAGCTCGCTGTAGTTGCCACCCATAAATGCCATGTAAGAATCCGCAAACTGCCCTTTCTCTTTAAGCACTTGACGGTCAAGTACTTCACGGCCACATTCCGTCTGTTCTACACAAACTTCGGTAGAGAAACCATTTTTCGGTTCCCAGTACTCTAAATAGTCGTTTTTAACGACATATGGCAGCGATACTTTTCTGGCATATGAACCATGATATGGGGCTTCTAAAGTCGTTGATTCAAATTGATCTTTGTTGACGATGTCCAATTCAGGATACGTTTCCTGAAGCGTTTGAACAATCTGTTCATATCCATTGTATGCTCCATGAATATTCCAGTGATGATCGTTATAAAAATAAATGTCTTCCATCGTTTCCGATGACAAGCCTTCATATAAATCAATCACATTCAAACCTGATTTCTCCATGACTGAATTCAAATTTTTCCGTGATACATCTTCATTGGATCGGATATATTCCGGAGTGAGCCCTTGGTTTTTCGCAAACGCAGACTTACTCGGTGCAGAGGCGAAATAGACCGGGATGTCCGCTTCTTTCATTTCATTCGAAAATGAGGTGAACGGTTGCTCAAAACCTGCGAAGTCATTCACACTTCCCGATGGTTCCAATAACATCCCGGACGACAAAGCAAAAATTCCGTTGTTCATTCTTTGACGTAACACGTTTTTTTGAACCATACCGTTCACCGTCATCCAACGATCTCGTTGGAACACTTGGTCGTTCGCATAGCTCTCAAAAGTTTCAATATATTCACCACTTAATATACCATCTACACTGATTTCAGGCCGCTGTGTCAACTCACGTCCTTCTAACTCGGAAACTTCTCGCTCATCTCCGAACACATAAACCACGAACCCTAAAAAGATGATTCCAAGAAAGGCGATGAGCATGGCGAGATTAGCAACTAGTGACGGTTTTCGCTTTTTCGGCATAGGATGACCATCTGCCGAAGCGCGTTGTTTTTGAACAGTCATATTGTCTCTCCTTTCTTAAAATCTAAAGTAAATAAATGGGTTGAACGTACTTGCAACGACATATGAAATCGAAACGGCAAACAAAATCAACACACCAGCAACGCGAATGAAACCAACCGATTGGCGGATCATCGCCGTCGATCCATCCACTTCATGGCGCAATAGTTGAGCGACCAACCATTTTGGAATCGGAGTGGCTGCGATCATCGCAATTAAAATCACCGCACCATATTGAACGAGATAGAACTGCGCGGCTGTATCAATCAATGGTGTATCATTCAAAGCAAACATCGTCTGTAAATAATCGATTGCGTACGGGAAATTATCCGCTCTAAAGAACACCCAACCGATGACAACAACGAATAAAGTAAAAATATGAGCCAAAGCCGAAGGAATTCGTGCCAACCATTTCCCAAGAAATGCTCGCTCCAACATGATGAAGATTCCATAGTAGGCTCCCCATGCGACAAATGTCCAACTAGCTCCGTGCCAAACGCCGGTTAATGTCCATACGATGGCTAAGTTGCGATATGTTTTCCATGGGCCGGAACGATTCCCCCCCAACGGAATGTATACGTAGTCTCGGAACCAACTTCCGAGAGAGATGTGCCATCTTCTCCAAAACTCTGAAACCGACTTTGAGATATAAGGATAATTGAAGTTTTCAAGGAAATGGAAACCGAACATTCTTCCAAGACCAATTGCCATATCCGAGTAACCCGAGAAGTCAAAATAAATTTGTAGAGAGTAGGCGATAATTCCAATCCACGCCAATGTGGTCGAAATTTCATCGGCAGGGTTGTTGAATACTTGGTCTGCCACATAACCACAGCTGTTCGCTAAAATCATTTTTTTCCCAAGACCGACAACAAATCGCTGAACACCTGATACAAAATCATCGAGTGTTTCACGGCGATCATTAATTTCATCTGCTACCGTTTGATAGCGGACAATCGGTCCGGCAATCAATTGTGGGAAAAGTGCAATATAGAGTGCCAAATCAAACGGGTTCTTTTGTACTTTTCCATCTTGTCGATACACGTCGATGACATAGCTCATCGCCTGGAAAGTGAAGAAAGAAATCCCGATTGGTAGTGGAATCTCTGGGTCATTTAAATTAAGTCCGAACAGTGAATTGGTGTTTTCAACAAAGAAACTAGCGTATTTAAAGACGCCCAACATCGCAATGTTAGACAACACCATCGCCACCATTGTAGCTTTTAGTCGTTTCGCGTCATGTCGATATTTGTCTACCCAAAGACCGAATACATAGTTCATCATAATCGAAACGAGCATAATGATGACAAATCGCGGTTCGCCCCATGCATAAAAGAACAAACTAGCCACAAGCAAAATCATGTTCTTTAAAAAACGAGGAGAGATAAAGTACAGGCCGAGGACAATCGGCAAGAAATAAAACAAGAACACCGAAGAACTAAATAGCATGTGCGTCTCCCTCCTCCTCATCCGCTTCTAACGATTCGTCCGCATATACAGTAAGCCAGACGTCATTCATCAAAATGAATGGATCTTCGTAAGATGAATCGGTTAAATAGAACTTAAAGGCAAGCTTGAAGAACTCAGCACCTTTTTCCAACTCAATGTCTTCTCGAAACGAGAACGTTTCGCTCTTTACATTGTACTTTTTCTTCAAGTTCAAAATCCGTTTCGTCTTGTTGTACTGCATATAATAAATTTCGATGCGCGTTCCAATCGGAAGATGCGCTTCGAAGCTGCCTTCCACGAGTAAACGATTGGCATCCATCAATTTTGCGTCAGGACGATAAATTTTACTCGGTGGTACGTCAAATTTTTGATCAAACATCTGAACGTACAACGAGGAAGATGCCTCGTAGTCGCGAAAACTGACTTTTGTCCGGTATTGCTCTTCCGTCAAATGCATCAAATCCTTATCCCCCATCGGAAAATAATGATAGATAGCTGGACGGATATATCGTTTACGAATCATCATAGTGATTACTCCTTCATGAGAGGACTTATTTATTGAAGTGCGTCAAAATCGCATCGACAATACGTGCAGATGCATGTCCATCTCCGTATGGGTTTGAAGCACGAGACATTTCTTCATGTTTCGACGAATCAGATAATAACTCGTCTGCCAAACCGAAGATTGTTTCTTCATCTGTGCCTGCGAGCTTGAGTGTACCAGCCGCGACACCTTCTGGACGTTCTGTCGTATCACGTAATACGAGAACAGGTACACCAAGAGACGGCGCCTCTTCTTGTACACCACCTGAATCAGTTAAAATCAAGTGTGATTTTGCTGCAAAGTTGTGGAAATCGAACACGTCAAGCGGTTCGATCAGTTGCACGCGATCTAAATCGTGAAGAATTTCGTTTGCCAGTTCGCGAACGACAGGGTTCATATGAACCGGATAGACCACTTCGATATCGTCATACTTTTCGATCAAGCGTCGGACAGCTCGGAACATGTTCCGCATTGGCTCTCCAAGATTTTCACGACGATGTGCCGTCAGTAAGACGAGGCGATTCCCTTTTGCAGTGATTTCGTCTAGAATCGGGTTCGAATATGAATCATTGACAGTTGTGTTCAATGCATCAATTGCCGTATTTCCCGTGACATAAATTGTATCTTCCTGTTTTCCTTCAGCAATCAAGTTCCCTGCTGAAACATCCGTTGGAGCGAAATGCAAGTTAGCAAGAACACCAGTCAACTGACGATTCGCTTCTTCAGGAAACGGCGAGTATAAGTTATGGGTACGTAATCCGGCTTCCACATGTCCGACTGCTGTTTGATTATAAAAAGCAGCAAGTGATGTTGCAAATGTGGTAGTCGTATCTCCATGGACAAGAACGATGTCGGGTTTCGCTTCCTTGATGACGTCATCCATCCCATGTAACACACGTGTCGTCACATCAAATAAAGTCTGTTTATCTTTCATGATATCAAGATCATAGTCTGGCTTTATTTTAAATAAGTTTAAAACTTGATCGAGCATTTGTCGATGCTGGGCCGTGACGACAACAATCGGTTCTACACCATCACGTTGTTTTAATTCAAGCACGAGTGGTGCCATTTTAATTGCCTCGGGGCGTGTACCGAATACGGTCATTACCTTAATCATCCCGTCATCTCCTTTTTCTGTTTCAATCGCGGAAGAACGATTGTCTCACCTAAGTCTTTTGATTCAACGACAGTGGTACGTTGCTCTAACTTATTTTCCTTATAAAGATGCTGTTGTGCTTTCGTCAATTGACGATACCATTTGAGAAATTTATTATACTCTCCCACAATTTCCTCTACCGGACCATATTCACGAATTTCTCCGTATTCAAGCCACAACGCTTGCGTACAAAACTGTTTGATTTGCGATACGGAATGACTGATAAAGAAAATAGTCTTCCCTTGCTCTTTAAATTCATTCATTTTTGTTAAACATTTATCTGTGAAAGTCTGGTCACCGACGGATAACGCTTCATCGATTACAAGAATATCAGGATTAATGTTGATCGAGATTGCAAATCCCAAGCGCGACTTCATACCACTCGAATAGGTCTTGACAGGCTGATGAATGAATTCACCGATATCTGCAAAATCGATGATAGAAGGTGTCAACTCCACGATTTGCTCTTTTGTCATGCCCAACATGAGCCCCTTCAATTCGATATTTTCCATACCAGTCAATTGACCATTCAAGCCAGAAGAAATTGCAATCAGAGCGGTTTTCCCATGCAGTGTAATTTTCCCGTGTGTCGGAGGCATCACATCTGCTAGCAAGTTCGACATGGTCGATTTTCCCGATCCGTTGATTCCAATGATTCCGACGACTTCGCCAGCCGGCACCTCAAAACTGACATTTCGAAGTGCATAAAATTGTTTGCCATTCGTTTTCCCAGTGAAAATTTCTTTTAATTTGTCACTTTGTTTTCGATAGAGGGTATAACGTTTAGACACATTTTCAAATTTCACTTGTGAAGCCATATCGCACCCTCCTTAAATGTAGTCGATAAAGTATCGACGGAAACGCATGTGGACATTCGAACCAACGAAGAAGAGGATGAACACGATTGCCCAGTAATAAATGCCCCATTCCCAGTTCTCTACAATCCAATTCGTTCCGAGGAACATCGAACGGTACCCTTCTACGAGATAGTAGAGTGGATTCAGTTGCAACACTTGTTGAACCCAGCCGGACGGCAACCAAAAAATTGGTGTCAAGTAGAGCATCATCCGCATGACCGACATGAGTAAATTCTGCAAGTCACGAATAATAGTCGTCAAAGCCGAAGTCAGAAGCGCAAGAGAATAAAGCAAAGCAATCGCACTAATTAACAAATAAATAATCCACAATGTGTGCCATCCTGGATAATATCCAAAGAATGCGAGCAACACAAAACTGACGAGAATCATACCGAAATGACGGTACAATAACGACAATAGGACATATGCAGGAATGGTGCTGAGTGGAAAACTCATTTTAGAAACGAGCCCGATTCGCGAATACACGGAACGGGCTGTTGTCGTAATGGCTGGGCTAATAAAGAACCATACAATAATACCACTCACAAGCCATGGTAAAAAAGGCACACCGTCAATATCTCTTCCCTCACGGATTCCAAAACCAAATACGAACCAGTACACAGAAATTTGTAAAATCGGCGTTACGAGTTCCCACAGGAAACCGAGGTATTGCATCGAATACATACTCTTCGTTTCATACATAGAGAGTCTCAATATTAAATAGAGACTCTCCCGAATTTCAGAATATATTTGTTTAGGAGCTTTTAACATAAGCCCACCTCTCAGACAGTGAGATTAGCCTTCTTCACAAAAGAATAGAGGTTGCCGTAATTAACGACGTCAACTTGTTCATCTTGGTCGGCTTTAATAATATTTCGTGTATCGAAAATCATTGGGCGATTCATTGCCTTATTCAATTCTGCGAAATCTAGTTCTTTAAACTCATTGTGATCAACAAGGACGAGAACGAGATCGGCATCCTGTAATGCTTCCTCTTTGGAAACAAGACCGAAGTGTTTCGATGATGACACCTCAACGTGTGGATCATGGACTGCAACGTTCATGCCTTGCTCAAGCATCATCTCAACGATTTCAACAGCTGGACTTTCGCGCATATCATCAACGTTTCCTTTATAAGTCACGCCGAACGCAGCAATTTTCGCATCTTTCGCATTACCAACGAGTTTCTGTACATTTTCTACAACGTACGCTGGCATCGACACGTTTGTGTCACGTGACAATTTGATGATTTTCGCAAGTTCTGGTTGTTTTGCCACGATGAAGTATGGATCAACCGCAAGACAGTGACCACCGACTCCAGGACCTGGACTATGAAGGTTGACACGCGGATGTTTATTTGCCATTTCAATAACATCAAGTACATTGATATCAAGTGCGTTACAAACTTTTGCAAGTTCGTTCGCAAGCGCAATGTTTACATCACGGAATGTGTTTTCCATCAATTTAGACATTTCAGCTGTCTTTGCATCCGTTTTGATGATTTCACCTTCAACGAATGTACCGTAAACACGTGCTCCAGCTTCTGCGCAGGCAGGTGTCAATCCACCGACGATTCGGTTGTTGTGCACGAGTTCATGCAAGATTTGACCTGGGAGGACGCGCTCTGGACAATGAACGAGGTAGATATCTTCACCGACAACAAACCCTGCTTCTTCAACAAGTGGCTTCACGAAATCATCCATTGTACGTGGCGCAATTGTTGATTCAACGATAATGACGCTTCCTTTTTCTACATATGGGAGTACACGTTTCGTTGCATCCAATACATACGTCAAATCACACGATTTGTGCTCATCATCGTTATTTGGTGTTGGAACAGCAATGATAAAAGCATCTGCTTTTTCAGGTTCCATTGACGCACGGAATTTACCATTCTCAACGACCGACTTCACCACATCGCCGAGGCCCGGCTCTTCAATGTGAATTTCTCCACGGTTCAACTTGTCAACGACCGACTGATGAATGTCCACTCCAACAACGTCTACTCCGTATTGTGCAAAAACCGCTGATGTCGGGAGTCCAATATATCCTAATCCAATAGTACAAACTTTCATTGTAGTTACCTCCAAAGTACTGGTCATTTTTAATCCATCATTACTTATTTATTGATTATCACGTTTTACCTTAAAAACAATAGCAATTATACTCCGCACCTATTATAGAAGCAACTACAAATTCATAACAAAGTCATGTCCACCTTGTCACAAAGTCGACTCATCGTCTGCGGCGTAATTTGCGGCGTAACTCCCAATATTTGCGTGTTACTTTCGTCAATTTCGACTTATTCAATGCTTCATATCGTGGCGCGATCTCAGAAAGTTCTTTTGCCATATGTTGTGAGAGTGACGACAATGTTTCATATCGCTTTAGCAACTCGTCATAGTGATAGAAGATCAGATCTTTTTCTGCTTCTAATGTCGCATTGACTTCTTTCAATTGTTGATTTTCACGTTGCAACGTTAATTGGTCTTTATGTTCTGTCATTTTACTCGTTCCTCCATCCTCATTGCTCAGGTCCAAATTGTCTGGCTAATTGTTTTAAGTCGTTTTTCTCATACAATTCGACAAATGTGGCTACCTTTTCATTTTTCAATGTCTCTGGGTGGAACAACTCATAAATTTTATACAAGATGGCAACGTTGTACTCGAAATCTTTTAAGTTACTTCGTTTCAAGTGACGTAAATACCAAAGTTCGAAGAAGACTTCAAAGCGGTGACTGTTGAACGCATCAAGGACTTGCTCTTCCTTAAACACTTTCGCCCGTGCTTCTTCACGCAAGAGACACTTGTCAAAGTACTTCGTCGTGATGGCGTTGACAGTCGACCCGCTCACCGCTGCGTAATAATCGTGAATCACTTTGTTCACTAGCAATACTTTGTTCGCTTTTAACATCATTTCAGTGAAGAACAATGAATCTTGACCGACGGCACCGACGACTTGTTCAAGGTTGTGTGCTTCAATGAACGATTTACGAATCACCATCGCCTGGATACTTTGTACGCTGAAATGATGATCAAGTAAATATTGGCGCGGGTTCTCAAGAAGAAGCTGATCTTGTTGATATGATTTCGGCAACATGATTGGTGATTCTTTTTCTGCTAGTTTTTTCATATGTCCAGTCGCAAAATCAAGCTCCGGATCTTGTTCCATCAATTGATAGAGGAACGCATAACCATCTTCTGTCGCTTCATTGTCCGGATCGAGAAAGACAATGTATTCCGTTGTCGACATCTCGACTCCTTTGTTGCGAGGGCGTGAGGCACTACCACTGCCGCCCATCTCGTAAAGATACGTAGAAACGTTGTCGAATTTTTGCTCGATTTGACGAATTTGACGAAGCGTTTCGATATCAGATGAGCCATCATCGACAATGATGATTTCCATATCATTGAACATCGAGCTGCGCTTCAAACTCAAGAAGCACTTATTGTATAAATACTTCCCGTTATTATAAACAGGAATAATCACCGTCATTTTGTAGTCGTTACGAATCTGTTGTTCGACTTCTTCTTGCTCAATCCGTCGTTCCAAATTGAAGCGGTCGATCGCGTAACCTTTTAGCTCATGGTCTTTCACGCTTCCTGTGATGACCTCATACGGAACAGATTCCGTCCAATAAAGAGTCGTATATCGGCTTGTAAATGAATCTGTATACACGTGTTCGTTTCCTTCATTCCACTCATGACCTTCTTTGTACACGACTTGAGTGATGAAATCGACATCAGTATATTTAAATCCGTTCACTAAATCTTCTAAATAGTAAGGTCCGTAAGCAAACTGGTCATTGAAATATGTGACCATGTCATAGGCGGCGATTAATTCTGGAGAGATGTCTTCTTCACGAACAAATGTCTTATTCGAGTAAGATTGGTTCTCAAAATCTTGTTGAACCGTTGCATTTTGACCGCTCCCGACAACAAGTACAGACTTTTCAAGTGTCGGCACTTCATGACCGAGCGCACGCATAATGGTTTGAAGACGATGATATACCGTATGCTGCGACATGACGTTGCGTACGCCATGCATCTGATGCTCATATCGTTCGTCTGCCGTAAACATTGACATAACCGCTTCCGCATCAGCCTCGTTTGTCGCAATAAAGATATTTGGGAAATAGTTGTTGACGGCCACGCTATAGTTCGACAAAATCAAGTTCCCTAAGGCTTGCGATTCGTATACACGACGCGCGCACATCGTTGGGCTGTACTTGATACTGTTGACGTTTAATACCCAATCATAGCTCTTACTCAATTTTTGTAATTCCACGTAGTCTACACTTGGCGCAACATATGGTGCGAATTCTTCTGGGAAGTGATAGCGCGGATCATTGAGTGAGTAGTTTCTGTCCACGATATCGAGTCGCTTATCCGCCAATAGCACTCCATTTAGCAGCTTCATGATATCATCCGTACGTTCACTGTATTTTTCCATCCAGCTACCGGCAAACAAAGCACCGTCAATTTTCTCGATGGAACGAGTGCCAATTGGGTTGTGAAGCTTCGGGTTCACTCCAAATTCAAGCACTCCAATGCGATCATGACCACAATCGAGTCGATACTCAGAAACCTTCCCTTCATCCCCAGTGAAAATCACATCACTGCGCTGGGCAATCCCGATAAAGCGGGAGTAGTTGCTCGGATCTTCTGTGGACTGCATCACGACTGGAATGTTGAGAGATTTCGCTTGGTCAATGATTTGATAAAGCGCTTCACGTTTTTCCGAATCTGGATTCGAAATTCCGCGCCACTCATCTTCATATAACCCTTTCCACGATGTTAAAATAAGAAAGAAATCAATCGGCTGCGAAAGGACCTCATCTGCATTTGTCGGTGTGACATAATGAAGGTTCATCGCATCTTTATAAAATTCGTACATAAATTCCGAACAAACAATCGCTACATTCGGTTTAGCTAACCCTTTGTAGTACCGTGAACCGTTACTCTCACCGATAAGTGTCATGGATTGTTTGAATTGTGTAATATAGTGACGATTACTTGCATCGTGATATTTTTGAACAATCTCTAATTTTTTGGGCGCGCGTGCTTTTCGTTTTTTGAACTGGTCTAACGAATAGTCAAGTCGCGGTAGTCGTTTAATACGTTTCAATGATTCAGAATCTAAGTGGCTAGTTGCTTTCACTCGGCGCGTTTCACCTTGTGCCCAAGCCACATGTTCTGTCAAATCGTTGAGAATTTTTTTATAATTCATTTGCCTAATAATTCTCCTTTTACGTCACACTCATTTTTTTTGCATTACCTTTCGTATCGTAGCAAATTTTATACAGTGAAGCAAATTTTCTCAGATGAAACAGGAGGTCCCTCATGAAAGACACAGACACAAATCATGAACTTCGCTCCTTACGTCATACAATCGACGACTTGCTGATTTTACAGCACAAAACAGACAGCGAACGATTGCAACAACAGCTTGAAAATGAACGACTGCAACAAAACTTGACGAAACATCGACGTGTCATCCGCAACTTACGTCGCCAGCTCGCTACACAGCAGACGAAAGAGTCATATCTTACCGCAGCGCTAGAAGCAGCACTCTCGCAATTAGAAAGGATGAGACACGATGACTGACATAATTAACCAACTCCAACGTTCTCGAAAACGTCCATTTGGCGTCAGTGTCATTTTACCCGCTTTTGAAAGCCATCTACAGATCGCTCATGTCTTAGACAGTCTAATCGAACAAACACTCAACCGTTCCTTATTTGAGATTATTCTCGTTGTCAACGGTGAGGATGATGGCACACTCGCCATCGCCTCCACCTATAAGGCGCTCCCATTGCATATCGAGTATGTGTCAGTTGCCTCCGCTAGCCATGCGCGAAACGTAGGTCTCTCTAAAGCATCGTTTCAATTTTTGACATTTGTCGATGCGGACGACACGTTATCTCCGAGCTACCTCGAAGATTTATTGACGCATTCTTCGTTACTCGGAATCACCATCGCCCATTTGACGGACATATCTCCGGACGGATCGACAGCCATGAGCCCAATCGAGCAAGACATTCGTCAAGTTCAAAGAGAAGAGCGGCCTAGTTTTGACATAGCGCTCAGTCGACTTCACCGTGTCTTGACCATGACAACGTGCAAGCTCATCCCGACCGAAGCCGCGACAACAGTCGCTTTCCAACATCACTTGCGAAGTGCTGAGGATATTGTTTATTTCGCTTCGTTATATACGAAGACATCGTTCGAGATTCGAATTGCTCCAGAGTCTGCGATATACTTTCGACATGTCCGACCAAACTCCGTGTCTCGTCAGCGCTTGACGTATTCATTTGCCGTCATTGAACGATTAATGGTCATCCAAGAGCTGTATTCACTCATGCCGGCGGCTTCTCCCGCCGTGGCAACGATGATTCGTAAAAAAATTACGGCGCAGTGGAGGCTACTAGAAAGATACGCACAAGACTATCCGTCTGACAAACACCAGTTGTTGCGGGAAGTGTCCAAGATTCGTGTGCCTGACAGCGAACGGGATGACTATCATGATTGGATTTACAAGGTCCAGTCAATTGATCGCGAAATCGAGTAGCCGCGGCGCAAAACGCTCAATCAATCGTTTCTGCACCTCCCCCTGCGATTGCGCCTCCTTCGAAACGCTCAGTAGTTGCTTCAAGATATGACGAGAATTGATTAAAATGAAGGAATCATGCGCGAGATCACTCTCGAGTAATAACGAAGCGTGCCAAGTACCCATCCGATGCTCCCAATAATATAAATCGTATGGGTCATAATTAAGATGATGGGATAATTTCGCTTGATCGATGAAGCGTTGAGACAACTCAAGTACCGTCTCGTCCTTCACCGCCGTACGAGAGAATGTTCGGGCAATCCCTTCAGCAGATAATTCATCCGGCAACGAGAACGCTTGACGGTAATAACGTCGACCGACTTCGTACCCGTTCGATCGTATGTGTAAATAATCTGATTCAAAATGCTCAACATAACGCCATGCGACTTCAAAGGAATGACGTCGGATCGTCACCTTGCGAAGGAGCGACATGAAGTTTTTTTCATCCTCATTTTTACCAAAGTCCCCCCGTATATGAAGCTTCACGTGGGGTAATTGAAACGTTCGAGCAATCTCAATTGCCACGTTTAAATCGGTTTGGAGCGAGCGGACAGATGCCTGTGAATACGTGAAGTATTGATGACTAGGCTGACAACGGAGCAACGCCAGCGTGGACCGACTATCTAGACCCGCTGTAATCGGCACAAGTAAACGCTGCTTGATTTGCTCTAACAGACAACGTACGGCCCGATCAATGGATTCGACTGCCTCATCAACCGTAATGTCTTCATGCGGATGTCGAGGAAAAATTCTGTGCCAAACGAATGTTTTCAAATCCATCGCCTGATTCGGGGTCAGCATGAAAATCTCCCGATCTGGTGTGAAATGTCCCGGAATCATATTGCTCGTCACTTTCCGTTTCAATACCGATGACACGTCCTCAAACGGTTCCTTTTTTCCCGTCACTGCTCGTATGAGATGATAGTGAGAACCAAGGCATCGGCTGCTCACTGAATAAAACAAGCTTCTCATTCCAAGTGCATCTTGTGTTACTTGTAAGTTGCCATCTAGCCGGTAAAAGAAGAGATAGCGACCAGCAAGATCATCTAATACGTCCAGTACCGCCTTCTCATCCGAACGGTATGCTTGGCGTAACGTCTCCCCAATCGACTCCCCTCGTATATGCCAAGCGGTACCCAAAAGAAATACGTCCGAATCGACAATTGTCTGGAAGGCGAGATTCGGGTCGTGAGCAAGTATGTGATCGCCCATGTCTTCTATCATCCAATGTGACAATGATTCGGGAATTGAAAAAGGAGCCGCTCCTTTTTCATAAACCAGATAACCAAGTCTGTACATAAACCATGTATCTACCGGTCTCATTCGTTGAGCGCCTCCTTTCATTTTATTTAGTTTTAGTTTACTTGAATTTCAGCCGTATGTCCGTTCGCCAGCGTATATTGGATAACCCGTCCTTCCGTGCCGTCCACCCAATTCACGGATTGAACACGGTCGTCCGGCGTTTTGCCTAAGTGTAACAACGTCACATATTCACCCGACTTGATGACTTTGCGTGTAATAAGCTGTTTACGCTCGAACCACGTGTAATCCGCATACGAAACGTGACTATCACCAACAGTCAACGTCCCTTGCGTCGATGTCGGGAGCTGAATCATGTGAAGTGTCCGACCGTCGGTATGCGTAGCCACCACTTGATCCGTCGTCTGCTCCACAATCGAGAAGCCAGGGGCTAAGTGGAATCGCTGTAAAAAGGCATTTTGTTTATTTGACGTTAATTGATCTTGTACCAAGAACGTTTGCAACGTGTCATACCAAACGGAACGTTTGTGGGTCGTGCCCGTCATGAGCTGATGTTGACCCGATGTAAAGAACTGACCGTTCGGGAGTTGCTTCGCTTCCGTTATGCCACTCTTCCCTACTTTATCTACGGTTACCGGGAAGTCCTCTCCTTCGATATGAATCGAGTTATGGGCCTCCCCTTTGAAGACGCCATAACGCTCAAAGGCACGAGCATAACCATATCGTCCCGTCTCAACGATGTAATCATCTCCGAATCCGTAAAGGTCGATACTCAAATCGTCAAAATGTTTATGTGGCATCCCGTGGAAGCCGGCCGTCATCGCAAAGTTGACTGCTTGATTAAACGGTGCTTCTTCTCCCCAATGCTGACGGAAGAAGACATATTGGTCATCTTGGCGAATGATGCGTTCGGTAGGACGTTGCCCTTGAGTCCCTCCCGTTACGCTATACAACAGTTCGGGGTAATTCTGAATATACGGGAACGAGCTCGATTTCATCACCTCTGCATACGTATCGCCAAATTGAACGAATTTCAAATTCGGCTTCAACATGTACGCCATGAACTTCGGCATCTCACGAACGCGACGTTTCGATTCTTCGTCGAGCGCATATCCATTTGCTTCTGTCCAATCAATCATGCCAATCAATGTTTGATAAAGATACAGTTGGTAGCTTGGCGAGTGCTCTAAGTGAAGACCGGTCGGGCTGATGCCGTGATCAATTTGTGCAGCGAAACGCTCGTTGGCGATTCGCTTCCAATCTGCGGATCGGTCCATCTCCGGGAACGTTTCCGCAATCATAAGTAGCGCCATGTCTTGGAAGATTCCATGATTATTTTTCGAGCGGTAGAAACTTTGTTCGGCTAATAGGTTCCCATGTTCATACATCATGCGCAACAATTGTGAATGGAATTCAGGGTCATTATTCTCTTTTGAGAAACGATACTCGTTCCAATAATTTACGAAGGCAATCATGCGAAGTGCGGCGCCGTGATCGTTATACGCCCACTTATATACCGACTTGTAACGTTCGATCGGGAATTTAGGATCCCAACTTTTAATCATCTCACGTCCATACGCCAAATAACGATCGTCCGGGTTATGCGTATAAGCGTTCGTCAACGTATCAAGCATATAGAACCCATGAATTTGGAATGGGAATGAGTTCGATGACGAGAATGGGATCTGATTGACCCAATTAAATGTACTCACATCTTTCACTGTAAGTTTTCCAGGTGGGGCTGGAACCGTCCATAAGCCGCCAATCGTTTCTTCTGCCCGCGCTACCGTGTTCGATGTATTGTTCGAGCGATCAAAATAAGGAGCATGTTTTTGACGCTGTGTTGAGAAGTGATACGAGATAAATGGTGCGAGTTGTTTATCCTGCAAGTCTTCCTTTGTTATATTGCGTAATACAACTTTTGTATTTGACGACTCGATGTATACGCGAGAAGCTCCGGATACAACCTCAAAATAACGTCCGCTAATGCGGTATGGTCGAAACGTCTTGTTTTTACTAACTACACCGTTTTCTGTCAATTTACCGTTTTTCCATGTGTAAACCGGCGCGCTCTTTGTCACTTGTACAAAGACATGCGCTGGACGTTTCGGAGCAGGAGGCGTTACTGGATTCGTTGGCTTCACACTGGTACGAAGCTTAAAATCACTCGACTTTATGTAGTATTTTTTACCACTACGTTGAACCTGCTCATACCCACCACTTTTACGCAAATGGATGAATGTCATATTTTTCGAGGCCTTAGCAACAGGTGTTAATTTTTTGTTTTTGAATTGATATAAATCAGTCAGTTTCGTCGTCACCCCAATAATCGGTTCCGCAGCACTGGCTGGTTTACTGGTCAATGTACTCGTAATGAGTAAAACACATAATGCTAACGCCACACTAACTCGCCCTGCAACATAAATAACTCGTTTCATTTATCTGAATCCCTTCACTCTCAATTTTTTCACACTTTTTAAACAATAAATGGATTTACTGTTTTTATCAAACATTTAAGCTTCATTTTGTATATTCTATCCTGATACCACAAAAATCGTCATGCAAGTTATATTTTACAAAATAAAAAGCCCCTTAGAAAGGAGCTTTTTGAAAAATAGGTGAACTATTAAGGTGTTTTCTTGTCGACGATACGTCCTTCTACTTTAGGAGTGACTTCTCCAAGACTTACGAGATGATCACGGAAGTTTTCCCAATCGGAGAGACCGAGATCGGTGACGCGCCCTTCCTTGTATGCTTTTTCGAGCGTAGTGAAGCCGTCTCCGCCTTTCGCTGTGTAGGCGTTTGTAGCGACTTTATATGTCTTCGCAGGATCGAGTGCGACAAATGCGCCCGATTCATTGATTTCTACTTTGGTGACACGTGAACCAGCAGGAAGCGAGCTGTCGTACTCAAAACGCATTCCGGCAACTGAAAGGAAGGCACCAAGTTCAGCTGGCGCATTTGAAACAGAGCGCTCAAGAACCTCTTTTACTTCTTGACCTGAAAGTGAGACAGTCGCCAACGTATTTCCAAACGGCAACGTTGTGATGACTTCCCCTACTGTGATTGGTCCGGCATTGATTGCCGCACGGATACCACCACCGTTTGTAAAGGCGACAGCAACTTGTGAATCCAATTGCTTCGCTTTTGCCAACATACCGTCCGCAATCAAGTTCCCGATGCCCGTCTCTTGTTTCCGTACGAGACGAATGTTATTCGCATCGGCAATCGCTAAGGCTTCTGTCGCATTGGCTCCAATTTCTTCTTGTAAGATCTTATCGATTTGCTCTTTATACGGAGCGATGATTTTCTTCGCTCCAGCATCTTCAGCAAGGTTCGCTTCCAAATCAATTAGCTTACCGAACGGCTTGACGAGAGTCTCGACGCCTTCCATCTCTTCGCGAGCCACGATGAGGTTCCCTTTCTTGTCAAATTCCACCTCGATTGTCCCGAGACGCTTCCCATATTCAGACGCTTGTACGATTGCTGTTGGGGCCGTGTCTTCGTTGACGATGACCGGTTGTTTAAGCTCGTCGTGTGAATGACCTCCGATGATGACATCGAGCCCATCTACGTATTCAGCCAGCAAAAGGTCATTGTCCACTTTCGGATCATCATTGTAACCAAGGTGTGACAGAGCGACGATTTTATTGATACCAGCGTCCTCAAGTTCTTTGACGGCCGCTTTGGCGCTTTCGATGTAGTTCAAGAATTGGACAGATCCTGGGCTCGCAATCGATTCCGTGTCTTCCGTCGTCAATCCGATGAAGCCGATTTTTTGTCCTTTTACTTCTTTCACGTACGTCTTGTAAATTTTACCGCCTTTTGCGTCCTCAGCGATTTGGTTCATATATAGTGTTGAAAGCAACTCATCCTCAGAGAAGTTGATGTTTGATGAGACGATCGGTGTCTTGAGTACTTTTACGAAGTTATGTAGCTCAAGGTTCCCGTCCGCATCTTCCCCTAAATCGAACTCATGGTTACCGAGTGTCATTAAATCGTAGTCCGCATAGTTCATCAATTTCGCATCGACGAGACCTTTATACTCATTAAAGTATAATGTGCCCGAGAAGACGTCCCCCGCATCAAGCAATAACGCGTCCGGATGTTCGGCACGATATTCTTTGATTGCCGTCATTCGTTTCGGGAACATCTCGACGCGTCCGTGCGTATCGTTCGTGTGCATGATATTCAATTTGAACGTCGTCATCGGTTTCACCGTGACTTGGGCTTTGACGGAAATGGTCGTTTTGTTTCGAGTAAACGTCCCATTCACCATCCGGACGCCCTCTTTCGACGTGTCGACCGATCCCCATTTCACATCGACAAAATATGTACCCCCATTTGCGAACGTTGCCTTGAGGCGTGCCGGGAGTGCAGCCGTTTCTCCTTTTTCGACATCGACTTTAATCATCGAATTGATAAACTTGACTGGATAGTTGTCTACCGTGACTTTGATGACAACCGGTTTTTTCGATTTGACCGTGACGCCTTTCAAGACTTGTGGCTGATTAATGAGCTTTGCGTTAAATCCTGATTTGTACCAACGAATCGGTTCAGACTTATACGTTTTTGGCAGAACCAATTTCCCTCCATAAGCGTAAGTAGATCCCAAGTCGACTGTAGCCGCCCTCACCTGACTCGCTTCTACGTTGACCGGTGCCAACGGCGTGAGTGTTGATACCAAAAGTGCTGCTCCGAGCGAAGTCGTCATCCATTTTTTGTTCATCATTTTGCCTCCCCGTAATTTATGCTTACTCATCCAATATAGCACAACCTTTTTGTGATTTTTTAAATTTTTAGTATTTTTTACGAAAGCGCTTACATATTTAGAATAGTATCCATCTAATCCTCCAGTTTCTCCAGTTCTATAGAAAAAAAAGTCTGGTCCGCGTATCGCGGACCAGAGCCGTTCATCGTACCGTGATCGAATACGATTGGGAGATATAATATGGAGACTTCATTTTCACGGTGAGCTTCGTGCCAGCCCGTTGTTTCGGAATTGGCAGTGAGAACTCTCCTCTACTATTGATTCGCACAATCGGACTGATAGATTTCTGACCGCTGAACACCTGTAACGTGGCGTACTTTTTCCCCGTGCCTCTGATTGATGTGGATTGAGAGGATACCGCTCGAAAAGCCGGACGCTCTAGCACTCCGTAGACGGTTCGAGTGATGGGAAGAGACGGATTGAGTGCACGGTCGCGGGCGACGACCGTGACGGTCGAACCGACCTGCAATCCTGACGTCTCCATCCGGTATGTTCCGTTCGAGGCGTTTCGGCGATACGTCTTGCCTCGATAATGAATATCGATTGTACTTCCAATTTCAGCCTTACCTGTGATGACGCTGCTTTGGTTTGTCAATGTGCCAAGTGTCGGACGAGCAGGCGGATTAATATCACGGAGCATCGAATAGTCGTTAGCTGTGAAGTTCATCGCCTCACTTGAAATGCGACCATATCCATAGAGAAAGTCTTTTCCTGGATCGCCTAAGTCGACCGCGGTTGCTTTTAGTCGAGCATACACCATACCCGGTGATAATCTCGGTTCTTTTGAAACGAGTAGAGCAGCCATACCCGATACAATTGGTGTGGCCATTGAGGTGCCGCTCATAAACCCGTATCGACCGTTCGGCAACGTTGAGTAGATTTCTTCACCTGGAGCTACGACATCAATCGTAGATCCATAATTTGAAAAATCAGTAATAAAATCATCCATTGTTACCGCACCTACAGATAATACATCTTTGTAAGCTGCTGGGTACATCGCTTCTTCTGTATCATCATTTCCTGCCGCACCAATCAACACCACTCCTTGCGCACGGGCATCTCGTAACGTCGCCTCTAAGGCATTATTTCGATCGTATGTACCAAAGCTCATATTGATCACCTTGGCTCCGTTTGCGACAGCATGTTGAATTCCTTTAATCAAATGGGAAATTTCGGCGTCCTCACCTATGAAAATATCAATTGGCATCAGCTTGACCGCTGGTGCCACTCCGACTACACCTCGATTGTCAAATAGGGCTCCGATCGTTCCCGCCACATGCGTCCCATGGACACCTTTGTCCACGATGGTCGGAACGTCCCGCGTCGCATCGTATGGCGCAACGAGCTTCCCTTGGAACTCTGGGTGCGTCAAATCAATTCCGTCATCGATGACCGCCACCGTCACACCCTCTCCTCGATATGTCGACCATAGTGGCGAAATTCCGAGTCGTGCGATGTAAGGTTGATGACGGCTAATAATACCTTGCCGTTCAATCACTGCATTATCTGATACGTCAATGACCCCTTCTCTCGATTCGACTCGCTCCTCAAACGAAGCGCTTGAAGATTCGTTGGGCATCGGGATCGATACGATGACACGGTCTAGACCCTCATATAAAATTTCTTCACCCGGAATCGGTTTATCAATCTCGCGTTCCACAATGAGTTCTTCCGCTGAAGCGCTCGTTCCCCAACTGAGACAAATCAGCATTGCGAGTAATAATTTCTTCAATTTAAATCCTCCGTTCAACTTCTGATTTACAATTCTTTCATTTTTTTCTCATAAAGACAGTATAAACTTCTGATAACTGATTATCATCTTTTTCAAAAAAATAATAGGGAATCGAGGTAAACGTTCATAATAACCAGAAATCCTTTTTATTACTTTCAAAAAAATACAGTGTTTTATTTTTGAAAAAAATAGAAATATCTATTTTATTGTTTATACTACTCAAGGTACGTATCACGTACATACAAATCAATAGAATGAATTCATTGTAAGGAGAGAACAAATGAAGAAACAAATGATAGTACTGTACGCCAGTATAATCGGGTCCTTATTGCTTTCCCCACCCATTACCGAAGCGACAGCAAAAGAAACAGCAAATCAGAAAGCTTCACCCTCTTTTCACACTTACTCTTGGCTCAATCATAAAGAGATTCGCATCGGTGGAAAGACTTATACCTTACCCAAGCGTGATCAACAGTTCTTACTTCAAAATAAACAAGCACTCCAACGTGCCAAGTTAGCTGTTGTCGAATCAAAGTCTGGGAAAACAATGGAAATCATAGGCTTGGAACTGAACATGTCCGGTAAAAGCTCGACTCGAACGGTCAAGCTCGATGGTATGGGGCGTACGTTCAAAGGAGAAATCCGTATAAATGCAAAAAACATAAAGTTAGAAGACATCGAACAAGTCAATCGAGTCATTTTGACGAAACAGGCAACAGCCACGACACAACTTATGGACGTCAACGCCACAACACTTATACAACAAACGACGAAACACGATGCCACGAAACCTGTCGCATCATCGACAAATATCGTCTTGAACGAAAGCAGTGTCCAATACCTTGACATACTGCAACCACAGACACGTCTCTACGTACGAGATGAGAGCAGGGCATCACACGTCCGCTTGTTCGCCGATGCGGAGATTCGATCTTCCGCCAATGCCGGGATGATGACGACGCTATTGACAGGTCACAAGGTGAACACATTGAAGGTTTATGCGACAGTCAACCGATTCGCCAACTTGTCACACGAACTCGAGTTGGCTGGCAAAAGTACGATTAGAAAAATCGAGATGACCTCAGACCGGGGACGATTGACCTCGACGATGACTGGAACGATTGATGAACTAATCACCCATGGCGCGACGACGAATCTAGCATTTAAAGGGCCGCTTGACGTGAAACAATTGACCGTGTTCGGAAATGCCACTTTATCTTCTGAACAATTGATTCAACGGATGACGTCCCATCACGGTGGAGCAACGTTAATCCTCAACGCACCGATCGGGACTTTTCAGTTAAAAAACCAGGCCGCAGTCACGCTCGGTAACGAAGCAAACATCGATCGCTTCCGGACCGAGGCCGACCTCATCCTAGACGGAAGCGGCAGCATTCGGCAGCTCGAGGCCACTGCATTGGCAGGGTCTTTGAAATTGAATGCGCCGATTACTGAACTCATCGTCCGCCACAACGAGAAGCAGGCGATGACCATCTCGGGCACATCATCGATCTCGAGCGTGCTGCTCGACGGCAGTTCACCGGTGACGATCGACATCACGGCTATCGGTTCAATCGAAGGCTCCTCGACGAATACGAGCACGGTCGACTTAGGTCAAACGGAAGTCGACGTGATCACCCTCCCCGGAGATCAAGTGATCACGAAAAGACCCGAGACCGAACCAACACCTCCGTTCGTCGTACCAAGCCCGGATTCGCCACCGAAGACGACTCGCGAACAGCTGATTTGGATCTTACAACATTCGACAGGTGACTATACCATCATGGACGACGTCTCCATCGGCGGATTTGAGACGAAACGGGACACGTATATCGAAATCGCTGAAGGTGTCACGTTGACGATTGACGATATCATTTCAGGGAGTCATCGCATCCAATTTTTCGGAAACGGGACACTTCGTCTCGAAGATCCGAGTTATCTGTCTAGTCCGATTGTCAGTTATTCGAATACGATCAAATTTGACGGTTTTGCCCCGGAAGGCGTCTTCGGCATCGATGCTGAGTCTTCCATCTTTAAGGAAATCGATCATCTACAAAGCGCATTAGCGAATCCTTATCTCACACATATTTATTTCGATGGTCAACATGAATTAAACGAACCACTTGCGATTAATCGTCCGGTTCACGTGACGGGACGTCAAGGCGCGTCCCTTCATTCGAAAGACAATTCACTCCATCACTTAATCGAAGTCGAAAATGTCGACGGTCACGTCACACTCGAACAGTTCGACATGGAGAACAGAACGGGAGGCGGTCTCAGCATCCGGCGCGTTGATTCGGCGACCGTACAACAGATTCGTTCTCAAAATAATTTGAAAGAAGCCTTCTTTTTCGAAAACGTAGGCGTGACAGCGCAAGGTATAAGTTCAAGTGGCAATGGAATGGGTAGTATCCGTCTTGAGACGAGCCATGATGAGCACGCTCGTCCAACCTCGCTCGCCTTACATGACAGCGCCCTCCTCGATGAGAAGGTCATCTTTTCAACCACGCCAAATGACGTCACCGTCCAAACCCCGGACTGGCTGGAACGAAAAGAGGGGGCGACCGAGACATATTGGACGTATAAACCCGGTATATATAGCATCGGACGCCAAACCACCGAACCGATGACGTCACTGCAAGCGGCCGTCGATCAAGTCGACATCATCGGACGTATCCTCATCAGCGGGGTACAGACACTCGACGCGACAGTGAATATCCTTCACGCGGATCCGCAATACCCACAATCATATACTCTTATCGGAATGAACGGTGGAACGCTCGAAGCAGGTCCGAATTTCCAAGGTGACGAGTTACTGAACATTTCTGCCGACATGATTTCCTTGAAAAACCTTGTCGTGCAAGGCGCACCCGGCCACGGGCTCGTCTATGACGGTGTCTTTGATGGCACGTTGAATAACGTGACTGTCCGCAACAACGGGGTCGGTGGCATCTTCCTTCGCAGCGGGCAACTGAGCGCGTATGGTCTGAACACGTCCGGAAACGGAACATACGGTGTCAGGGTCGACAGAAACGACACAACGAAACGTCGTGCTTATTTCATATTCAACAACGGACACATCACTGAAAATGTTGCCGTCATCAGCGAACAGAGCGTGGCGGCTGGCCATGATTTTGTCGACGTCCAGTCACACGACCCCGCCCTCATCCGGCAAGAGAACGGTACCATCCTAACTTGGGTCCAACCTAACCAATAGGCCCATCATGAAATGAGGAAATCTGATGAAATATGTACGCCTGTTACTCATCTTCGCCCTTTGCGGTGCTCTGTTCACCCCAATGTCGGGTGAGGCCGCTACCGCATCCTACATCACGACACAACAAGTGGAGTTGAAACAAAAACGTTCAGCTAAATCGAAGACATTGATTTCTATTTCAGATGCAACGTCTGTATCATTTGTGAAGAGATATGGGTCTTGGACCCACATTAAATACCGTGACAAATCCGGATATGTGGCGTCTTCCGCGGTCGTCCGCATGCCGAGTAAAAAGCAAGTGCTCTACACGATCGACACGATCGATTTACGTGAAAAGCGAGTAACGAACAGTAAGAAGAAGTTGACGCTCCAAATTGATACGCCGGTCACCGTCATCAAATCGTTCGGCTCCTGGACCCAGGTGATGACGGGTCGTCAAACTGGGTATGTCCCTTCCAAGTTTCTGTCACCACTTTTGCCACTGAAGCCATTTCCGTCCTTGACGATGCGCCCGGGCAACGAGATTTTCTCGGTAACGTCCAAGGCGGCGAGTGTCTGGTCAGACCGGCCCCGATTGTTTGAACTTGAAGATCGCTACGTTGGAACGAGTACGCTTCTCTACCATTCAAAAGATTTGAAGGGAGCAGTCGTGTACTTGGGCTTTTCGAAGAACAAGCAAGTTCTCCAAGACGTCCAGTACAGCTACATCGATTGGATTCGAGAAGACACCTACTCGCTCAAACAAAAGACGATTCAGAATACGTCCCACGTCATGCAGGTGACGGCGGATGCCATCTTCGGGAAGGGAACGAAAGCTTCTGAGGCATACATGGCGCTTCTGACAAGGGAACGTGAAGCATTCCTCGCCTATCGCGAAGCGGAGCGCATCCATGGTTGGAACGTCGTACACGAAAAACACTTCACGGAACGAATCGGAACAACGACGGTTCACGTCCATGTGTTGTTCAACAATATCTCGCTCACCTTTAGCGAATGACAAAATGGCACGCCCTTGCAAAGGGTGTGCCATTTTGTCACTTATAATGGTTGTTATGCGGTTTTCGCACCTCGCCAACCGTGTCGTTTCGTCAAATCAAACAAGATATAGCCTCGAAATGCTGTATCCCACTTGCGCCAAGCCTTATGAATCAAAAGCAGGGATTCTCTATAACAACCATTATGCTGTAACCACCTAGGAAACTTGAGACGCGCGCGGGAAAGCAGTCCATCATGCCAGACGCAAACGAACAAATCAAAGAGTGGGAACCGATGATCTATTACGTCATCCGCCAACTCCATCTCCATCCGAACGAAGTCGACGATGCCGCCCAGACGGCTCGGATCGCCCTATGGCGAGCCATTCAGGACGGCAAGACGCTAGGGAAGACCTACTGTTTCATCCGCATCCGTGGTGCCATCTTGAATGAGCGTGCCAAGCAGGCGAAGACGCTTCAGCACGAGGTGACGAGTGAACGACTCCCCGAGCAAATCGACAAGAGCGAGATGCCGCTGTCCCTCTGGCTAGACGACAAGCGTTCTACTTTACCAAATCGTCATTTCACCTTACTCTGCCATATGCTTCACGGAACTGAAGCATCGCTCGGGTACTCCCCGAGCCGCCTCCGCGCCTACAAGGCCGAACTCCAGCGGATGCTCCGTGAGGACGACAAATAAGAGGAGAATGAAGATGACCTTACACATGAAAGACGCTGTCGACCAGCACGTCCACTACTTACGCATGACCGGAAAATCGGACAACACGGTCAGTCAGGCGACCTATAAGTTCGCCCGCTTCCAAAAACTTATGGGACAGAACCGAACTCTCGATGACTTCAAGACGAGACAGGACGTCATGCCGTATATCAATGCCCTCCGCTCGGAAGGATGCCAACCGGTGACCATCAACAATTACTTGAGTGCACTCCGTGGTCTGTATGACTGGGCCATCACCGAGCAACTCGTCACGCACAATCCGTTTCATCACCTTCGCGTGAAAGTGACCGAACGTCCACCTTCGGACGTCCCTACACCAAGCGACTTACACCGAGTCATCGATGCAATCGACGTCCCGTTGTATCGAACCTTTTTGATGCTTCAGTTGCATACGGGGATGCGCATCAACGAGGTGAGACAATTGACACTTGATGCCATCGATTTGAACGCGCGTCTACTGTACATCCACGAATCGAAGACGGGGAAACCGCGCAAGGTCCCACTGAACGATGCGACGCATGCGATGATGACAACGTATCTAGAGGAAGAGCGACGACGCATCGATTCGCCATATGTCTTCCCGAGCGCCCGCGGCGACCTCATCTGCAAGACGACGATCAACCGTCATCTGAAACGCGCCGCCGAGGACGTGCTCGGCACATCCGTCACATCACATACGCTCCGGCACGCCTTCACGTCGCACCTCTATGATATGGGCGTAAAGGAAACGACGTTGTCCGAGTTGCTCGGTCATAGCGAACCGAAGACGACACGGCGCTACATCCGCGTGCGCGAAGACCATCTGCGTGATGCGGTGGAGCGATTGACGTTGGAGTAAAGGAAATGAAAAATCCGACCATTTCTAGTGGTCGGATTTCTTTGTTAAAAGTGATTAATACCAGTCAGCAAGCCACCAACTCACATAATTTGTAGATAGAGTTTGATCTATGTTGGAGCATATCACTTTTGAGATTTTCAAGGTTGATATTCGAACGTAGGTTGTTCGTATGCATCAATGCATTATTTGACCGTTATCTGAATTTTTTTCTTTCCTGCCGAGAAGATTTCTGGTCCATTTGGCCCATCTAATCGGACTTGAGCACTTAATTCAATCGTTGCCATCCCTTTTTGTTTGGCGATGAACCCAAGGCGTCGCTCATCCCATTCAATCACAGCGTCTTTCTCTTGAAATGCATAAGGCGAGTAAAAGTAGTTTCCTTTCACGCTAGCATCGTATCGACCCACGCCAATCTTTTCTCCGACTTTCATGGTGATCTTCGTAGGACCTAGAAGTTGTCGCCCTTTCAAGCCTACCCAATACTTCGGATTATCGGCTACATCACGATCATCTTTCCCCGTTCCACCACCAACACGAACCAGCTTGCCGTTTTTCATTTTCAATTGATGCATAACGATGGAATGACGCATGACGTACAACGTGTCATTTTTGATGATGGCATTTCCAAAATAATCAGCTGGTGATGAACCCAAGAGACGAATCTGTTTACCATCAGCTGATCCAATCGTGATCGGCGCCATGATCTCTGTTTCGATTCCGTGAAACTTGCCTAATACGACTTTTTCATGTCCACCAAGCTTTCCAGAGGTGAGAAATTTCATCTTCATCACTTCTAAATATTCTCGTTTGTAAACGACGTTCCACTTTTCGTTTTTCCATTCGTATACTTTGACGAAATAGTCATCTGCCATATTTGTTTTCGTATCTCGATTGAACAGGACCACGACTTCTTCCATTTTCGACTGATTCATTTGAGCAATCTCGTGGGAATGATAACGATATCCATCCTGTGTCGTCTTTTGAAGTTCTTGAATCAATGTTTCCGTATGACTCGCTGCCTCGACAGGTGTTCCTGCCATAATTGTGAAAAGAATAATGGCAAATAACCACTTTTTCATGTTTGTCTCTCCATTCATTAAAGTTTGAATTGAAATCGATTTATTGTATCAAGATTCAACTGTGAAAATCCGTTCATTTCCTAACAATTTGGAAATTAATTTTTTAAATTTGGAAGAAAAAGTGCACAAAAAAAGCTCACCACATGAGTGAGCTGTAAAATCAATGAACCGTTCAATTCAAAATACTCTCTAAATAATTTTCAAATGAAGTATGAATCACTTTCAACTCTTGGTTGTTGAATTCATAAACTTGCCCAGAATCATCCATTACAATTAGAATCCCATCATATCCTGGGTTTTCAAGCACAATCATTTTTCCCAAAACAGATGCACGTTTTCTTTCTTGAATGGTATTCTCGACGACATCTAAATGAGTAGAAGGAGCATGTCCAAACACTTCATGTTCTTCGATTGATGCAGCGCCATATTGCTTCAAGAAAAATTTATAGTCTTCTGAAAAATGAATTCCTAATTGTTCTTCCATTTGCTGAATGGTCGAGCTAGCTACTTCCCCTAACACAAGAGCTCTTTTTTCAGTTACTGCTTGATCAATCCGTTGACTGTTCATGTTTAACATCCTCCGCTCGTGTTTTCCAATGTTCAATTTTTTCTGAGTTGAATGCCACTCGGTCGATTGATGATACAATTTTTTTATCATGTAAAATCCCATCATTCCCAGCCCCACGATGCTCGTCTACCCGAAGCTCTGCTAACGGAGAATCCATCCGTTGACCGATATGATGCAATTCTATTGGTTTCCCCTCACACAATGGAGCAAGACCTTGTTCCATCCGCTCCAAATTTGTTCTGCCGAATAAATCTTTTTCTTCATAATCAATATCTGTACGAATTAGTACTTCTCGATCATTCACTTCTCCAAGTTCTACGTTTGCATTTTCATAAATTTCGATTTCTTCTAAGGACGCCGATTCAAATTCTTCAATTACTGTAGTGAATGTCTTCGCTTCAAAAACTTCAAAAACATTTTGATTTCCTAAATCATCTCTTTCCGGAATAACTAATTTTTCGAAATCACTTAGGTTTTTGATGGGAACCCCTTCATCTCGTACGATGTTTTTTTCAATCATACACTCATCCCCTTTTGATGATATAGTACTAATCGTTCTAGCTCATGCTTATCTTCAATATGCATACCTGCAAAATGCTCAATCGCTTGTTCAAAACGTCTTCTAAACTCTTTTGAGTCTTTTGCGAACGAACAATACCTAAAGATGAATACTCCCCCGATAAGATGGAATACAATACGAGCACGAATTCCGATGAATAATCTAGAGAATAATATTGGTTTACGATTATTATAAATTTGATTAATCATATTATTTAAATGAAGCCGATCTTCTTCTTCTAACGTTAAGCTTTGAATGTATTCTAAAAGATGTTCTTCTTTTATAGATGGGGCTCGCAGTGGTTGATCAACGAGTAGATGACATAAAACTTCAGACAATTTGGTTTCCTCGGGAACAGGAAGCTGAAGAAGATGTTCGGACGCTGATGCAAGATTGACTTTTACCATAACCGGATTCAGCCATGTACTTTGATGAACAATCGCACTGCCGGGACGTAGTTTAGATATTTCCTGAATCTGATCTTCATTTAAACCAATTGACTTGCCAAGACGTTGTCGATCATCTGCATCTGGCAATCTCATGATAATTTTTGTATTCGTATTTTTTATTGCAGCTGGGTCAACCGCACTTGGGGATTGATCTACAATAATGAAACCTTGCCCGTACGATCTCATTTCAGCAATTGCGTTTGTCATCATCTCAACGGATTTTTGTTGAATTGTACTTTCCCCCGAACTAGACACATTTTTTAAAAGGTGATGTGCCTCCTCTAAAATCGTAATATGATTTAATGGATTGTTCATGGTAGTAGCTTGACTCATCCGATATTCATGTAACTTCAAAAACACAATCCCCATGATAATTGATTTCGTTTCAAGTGAACCGATACGACTCAAGTCAATGATGACATTTTGGTCGAACAAGTCTTGATCCGGAACTGAACTACCACTAAACAGAGGACCAACAATGCCATTCACCATCGATTCGATCCTTGCGACTAACGAACCTTTATAATTGTCCTCTACTTCTTTTGAAAAACCGTAGCTAGCAATTACGATTGGCAACGTTTTAAGTAAATCGTGAAACGTAGGATAAATTGGATTGTCTTCAATATGCGTAGATGAATCAAGTAGCCATCCAACCCGTTCGTAGGTCTCACTGATTGCTTGCTTTAATATATTCGGCATAGCTGCATATAATGGCCAACATGCACTCATGATTTCAACTAACCGATCTAAATGTTCTAAAATATGAACTCCTTCAGGAAACATGAATGGATTGATACGAAGCAGTTCACCTTGCGATAAATTCGTGCCGAACACAGAAACATCATTTAAATGGCCATAGACGTGACGATATTCTCCCTTCGCCGGTTCAATAACAAGTGTTTTGACTTGGTGTTGTCGTAAGCCATCTATAATTTGATACATCGTGTTTGATTTACCAGATCCTGTAGAACCGCTAATAAATGTATGACTTGATAATTGTTCTACATTTAAATGAACTTGCTGATCTTCAACTTTTCCGAAATGCTGTAACTTACCTAATTCGATTTTCCGACCTGATGCATCGCCGAAAATATATTGTACGCTTCGTCCGAATTCGGCCATTCTTACAATTGGCAAGGTATTTAATGACTTTTGGGGCAGATGAAGTGCCAAAGTAATTTCTTCCCCGTGAATTAATGAAGTAGGCTTTACATAAAGTCGTTGATTCGCCGTTTCTAGCTCGATTATCGGATGACAGAGATTCGAAAGATAGTTCGTCATGTGAGGAATCTGCTCTTCGTTCCATTGCAATAATGCACCTTGTTCAATCGAAGAATTTTCTCCACGAATTACGGATCGATACGTTTGACCAGCAATTTGAGCTACTTTTGGATTCTCAGCAATAAAGTAAGCAGAGAATTCCCACATCCCATAGTCTTCTGCATCACTAACGCGTTCAAGTTGAATATCAAGTTTCTTCATCATTTCACTGACAGTCTTATTTTCAAAAGTCAGTTGCATCGATTCATTCATTGTTGTCGTAGCAGCGACCGACTTCGAATAATTCATTGATTCACCTATTGATTCACCGTTAGACGTTGTTTCGCCAAACGATTTTGACTCGCTCGTACCTATACTTTCACTAGTGGATTTGCTTTTTGCATAACCACCACCAACTTGAGCTGTAACACCTTTTATGTTCATCATCCCACTGACCTGTACTGATTTCGAATGCGCAACTCCTGTTGTTTTCGTAGTTGATGTAGAAGTACTTTGACTTTTCGAATGACTGATCGTCGATGTCGCACTCTTCGTAACACCTTCAGTCAAACCTTCAGTCACAGCTGCACTTTCAGCCGTCCCAAACGTTCTTGTCGATTGGCGCAAAGGGGATAGCTCCGTGTAAAGCGAAGCGTAATTCTGTCTTAGAGATGCGACATCGGAAGTAGAGAGCGCTGACCCAATAATAACCGCACTGAATCGTTCTCCTTGCATCGATTCAATCAAGCGATCAATTCCTTGGGCTTGTTGTAAGGACTTTTTAGATGGAATTCCACAAACCGATACGATAGATGGTAAATCACTGTTCCGATGAAGGATGGAGTCGAACAGTTCACTTGTTTTTGAGTTCGATACCACCTTCAGCACACTACCTTGAAACTGACTTTCAAAACTTTTTTGAAACAAGTCGTGTAACGGATAAATTTCTTGAGTAGCCTCATTGGTTCGAACTGCCATATACAAATCGACTTGCTGACCATTACTATCAATCAACAATGAAAGAGTCCCGTTCATATGACTAATTCCATTAAACAAAGTTGTCAGCTTATCCGTAATGTCCTCATCCTGTTCATAAACAAGAGTCATCACCTTCATAATTCGGATATTTTTTTGTACAGTAAACCCTTCCCCCATAAATTCATACGGTTGAATTTCTTGTTCTGGTAATCGCATCAAATAATTGCGGTCAACAATATCATTGGCTAGAAGAATCGCTTGATTCAGCGCATGTACATGATCTTGCGTTTTTGTTAATGTATTCATCCTTATCTCCTTTCCGAACCGCTAACAATCCGTTTAACCATCTGATATAGCTCCATAAGAAGTTCCATAAATGTCGAAGAATTTGTATGATGCTTATTTGACTCAAAACGCTTTAATTCAGTACGAATTTCATCAAAACGTCGCTTTTCTTGTTTATTAAACCCTTTACGCCGATTCATGTTTTCTAGCTCAATGAGTTCTTTCTGAAGCTCTCTCATACGAGTTTCCTTTGTATAATCCTGCCGTGGTCTATCATTAGCTTGCCCCTGCGCAGAACGAGATGCAGGCGCAGGTGACAAGTATCTAGCAAGTTCAGTAATGTGTAACAGCAAAGCCTTAGAATAATGTTCTGTTTTCAAGTACGCATAAGCGTCCGTCAAATACTCACGATTCCAATCTTTTTTTTCTTTTCGTTCGAAATAATCAACCGAATCCCAAACAGGAACATTCCCACGATCAATCATTGAAAGTGCACGCGAAATCATTGCCTCATCATTTGGATTTGCGATGATATAGGTAGATAAACGACGACGAATCATTTCAACATCCTTAGCCTCAATTGCTTCAATTAAATCCATGTTATTCTCCCCCATACTCAGTTTGTTAATAGAACATCTAATTTACTAATAATCATCCGTAACCATTCTTTATCTGCCTTGTGGCGAGCAGCCTCTTCTTCTACTACGCCTTGATTTACCGTTAGCTTCTGTAACCGATTCATTTTCTCACGAATAGCATCTTCTAGTATTTGTAGTTGATCTAGGAACATTTTTTTAAATGAATCCGTTTGTTCTGTTGCTTGGGATTGAGCGGATTTCAATAAATCTTCCATATAGTCGACAACCGGATTAAGGTATTGCTTAATCACTTTTTGCATATCCACAAACTCATGCGTTTCGTAAATATCCTTTTCATACGTTGAAGACTCTCCCCATGTCCACGGCTTATACCACTTCTTGCTCGAATTTTGTCTCGTTTCCGTTCTGACATAAATTTCTCTAGCCTCCGTGTACATCGAAATCAGTTCATTTGCATCTGGTAGGTTAACAGTCAACACGTCTTCCGTGATACTAGTCGCGATATTCAATTCAACTGAAGAATTCAATAGGTTTTGAATCGATTTTTTGTATTCATCTGCATACGCATCAGCTTGATTACGCAGTCCCTGCTCAATCCCTTTTTCTAGCTCAATTAGTAACGTTGAACATAACAGTTCTACTTCTTTTTGGAATTGGCTGACCATTAACTTCGCTTCGCGCTCTTTCACTTGATTTTCTTGTTGCATTGGTTCAGAAACATCAATAAGTTTTCCAACAAACTTTTTATGAGTCTCAACTAAATACCTCTTAGCTGTTTCATCGCTTAGCGATTGAATGTCTTGTATGAGCGCTTTTCCATGATCGCCTTTTTCAAGAAGTTCGTTTACATAATTAATTTCTTGAATAAGGTTTTGTCGTTGCTCTTCATTTTCTTGAATTTCCTCTTCGATTTTAAACAACATATTTTCTTGCTCAATCACTTTTCGGAAAGCTTCGACTCCATTTTTTATCTTGGAAGTCACTGCATATTTTTCAAGATATTCATTGATGACCTCTTCGATAACAGGTACACCCGAGTAAATGATTGCCTTTTCCTTATCGTCCGCTGCATCTTCTAAACGAGTTTTGATTGCATTTTGAACGGACGGAGTCAGAGTGGGGTATCGATGCATCTGCATTTCCTCTTGTTCGATAAACCGTTCATAATCATACGAATCTCTTCTTTGTTTCGCTGTTAATGTCTCTCCAGACTGTTGCATCCGCAATAATTTGGCCAGTTGAGCAGAAATCGGATAAATGTTCGGGTGCTCGATCCCATGACTTTCTAAATAACTTTTAGCATTATCTAACGCTACTTGTAAGGACTCTCCAGCCTCGACATCATATTTATCAGCTTGATTAAGAACAAAGATGAAACGGTCTTTCGATTGTTTTCCAGATACCTTCATCGCTTCGGACACATTACTTAAAAGCAGATTGTCATCATTGATTCCAAGTTGAGAACCGTTTAATACATACATGACGATTGGTTGTTCTTCATTTTGAATAATTCGGAACGTTTGTGTACGATGCTCCATATCTCTCGAGTTATTAGGTCCCGGGGTATCAATCATCACTAGATTCATCCCTTTAGAGGAGATGTGTGGAATAGATCCTTTTAAATGAATGGTTTGAATTTCATGATTTTCATTAAAATCAACTAGATCAGTTGGAGCAATTTCTCGAATTGCTTGGATACTTTGTTGCTCAGAATCAAACGTTTCCGCCGAGAACGTTTCTGTTCCCTCTTGGTTATATATTCTTGTGATTTTTGCTGTGCAGGCTTCATTCTTTGATGGAATTAATTCTTTTCCAAGAAACGCATTAATCAAAGTCGATTTCCCAGAACTCATTGTCGCAATAATGGCAATTTCAAATTCGTCATTCATCGATTTCTCAAAATTCTTCTGGACTTGTGCTGTTTTTAGTTGTTCAAACGGTCCTTCTTGAATTTCATCCATCAGTTCTTTCAGTTGATGGATTTTATCACTCGGGTCCATAACTCGAATATGTTGACAATAGAATTTAGTGTCTGTGTTTTTTTGATTGTGATGCTGACAGCTCAGAGTCAAATCTTCAAAATCGGAGATTGTTCCTGAAAAATCAATTGTAATCTCTTCTTCATTCACATCTTTTTCAAGCGCACTACATAAACGTTCAATCCAAAGCTGGAGCCGTAAGTTTTTACAATCATGAAGTGCGCTATTTTTATTTACTAAGTACTCTGCCCCATCGAAATGAATTTCTGTTTCCATTAAATAAGGGTTGTAAATCATTTCTACATGTTTCATTAACAATCACTCACTTTTCATGAAATTTAGTATTTGTGTAAATCCAGTACGCTCATTGATCACGGTTTGATTGGTATTCGCATCTATTCCGAAATAAGTTTCGAAGTAACTTTTCATACGTTGTTCACGCTTAGTCAATAGATGAAAATCTTGATTTAATAGTCTTGTCGCAATGGCTGAGGTTCCAATTATTTCAGGATTTAAAAATCCATTTTCCTCTAAAAATTCTTTTGCAGCTTGTATGTAGTACTCGTGTGTCTCCCCCAGTTCAGTATCTAGTTCATCGATTTTATTTAATACAAACAATACTGGACGATTTTCTATGTACTCTTTGACAAGGGACAATAATACTTTTTCGTCATCAGTTCCTAATTGAGTAGCATCTAACACGACAATGACTTTATCGTACGTAAAGTGAATTAAAGTCTGCTCCGTTACCTTGTAATGATTCGCTTTCCAGGAGCTATTTGTTCCAGGAGTATCGACCACTGTGTATTGATAATTCATCAATGCTTCAGTCGATCGACCGCTCCAAAGCGTCAACTGTCTCCCACCTTCATGTTCTGATTCATTCAATTCTTCTAACCAGCTTGCAGTGTTTAAAGTTGATGACAAGATTCGATGGTCATTATCTGATATGAACTCTTGAGCTAGTGTCGGAGAATGTTTGTATTGGAGTGAAAAATTAGTTGTCACTTGGTTTTGAGTTTTTGCCCAGTTTTCTCCTAATACATTGTTTAGAATTGTTGATTTCCCAGCGCTCATCGTTCCTAGAATTAACGTTGTTCCAAGATGTGACGATTCTGATTCATAAGGAATAAGCCAAAAATTCAATTGTTTACGTTTCTTCAATTGCCAATAAGATTGATTTATATTCGAGTCAGCATGGAATGAATCATCTAGCAGGTAATTCATTTGTTCTGAACTCATCTCAATGGATTGTAAGATGAGACGCAACTGCTCTTTTTTATGGGGAAACATGCTAACGATATGAAGAATTAATTCATCCGCCAAACAGTACCAGTATGATTTTGTACCACTCCACTTAAAGCGCAGTCTATTTAAATCATTCATGATTTCACGAAGACTACGATTGTCTTGATTCGGAGTGAGATTTAATAGTTTTTCATAAAAAGATCCTAACTGTTTTTCATTTCCATCCAATTGATGAACAATTAAATTCAATCCATCGATATATTTTCGTTGATAATCTTTACTTAATTTTTTCAAATGCCACTCGCTATATGACCTTGTCAACACATCATATCCGAACATAGAAAACCACCTTTCTCTTTTCATTCCATTATATAACTTTAAATTGTCTTGGTTATACATTTTTTTGTATAGGTTTATCTTATTTTGTATATTTTATATACAAAAGGCTATATGCATTTGTACAGATTACAAACACACATAGCCCGATTCACTATTCTCTAATCGATTGTTGAAATCAAACTGGTCTCACATCCCTGTTTCAAGAACGTACGTTTATCAACTAAATACATAATCTTTGAAAACGACGAAACGACAGGCCCATCGAAATAAAGTTTCACTATACCGTGTCCTGCATGTGGGAAACGTGACAGCTTCAGCTTCATCAATCCGACTGACTACTTAGTCGCCATCAGCTAAACCATATTAATCAAACCATTCCCATATTTTATAGAAATGATGATGTAAATAATATGGGAATGGTTTATTGTAGAAAAGGTATTTATGAACCATCAGGATGTCAACGACATAAGATGGTATAAAGGAGACTTCATCAATTGCAAAAGCTCGGTTTTTTAGACGCCCTACGAGGCTATGCAATCCTCGGTGTGGTGTTGACGCACGCGACACGACCTTTTCAACAGTTGCCCGATTGGTTGTATCAAATCGGTATACAAGGATCACGTGGCGTTCAACTCTTTTTCATCGTCAGTGCATTCACTCTTTTCTATTCATTGGAACGGTATACCACCACTCGACAGATTCCGCTCCAAGACTTTTATACGAAGCGATTCTTCCGAATTGCTCCGATGTTTTATGCCGCGCTGCTCTTCTACTTGAGCTTCGACTGGATCAACGCCTCGATCGGGATTTCGACGTCTTATCCGGACGTGACACTCGCTCTTTTCCTCTCGACGTTGACGTTCAGCAACGTGCTACATCCAGAATGGTTGTTTAGTCTTGTACCAGGTGGATGGTCCATTTCAAACGAGTTTTTGTTTTACTTGTGTGTTCCTTTGTTGTTCAAACTCGTGAAGACCATACGTCAAGGTGTCGTGTGGACGGCCGCCACGCTCATGTTGAGCATCGTCCTCCATTGGCTCACCGAACAGAGTCAACCTTTTTTGGATGTGAGGAGCTTTTCCTTCTATTGGTTCCCAAACCAATTACCAATCTTCCTAATGGGGATTACCTTATATCTCGTATGGCGCGACAACACATGGTCTACTCGTTCCTATCGCACGATGACCATCGTTTCGATTTCACTACTCATCTTCCTCGGTGTCACCCCGTTTGATGTCTATAGCGCATTCCCGAAACATGCACTTTTCGGTTTAGCTTTCTGCCTGTTCGCTCTCGGTCTTTCCGGTATACCAGGACGTATCCTCAATCATCGGGTGATGCAGTATATCGGACAGATCAGCTTTAGCTTGTATTTGGTTCATTTTTTCGTGCTTGACGTAGTGAAACACTATATGAAAGACGAATGGGTTCAACAATATGGCACAGCGACCATGTGGATGTCGACGTTCCTCGTGACACTCATCGTTTCTGGAATCATCGCATCCGTCACGTATCAGATCATCGAACGTCCGGGCATTCAACTAGGACGATCACTCATTCGGCGACGGCAAGCACAGAAACAAACGAAACAAACAGCCTAAACGGACAATCATCTGAAACATGAACGAACCCTGAACGCACACCAAGCAACGCGTGTATGTCCAGGGTTCTTTTACAGTCTTGGGTCAATGTCGTGAGCCATTCCATGTCTTTCATTCACTCACGCCCCGTCAAATCAGTTCACTTTATTCGAAAGAAGCGCTCATCGTCCAATGGAATTCCATTCCCTGTCATGCCCGGACATGAGACACGCCTGTCACTTTGGTTCGGGCGACAATTCCTAAGAGTAGCGTCCGGCGAATCGAGACATTGATTTTGCCATGCGTAAACTATCATCCCTCATCTTCCGACACGCTTATTTCAGTTCGTAATAAATCGCATACGGCTGGCGCACATATTCACTTCGGGCGAGACCCGAAATCGGGAACGCTACAATAAAATATTCACCCGGCGGGATGACGAGGTCCAGTGCTTCGTAATAACGCCCCTCATCCATAAATTCCTCGCTATATCGAATCGAATCGCCATTTGCATCGAACAATCCGTATGCCCAGTGCACACCGTTTTGGTTGTTCGACCAACCTCCGACCATCGACAACGTCATCCGGCGTTCAGTCCGGAAATAATACGTATCGACATCATCTTGATGTTGGACGGCCCCGGAGAGATGCCCAGAAGCGAACCGAATCACGTCCGCGTCATCAAACGAATCGTTGAGTTCTTGTTCCGCTGTCTCCCCTTCACCCGAAACGGCCGGAATCACATCCGAACCGGACGAAGGTTCCTGCACATTCGCAATCGTCTCACGACCATATTGCATCGCATCGAGTTGTTGAATCGGAACCGCGTAGTTCATGTTTTGTGAATCCGTAAGAATTCTTGTGACCACGCCAATTACTCTTCCGAATTCATCGACTAAAGGCCCTCCCGAGTTTCCAAACGTTGTACTCGCCGTATATTGCAGGTACGAAAGACCGTCCAAATACACGTCTCGATTACTCAAAATCCCTTCCGTGATCGTATTCGAGACGCCTCTCGGACTCCCAAGCGCATAAATGACGGAACCCGTACTACCTGCTTTGGCCACCGGTAAGGTCGGAATGGACTGAAGAGACGGCACATCTAAAATCGCCAAATCTAACTTGTCATCAAAGCGCTTCAACTTGAGCGTTTCGACCTCGGTCCCGTTTGCGAATCGGATACGAGCGTATCGGTTCGATTCACCCGAAACGACGTGAAAATTCGTGATGACTTCCCCTCTCTTCGTCACGAACCCACTCCCTGTAGAAGTGAGTCGATCGGAAGCATCGTACATCTCAATCGTCGCAACGGACGGATTGACCGCCTTGAACGCTGCTTGCGCATTTAATTTCTTCGGTTTGACCGTCACACTGATGGTCGACTTTAACTTCGTCTTTTGGACGGTGACCGTGATGGTCGCTTTTCCGACAGCTTTCGCTGTAATCTTTCCATTTTTCACGGTCGCCACTTTCGGGTTCGACGATTTCCATACGTATACTGGTTTTTTCATACCACTTGCTTTCGCCTGTACCGTCTTGGATTGGCCGACCTGTAACGTCACGCTTTTTGGAGAAACCGTCAAGCTTGCCGCGGCAGCCGTTGTAGGTAAGCATGTACTGATTAATAGAAATAGGATTGCAAGAAGAGAAAACTGCGTTACGAACCGTTTCAAATCACTCGACCTCGCTTTCGTTTTTAGTCCATTTGTATGAATGCTTTCTATCCTCTTCATCGTACCAACCTAGGTCTTTCGTCGGATGACACTTATCATTTTTAAGTCAATCAGTAATTTAAAATTGAAAGGAAATCGTTCGACAAGATTCGTCATGTTCACATCACCAGCTTCTCCAAAAGAAACGAATCGCCTTCGGCGATTCGATCCCGTCACTTCATTCTCCGTCCCATTCGCTCCACATCTTTTTGGTCCATTAGATGTTTGCAATGAAACATCCTTGAACTACTCACCGCCTAGGTCTTGCTTGGAGGTGAAGGATTTCTGAGTGGACCGAGGAGAATTTAATTAGGCTAAATCATCGATCCGGTTGGAGATTCCAGGATGAGTTCAGCTTCTACTTCTCGTTGATTCCTAAGTTCACAATTCGGGTACAACCACTCGCACTGATCGAGATGCTTCACGTCTTTATGTTGATAGTCGCATCTTAAACAGGATCGGCTCCAAGGGAACGTCTTACCCAACCCCACACCAACGATGACGAGGAAATGCTCTCCGTCGAGTCCATGCAAGAATTCCTTCATGAGCGTATAGCCGTCATCCGGTCGATGGATGGTCCGCCCCTTATAGCAGACCATCCCTTCTTTGACGAGTTTGATACTGACGATATCGATACGATTTGCAGATTGATTCGGTTTCATCGTTTCTCCTCCTTTGGACATAAAAAAGCACCCTGAGCCACGATGGTCAGGGTGTATCAAAGGAATAATATATATTTGAAAACAAAAACAACGCCCCATCAAATCATGACACGGCGTTGTTTGAAGAGAAATTATTTTGCTACTGAAGCTGATGTGAAGACAAGTGCATTTCCACTCTCATCAGTTACATCTAATCCAGTACCTGCTTTAAGAGTGATTGTTTTCGCATACTCTGCAGGAGTAATATCGTTAGCTAGAGTAATAGTGAATGTCTTACCTGACGTGTCAGAAAGATCTTCTGCAATTGTAGCTCCAGTTTCGGCAACATCACCGATAAGAACTTCGAAATCATTTGCAGCGACTACAGATCCAGTAACAGTTGCTTCTTTAATGTTTTCGCTAAATACAACTTTAATTGTATTGAGCCCTACTAGTTGTGCAGAAGCTACTGTAGGTTTAACATTTTCAGTTAAAGATTCAGTAGTTGTTACACGATCCATCATAACTCCAGCGGCACTCTTAACGTTTTGAATAGTTACAGTACGCTCACCAGTAAGTTTGATTGAACCTTCTTCAAGAGTCAAACGAACAACCGCTCCGCTTGCATCGTTTTGAGTGAAGATTGCACTCTTAACAACCGCACCTTCGATTGCATAGTTCGCAACATTTAATGCAGACGAAACATCAAGTTGGCGATCAAACGATACTGTATAAGTGTCGTTATTTACTTTAGTGATACCGTTCGTACCAGCTGTAGTAAGTGCAGGTTTTCCAGTATCAACGTTAGTTGTACGTGTGAATGATACTGTAGTTTCCTTGCTGTCAACACCAGCTTCGTCCACTACAAGACCAACTGGAAGAGTGAGCGTGTATGCGCCTGATGTCAATGACGCAAGGTCAAGACGTACTGATTTAGATTTTCCGTTCGAAGGATTATTAAGTTCGAAGTTCATCCCTGGATCAGTAATATCAGTAGCGATTGGTGTAATAGTCGACTCAACAAAGTCTTTCACGACTTTACCAGTGATTGATTTAGCACCTACTACTGAAACGTTCTCATCGTAGTTCAAAACTAAGTATTCTTTACCGTTGATTTTTTCAACAGTTGAGTTAACCAATTTCGGTGCGACAGTATCTTGTTTGAACTCAACGATACGACTGAAAGCATCGCCAGCGTTGCCACTCAAATCTGAGTAAGTTGCTTCAATTTTAGCCAATGCTGAAGTTGCCGGTGGAGTTACTAAACTGTTAGTCAATGTAACAGTGTAAACCAAACCGCTTGCATCCTTAGTAATTGAGCCTTCGATTTCGCCTGTACCTGGAGTAGTTGTGACTACAGTATCGCCATTAACTTTGATTGTTGGGTTGCTAATCAATTTCTCACTGAATGTCATTGTGAAAGTTTTATCATTCACTGTAGAAACTGCTGTTACAACCGGTTTCACTGTATCGTTTGCAGATTTTTTGACAGTAACTTCTACAGGGTTAGGAGTAATCAAATTGTCGCTGAAATCTTTTGCTCCAATAATAGTAACCTTGTAGTCAGTGTCTGCTTTTACGTTGACGTTAGCGAGGTCAACAGTAACACTCTTACCGTCAGCCGAAAGTGTTCCGAACTGAATATATGCATTGTTAGCAGAGATAGATCCTAAAGATTGAAGTGGCTCTGAGAATTTGATGACAGCTGTCTGATAGTTCGAATAAGTTACTGATTCGACCATTGGACGGACGTTATCTTCAGCATTAACAATTGCAGAGTAAGCTTTTACAGCTTTTTCATCTACAGTTTTAACAGCATCTTGAACCGTTACAGCATATTGTCCTTTAAATGCTGTAGTTGCGGTTACAGTTACAGTCTTTCCATCTTCGCTCAAAGTAGCTTTTAAAGGAGAAGAAAGGGCTGTAGCAGAGCCGACAGCAGTAAGGCTTGAGTTAATTAATTGATCAGAAGAGTTGATAATTGTATCTTTTTTGATTGCTTTGTTGAAAGTGATAGTAAGTTCTTTAGCGTTAATCGCCTTCACTTCTTTAACTTCTGGTGCTTCAACTGTGAAGTTGACAGCGTCAGTCTTCACTTCGCCTGAGCGGAGGATGAATGAGTGGTTACCAGCAGGAAGCTTAGCAGATTTAACTGTAAGTTTGCCTTCTTTCACTTCAGCTTGAACAGCTGGAAGTGGAGCGTTCATGTCGCGACCTGCGAAGACTACAAGTTCAACTTTCTCGCCATCTTTAAGGTTCTTCACGTCAGCGTTTACAGAAAGAACTTCTGCCGCTTGGTCTACTGAAGAAGAAACGTTTTCGATCTTAAGGTCAGCATCAACAACAGAGTATTTCGCAACAACTGTGATTGTCTTGCCATCACGAGTGTACGTACCTTTGACTTCGTAGTCGCCAGCTTTGTCTGTTTTTGCGTCTTCCCATTTCACGTCAACGAAGTAAGCGCCGACTGCAAAGTTCGCTTTGAGTTTCGCAGGAAGGACCAACTTGCCGTCAACTTCAACTTCTTGTGGCGCTACAGATTGTTGGAAACCAACAACGTAGTTTGCAATCTTGATTTTGATTGTCGTTGGAACTTTCTTCGTTCCAGCGTAACCTTTGACTGTCTGCCATGTGTTGACTTTCTTCATGTCGATTCCTGATTTGTACCAAGTGATCTTAGAAGAACCCACTTTAGCAGGAAGTTTTACTTCTCCACCAGTAAACGTCATCGGTGCAAGCTCGATTACACGTTTTTGTGCCGCATCAACCGATGCAACTGGTGTAAGTGCTGCTGCCGCTACAGCGAACGCTGCGCCAGCTGTTAATACTTTTTTCTTTTTCGTCATGTTGAAAAAATCCTCCCTTAAGGTAGTTAGGTTTTTTCTACCGACCTTGCTTGCCGATCTTCTTGGAACAACCAATCGCCTGTGACTCGTTTCACGACTATGTACCCATCCCTTATGAAGACCAGGTGCCACTCCCCCGGTAGATGCTCTTTCAAGATACCAATCTTGAACAATTTACCAAGACTGTTCTTGGAAAACCTTACATCCATAATATACATAACCCTTCCAACGAGCACAAGCGTTTTTTTTGATTGAAATGGTAACGTTTTTGAATTTTGGATATTTTAGTTTAATTCATTTTACGTTTTCCCTTTTTTTCAAATTAATTTTTCGGCTTATAATGGCTTTTCAAAGCTATTTTCGACAGAATAACTGAAAATACGACAACAAAAAGGGTATATTTTACTTTTTCTTTTATTTTACATCAACTTTTCTTAGTTTCCTTTTTTTAAAGTCAATTTTCCCATATTGAAAATCATTGACCTATCTATCAAAACCTTGTTTTCCTAAATTTTGTTTTCTTCGTATAGCAGTCATTGAGACTTTAGTCTGATGCGAGCGATCTTCGTTCTGGTCGAGCCGAATCGATTCATATCTTCCTTTGCGTAGTATCCGTCAGAATCAGTCCATTCACGCGCCCTGCCTTCTTTTGCGTCCGCTATCATCAACCCGGTCCTGCTTCAAAATGAGGAACACTATTCCTCACTTCCTTCCTTTAATAAGATGCGCTGCTCGGTTTGACACGTCAAACTACCGATTTCTTGCCTCCCCTTCTTCCGACGCGTGCCGTTTGATGCTGTCAAATTATCTTGACGAACAGTCGCACGTCCTTCTTTAAAATATTGGTCGTTCACGGACACGAGACATACAAAAAACACCCCGAGGGAGAGACCGTGTCTCCCCTCAGGGTGTCATGTATTCGGATTAAAACCCGGCATATTGAAGTGATTGAATGAACGCACGCTTCTCGGCCGTCGTCAGATCCCACTTGTATTCATACTCGTACCCTTCGATCGTGATGACGACCGGGCGATCGAGACGAACATGTTGTTTCATGAAGGCGATCAATTTCGCATTTGGCTTGAACACGTATGATTCTTCGACCGATCCGTCCTCATACTCGTCATAACCGACCTCCGCTGCCGGAATCGCTTGCGCGTATGTCGCCGAGCCGACTCGAATGTGGAACTTCTCAAACTCTAACGGTACACCATCCTCCGCATAATAACTCATGAGGAAGAACGTCGCCTCTTTCGAAGGATGTCCCAAGAAAAGTGGTGCGAACGTTTCAGCGTATCGTGTCGACGCATCCGAAGCGAACACTTCTTTATGGAGCGTCAATCGCGCCCCATCTGCGTCAATCCGGTAATACTTGTTGTAAAACGCATGGTGCACTTTAATCGTCGATGCTTGGCTGCGGTTGCCGGAACGATCACGGATCACGAGCGAGAGGAGCGTGTTTTCACGTTGTCGTGGAATGACCACCGAAAACTCTCCTTTCGCCGAGACAGGTGCCGAATATGTTTTCGTCCCGATCGTGACGATTGCCGTCGTATAAGGTTCTGCCGTTCCAATCACGCGCGTCGAGTACGCCGTGACCGAATATTTGAGGCGTCCTGGATTCGGGGCCGTCTTGTCTGCGATGACGGTCGTCTTGCTCCAAGCGCTAGCCGTGCCGTCTTTGGCGATGCTACGAGCCGAAATGACCGAACCCGCTTTTTGACTGGCAATCGCCTTGCGGAACGTTCCGTTCGAGTAGAACTTCCCTGTATACGTCTTTTGTCCGATTTTTAATTCGAACGCGGCGTATGGCGCGCCTTTTAGTTCGACGAACGGAGAGGACGTCGTCACTTGAGAGAGTTTTGGCGATGTCGGCACGTTGACCGTTGTCTTCTGGACGATGACCTGTGTCACGTCACTTACGTTACCGGCCCCATCCACCAATCGAACGTCGATTGTCTTGCCGGCAGTTTGTGGCGCCATCGTAAACGTCGCTTGACCATCGGCCGAGATCACACGTTCATATGTTTTATTGTTGATCAGGATGAGCGCTTTCGCTCCTACCTCGCCTCCGATTGTGACGGAAGTCGACGTGTCCAACGGGACCGAGACGACCGGCGCAGCCGGTGCCGTCACGTCCTCTGCCACCGGGTCGGTTTCTGCCGCCACGTAGGACGGGGCAATGCCACTAAAAACAAGCGCACCCGTTAAGAACAGTGCGACGAACTTTGGTTGTTTCATATGAGATGATTCCTCCTAAATAATGTATCTACTTTGCTACATTCTTATACTACTGGTTTTTTTAAAAAAAGGGTACATATTTTTCTATTTTTTCCTCTTTATTTTAAAAAATACTTTAACTCCTCTTGAAAAAATAATAACGAAATAGAAAAAGTCTTCTATCGAATGCTTGAACTAGAAAAGACTATACAAAAGAAGTCCAGACACCATCCATCGGTGTCCGGACCTCTTTTGCAACTATAGCGAAATCAGTGTCTGGCTCTCATCTTATTTGACGATGACCGTCGATACGCTACTTACTTTTTTTGTCACATCCTCCACGTGGACAGACAATCGTTCTCCTTTTTTCAGCACACGTGTCTTAGCCGTGAAGGCTCCGTTCAACGTCACTTTCCCCTTGCCGAGGATTCGTTTTTGTTGATCGCGCACGATGACCGTCATTCCCGCTTGCGCTTTGCCGGTCACTTGCGACGCATTCGCACGTGGTACGTTCACGATCGGCGCTTTCGGACGGTATCCTTTCGCCACGATGATTCGTTCACCTGTGACGTACTTGCCGTTTTCATAGACGACACGAAGGACCGCTCCCGCTTTTTGTGGTTTGATGGCAAAAGTGGCGGCAGACTGTTTCGCCGTTCCTTTTCCAATCAACTTCTGACCTCTGTATACTTTAACAATCGTGCCCGTCTTCGCCTTCACGCGGAAGATGGCTGCATTGTCTTGTACGCCTGCCTGAGACGGGTTGATCCGTTGCATCGACTCGGCACGGAACACGTCCACTTTTCCGTATCCGCTCACAAGATCATAGTACGGAAGGAGTGGCTTGTCCAACTCATCGAGCAAGTATTGTAACCCATCGTCCATTCGTGGGTCGCGCGGTGCGTCCCCACCCGAAAACGCTAGTGGTTGTGCCGTGCGACGAAGCAGTTTACGCATTTGTTCAACCGTCAGTGACGGGTGATTCGACTTCAAGAGCGCCGCAACTGCTGCGACGTGTGGAGTCGCCATGCTTGTCCCATCCATATAGACGACGTTTCCGTCCGGTACGAGACTCGCTACTTTCGAGCCTGGTGCGACAACGTCCACATTGATTCCGAAGTTCGAATAGTCTGAGACGACTCCGAACGTATTCGTAGCTCCGACCGAAATAGCGTATTTCGATGATGCCGGGTACGAGACGCGTGATTGTCCATCGTTCCCTGTTGCCGCGACGACGATGACGCCACGGTCATGCGCATACTTCATCATGTAGCCGAGCGTTCGGCTCTCGTTGCCTCCGAGGCTCATGTTGATTACTTTTGCTCCGGCATCGACCGCATACTTGATTCCGAGAGCGATTTGGTCCGTATCTCCCGAACCACCGGCATCGAGCACTTTGACCGGTAAGATCGTCACATTCGGTACGATCCCTCGCATCGAGACACCGTTGTCACGAATCGCTCCGATGACACCGGCGACGTGTGTCCCGTGACCGTGGTCATCGATGGCATCGCCTTCCCCGTTCGGGTCAACAAAGTTCTTCGCGTTGGCGACATCAACTTTTCCTTTAAAGTCAAGGAGACGGTGGTCGACCCCTGTGTCGAGGACGGCTACTTTTATCGCACGTCCCGGAAGTTTTAACGCTTCATAACGATCAAGTCCGATTCCGGCATCCTGGAACGGCTTGAGAATAGATTTTGAATTGATTGCCCATTGATAATCCAGGCTCACGTCCGTCGCGAACGACTTATACGTTTGCACCGGTTCGATGTATTCAACGTTTCGGTCTGATTCGAGCGTCGACTTCGCCTGTGCCCGCATCTTTGTCGATGCTTCTTCGACATCGACGAGCGCGAAGAAGTCTGATGGCGAACCAATCGCAAGACGCTCAGCCGAGACATTGCTCATCGCATTCATTTTTCCAAGTGAGCGACTCGGAGCTGATTTGTATTTGACGATGTAACGAGGAGCATCACTGCCGTCCGTCTGAATCGTCATCCCGATTTTGCCGAAAAGGTCGGACACAGGCGTTCCTGCGAGCGAATCCATTTCGAGCGCTGTCGCGATTTCGCTGACCTCACTTTGAAGAGCCGTTGGGACGCTCGACTCTACCAAGGCGTGGAGACGTTTGATCGCCGCCGCGTCTTGCGTCTTCAGTGTGTAGTCTTTTTTGTCGACAAGCGCCGTCAATAGTGGACGGAGCGTCTTCAAATCGGTGAGTGCGTTCTTTCGCTTCTCTCCGTCAAACGTGACCGCCTTGACGATAAAAGGTGACGCACGGTAATAAAGCGCGGACAAATCACGACCTTCTTGCGATTTGCCAAGTACCTCGTTTTGTACACGACGAATCAGCTTGAGCATCGAATCGCGCTCCGGGGCCGGTTGGACGATCGATTCGACGGCACACATGTCGCCGCCGACCTGCTCGTATTTGACCGGGAGTTTGACCGGGTTGACGACGAGCTTAATGTCTGACGCAAACATCGAAAGGTCTGGTGCCGGTGGTTCTTCGCCTTCCGGTACCTCTTCTGTCGGCATGTTCATCATCTCTTCACCGAGTTCCATCGGCATATACTCGACCTTGATGTAGTATGGACCTTCCCACGCGAACGGGAAAGCGATCTTGGCCGTCTGTTCTTCCTCTTCCTTTGTCGCGCTCGCGCGATAGCGATCGAACGTCTCATCTTTCGCCGCCATGTCGGCGCTCGGATAGACGCTGATGTTCGCAAGCTTAGACGACTCGAACGTGACTTCCATATGTGTCATGGCTGACGCTTGACGTTCCATCTTGAACCAATACGTGTTGACCGGTTCCGTACCGGTCTTGAATTCGACCGCTTCTCCCGGTTTAAGTAATGTGGCCGTCTTCATTCCATCTCCACTGTCGGCGAGTGCCGGTGGAAGGAACGATAGGACGAGGACGAGAATCGTCACGATCGCCACGAACTGCTTGAATGTTGCTTTCATCATTTCCCTTCTTTCTTATTTTAATCGGAGCGTTTTGCTCCATACCGTTCTACGTAATTTATCGGATTATGTTTCATTAATGTAACAAAAATATTTCGACAATATTTCTACACTGTCGAATCTTATCTTTTTATCCATAATAAAAACCGGTGTTTCCACCGGTATCATCTATTATCCTTCGTTGATCATCGTTGCCTGTCCGCCTTGCCATAACCAGACGTCATCTTCTTTCACATAAAGATGAAGCATCCAGAAGCGACCTTCGTACGCGTTCGTGCCGAGAATGAACTTCTCCTCGAGCAAGAGTTGGACGACGGCGAGGTCACCACGTACCGTCTCATCGAACGTGACCGTCTCTTGTGCGATCCATTGAATCGCCGTCGGGTCGACGAACTGGTCTAAGAACGTCTCTTTATCGAACTGACGCCCGCTCGAATCGACGTATCGGAACGAGTCGTGCATGAGCGCCCGCATCGCATCGAGATCGCCGGCCACCTGATGGGCCGACCGTTCGTCAGAAAGTTGTTTCATGTTGAGTGTCTCCATAGCTGTCCCTTCCTTTCCCCGTCCATCATAGCACAGATTCAAGGAAACGACCGTCCTCAATCTCGAACATTGAGTCCTTCAATCATTTCCCTTTTATCCAAATCTACAGCCTTCCTTGCTCCTTCAATTGTATATACTAAAAATTGTAAATCATATGAATCGAGGGAATGTTATTTGAAACGAATATGTAGTTTGCTCTTACTCTTTACTTTTTACTGGACACTTTCTGCGCATGCGGTCGGATCGGAGGCCGTATTGCGTGTCGGCACCACCCTTTACGCAGACCCTGAGGAATCCATCATTCTCCTCGTCACGACCGAGCCTGAATTGGTAGAAATTCACCAACTGACGGACACCCATGCTTCTGTCACGGTCGATTCACAGACAGGATTCGTTCGAAACGAAGCGTTAGTGTACGCCGACACACGTTACGTCCAAGAGGACACGAATTCTTTTGACGCTGCCGGTAATCCCGTCGCGCCAATCACTCTCGGGACAACGGTTCACGTGTACGACCTCGATGAAGACCGTCTTTTCATGAAAGACGGTACCTATATCGCAAGGAACGTTCTAGGTGAACAGGCGCCCGAATCGGTCATACGTTATGCGAAGCAGGGCGCAGTCCTCTTGTCTTCAAAAGATGGCGATATCATCGCCCAAGTAGAACTTGGACAAACGCTCAAAGGTTTCATCACAGGGGACTTTCTTCGCGTTGAAACGACGAATGGATATCGATATGTACGAATCGCCTCCACGAGCGTAAGTCCGATTAAGACCGGTAGTCGCTATGCACAAACCGAGATTTCCGTTTATCAAGATACGGACAAAAAGCGAGTCATCGGTTCGCTCAAGCGAGGTCAACTCGTCAGCACCTATGGAAAAATCGGAAACGTCACACGCGTCGACATGGGAGGACGGTTCGCCTATGTGGAAACGGCTCTTCTTGGCACGAAGGAGCCCGCACCGCTGAAGACCGGTCAACGATACATCACGAAAGATACTCCAATTTATGCGAGAACGTCGTTGTCCTCCAAGACAACTCTCACTTTAAAACGTGGGCAGCTGATCAATGTGTATGGAACGAAAGGTGGGTACACCCGCATCTTCACGAAAGGGAAGTATTACTTCGTGCCGACGAGCGTGACGAGCACGAAAAAACCACCTCAATTCGAATCAACAGGCATGCGGTATAGCCGCTATAACGGTGTTGAAGTCTACGCTTCGACCTCCGTCGCAAAACAAGTCGCTTCCTTGAAACGAGGTCAGCTCGTCGAGACGTTCGGAACGAGCGGCTATTACACGCGCATCCGACTAAATGGAACCTATCGCTATGTCGCGACCGGCTATCTCGCCGTCTCAAAACCGACCGCGAAACCGAAGGCAGGCACGGTGTTCTATACGCAGTTCAACGGGACGCCTTATTTCTCGGCTGACGTTGCGTATGGTCGTCCGGCCGGTACACTGCCACGCGGAACAAAACTCGTCGGACTCCGTTCAATCGATGCGGACTTCTGGCATGTTCGCCTATCCTCCGGGAAACGCGTGTACGTGTTGAACCCGTATATCGCCCAGACGAAACCGAAAGCTGTCCAACCGGCGAGCGTCTATACGGCCGCCCACTATGGGACGACGAAGAAGACACCGTTCTACGCCAACCCGAACGACACTCGTCCGATCGGCTACCTCGATGCCGGACGCCGCATCTATCCACGTGGGAAGAGCGGCGACTCGTATCTCATCCAATATGACTGGCGCCCCGTCTACGTCAAGACGACAGACATCCGCATCAAACAAGATACCTTGTTGAAAAAACGCGGAAATTCGCAAAAGGAGCGTCTAATCGCTTCTGCTGTCAAACATCTCGGCACACCGTATACGTGGGGTTCACAGTCACCACTGAACGGCGGTTTCGACTGCTCGGGGCTCATCCATTACGCAGCGAATCAGGCTGGTAAAGTCGGCGGTCGCACGAACGTGTCGGGTTACTGGCATAGCGGACACTTCAAGCACAAACGGACAAACATCACGAGCGGTCATCGGGGAGACATCGTCTTCTTCGCCGGCACATACAGGTCAGGTCCGTCCCACATCGGCATCATGCTCGATGACGAGTTCTTCATCCATGCCGGGGGCGAGATGCTTCAAATCAACTCGATCCATGACCCGATGTGGCGCCCGTACTTCTTAGGGTACAAATCGTTATAAGGGGGATGCTCCATGTTTCACCATATCGACCCTTATCTTTGGCAACTCGTCATCGTCCCAACGCTTACGATCGGACTAGGGGTCGCCATCGCATTGCACTTGAAGCGCTTGTCTATCGCTCCCTTGATCACGCTCTTCGCCTACTTGGGCATGGAGTGGTTCATGTATCGGGGCACCCTCTTTTTCTTTACGAAGTGGTGGCTCCTTCCCCTTTTGGCATTGGGGATCACGTTCACGTTCATCGGGAAACGTCAGGTAGGGCACGCTTCGGTCAAATGATACTTGACAACGCATCTTTATCCCGTTAAAGTAACGATAACATTCATACGAACTCGCGATGAGAAAGAAGAGTAGCGCGAAGGGACGTCTTCAGAAAGCCGGTGGTCGATGCGAACCGGTGTCGTACCTTGCGTGAATGGGCTTTTGAGCGTTCAGACCGACATGTAGGCTCTGACGGGTCCTCCCGTTATCGGGGACAGCGAATGATGGTTCGCGATGAGTGGGAAGACAAAGCGTCTTCCAACGAAGGTGGCAACACGGGGAATCTCCTCGTCCTTCATGTCCGATTGGACATGCGGGACGGGGAGATTTTTTTAGTTTAAGGAGGAGATGTTGATGCAACAACGGATCATCAATGGTGACGAACTCACACCGGTGGCAATCTTCCACCGGCTACAAGGTGAACGAAAGGTATTACTCGAGAGTCGCGCGGAAGGCAAACACGGCCGCTACTCCATCATCGCGGCGAATCCGGTAGAGACAATCCGGGTCGACGGGAACGATGTGACGGATGCAACGGGAACGGTCTATGTGGACGACCCGCTCCATGCCCTATCAAAACGTATCACCCGTGACGACTTCACTGCCCCATACCCGTTCATCGGCGGTGCCGTCGGCTATATCGGCTATGACTTGCTTCGGGTATATGAACCGATCCCGAACACGCCGACCGTGACGCGTGATTTGCCGGACGCCCTCTTCCAACGCTATGAGACGGTCGTCTTATACGACCACCTCGAGGAACAGGTCATCTTGATCGATACGAGCGAGACGGATGCGACGATGCGACTCGAGTCCATCCAGGAACAGCTCGAGACTCCGGAGACGCACGCCCTCGAACCGGTCGTCCGGACGAGCGAGCGCATCTTGACGCCGAAGGACGAATTCATCGACCGTGTGCTCCAGGCGAAAGAGGCAATCCTTGCGGGCGAGGTGTTCCAACTCGTCTTGTCGCAACGAATCGACGCGACGTTCACCGGGGACCCGTTCCACTTTTACCGGACGCTGCGGAAACAAAATCCGAGTCCGTACTTGTTCTACATCGACCTCGGGGAAGCGATTGTCCTCGGTGCCTCACCGGAAAGTCTCGTCCGGGTCGAGAACGGCAAAGTGACAACGAATCCGATTGCCGGGACACGCCCTCGTGGGAAGACCGTCGAGGAAGACATGCGTCACGCGGAATCACTCCTTCAAGACGAGAAAGAACTCGCCGAGCATCGGATGCTCCTCGACCTCGGACGGAACGATATCGGGCGGGTCGCCAAAGTCGGCACGGTCACCATCCCGAAACACATCGAGCTCGAACGGTTCAAAAACGTGATGCATCTCGTCTCCGAAGTCGAAGGGGATTTACGTGACGATGTGACCCCAATCGATGCGCTCCGTGCCTGTCTTCCGGCAGGTACCGTCTCCGGGGCTCCAAAGATTCGGGCGATGCAGTTGATCGACGAGCTTGAGACGGTGAAACGGGAGGTCTACGCCGGGGCGGTCGGCTATCTCGACGTCCGCGGCGGATTCGACTTCGCCCTCGCCATCCGGACGATGGTCGTCCAAGGTGACACAGCCCATGTCCAGGCAGGCGCCGGCATCGTCTATGACTCAGACCCCGTATCAGAATATGAAGAAACGCTGCATAAAGCCAAATCCCTATTGGAGGTGTTCGCATGATTCTCCTCATCGACAACTACGATTCGTTCACGTATAACGTCTATCAGGACGTCGCTCGCTTCAGTGACGTCTGCGTCATCCGGAACGATGAACATAGTATAGAAGAAATCCGTCGCATGAACCCGAGTGGCATCATCCTCTCTCCCGGTCCCGGTGGTCCACATGACGCCGGTGTGTCGCTTGCGGTCGTGCGACAATTGTCCGGCTATATCCCGATTCTCGGGGTCTGTCTCGGTCATCAGGTCATCGCCGAGGCGTTCGGTGGGGTCGTCGGACGAGCGAACGAAGTGATGCATGGAAAAGTCTCACGGATCAATACGATTCCAAGCGTCCTCTTTGAAGGGCTATCGATGGACGTCATGCGCTATCATTCGCTCATCGTACAAGAGACCGAACTGACGGTCACGGCCGAGACGACAGACGGTGTCATCATGGCCCTCGAACACCCGACCCATCCGACGTACGGTGTCCAGTTCCATCCCGAGTCGATCGGGACCCCGGATGGACGTGGGATCTTCGAACGATTCGTCAAGTTGTGCACGAAAAAACCGGGGCACGTGTCCCCGGTTTGAGTATCAACCTAAAAAGTCTTCTCGTTGAAAATCATGCTTGTCGATCTTGATGTTGTCACATGCCACCCCGTTCGACCGGAGCACCTGAATCGTTTCACGCAACAGCTCATCACTGCCGACGATATAGAACAAGGCGTCCTTGTCGGATGCCATCATCTCCACGCGTTCGTAGTAATCTTTACGACTCGGCACGAACTCTGACGTGAAGTGCTCGTTCGATTCGAAGACGTCACCGAACAAATATGCCTTCGACGAATCGACGTTCAACGAATGGAGATGCGGGACACCTTCCCCGTTCGCCAAGTACTCGAGGACGACCGGACGGAATGTCGCGAGTCCGACACCCGCCGATAAGAGGTAGACGTTCTTCCCACTCCGTTCGAGCGGGACGTTCGAATGTGTCTTGAACAAGGCGACCTTGTCCCCCGGTACCATGTCCCGAAGGATCGATTTGAACGTCGAGCATTCGGTCTTGATTCGGGTCGTGATGCCGATCGCTCCTTCGTGCGGCAATGTGGAGATCGACATATGGCGGACAAGACTTCGGTCCGGCTTGTCCCCAGCGTTGAACCCTTCGAGCGCGAGATGCGTATGCGCCCCTTCCTGCCACGTGAACTCAGGTGGCAAGGCGAGATGGAACGTGTATGTATCTGGTGCCTCGTTTACGACTTTAGTGATCGGTGTCCAGTCAATTTTCATGTGAATTCTCCCTTTCGTTAATACACCGCAATCGGCCCATACGGCCCTTCGATGATTTCCAGTTTCGTCTCAAAAATTTCGGATAAAATCTTCGCGTCCATGATCTCATTCACCGTTCCGAACGCAGCGATCTGTCCGTCTTTCATCGCACAGATGCGGTCCGAATATTTCGCCGCGAAGTTGATGTCGTGGAGAACCGTGACGATCGTCCGTCCGAACTCGTCGGCGACGTGGCGTAAATACTCCATCATCTGTACCGAACGGGCGATGTCCAAGTTGTTGAGCGGTTCATCGAGGAGGACGTATTCCGTCTCCTGACAGAGCACCATCGCCACATAAGCACGCTGCCTTTGCCCCCCTGAGAGCTCGTCGAGATAGCGGTTCTCGAGCGCGGTCAAATCGAGGAAGTCGATATATTTCGAGATGATGGCCTCGTCCTCTTTCGTGAGGCGCCCTTTCGAGTACGGGAAACGCCCGAATCCGGCGAGTTGTCGGACCGTGAGCCTTGTCACGAAGTGGTTCTCTTGGCGCAGGATGGTGATGATTTTCGCCAAGTCTTTCGATTTCGTGCTCGACACGTCCATGCCGGCGACTTGGATCTGTCCCTCGTCTAAGTTGAGCAACCGTCCGATCATCATGAGCGTCGTCGATTTGCCCGCTCCGTTCGGTCCAATGAGTGAGGTGAACCCGGCTTTCGGGATATCGAGCGTGAGCGGTCCGATGTGGACATCGTCTGTATACGATTTTTTGACTTGTTCGATTTGAATCATAGCGACCTCTTCCTTAGAATGACGGCCAAGAAGATGAGTCCGCCGAACAGTTCGATGATGACGGAGACGACACTTGGCGTCTGGAATATGTGATACATAAAGAAATATGCGCTCGTCAGGACGAAGAACCCTAGGGCGAACGCCATCGGAAAGACGTACTTATGGTCATACGTCGAGGCGACCTGATAGCTGAGCGTCGCGACTAAGAATCCGAAGAACGTGAGCGGTCCGATGAGCGCCGTCGAGACGGACATGAGGAGTGAGATCAGGACGAGCGTGTAGATGACACTCCTCCGATGGTTCACCCCGAACGTCGTCGCGACGTCCTTACCGAGTGCGACGATATTCAATCGATTCGAGAACAGGAACAAGAGTGTCCCGGCGATGACGACGATTGGGATGACGATGGGAAAGTACGCCACGTCGGCATTCGTCACCGAACCGAACAGCCGCGCCTGCAGGATATCGAACTCGGACGGGGCGAGCATACGGCGCATGAACGATGACACCGAGTTCAGACCCGTCCCGATGATGATCCCGATGAGCAGCATGAGCTGCAGGTTGGCGTATTTCCCTGACAAGAGCCATCCGTAAAGGAGGAGACTCATCGTCACCATGAGGCCGACCTGTGTCAAGAAGGCGCTTGTCCCCGAGAAGCCGATCAACGCCCCGGCCCCGAAGAAGAAGACCATGCTCGTCTGAATCGTCGAATAGAGTGCGTCGAATCCAAGTAGCGATGGCGTGATGATACGGTTGTTCGTCACGGAGTGGAATGCGACCGTCGCAAGACTTTGACAGAGTGCCGCAATCAACATCGTGACGATGGCGACGATTCGCCGTTCCACGACCGGCACGAATGACGGAGAGTCCATCGGGACCGGATTGTTATAAAGGAGAAGCCCGAGCGCACACAACAGTCCGCCGAGAATGAAGGCACTTAAGAAGAGCCAATAGCGCCTGCTCGCCCGTTTCGATTGAAACGCTGAAGCATGACGTTCTTCTCTCAATTCCCCGATTGATACTTCGACACCGTCTCGTTCTATGACCGTACTCATCGAACCCCTCCCTTCTTCCGTTGTCGCATCAAGATCATGATGAAGACGATTGCCCCGACCGTCCCGAGAATCAGTGAGACCGGGAGTTCGAACGGCATGATGATCGTCCGTGAAATCAAGTCACTGACGAGAATCGCACCCATCCCGACAAGACAGACCCATGGCAGGTTGCTGCGCAAATCATCCCCGCGGAACATCGAGACGAGGTTCGGGACAATGAGTCCAAGGAACGGTAAATTCCCGATGACCGTCGCCACGACACCGACCGATAAGGCGATGAGCCCCGTCGCCATCATCATGAGCTGATTATAGTTCACGCCGAGACTCGTCGCGATGTCTTCCCCTAATCCCGCGAGCGTCAAGCGATTCGCCAGTAAGAAGATGAGCACCGTCACGACGATGATGACCCATAGATACTCGTAGCGCCCGATTTGCACCGAGGCGAACGAACCAACGAACCAGCCCTCGATCGCCTGGCTTGCCCGGAAGAACAGACCGAGGAACGTCGAGATGGCGGAGATGACCGCCCCTAACATGAGCCCGATGATTGGCACGATGAGCGATGAACGAAGTTTGACCGAACGTAAGAACCAGAAGAAGACCATCGTCCCGATAAACGAGAAGACGATCGCCCCGGTCATCCGCATCATGAGGCTCGGTGCCGGTACAAGTAAATAAACGGTGAGCAGTCCCAGTCCCGCCCATTCGAGCGTCCCCGTCGTCGTCGGTTCGACGAGTCGGTTTTGCGTGATGAGCTGCATGACGAGCCCCGCCATCGCCATCGCCGCACCCGTCAGCATGAGGGCGACCGTCCGTGGGACACGGGTGATCCAAAACATATCGAAGCCGTCTGTCCGTGACAGATCGTACACCCCGGTAAAGAGCGACAGCACCGCCAAACCGAGGACGATGATCACGGTGAACACGAACGACTTCGTCCACAATCTAGAAAAGGAGGGCTGAGACATCGTCTCAACCCTGGCTGTCAATGGTTTTTGCATGACGGAACCTTACTTCGCGAGCGCTTCCGTGACACTGTTGAAGAATTCCGCGTACGTTTGAATCGATTCGTTCAAGTACGTGTCTTTCGGGGCATAGACGATTTGCTCTTTCGACACAGCCGTCGTCTTTTGAAGCGCCGGTGCGTTGTCGATTACGTCTTCTGCTGGTACTGCGCCTTCTGCGTCACCGAGTGGTGCGTCACGGTCGAGAACGAACAACCAGTCTGGGTTGCTTTCTGCGATGGCTTCGACGGATACTTCGTCACCTTCGTGGTCACCTGTCTTCTTCTCGACTTCAAGAGCTGGGACCCATCCGAAGATGTCGTACATCGGTCCGAACACGCGTCCCGTTACCGGAGCTGAGAACCCGATGTCTCCACCCGATACGATGACCGACATGATTGTATCTTTTCCGTTGTATGCCGCTTTCGCGTCTTCGATCGACTTGTCGAGGTCAGCGACGATGGCTTCGGCTTCTGTGTTTTTGTCAAAGATTTTTCCGAGTGTGAGCGTCGTGTCTGTCAATCCTTTGACTAAAATCTCACCCGGTGTACCTGAATCTTCTGGGATCTCGATGTTCAAATCGATGACCGCTGCTTCTGGAACCAACTTTTTAATGTCCTCGTAGTAATCTGCGAAACGTTGACCGACGATGACAACGTCCGGGTCAACTCCTGCAATCGCCTCTAAGTTCGGCTCGAAGTGCATGCCGACGTCCGCGATGTCTTTGTCTGATGCATATGGCGACTCCGCTGGAAGGAGTCCGATCGGTGCCGCCACCAAGTCGATGTCCCATGCTGCCAATGTTTCAAACGTCCGGTTATCAAGGGCGACGACCTTCTCCGGGTTGACCGGTACCTCGATTGTGCCGTGTGCGTCTGTAATTTCGACCGTCTCTGTCTTTGTTGCGCCGTCGACGTTTTCTTCTTTCTTCGTCTCACTCGTTCCGCCACATGCGGCGAGTACGAAGACGAGCAACGTCAACATGAGTGAAATCTTGAATTTCCCCACTTCATCCATCTCCTCTGTATGTAAGTTTCAATGATCCTCGCACCAAAAACGAGCCATGTTGGTTATGTATGTCTATTCTCGCGTTCTCGTTATCAGTGATAATGATTATCATTGTCGTTTTCATCAAGTAGCATAACAAACAAAATTAGGATACGCAATGCCAATTTGACAAGATTCGGATAGGAAAAAATTTCTTTCTATAGATGCACGCGCAAAAAAAGAAAGTGGAGGTCCACTTTCTCGGTTGAGTTCACATCATTTAGTTTAAGGCTCAATCTTTATCGTGCCGTGCCCTCTTTTTACCTCGAAACACAATATAGGTGATGAACCAAACACATGTGATTGTGAACGCCAATAATACGGTTTGTGTAATCCCTCTCGGTAGAAGGTCTACCACGAAAAATAAGGATAAAATGACCGAAAAAATGAGATGTCCAAATCGTAAATCATCGTCCAAATCTCGCCAATAGATAATTAAAAGGACGATTGCTACCGGGGCCATGAGGGCTGCTAATATGAAAAATGGTACGCGACGCATTAGAAACGGAATGTTCTTAGGTTCATCCATCTATCTCACGCCTCCGAGATTCCGTTCGCCAACAGCAACAGGAAAATCCAAATTGACAATGGAATCATCAACCCGATTGTCGCAAGCAGCGTGTAGATTTTAATGATTCGATCCTTCGTGAACAGACCCCAAATCAACGTGGCGAACAAGGCGATGTCAATCGCGAGATATACCCAAATGACCGTCATCAATTCGAGATTCGGGAATACCCGACCGTTCAAGGTGAGGAAGGTGATCACCGTCACGATAAAGAGTCCGAGCGTTGCGTAGAGTGGTGCGTATCGCTTGTTCATACGAGCATCGCCCGCTTCCGTTTGACCATCTCAAGACAGCGGCGGACACACGTATCAACGTAACCATCCAATTGATGCGGGAGAAACATCGTGTACGTCCCCTCCTCCGTCATCGCGGCGTCCCGCTCGACTTTCTCGACCAGTTCAATGAGCTCTGGATTTCCTTTCAAGCGTTCAAAATCGAACGTCCCGAGGCGTTCCGAGAGACGGACATTGTACGCATCAAAGTCCGCATAATAGGCCGCCTGTTTTGACGGGTCCTGGGTGATGAGTTCTTTCAACCAACCTTTATAAAACCCCTGCAACCATATCTCATCCGCGACGAGATGCGCGTAATAGCCGAGTCGATATGAGAAGTCTTCCTCCTTGCTGTCAATCCAGTATTGGGAAAGATCTAAACGACGAGATAAATCATCATGGCGTCCTGCGTAGTAATGGGATGCCTCTTTTTCTGTCGTTGCATCCGGTGCGAGACTTCCAAGCAAAAATGCGACCTCATCCACCTCCGACAACGCTGGTAACATCTCATTCGCGATGACGAGATGCATCAAATGTGAACCCATGTCACGCCCCCCTTTTCCCTGATTATTCCATCAACGTTCTATCTCGACAACCCCTCGCAAATTTTGATAGACTAACTTTACTGAACGGTCAGTAAAGTAAAGAGAGGTGTGATGGGATGAGTAAAAAACAATTGTTGCTACAGACTGCCGCCCAGATGATTCGAGAAGACGGGATCAGTCAGTTGTCGCTCGAACGATTGGCGACGAAAGCAGGAATCACGAAAGCCGGGGTCCTCTATCATTTCGACAATAAGGCCAACTTATTGCGACAGATGAACGAATTCGCCATCGAGACGTTCGAGAAACGAATCACCGCCCATCTATCGGACGGTACATATTCGTTTACCCGTGCCTATGCACTGGCGACATTGGATGATGTCGATCACGGAGATATGGACCTCGTCGCCGTCTTTATCTCCTCGCAAGAAGATGCGACGAGCGAGTCGATTTGGAGTGACGTGTCGACCGGTTGGGACGAGCGTTTCGCTGTCGACGGGCCGGACCAGGATGCGATTTTAAAACTTCGCCTTCTCTGTGACGGCTTTTGGTTCGCTGTCTTGTATGGGTATAGCGAATCGTTCAAGGACCGTGCGGCGACACTCATTCGGGAAGCATGTGACGAGTTGCTTCAAGGAGGGTTGTAATATGGGATTCATCTATTTGATCGGGGCCATCGCCTCGGAACTGTTCGGGTCGAGCATGTTGAAAGTGAACGCCACCTCGACGAGCCGTCTCCCAATTCTCGGGGTCGCCTTCGGTTATGGGACGGCGTTTTATCTCTTATCACTTGCCCTCTTCACCATCCCGCTCAGCTTCGCGTATGCGTTTTGGAGCGGGGTCGGGACGGCACTCACGGCAGTGATCGGGTTCGTCGTCTTTCGGGAACAAATCAGTCGTCAAAAAATTGCAGGGATTGGGCTCGTCATCATCGGGCTCGTCTTGATGAAAGTGTGAGGTGAATCGGAATGCAAGCCTATCTTTTACTCTTCTTTTCTATCGGATTTGAGGTACTCGGGACATCGATGTTGAAACTGTCGGATGGATTCACAAATCTCGTTCCGAGCGCCATTCTGTTGGTTAGTTTCGCTGCGTCGTTCACCCTCATGGGCATCGTGTTGAAGACGATTCCGCTCAGTATCGCCTATAGCATCTGGGCCGGACTCGGGACCGTGGCGACAGGACTCATCGGGGTGTTTGTTTACGGGGAAGTTCTTTCGGCGTTGAACGGAATCGGTCTCTTGTTGATCGTCCTCGGCGTCATCGTGATGAATCAACGAAGAGAGGAAGTCGTGACATGAACGAGTTGGCAAATCACCTTCAAACACTAGAAGAAGCGTTATTGACGACGGAGGTCAGGCAGTCGACGGAGCGATTGCGTGAACTGTTGACCGACGACTTCTTTGAAATCGGTAGCTCGGGACGGTTGCTGTATCAAGATTGGGATCAGACGACACTCCAGCTTGACCCGATTGAGGCCGAGTTATCCGAATTCACGCTGCATCCGTTGACGGAAGGTCACGTTTTGGTGACGTACCGTCTCGTTCAACCGGTATTGAATCGCGAAACACGCCGTAGCTCGATTTGGGTATTCGTGGACGGACGTTGGAAGATGCGATTCCATCAAGGCACGGTCGTCCCACCGGAGGCAACTTGATTGCCGAACGTCCTCGTCATCCGCTACTCTGAAGTGGAATCTAAGCGTGACGAAAGGGGCAGTTTTCACATGAATATTTTACTCGTTGGGGCAAGCGGCACGGTCGGGCAGGCCGTCGCAAAAGAGTTGGAGAAAACACATACGATCATCCGGGCTGGGCGTAACGGGGCGGACGTGCAAGTCGACCTCACCTCCGAAGATAGCATCCGCCACATGTATGAGACGGTCGGGCGCGTCGACGCGGTCATCAGCACGGCGGGCAGCACGCATTTCGGTCCACTTTCCGAGATGACGCCGGCGGATAATCAGAAGAGTATCGACAGCAAGATTAAAGGACAAGTCAACCTCGTCCTTCTCGGGCTCGATCATGTGAACGATGGTGGTAGCTTCACACTGACGAGCGGAATCTTGATGGACGACCCCATCAAAGAAGGCGCATCGGCGGCACTAGCGAACGGGGCCATCAAAGGATTCGTGACCGGTGCGGCGATTGAGATGCCACGGGGCATCCGCATCAACAACGTCAGCCCGAACGTCCTCGTCGAAGCACTCGATGCGTATGGTCCTTATTTCCGTGGTTACGAGGCGGTACCGGGTGAACGGGTTGCCCTCGCTTATGTGAAGAGCGTCGAAGGCGCGCAGACTGGACAGACGTACGAAGTGTATTAACCTCGAAGCATCTCTTAGGAGGTGCTTTTTTCGTACCTTGCACTTTATTTTGTCTCCCTCGTCCGGAAGATTCCGCTATACTCGGGGCATCTTATGCCCGAGAAAGGTTGAAGTTTCATGAAAGACAAAACGTTTCGCGCCCTTTATCATATCCCTCCTTCTTTCGTCGAACACCCACTCCAAAAGCGCGTCCTTCAGGCGATTGGTCGTCCTCAGGAATCGATGGTCGAGGTCATCTTCCGCGTCGGTGGGTTCGGCACGTATGATGTGAGTACGATTACCTTTTTCGAGAGGGGCACCGTCCTTCGTCACATCGAGCGATCCGACCGATCGATCACCGAACCCTTTGAATTCGAATACTATGAGGGAGAGGAAGCCAAACAGATGCGTGTGGCGTTTCATCTGCTTGGCACGAATTGGTGGCCGACCGTTTTCGAAGAACTGGAAGGGGTACGCACACTAGATGGCACACAGTGGAGCCTCAGCGTATACACGAACGGGACACTCATTCACGAGCATCATGGCAGTAACGCCTACCCGTCCGAATGGGAGCAAGTGACTCGCCTGTTCGGTATTTCTTGAAGAACGACAAAGGGAGCATCCGCTTTGGATGCTCCCTTTCGTCAGAGCGCTTGAATCATCTCGACCCGATTGCCGAACGGGTCTCTGAACTCGAACCGCTCGAATCCTGGAATCGGGATGCCTTCGGAGTAAGAAATCTCATTCTCTTGAAGCGCTTCCTTCCAATGAGCTAAATCCGTCACAGCGTACGCGATATGCGCTTTCGTCTTCTGTCGTTCCACGTCGTCCTCTGCCCCGACATGAACGGAACGGTCGCCGACCTGAAGCCAAAATCCACCTCGCCCCTTCAATGAATCCGGCTTCTCGATTTCACGTAGACCAAGAAAGTCACAATAGAACGCCTTCGCCTCTTGCTCCGCTCCAGTTGGAATCGTGAGCTGCACATGATGAATCCCTGTGATCATGTTTCATTTCCCCTTCCGATAGGTCAGTCCGATATACTGCATCTTCTCGTTGAACAGACGTGGGTACGCGAGATAACCGACGAGCGTCGCCGAGATTGAGGCGGTCGTCAAAATCAAGAACAGGATCAAGAGTTGATACAGGACCGCTTCCATCGGGTCTGCTCCCCCGATGATGAGACCGCTCATCATTCCCGGTAGTTGGACGAGCCCCATCGTCTTTTGCGCCTCGACAGTCGGAATCATGCTCGTGCGAATCGCATTCTTCAAGCTGCGGTCGATGGCCACTTTCGGTGTGCCGCCGAGTGAAAGAATGAGTTCGATGACGTCGTCACTCCGCTCGACCTCGTCTTTGAACTTGTTCAAGAACAGGAGCGACAACACCATGCTGTTCCCGATGACCATCCCACTGATCGGAATGACCTTTTCCGGTTCGAATGGGATGATACCGAGTCCGAGCATGAGTCCCATCGTCAGCGCTTCGATCGTCACGAGCGTCAAGACGATGATCCACATGATGCCCGGAATCCCGTCCCCTTTCCGTCGGATATTTTGTATCGCTGCGACAATCATGAGTAAAATCATCAACAGCATGAAGATTGGACTGTCGCTCTCAAAGACGAACGTCAAGATATAGCCGATGATCAATAGTTGAATGATGGAGCGGACGGTCGCAATGATAATATCACGCTCGAGTCCAAGTCGTAGGACGAGTGTCAAGGCGAGCGGGATGACGACGAAGATGAGCGCCGTCACGAGTTCAATATATGACATCAATCTTCCCCCCTGACGAATCGTTGGATGACGGGATTGTCCGACTCATCGATGAACGATGCGTCCCCAAATGCAAGTAGTTCCCCGTCCTTCAAGAACCACATGTCGTCACTCACCCGCCGTGCCTGGTCGAGGTCATGGGTGATCCAAATGACGGTCACACCGTATGATTGTTGCAGTTTTCGAATGAGTCGCTCGATCTCTTTCACCGTCCGGTAATCAAGGCTCGCCGTAATTTCATCGAGTAAGAGCACGTCCGGTTTATTGACGAGCGTCCGGGCGATGGCGACCCGACTCCGTTCCCCACCCGATAGTGATTTGACGGGTTGGTCGAGGAGCGCCTCACTCAAGTCGACGCGATGGAGCAATTCGGAAGCCCGGTCGCGGTCAAGTGTCTCGTCGAAGATGGCTTTCGGGAGATTCAAGTTGTCGTACACCGTCCCTTGAATCATCGGCGCACTTTGGAACGCCATCCCGATTTTCTTTCGTAGCTCGAGGATGTCCATCTCCGCGATGTCTTCCCCTTTAAAAAGAATCGTGCCAGTGTCCGGTGACAGCAATCCGTTGATATGCTTCAGACACGTCGTCTTGCCGGCGCCGCTCGGTCCGACGAACGTCGTGATCCGCCCTTCCCGAAACGTCCCGGACACATGGTGCAGGATGTCTTGATGACTCACATCTTTGAATTCAATGATTGACATACTTCTCTCGCCTCCTGGTTCTAGTGTACAAAAAAGGGAGGATAAGGTGGTCAAGAATGCAGTCTGGAATCGGCTGTCCAAGAAAATCAATCATTAGCAGTTTACTGTTTCGGTATGTACATTTCTAAGGCAGAAATGGCGGAGGAAGGATTTGAGTCATTTCTTCTTTCAATTCCTCTTTGAATCTATTTATTTCACAATCATTCATATAAAAGATTAATTCACGTGGTGTACCTGTCTGGAAACGGACCATGAACCTATAAAGAATTACCTCTTCACGTTCAATTGTCATTCTAAAAATCGGTTCAACAGGATTGAGAATGAATTTGTTCAGTTCTCCGTCTAACATGAGCGCAATTTGTGAAATCAGATATTCATACTCCGATTTCATAAGTAAAGCACCATAAAAATGAAAACTCCCTCTCGATTCTACCGATAACGCTAACGTTGAAAAAATAAATGGATCGTCTTCCTTTTCTTCATATTTTCGAGGAAAGAGTTCAAAAAACAATCCAGCACGCTCTACAATCGCCATTCCTTACACCTTCTTTGAAAATAAAATCTATGCTAGACCATCTTTGTTATTGCTGGAGGATCAGCGGATAGAACTTCAATCACATCATTTGATGTAAGAAAGACATAGTGCTCCACTTCACCCATCCCCTCATATCGTTCAAGAGACTCTTGGGCAAACCATTCCAGATAACTAGAATTTTTCATTTTGAATAATGTCCAATTCCCGTACTCAAGATGTGCATAATACCTATCTAAATGCTCTAACATCCTCAATCGTGAACCTTCATCCGAGTTTCGATAAGAAAGCAAAAGACCATCAAACAGAAATGAATATTTCTGTCCCTCTGTTGCGTCACTTACTATTATTCGCAAAGAATCACCATCATCCATTAAGGACTCTTTGTGCAGACGTGCTGGAATAGACTCTACCGGAATCCATTTTTCCCATTCATTCATCTAGCTCCCACCCACTCGTCATTCACTTGAATTTATTTTCTTCGGTTTTTTGAGCGAATTCCCAACCCTAAAAGTAAGAGACCAAAAATCAGGAAACCTACAAATGTAGTTACGGTCATATTTTGTCACCTTTCGAATCATGTCATCTGTTACAACATTCGAGTTATATTTTGAAATCCCTTGTCCGTCTAATGCGTTCATTTCATACTCATTTTCTTGATAAACATAGTCATCTCAGAACAAAATGACCATATTTCTTTTTGTTACAGGTTAAACGAACAAAGCGCTCGACCGTTTCCACACGAAACAGTCGGGCGCTTTTGTTAGTTATAATCCCGTTCGATGACGAAGCTCGTCTTGTCCCCACGGAAGTAGGAGCGTGAGTATTCAATCGCCCGTCCCGACTCATCCTCTGTCACCGTCTCGATATGGAAGCACGGTGACCCGAGTGGACAGTCGAGGAGCGCACTCACCTTCTCATCAGCCAAGGCAATCTCCAATGCCTCCGTCGTCTTTGCGACATGAACGTCGTGGACCTCCGCCAGTGTCCGGAAGAGCGAATGTTCCGCCTGTTCTTTCGTGATCCCCGGTGCGATCTGCCACGGGATGAACGAGACCTCATACTGCGTCGGTTCCCCGTCCGCATGACGGATTCGCTCAATCTTTTGAATCGGGGCATTGTCTTCCGCTTCAAACACCGATGCGATTTGACCGGACGCCGAGATGACCGAGATGTCGATCAAGGCGACTTGCCCACGTTTCCCTTGGACGGCGAGCTGGGCTGCATAGTTGTTCGGCGTGTACGACAACGTCTGTTGTACTTTCTTCCCGGCGACGAACGTCCCACGGCCTTGTTGACGGACCAAATAGCCTTCCGTCGTCAACTGGTTGAGGGCGCCACGCACCGTCGTCCGGCTCACATCGAACTCCTCGCAAAGCGCGTATTCGGTCGGAAATTTTTCCCCTTCTTTATAGTGCCCACTCTTGATGCGGGACAGCAGTTCATCCTTGATTGCGGTTTGGAGCGTCGATTGCGACATGTCTCCATCTCCTTTACGTTGGGTTGGTTCCTTTATTGTGATACAGCAAGCATACAAATGCAAATACAAAAACTTATTTGTATTATTTGTATTTTTTATATTGCTGAAAGTTGTATCATTTGTTATATTTGTTACGACAAAAAGAAATCGCTTTCAAAAGGAGGAGTTGGCACCATGGCAGTCAAGGTCGTCATCATCGGCGGTGGGTCCAGTTACACCCCGGAAATCATCGAAGGATTGATTGATCGACAGGCAACGTTCCCCGTTCGGGAGATCGTGCTCGTCGATATCGAAGAAGGGAGGGAAAAACTAGAGATTGTCGGTCGTCTCGCTCAGCGGATGATTGAAAAGGCAAACGCCGAGATCACACTCAGTTGGACGCTCGATCGAAGAGCCGCACTCGTCGGCGCAGATTTTGTATCCACACAGATTCGGGTCGGTGGACTCAAGGCACGCGCGCTCGATGAACGCATCCCGCTCAAGCACGGCTTCATCGGGCAAGAGACGAACGGCGCAGGCGGATTATTCAAAGCGTTCCGTACCATCCCGGTCTTGATCGACTTGGCAAATGAAGTCGCCGAGATTTGTCCGGATGCCTGGCTCGTCAACTTCACCAATCCGGCGGGCATCGTCACCGAGGCCGTACTCAAGCACTCATCTCATAAGAAGGTCATCGGTGTATGCAACATCCCGTTCAACATGCGAAACTCGGTCGCTGAGATCCTCGAGACACCTGTCGAACGAGTCGCGATTGAATTTATCGGATTGAACCACTTCGTCTTCGGTCGTCACGTATGGGTCGACGGCGTGGATCGGACGAGTGACGTCCTCGCCTCGCTCAACTCAGGCAACGATTACTCGCCGGCGAACATCGTCGGTCTCGGTTGGAGCGAATCGTTCCTATCGTCACTCGGCATGTTACCGAACCCGTATCACCAGTATTACTTCCAGACGAAAGATGTGTTGAAGAAAGATCTTGAGGCGTACGCACAAAATGGCACCCGTGCCGAAGTCGTGCAACAAGTCGAGGCGCAGTTGTTCGAGAAATACAAAGACGTCGATCTCGCCGTCAAACCGGAAGAGCTTGAAAAACGTGGAGGCGCCTACTATTCAGACGCCGCCTGCAACTTGATGGACTCGATTCACAACGACCGCGGTGACATCCAGACGGTCAACACGCTCAATAACGGCACGATTCGAGATTTACCAGACGATGCGGTCATCGAAGTGAACGCCGTCATCACGAAGTCGGGTCCTCGCCCAATCTCCATCGGCGCGTTGCCGCTACCGATCCGTGGGCTCATCACGAACTTAAAAACGTTTGAACAGCTCGCCATCCAAGCGGCTGTATCTGGCACGTACGAGGACGCCTACCTTGCCTGCCTCATGAACCCGCTCATCCAGGACGAGAAACGGATCGACCCGCTTCTTAAAGAGCTGTTCACAGCGCACGAGGCGTACCTACCCCAATTTAAGAAGGAGGTTTACTCATGAACAAGTTTATTGAAATCGCGGGACGTATCGGGTCCCAAAGGCACTTAGTCGCCATCCGTGACGGATTCGTTTCCGTCATGCCACTCATCATCGTCGGGTCGCTCGCGGTCCTCATCAACAACTTCCCAGCCATCAACATCGGTGGTCTCTCACTCGACTTCGTCGGATCGATGAACAGTATGTTCGGCGAAGGTAATTGGCAAGGGCTTGGCGGTAGCATTTGGAATGCGTCCTTCGCGATACTCGGGCTCCTGATCGCCTTCTCGATCGGGTATAACTTGGCCCGTTCATACGGGATTGACGGGCTCGCGGCGGGGATCTTGTCGCTCGCCTCGTATATCATGCTCGTACCGGTCACTGCTGACTGGGGTCTCAACTTCGCATGGCTCGGCGCACAAGGTCTCTTCGTCGCCATCATCGTATCGATTGTCGTTACAGAAATGTTCCGCTACCTCATCAATACGAAACTGACGATCAAGATGCCAGAAGGTGTACCAGGTGGGGTCACACGTTCATTCCAAGCGCTCATCCCATCAATGATCATCTTGACGGTTGTCGCAGGATTCCAGCTCTTCATGACGCTCGTCGTCGAACTCAGTGTATTTGAAGTCATCTTTAAAGCGATCCAACAACCGCTCCAAGGATTCGGCGACTCACTCCCGGCTGCCTTGCTCATCGCCTTCTTGAACCACATCCTTTGGTTCTTCGGGCTTCACGGGACGAACATCATCGGCTCGGTCATCGAACCGGTCTACCTCCCGCTCATCGAGCAAAACTTGGCTGCCTTCCAAGCTGGAACGTCAGCGTTTGATGTACCGTACACGGTCACAAAACCGTTCTTGGATGCGTTCGTCTTCATGGGTGGATCGGGTACGACGTTCGCGCTCTTACTCGCGATCTTCATCGTCGTCCGCAAACAACGGAATCACCCGTATCACCAAGTGGCAAAACTGTCGACACCAGCCAGTCTCTTTAACATCAACGAACCGGTCATCTTCGGTCTTCCAATCGTATTGAACCCGATCATGCTCGTACCGTTCATCTTAGTGCCGGTCACGCTCACGATCATCTCATACGTCGCGCTCTCGACAGGCATGGTTCCGAAGACAGTCGCCATCGTCCCTTGGACAACGCCACCAATCATCAGTGGCTATTTGGTAACGGGCGGTAGCGTTCGTGGTGTCTTGCTCCAAATCGTCAACTTGTCGATTGCGACAGCGATGTACATTCCATTCGTCATGGCAGGAGCGAAGGCGATGACAGCCGAAATCAATAAAAACAAAGCTGCTACTGAGGAAGGAGAAAAGATTTCGTGAAAACCGAAACCATCCAAGAACTCTCGTTTATGATTATCTTACATGCCGGAAATGCACGCTCCTCTGCATTCGAGGCCATCGCTGCCGCGAAACGCGGTGAAGCGGACGAAGCGGCGGCAAAGTTGAAAGAAGCCGATGCGGCCTTCTTGGACGCACACAAGCTACAGACCCAGCTGTTACAAGAAGAAGCACGGGGGACGACGAGCGACATGAGCGTCCTCCTCGTCCACGCACAAGACCACCTCATGACGGCGATGACCGTGAAAGAGCTCGCCGTCGAAATGATTGACATGATCACCCGTTTGAATCGATTGGAGGAAACGACATGAACATCTTACTCGTCTGCTCGGCAGGAATGTCGACATCAATCTTAGTGGAAAAAATGCGGAAAGAAGCCGCTGCACGCGGAATCGACGCATCCATTGACGCGATTCCAGAGTCGCGCTTGAAAGAACAATCGAACGTCGACGTCATCTTGATCGGACCTCAAGTCCGCTACCTCGAAGGCAAAATCAAATCGTCTGTCGACGTACCGGTCGCGGTCATCGACAACATGGCGTACGGGATGATGAAAGGTGACCTGGTCCTTGACCAGGCACTCGGTCTCGTCAATGCCTAAAACGTTCGTCTTGGTCAACGCTGATGATTTTGGATTGACGACAGGTGTGAACGCCGGCACCTTGGAGAGTCATCTGAATGGAATCGTCAATTCGGCGACAATGATCATGAACGGGTATGCCGTCGAGGAAGCGGTCCGACTCGCGAAACAACATCCGTCGCTCCGTGTCGGGGTCCATCTCGTCTTGTCTTGGGGCAAACCGCTCGCCGACACGAGCGCCCCTCTCACAAAAGCAGACGGCACGTTCCGCTACACGAGCCGTTTCTTGACTGAAGACTCGCCTGACCCGGAGCTCGTCTATCTGGAGTGGAAAGCCCAGATCGAGGCGTTCCTTGCGACCGGACTTCCGCTCGACCATCTCGACAGCCACCATCACATTCACGGTTGGCCGGTCCTGCACGACGTCATCATTCGTCTCGCTGAAGAATACGACACGACGTTTCGGGCCTTAACGACGCTCGGGTCACGCCGAGACTTGTGGGTGACCGAACGGTTCAGTGATCAGTTCTATGCGGACGGTGTCTCCCATGCGACGCTCGATGCCATCGAACCAGGTGGATCCATCGAAGTGATGGTCCATCCGGCCGACCTCGATGATCGTCTTCCGAACGTCACCTCATACCTTGTACCACGCCTCCTCGAAAAACAGGTGTTGGTCGACTATGAACGCCCCGAATGGTGGGCATGAGAAAAGCGAGTTCCCTTTGATGGGGACTCGCTTTTTCATAGGTCGAATGCTTGTTGAATCTGTGCCGCCGTCTCTTCTGGACTTAAGTTCGTGTTATCGATCCGGAGATAATGCTCGACGTCTAACTCCCCCGGACGTGAGTTCAATCGATACATCGTCGCCGTCTGCTTCAGTTCCGCCTCGGACCAGGCGATGTCGCGCTTCGACGGTTTATGGGTGAGGCGGTTCTCCGTCGTATTGCGCGCGAGCCGCTCCTCCATCTCGGCCTCGAGCTCGACATAGTAGATGTCCGCCCCATGTGACTCGAACAAATCCGTCACCTTCTTCACGTAATCCCAGTCCTCCTGCATGTCAAACGCCCAGACGAACGTGAAAATCATGCCGGATAAATCACTCTTGGCGACCGCCTCGAACAGTTCTTGACGAAAGTGTTGGACAAGTCGCTTCCCTTCCGGCGTCCCGTAATTGAAGAATGGTCCGACGAGGTCGATTGTCATATGGTTATGGAATAATTTCAGCTCGGTCTTGTCGGCGAGCGCCTGCCCGACCGTCATCTTGCCGACGGCTTGTGGACCAAATAAGATGATGAATTTCATGAGATGAGCCCCTTTGTGTCTGTTCATTTCATTCATCATACTAAAGCTGGCGCCGATTTTCATGCGATTGACCAATTTTTCCAATTCATCATGTGATAAACTTCCCTTTTTTATGTATGTATTAGATTTTAAGTGAACGGGAAAATATAGACCATCGATGGTCCGTCTTGTTCAAAGGGGGCACGCTTATGCCGAAAGATCCTCAGCTCGAACGTTTTGTATTACGTGTCTCGGTGTTCGCTTCTCTATTCTTCGCCATTTCTGGAATCATTGTCGGTTACTATCTCTCCTCTGCCTTTATCCTATTCGACGGAATCTACTCGTTCTTGAGCGTCATCATGAGTTGGATTTCTCTGCGAGCCGGGGTATTCATGCTGACGGCAGATAAACGATTCCCGTTCGGTAAAAGTACGATCGAACCGTTCATCATCCTGTTTCAATACGGGGTGCTGCTCTATGTCATCGTCACCGCCTTCCTCGGAGCAATCGAGGATATTCGCGGTGGGGGGAATGAACTTGTGCTCGGAGGGGCACTCGTCTATTTGGCCATCAGCGCCGCATTGACCTATGGAATCTTTCGGTATTTACGAACGTTTCAGTTGAAGGCGAGCTCTGGCCTCGTCAGTGCCGAGATTGTGCAGTGGCGACTCAGCTTCGTCTTGACGGGTGGGGCGCTCGTCGGATACTTGATTGCCCAAGTGCTCGTCTGGTTGTCCTTCGAGGCCATCTCGCCCTATGTGGACCCAGTCATGTTACTTCTCATCACGATGTGGTTGGTCAAGACACCGCTTATTGAGATGTGGACAGCCATCAAAGAGTTGATTGGGATGAACACGGAGACTCCTTATAGTAAACAGATCACGCTGACCATCCTACAAGTCGCCCATCAATACGACGTCAACAAGACATACGTCCGCACGACAAAGTCTGGGAATCTATTATTTATCGAGATTGATCTCGTCGTCCCGACCACTTATCGATACGACAAGATTGCCGATCAGGACATGATTCGTCAAAAGATGGAGGATGCTTTGGCTTTCTTACCTTATGAGAAATGGTTGACGATTTCGTTCACACACGACAACCGATGGGCAGAATAAAGGCGGATGACAACTGTCACCCGCCTGTTCCTCATCCTTCAAATGCCCGACGCAGCACTTCTTCTTCCTCTGCATTTCCGAGATTCCGATGCACCACTCGCGCCACCTCGATGTTGAGCTCCTCTTTTAAGAGGCTGGCGCTCCGCTCTTGCCCGATGATGACAATCTTGCTCCAATGATGTTTCTTCCGTAGTGATCGAATCTCGCCAGCGATTTCACGATAGAATCGTTGGATTTGTTTTTCTTTTCGACTGTCGAATTGATCGACTTGACTACTTGAAGCAGCGTTTTGTCTCGACCCACGTCCCTGATACCTGCGCCACTCATCCGAATTCAAATCGAGTTCATAGACCGTGACGTCTTCGACCTCACCGAGTCTCGTATCATAGACGGTGATCGCATCCATCTGCGGAAGCAAGATGCCGGTATTCGGGAACTCGGCATCTAATTTTTCAATTTGATCGAGGACCGGTTCTTTTCCATAGTGAAACTCATTGTCGACATCGAGTTGAAGGAAATGAAGTTCGAACAATCCGTCGTTCCCTTCCGCGAATAAGACGATGCTTCGCAACAGTTTATGTTCATTATGTTTAATCTCTTGTTCGGTCCGTTCCCTCACCCCTTTGAACGCCTTCACCAATGCCTCATCCCCGCTCGCTTCGACTTCTTGTTCGAGCCGGCGCAACTCATTCTTCAAATGAATCTCCCATTTATCCCGCTCACTCGGCTTGGTGCTCAAGTAAAGACTGAGCACCCCTGCTTCTGCATTATGAAGTTTCTTGATCTTTCCAAGTTCAGTTGATAATGCCATCGTAACTCCTCCTTAATAGATAAACGCAGCGAGTATCCCTGTGATAAAGACGGATGTGATGGTGACCGTTGAAAATCCAGCAACAATCATTTTCGGTAAAATCTCATCTTCAATGATATGCACCTCCTCTTCCGTTTCGCCGATATTTTTCGCCGCCTCCTCACTTAAGATGAGCGTCCCTGGGAAACCGTATAACGCCGTCAATCCGATTGCCATCGACATCTCTTTTGAATAGCCGAGGAATCGCCCGGCGAGGAACGCGAATAAGAGAAGTCCGGTCACCCCGAACGCAAATGCGATGGTGATTGGGACAATCAAGTCGAACAGGTCGCTCGGAGACAACGTGGCGAGCGGTCCGAAGATGATGAGCAAAATTGCAATCATAATCAGCCCATATGCATCGATTCCGTTCAAGGCGTTCGCTTTCAGCACTTTGAAGCGACGTAAGATGATCCCTAAGATCAAGGCGATCACGAACGTGTTCAAGTAGCCGTTCGTCCACCCGCTGATGACGGTCGCAATCAACACGACGCATCCCATGACGAATAGCGTTCCTGCCGTCGTATGGAAAGGGGCCGGCAAGATCGAGTCATCTGTCTCATCATGGACGACCGCATGCTCTTTCGGTGTGGCGAGTGTTCCATCCCGATAGGCGGTCTGAATCCGACGCGCTTCTTTTCTCAAAATGATGGACGTGAGCGGAAAGCCGATTAAACCTTGAGTCGCTGCAATCAGTACCGGAAATACGGAGACCGACACGAGTCCCGCGTTAATGGCGGCGTCTTGAACGAGAATGATCGAGATGGTTCCGCCGCTGATGGCTGCAATACCACTCAAGATATAGTTCGTATCGAGAAAAATCTGTCCAAATGCGTACATGAAGACGGCAATCCCTAACACAGCCGATACCCCAATCACGAACGTTTTCCATTGACGTTTGAATTCATCTAGACTGATAAGCGTTCCTAGATGGACGATGACGAGTCCGACGACCGTCTGACCGAGTGCTAACAATGAGGACGACGGTAACAAGTCTTCCGGGAACAACCCAGATTTAAACCCGACGAGAAAAATGACGGACGCCACAAATAATGAAGATAATAGAGCTTTTGTTTTTTTGGCGACGTAATCACTAACCGTCCAAATCAGCATAACAATCGTAAAGGCGAGTAAGGAGTTCATGCGCGAAATCCCCTTTCTGGATTCAAACACGTGGTTGGTAACTAAATCCTAGACCGTGTACGTCTGCGACATTGTAGACAATCATGAACGACTGTTTGTCGATGGCATTGACGGCTTTGAGTGCTGTCTGATACTCGCTCCGCGTCAACACGATCATTAACATCTCTCGATCTTCTCCTTGAAATCCCCCTCTGACATCAAACACGGTAATGCCTCGGTCGACTTCTCGATAGAGCGCTTGTTTGATGTCATCGAGATGGGACTCACTCATAATAAAGATTGCTTTCTTCCGATCGAGCCCGAGTTCGATATACGCCATGACGGCCGACGTCAAAATAATCGAAGCGATGGCGAATAGGAACGACTCGACCCCAAATACGAACACACTCGATACGACGATGAGAGCGTCCGTCAAAAAGAATCCGATCGCCGTATTCAATCCTGTATATTTGTGCAAGATCAACGGCGGAATCGTAGTCCCCCCACTCGAGGCCCCGATTCGATAAAGCATCGCGACGGCAACGGCGAACAAGATGCTCCCGAAGACGACCGAGAAGAAGCGATCGGTCGTGACCATATACTTTGGAATGACCGCGAGCGCAATCGGTAAAAACAGACTACCGATTAGAGTGTTATAAAACACTTTCTTCCCAAGAAAGACGAATGTCAGGATGAGCAAGAGTCCGTTTAGAACCGAGACGACAATCGAACGATCAATATCGAGAACTTCCTCTAACAGAATCCCAATCCCGGTCACGCCGCCTGCGGCGATGTCGTGAGGACCTAAAAATAGATTGATGGCCAACCCGATGACGATGATGGCAGCGAGAATTACCGCGACATCACTTATTCTTTTTCGCATCACAATCCCTTCCTCTCACGAGCGGAACGTCTGCATCGTCTCAATGACCCGTAAGACAAAAGAGACACTATCTTCTAATTCTTTGATGGGAATCGATTCGTCGACGGTATGAATGGCTTCATATCCAATCGAAACATTCAACGCCACTTTCCCAGACTCGTTGAACACGTTGGCATCGCTTCCTCCGCCACTATGCTCATAGCGGACTGTAAACGAGTGATCCGTCAATGCTTCCGCCACGTGTTGAACGAACGGTTCATCCTCTGAAAACCGATAGCTCCGAATCATCTGTTCTGTTTTGATGTCGACCGTCCCACCATGATTTGAAGCTGCCTGTTCAAATGCAAGAATCATGTGCTTCACCTGGTCCACACACGCCTCATGATCAAGTGACCTCGCCTCCCCGACTAACGTCACCTGCTCCATGACGACATTACTTCCCGTTCCTCCTGAGATTTTGCCGATATTCGCCGTCGTCTTTTCTGAGATCCTACCGAGTTTCATGTTTTGAATGGCGTCCGAAGCAATGAGGAGTGCAGAGATTCCTTTTTCCGGTTCAAGTCCCGCATGGGCAGCTCTTCCGTGAATGTCGACTTGAAGACTAAACATGCTCGGGGAACTCAAGATGATACCGCCGACCGACCCACCATTGTCAAGAATCAGTCCATGTGTTGCTTGAATCGTCGACATATCAAGCGCTTTGGCACCAAGCAATCCAACTTCCTCGCCAGGGGTAAAGACAAGCTCGATTGGTCCGTGTCGAGCGCCTTCACTCTGCAAGCGCTCCACGACTTCGAGCATGATGGCAATTCCCGCTTTGTCATCGGCCGCCAGAATCGTCTCCCCTTCAGAAAAAACGATATCATCCCGGATGATTGGAACGATTCCTTTCCCCGGAGACACCGTATCGATATGAGCCGATAAAAATAACGGTTCGATTGAAGAATCTCCCTTTAGACGAGCAATCAGATTGTTTGATCCAAGACCGGTCCGATCTTTCGAATCATCTTCATCGATTTCAAGACCCATGCGGGCACATCGTTCTTTTAGTTCATCTAAAAACGGACCTTCTGCATAGGATTCCGAATCGATTCGCACGAGATCCATAAACGTTTCCGTCACTCGGGATGACATCTCAATCATTCCTTTCGATTGGTGATTTCGACGATTTACGTAACTGATACAACTTTTGAAGGTTAAGGAATGTGACTTTTAACACGGCGTAGAAAGGAACAGCAAGCAACATACCGACGATACCGGCTAATCGACCTGCGACGAGTAAGACCAAGGTAATCGTGATGGGATGGACCCGTAGCGACTTCCCTTGTACAAGAGGAGAGATGACATTGGCATCTAATTGTTGAATGATGGTAATCGCGACAATGACATAGATCGCTTTGACCGGTTCATCGATGAACGCGATCAAGACGGCTGGAGCGGCCCCGAGAAAAGGACCGAAATAAGGAATGATATTCGTAGCAAAAATAAAGATACCGAGCGGCAAGAAGAACGGGACATCGAGTAACCAGAGTGCAATCGTAGCAAAGAAGCCGACGAACGTACAGACGATCAACTGGGCTCGAACGTATCGTTTGATTGTTTCATGCATGTCATGAAGGATTTGACGGGCATCTTGTTCATAAGTTCCTGGGACCCAGCGCACAATCGCACTCGCCAGTTTTCCTCCATCAATCAGCATAAACACATATAAGAACAAGGCGATAAACAGGGTGAACAATCCCGAGATGATAAACGCGAGGACACGACCGAGTGACCCGGCTACACTTCCAATTACTGCACCGACCGTATCCGTCAATTGACGAATCCACGTATCAATGGAGGTCTCATTTTGATTGATATAGTTCTGAAACCACGTATATTCTTCCAAGGCTCGATACAAGTTCACAAGTTGCCGATAACTCGCTTCTGCCACCCGAGGAAAGGCATCGAGGAGAGCGAAGAGTTGACGAGTCAAGATTGGACCGAGGGTGATCACAAACAAGACAGCGAGAAGGAGTAAGAACAAGAGAATGATGAGAATCGCAAACGATCGTCGCTTTAACCTACTTTCGAGCCAATCGACGAATCCGACAGTGAGATAGAATAGGACTCCTGCGATTAGAAATGGCGTGAGAACTGTGGCAAAAAAGATTCCAAGTGGGTAAAAGATAAATTCGACTTGTTTCAACATAAAAAGAATCGTTAAGATGAGCAACACCCAAATCCCGTTACGAAAGGCCGGGGTGAGCCAGAAGGGTTGCATGGCATGTCTCCTTTCATGGAATCTTACCTACTTTTTTCCCCGATTCCTAAAAATCATTCTTTCACAGGAAAAACAACACAATTCATCCGAACACCTTCCAAAATATTTGTTTACCTCTTTCCAAATGAAGGAATAAGCATAGCATCGAACTTTATAGAAAGAAGGTGCCCCCGTGACTTGTCCCCACTGCGGAAAGAAGACACGATCGAAAACGATCTGTCCGACGTGTGGCCGCCGCTCACGTCGCACGATTTGGTTATTTGCCACCCCATTCGCTATCGCACTCATTGCCTTTGTCACCTTCATTGGAAACGCCTATTTCACGGACATGCTACGTTCGACCGACTCGCTCGCCGATCAGGTCAACTTGCCGATTGGGGAAGATACGGTCTCCGCTGACGAAGCGACACCGGTCGACTTCGCCGCACTACAAGATAGCCTCTTCACCGTCAGTTACGGGACAGGATTTTTGGTGAGCTCACGCGATGTCGTGACGGCTGCCTCGAATGTGGCTGGGTTGACGAATATCATCATGTACCATGACGGTGAGGCCGTCTCCGGCACCGTCGTCGGTCGGACGAAGCTCATCGCCGTCATTCGAATCGAAGAGACGGAGAACACACCATACACACTCACGCAAGCGATTGCCGCAGAGGACGAGACGTTGACAACGTTGACGATGCAAGAACGCATCAACGGTACGGTCACCTTCGCCGAGAACGGCTATAGCCGAAACTTTGAATTACCTCGTCATGCGTATGGCAGTCCGCTCCTTTCAGCATCCGGGCGAGTCGTCGCCATCCATTTGCGTGGGATCGCCTTGCCGACCGCATTATTTGAACAAGACATCCGTACGTTCATCGCAAAAGATGCACCGGCACCGCTACCCATCGAACTCGCACCGGTCGAACCAATCAAACCGGATTTGAACGAAGAACCGGTCGTCGTTCCAGAAGCACCACCTATTCCCGAGGCGCAACCGGACATCCCGCCGGCCACTGAACCGGAAGTTCCAGTTGAGGAAGAAGTCGAAGAGGAGGTTGTGGAAGAGCCCGAACCGACGACACCGGAAGTGACGCCGGAAGAACCTGCGGAACCGCCGAGTGAACCAGAAGAACCGACGGACCCACCGGAAACGGAAGAGCCGATTGAAGACGATCCCCCGGTAACCGAGCCGGAGGAACCGACCGAACCGGAAGAGCCAACGGAGCCGGAAGAACCGACGACGCTCGAACCAAACGGGGATGAGGACTCCATCGTCGAAGACGATCCGGACACTGAAGAAAACATAAATGAAGAAGAAAACGACACAAGCACCCCATCTGAATGATGGAGTGCTTGTTATTCGTCACGTGTGAAACGTCGTTGGAGATTGCCGAGCACCGCTCCTAATCCGAGTAATAGAATCGACAGCGCCCAAAACGGGAGTGCGTCTTGCAACAACCAGACGACGAGGGCACTGAAGCCGACGACAGCTCCAAGCCATAAAAAGTTCCGTTGTCCCATGTCATTCACCTCGTCCTCATCATAACACATCGACCCGATGCGCCGTCGCTTGCGGTGGCAAGGAGCGTGTCAACCGTTCATCATGCTCGACTCGAACCTGTTGCCCGACGAGAAGCGGTGTCTCGTCCAAAAGAGGTCTCGCTACATGAAACACGATGCCATCGAACGGCTCCGCCTCCCGCTTAGGCGTGACGCGGATTTTTTCCTCCATCACCTCTGCGACATATCCAGTGAACGTCGCCATGCCTTCCCCCTCCTTTCCATCTCTTACTTTCCATTTCCCGTTTTTGTAAAAGATGCTACTCGACTGTGACAAGAACAAGTATAATAGAGCGACACCAGTACTTGTGAGGAGGACACCCTATGACACAAACGATCGATTTACACACCCCAGAGTTCCAGCGCACGTTCCTTGAGATGATGCTCCTCGCAGAATTAACAGAAGCTTATAACGCTGAAGCCATCAATGATATGGCGACACGGGGCGAGACCGCGTTCCCGGACGACCCATTCTTCCCGGCGATGCGCGCTTATCCATACATTCGAGAAGGTGACACCGAGTCGGCCAAACCGTGGCTTGAGAAAGCGAGCGCACTCGGCGATCACTACATTCTTCATATGTTGAAAGGATTCGTCAGTGAAGATACCGGGTTCACGTTCGAAGCGGAACAACACTTTCTCCGTGGCGTCGAACGCTATCCGGACGTCCCGATCATGCATCGGGCCCTTGCCGTCCACTACTTCGACCGCAAATTCCATGGCGAGGCCGGTCTTCATATCATGAACTATGTCCGTCTAGCCGGATTCGGTCCGGACACCGTCCCGATGTTGCTCGAATTTTTCCAAGTGTATGACGACATTCCGCTAGATATGGTCGATGAGCTGATGAAGACGGCGAGCGGTTACTTAACATTAAACCCCCATGACCCGCATGCCCATTCTTTATATGCGTCTATGTGTAGCCATCGTTTCGCTGCACTGACGGCTGAGTTGAAGGACGATGACCCGCTTACCGATGAGATGATTTGGATGCTCCTTGAAGTCGAGAATCACGGGATGTGGAGTGCGACTTATGACCGCAGTGAAGAGCGGATGTTCCGCCATATGTTCGCGGAATACGTCGACAACGTCATTCTTCCGAACACGTCACAGTTTTATGTATTACGCCTCCGGTTGCGTTACTTAACACGTCGCCTGACACACCGCTTCACGGGTGGTTATACGGTTCAATCACCATAAAACCCCCAACTAAACAATGAAAAGAAATCAAAAAAACGAGTAAGGATTCAGTGTTGAATCCTTACTCGTTTTTTGAAGGCTGTTTATTCATGACCGCTGTGTTTTTCGACAATCGCCTTTACATCTTCAACTAGTTTTTTTACATCTTGAATCTGTCGGATTTCATCGTTTCCCAGTTCAAGTATATTTACTTCTTCCTTTAGTTTGTCTCCAATATCCCTTAATGTTTGATTTAGCATGGAAATAGACAAATCAAGAAATGGATTGTCTTTTGAATAAACCATACGATTTTGTCTTTCGCTGTCTCCCGTAAATTTATAGAAACCACGACGGACGACAACATACTGATCTTCTTTCTGCATCAAATCACGAATTGCTCCTGCAAATGCGCCGTCAGATACTTGGTCTTTCATATTTGCTTTAACATACGCTTTGACATCTTTCGCAGCATATTCGGCTCCGTCTTTCATAAATTCCCTAGCATGATATCGAATCTCTTCTGCTATCGAGTTGAATTCTGACATATTGATCCTCCTAGTTACATACTATCTTACTTCAACTATACACAATAAGCGCTCATAATGAATATTTTTCAGCACATACCACCAATAAACATAGATGTTATATAGTATATTCCATTATTTAATTATGTAGATTAAGCGAAATATGTTGACTTCTATTTTATTGTGCCGTATATTTGATACGTACCACTTACATTCACAACTAGGAGGAGTTAACATGACAGTCCAGTCTCAATTAGCAGCTCACTTTAACGTAGACACTCAAAGCGTACATTCTTTAGGGTCACATTATTATCAGATCCAAGGAAAAAAAGTAATGTGGTCGCAACTCGATTCGATAACAGATGAAAAAACGACAGGTGCGAACGTAGAACGGTTACATGAAGCTGACTTTTATGCCATTTCTGTTGAGGAACACCGTTTTCATTCAACTCCTCGCGCACTCTTTGTCATTCCGACAAATTTTATTGTAAGTCGACTAGGTCAAATGGATATCACCGAGGGACGGGCCTGGATTAAAATTTCTTACGTTGATTTCGAGGGCTGGTATTTGAAACTGAAAAATGGACAGCATATGCCGCTCTCCCCTTACGAAAAAGAAGTGTACACCGATGATGAACGAAAAGCTTTAATCAAAGGATTAAACAATATAATAAGTGAATAAGCGAATAAAAAAGAGGTAACAGATGAAAACATCCGTTGCCTCTTTTTACATGTCATCCGGCATACGGTTTAATCGGTCCACGTAGGCTGAACGCATAATCTTCCGGGTCGACAATGCCGACGACTTCGTCCCCTTCGAGCAATTCATACAGAAATTCTGCCATCTCGCGCGCCGTGTGATACTTCGCGACGTTCTCGCTGTAGTCGAACCCTTCCGTATCGCGAGCCCGATCGGCGAAACTCGTCTCTGTTGCGGCCGGCGCCAGTACTTTCGCCCGAAGTTTGGCACCACTCTGCTTCAACTCTTGCGCGAGCCCTTCCGTATATGCACTTACGAAGAACTTCGTCGCACAATACGTGACCGAGTTCGGGACGATCCGATAGCCCCCGACAGACGACACGTTCAATAGTTGCGCCCCTTCGACGTCATGATAATCGCGGACGTATAGACTCGACAAGACGGTGAGCGCTTCGATATTCAGACGAATCATATTCTCGATTTTACCGAGGTCGACGTCTTTGATGAGATCCGCGTCCCCGAATCCGGCGTTGTTGATCCACGTCTCGATATCGAGGTCCGCGAGCGATTCATAAAGACCGTACACGTTCTCGCTATATGACAGATCGGTCGATTTGATGATGACGTCGCAATCAGGCGAGATGGATTTAATCTCATCACGTAACGATTCGAGCTCTTCTTTTCGTCTTGCGACGAGAACGAGCGATTTTCCCTTTTCGGCGAGCAGCTTCGCTGTTTCATAGCCGATTCCTGAACTGGCTCCTGTAATGACCGTATACTTCATATGATCCACTCCTTTTTGTCGTTTACCTTGTTGTTCATTCCCTACTTTTTAGATGACGAATCGTTTCGATATGAACGAAAAGCCCTGACTCCGAAGAGACAGGACTTTCATTTTATGTCGTGAATCGACCAATCAGTGTCTGCAGGTCACTCGTCATATTGCCGAGCGATTCGGCGACCCCGTTCAATTCTTGAATCATTGCGAGTTGGGCGTCAGCCGTCTCACCGACCGTACGCATCGTGTCGGCCATCCCTTCACTGTCTTGTGACATTTGAAGAGAGGACGTCGCGACTTGTTTCGTCGTCTCCGCAATCTCATGTGAGGCGATGCGGATGTGTGACGTGTTGTCGACCGACGTCTCGAGCTGACTGACGATCTGTTCGAATGCGCGTGTCGCTCGTTCGAGCAACAATGTGTTCGTTTCGACACGTTTCGCACTGACGACGTGTTGGTCGAGAACGGCATTCGACTGTGCCTGAATTGACTCGATCAATCCGGCGATTTGTGTCGCCGACTGTTTCGACTGCTCGGCAAGTTTACGTACTTCTTCTGCGACGACGGCGAACCCTTTTCCTTGTTCGCCGGCACGTGCCGCTTCGATGGCCGCGTTCAATGCCAATAAGTTCGTCTGGTCGGTAATCGATTGGATGACCTCGGTGATGAGGGCAATCTCGTCAGACTGTTGCTTCAGTGCCGAAATCGACTCTCCCGTCCGACGTGTCTCCCGCTCGAGTGCGAGCACCTCATCTTTCGCTCGAGCCATCGTCGCACCACCTTCTTCAGCGAGCTTCAAACTCTGTGACACGTCATCGTCAATCGAGCCGATGGACCCGGCAATCCGACCGATGCCTTCATCGGCGGCAGCCACCGCTTGAGACGTTCCAGTCGCTTCTTTCGCCTGCGCGACCGTCTCTTCTACGATTCGGTCGATGAGACGGGTCGTTTCCTCTGTCTGTGACGCCATCTCTTCCGTGCTCGCATACAATTCTTCCGATTGTGCTGTGATTTCCTGTGCGTTTTGGGTGACACGGTCAATCAGTTCACGCAAGTTGCCTTTCATGCGGTTGAAGCCGGTCATCAATTGTCCGATTTCATCTTGTGTGAGCGCCTGAAGGTCTTCACGTGTCAAGTCTCCTTCCGCCACAACGTCCACTTCTTTCGCTAAGAAACGGAGCGGTGTCGTCACCATACGGCTGATGGCATATCCGGCGCCCATCGTCAGAACGAAACTGACGATTGCGATGACGACCGAGTACCAGAAGGCACGCTGACTCGCTTCTTGTAGTTCCGTCTGCATCGCAAACATCTTCTCTTCCGTTTCGGCCTGCAATGCATCACCGGTCGATGCAATCGATTTTGTCACGTCCGGCATGAGACGGAGCGTCAAACGATCGATTGCTTCTTGATCTTTTGAGTCGATCGCCTTAATGGCTTGAGTCGCCAACTCATCATATCCAGTCGCATATTCGAGTAACGATTCAAATTCTTTTCGTTCGGACTCGTTGCCCGCGAGTTCAATCAACGACTCGATGGCGGCTTTCTTTTCTTCTCCACCACGGGTGATTTGTTGTTTCCGTTCATCGTCTTGTACGAGCACATACCCACGAACCCCATACGCCTGGCGCACCATCCCGAGCGCCAAGTCGTCCGCCGCTTTCATCTTCATGACATCGTTTGAGATCATCTGTTCATACTGACTCGTCATCCGATCGAGCGTCCACAGATTATAGGCCATCCCGACCAATGTCAGAATCAGGATCAAGCCGACACTTGCCATGATTTTTTTTGATAACGTCCATTTGTTCCACATCTTTTTCACGTACTACGAGGAGTAATCTCCTCTTCCACCTCTTTTTCTCTCTATTTTTATGTATTGCCTTTTCTTTATCGGACACAACAGCCTAATTTGTACCAACAATTTGAAATTCATTTATGTATTGACCTATCTTTTTATTTTTTTGTACTGGGCACAAAAAAAGAACCAGACATCTGCCTGGTTCTGAGACTTGCTTATAGCTTGAATTGCGCCACGCGATTCGAGAGTTCGGTCGCCCGTTTTTCCGTTTCGCCCATCTTCGCCTGAACGTCGTTGAAGCGTTCGACCGAGAGCTGAACTTTCTCTGAAATCGACTGCGTTCCGTCCGCGCCCTCTGTCACGGTCGTCGCCACTTCCTGGATGACCCCAAGAATGTTGTCCGTCATATGGCGAAGTTGAAGCGCATTGCCTTCGAACGTCTTCGCCGTCTCACCGAACACCGTCGCATCCTGTTCGTATTGCGTTGCGGCATCTTCAAGACGGTCGTAGTCGGCCATGACTTTCGTGTTGAGAAACGTCAACATGTCTTCCGAGCTCGTATTGAGTCGTTCGACCGAATCGATGACCGTGTTCGACACGTCACGAATCTCGTTGACCGTCTGACGTGAGTTTTCCGCCAATTTGCGAATCTCGGATGCGACGACCGCGAAGCCGCGACCCGCTTCCCCTGCCCGTGCCGCTTCAATCGATGCGTTCAAGGCGAGTAAGTTCGTCTGGTCAGCAATCGCGAGAATGGCCGTCGTCAAGACGCGAATCTCTTCGACCGACTGGGCCCCTTTGATGGCTTCCGCGAGCTCGACTTGTTTCTTCTCGATAATCGCCACTGCTTCTGTTTTCGAGACGACAGCTTGCTCCCGCATCTCATGTGCTCGTGTCTCGACACGATTTGCTGTTTCGGCACTCTCATTGGATAAGTCGACGATTGAATCGATTGAACTTCCCATCTCGGTCGTCGAAGCGCTCATTTCTTGTGAAGAGGCTGCCGTTTCTTCCATCCCGGCCGTCAATTCTTCGACCGTACCCGACGTCTCTTCCATATAGTGACTGAGTCGCGTCACTTCGGCGGATACGTCTTTTGAAGACGAGAGGACGACTTTCGCCGTCTCATCGACATCAATCATGATTTCACGAAGTGTGGCGAGGAACGTGTTAAATGAACGACTGACTTGTGCGATCTCGTCGTTCGACGTGACCGGAATCGTCATCGTCAAGTCGCCACCTTGTGTCGCGAGTTCATCAAAGCGTGTCTGGAGCGTTTGCATCGGTCGAATAATCGAGCGTAACAGGCTGAGTCCGAGGAACAAGAGAATCACCACGGCTCCGACTGTCACGGCAATCAACGCCATGAGAGACTGCATGAATTCACTTTCCATGTTTTGTCCGACACGTTGCGACCCTTCCGAGTTATAGTCGACTAGGTCTGCTAGTTTTTGTGTGAAGTTGTCATATGTAGACTTGGACTGTGCATCATAGTATGAGCGAGCCATCCCTGTGTTACCGGTCGAGCTGAACGTCAACATGTTGTCTGAGACGCGTTGATACATCTCCCATTGACGCGAGAAATTCGTAAAGAGTTCCTTGTCCACCTCACCGGAAGCCGTTTTTTCATACTTCGGTGCAATCGTGTTGATTTCGTCACGAATCTCTTTCATTCGTGTCATCAGTTCTTCTTTTTGTGCCGCATCCTCCGTCACGATGTGATCGAGTTCGAGCGTGCGGTAGTTCGCAGCGAGCGTATTAAGTTCGTGGGCGTAATCGAGCCCTTTGTTCCAGTTGTTGACGATGTCGTCCGCTTGACGGTTCGCGTCACTCATTGAAAACAGCGCGTAGCCGCCGACGCCAATGACTAGGACGAGTGAGATGAGGACGAGTCCCCATAACTTTTGACGAATCGTCAAATTCTTCCCAACGTTCGCTCCGAAAGATGTCGTGCGTTCACGCTTCTCTCCGCGTTTCCACTTGAGTGTCGGTTTCCACGTCCATGTCGGTTTTCGTTTGATCCGGCTCAGTGCCTTAGACCATGTTGATTTCCATGCCATCTATGTATTCCCCTCTCAATCATGCAGTGTTTCCTATACTATCGACAATTTTCAGAAAATAATGAAGAGGATTGACCAAACTTAAAAAAGGTGACTCAAACTGCAAGAGTCACCTTCAAATTATTCAATACACAGATTTGGTTGTTTGATTCGTTCGATTCGCAGGTGTCACGACTTTGAATGTCAGTTTCGTGCCACGTCGCTGCGTTCCGATATAGAGGTTGGTCGTCGTCGAGCCGATGGACTTTTTGGCGACCAACTTACTGCCGTTGTAGACGTACAGCGTGCCATACGGGACGTTCGTACGCACCGCTACCGATTTTGTCGTCGAACGGATGGTTCCCGTGCTGATTGTTGGACGGATACCTGATTTGACGACAACCGATTTCGCGTCACGATGAATTCCCGACTTCGCCTCGAAATAGAGCTTCGTTCCAGCACGTGGACGGCTGAACGTGAGCGTATACGACCCACTCGCATTCGATTTCGTCGTCGCGATGACTTTTGAACCGTTCTTTAGCGTCACGGTCGCATTCGGTAACGTCTTCCCGACCCGTTTCGTCTGTTCGTCCGTCAACGTCACCGATGGGATCGTCGCACTTGGTAGCTTATATGTGAGCGTCTTTTTCTTTGACCCGTATGAGGATTCGATCATAACCGTCGTTCCAGGTTTTGCCGAAATATGATACCGGTTCGTCCCGACAACGCGAGTATAGAGCACGACTCCGTTCGAGATGAAATTGATGTCGGTATTTGGGTCGTGTGCCAACATGAACGTCGCGGATGTCGACGTGAGGAGCACATCCTTCACCGTCAATACTTTCGGTGTGTCACTTGTCACTTTTTTCTCTAACGTTTGAGTAAGTTCAGGACGAAAACTCGCAACGAGTTTGATCGTCTGGCCTTCGCGAAGCGGTTCTTTCAAAGTGATGACGTTGAGACCTTTTGTCAGGCGTTTCGCTGACTCAGCTCTTCCGTTGCGTGAAACAGCGAGCATCGGGTCTAACTTGTCATTATAGACAGTGATTGTCGTGTCGCCTGTTTTCGGTAGTTTTGTCCACGTGAAAGATGGCATTGGATAGTCTTTCGTGACGTAGACCATCTCGTAAGGACGTTCTTGTCCAAGGACACGGAAAAAGATTCGGTATGACCAAGGTTGATCAGAACGGTATGTCGTCAATTGCGCCACACCATGTTCATCCGCTTGAACTTCTCTCACTTCAAACGCTGTTTTCGAATTTAATTGTCTTACTTCCACTTTTGCGTGAGGTTCTGTCTGGATAGAGACCCCTTCTATTCGAGTGTCTGTCAGAACTTTTGTCGGATTATTGATTACCGGTTGTCCAAGTATAAATTTCTTTTTGACAGACGCTTCCGTTGCTTGACGGTAATCCCACGCATCAGAAACATATAGCTCGATTGTTTGATTTCCTTCAATGATTCCACTCGAGAGCGTGAAGCGCCCTGTCTCGTCTGCTTGAACGGGACTCGAACACGTAGCAAACGACGCTTTTTCACACGAAAGATATACGGTCGCATTCGGTGCTGTCATTCCGGTAATCTCACCGACTGCTCCGTATTCGAACGAGGTGTCGATTTGAAGTGGAAGTTGTTTGACCGGTTTGTAAGATTTCCAATGGTTCAGCATGGCGAAGCTGACCTTAGTGGAGAACGATTGATCAAATGATGGAATCGTATAGCCTTCTGCGAACGATTGTGCCGACTCGACTTGTGTCACATTCGTCGGCAATTCGGCAACAGGCACCTTATGTTCGATCCCATCAACGGTTGTGATGGTCGCCATGAGTTGATACGCATGATTCAGCCACGTATGCCCTTCTTCCGAGTTGCCAGTAGCTTTTAACCACGTGTACATTTCTTTCGGCTTTTGCCCGAAACGTTCGATTGGCAACAACCACTGGTCGTCTTGTACGAAGTATCCATTCTCGATTAAATCGAACTCGCTATTCGTGTTGCGCGTGCGCAAACTCGTCTCCGTGATGCGATTTTCCGTTAAATCAATCGTGACCATCGAATCATCAAACGTCACACCATAGTAGAGCCCATCGTGATAGACCAGTGACGTGATATCATAATGAATCTGCCTGTTCAAATTGAGTGTTTGAATCGTTCGGGTTGCGAAATCGTAGACGTATAAATGATTAGAGCCTTTCATGAAGAGTCGATCGGTCTTCGACTCAAAATCGATGGATAACGATTCATTTGGAAACGTCGTTTTTCCTAGTTCCTCTCCCGTCTCGAGTGAGAGGTGTGTGATTGACTTGTCGGACGTATTGAATGCAATCAATTCATCAAGGTTCGTCCCTAATATGAGACGTTGTCCTGAAATGAGCGGGTACGTCCTTTTGACCGTTCCTTTCAGATCCGTCAACGCCCACTCGTTTTTGTACGAATCACGCCAGAGCATCACGTCTCGGCTAGCATCATACGATACGAGATCCGCCCGATGTGGTGATTCCAAGGAGTCGATTCGAGACGTCGACCCGTCTCGCTGGACACGGATGAGGGGTTGATCATATTGGGGAACGGCAATCCATTCCTGTCTGTCCAGACTCGCAATCCACGAACGGACGCCTCCGTAGCTCCCCTCGTCACCAGATGAATGCGTCGTTAAGTTCCCGGGAAAATCGATTACGACGGTGGACTGATTGCTCGGGTCATGGAGTCGCGTCTTCCCGTCCTGATAATCTAGATAAAATGGTGATTGCGGGATCACTTTAATCGTTTCTTCAAGTTTCGTCCCGACCTCGATGACAGAAGCAGCCCACGCCTCCTGCCTTGGCACCATAAGCAACATCATCATCAGCATGATGGTATATAAATATCGTTTCAACTTTTTACAAACCCTTCCTTAATTTATTTATTTTTTGCTCCTTTAAATATAATTGTTAATTCTGATTTTTGAAAGATAATTATGTAAATTAAAAGAAGCATCGCCGTGGCGATGCTTCTCGACCTTATTTCTCACTCAATACCGTCTGCGTACCTTCAATCATCTTGATTTCGGTCCATTCCATCACGTTCTTCGCGAGCGGATCGTTGGCGACCATGAAGTCAGCAAGCGCTTCTACTTTTTGGGCGTCGACCGGTTGTTTCACGTTGTTCAAGCGGAAACGTACGACCTTATGGAATGCATCTAAAAATGAGATTTCAAGTTTTGTGTCAGTCATGGGTGATTCTCCTCCTTAGGGTATGGGTTAGACTAAATCGTATTCACGGACGATGCCGAGGTCTGCTTCCTCTTGAATGACGAGGTCGATCAAGAGACGACCGAATGCGTCAATCGTATCTGCCGTCAGATTGGCACGAATCGGACCGAACCGTTGTGCTTTTTTCGTCGGTTTTGCTGTTTGTACGCCATGATGCGTCGTCAAAACTAACGTTGCTTTCTTCTCTGTTAAGACAGCCATGGGGGATGGCTCCTTTCAATAGGGGATTAGGTTTCTGATACGGTCGAGGTATCCATTCGTTCGAGCAGCTGGATCATGCGATCGAGCTTCGTCTCAATCCGATGAAGCAAATAGAGCGAGACGACGATGGGGAACCCCAGATTGGAGATGAGTTCGGGCCAACTCATGTGACCACCTGCTCATCGTGCCGAGGATCGGCGGCGGGACGAGTGCGGTTCTTCATAAGTCCTCCCTGTTAATACACTAGAAATTCTTGGGCCACGACGTAGTTGACGGATTCCACATCAATCAGTGCCTTAATCAAGTCACCAAACTGTTTCATCCGCGCCTCATCCATCCGACTTCCAAGCGGTCCATAGCGAACGAGTTGCTTTTTCTCTTTACCGTCGAGTTGTCGCCGGGTGTCCAAATAAAGCATCGTCGCTGTTTCTCGATATGCTGCCATCTGTCTCACCTCCTTCGCCCTTATTAACCGCTTTCATGAAGAAAGTGCTCATTCTATTTTTTTAATATAATTTCAATTTAATGGGTGACGATAGTCCTAAATAATCTGAATTTTTACTCATCGACTAATATCGCTCTAATTCCTTGTTTTTTCATAATTATTAGAGTATCTTAATGTTCGGATATGAGCATTTAAAAAACACTCCAAAAGTCCCACAAAACATTTCCCCGCTTTGAAAAAACTGTAAGTTAAAAATTTGTAAATGGGGTACGATACGTACGAGGGTGTTTTTTGAAACTAGTAGTCAGTCTTGAAGAAGGAGACGCATATTATGAACAGCCTAGACATCGCAAGTATCACTACAATTCCTTCCGCTCAATACGACTTCGACCAAGCCGACCTGACGTTTTCGGCGACCGAATGGGATACATATCGACCGGAACAAGGAAAACCATGTTCGTATAAGGAACGACATCTGATCGTTTATCCGCTCAAAGAATTGAGCCGCGCCTTTAGTGTAGCCGGCATCCCACGCAGCCAACAGCAATTGATCAAGTGGGAGACAGATGGCGTCTTGCCACCTACCCCGTTCACGTTCGGTCGGAAGCGATTCTATACGGAAAATCAGATTCGTACCATTGTCGACATCGCATTGGAATGCGGATTGCGCCCACGAACACACGTCAAAAAGACGAACTTCTCCGAATTGGCGCATCATGAACTAACGTACATATTAAAACTCGAACTAAACGCCTACGAGGCGCCTGTCGTCTGAACAGGCAAAAGCCATCCGCCATGAAGGTCATGACGAATGGCTTTTTTACTCACTTTTTCGAAATCGACTGCGGCACGTCCGCACGGGACACTTCCTCATATGAGGTGACCGTGTCTCCATCCTTCACATAGAGACGTAAATACGCCCCTTCCCGAAGTTTGTTTGCGGCCGTGAAGGTAACTTCCTTCGACTTCCCGTCTGACGTGAAAGCTGGTTGCGTGTATACGTATCGCTTCATCACATCGCCGTTCTCGAGCGTCGTCTCTACTACATCCGTCGCCCCTCCGATTTCAACGAAAAGGGTGTCCTTCCCAATTCGATTCCAATCCACCTGTGTTAACCCAACGACCAATACAATTGAAACAATTGCAATTCCAATCCATTTTTTCATATTTTTCTCTCCTTATCGAATCGCCGTCATGAAACGGCGAACTGTGATGCCATAATAGACCGCATAAATGGTTGTATAGAGGCCCATCCACACGAGAACCGGTATCGTGAAATTCATGCTTAACAAGTTTGAAAACGCGATGAGCGCCACGGTCGCATGAAGAATCCCGAGCGCGAACGGGGCGAGAAATACGACGATGATCTGTTGGCGCACTGTCCGGCGCACGTCCCGATCGGATATGCCGATTTTCTGTAATATCGCATACTTCGCCCGGTCGTCCTCTGCTTCCGTCATCGTTTTGAAGTAAATGACGCTACCTGTTGCAACGAGAAAGACGAGCCCAAGGAATGTCCCGACAAAGAGGAGCGCCCCGTTCATTGCCATCGTCTCGGCGTACACGTCCGGTGCACTCGAGAACGATTCGAGCCCGAGTCCCGCTAAACGCTCAGACTGTTCGCGCTGATCTTTGAACGACTCCGTGAGGGCAACGTGATACGTCTCGCTCGGCTCCGTCATCGTCTTGAACATATCGTCGGCGACGACGAGGAACGACCCGCCGAACGTCATCACGTTGAGCGGCGACTCTTCAAGACGCGTCGACACGTCAACCGTCTGTCCTGACAGTTCGACCGATTCGAGATCTTCCGAGTAACGTTCGTCATAGAACGGGTCGACCCATACGACCTCATCCTGTTTAAACGGTGCCGGCTCTGCCACACCGAGACCTTGCAGAAGATGGCGGTATGTCGACTCATCGATGACCCCGAGTTCACGCTCTCCGTACTGCGCTTCCGTCCGAATCGTCTTTTGTTCGACACTTGATTCGAACGTCGCTCCGTTCACCTCAACCGCCTCCCCTTTCCAGGCATACGTGTATGGTGTATAAGAGACGACATTCTCTTCCGCGTAGTAGTAGACGCTAAAGATGGCACCTCCTGCCGTGATTGCTGTCGCGCTGATGATGCTGATCAATGTGAGCGTCTTCGCGTTCCCCCGAATGCGATAGAGAAGCTGTGACGTCGTCAACAAGTTGAGCCGTTTCCACGACCAATGCTCCTTCCCTTTCAACCATGTCAAAGCGAAAATCAAGACACTATGGAAGAGAAGCGCCGACCCGATGACACTCAATCCGATGATGAGTAGCGGCATCGCGAGTCCAAGCGTTTTCCAAAGTGAGGACGTCATCAAATCTTGAAGGGCGAGCCAGTACGCCACTCCAATTGTGAGGATGCCCGTGAGCGCGACCCAACCTTTCGCCGTCGGAACCTCTTCCCCACTCTTGTCCGCATGGAACAGGTCAATCAACTTGAAGCGATAGATGACCCGATACCCTTGGAACGAAGTGAAAAGGAAAATCGCAAGAAAGACGAGGAACGTCTCGATGAATGCCGACGCCGAGAAAGCGAATCCGATGTTCAAGTCACTGTCCATGAGACGCATCAATAATTGGAGAAGCGCGTTCGCCCCAAAAATCCCGAGAATGATCCCGATGACCAAGGACACCGCTCCGATGACGATGTTCTCGAACAAGAGCAAGAGTCCAATCTGTTTCTTACGGACCCCGAGTAATGAGTAGAGCCCGACCTCTCGCTTACGTCCTCTCAAAAAGAAGGCGTTCGAGTAGGCGATGAAGAGGGCGACGAACAACATCAAAATGAACGTCGACGTGCTCATCAACCCGCTGATCTTCTTCGATGTTTCCGCAAGCGCACTGATCTCATGACTATGCTTCAGTGTCGCGAACGTGAAGTAGATGACGATGGAAAAGATGGTCGTCCCGACATAGAGTGCGTATCGCGACAGATTCCGTACGACGTTTTTCTTAGCGAGCTCAAATAGCGTCATCGACCGCACCGCCTTTCGCGAGCTCCTCGAGGATTGATTGGTAGAATGCGTCTCGTGAGGCGTTGCCGCGAATGAGCTCTTTCTTCAACTGTCCGTCTTGAATATAGAGGACTCGGCGGCAAAAACTTGCGGCGAAGGCGTCATGCGTCACCATCATGATGGTCGTCTCCGCTTCATTCAACCGAGCGAGGGTATCTAAGAGATCGGTCGCCGACTTCGAGTCGAGCGCACCGGTCGGTTCATCGGCAAAGATGAGTTTCGGGTCCGAGATGAGCGCCCGACTAACGGCCGTCCGCTGTTTCTGTCCACCTGAGATTTGGTACGGGTACTGATCGAGAATCCCTTCGAGTCCGAATCGTTTCGCCAACCGCTCGACCTTTGCGCGTGTCTCGTGAACCGGCGTCTTCGAGACGGCGAGCGGGAGCAACATGTTTTCCCGGACCGTCAATGAATCGAGCAAGTTATAGTCCTGAAAGATGAATCCGAGATGATCACGCCGGAAATCGGCGAGCGCCTCCTCATTCATCGACGCAATGTCATCGCCTTCGACTAAAATCTCACCCGCCGTCGGCGTATCGATTGTCGCGAGAACGTTGAGTAACGTCGACTTCCCAGCCCCGGACGGTCCCATGATTCCAACGAACTCCCCATGCTCAATGGTAAAGGAGACGTCATCGAGCGCTCGGAACGTCGCGTCCCCTCTCCCATATGTCTTTTGAATCGCTTTTACTTGTAATAATGTTTCCATGTTCAGCACCTCTTTCTGTCCCTTACATTACGCCCCCTGTCTTAACTCCAACTCACGCGTACCTTACAAAATCCTTACATGATATGCTTAGAACGAGGTGATGACGATGGAACAGCCACGGATTCTCATCGTGGATGATGAACAAGATTTATGTACGTTGATTCAACGCGCGCTTGAAAAGGAAGGATTTCATGAGATTCGGACCGCTCATACGTTGAAGGACGGATTTGATGTCTTCGAAACGTTCCGCCCACACTTGGCAATCTTAGACGTCATGTTGCCGGACGGGGAAGGCTATCAGCTCTGCCAACAGATGCGGGCGCAGTCCAATATCCCGATCCTCTTCCTATCTGCCAAATCGGAAGAAGTCGACAAACTGCTCGGCCTTGCCATCGGTGGAGATGACTACATCACGAAGCCGTTCAGCCCAAAAGAAGTGGCATTCCGCGTAAAGGCACAGCTTCGACGAGTGTCGATGATGGAAGCTCCGGTGGCCGAGACGACGACCGTCGGCCCCTTTCAAATGAATGAAGACGAGACGGAAGTGTATGTGAACGGGGAACGATTGGAGTTGACGGCTAAAGAAGTCGGTCTCCTCGCCTGCTTTTTACGCAACCCGAACCGGATTCTCAGCAAAGAGACGCTCTTCACGCAAGTGTGGGGCGAGTCGTTCTTCGGGTCGGACAACACCGTCATGGTCCACATCCGACGTCTCCGTGAAAAAGTCGAACCGAATCCATCCGAGCCGACTTATATCAAGACGGTCAAGGGACTTGGCTATCGGTTGACGGTATAAAGGAGCGATCATGATGAAATGGAAACTGACCGGTCGCTATTTGTTGTCAATCCTCCTCATTGTGGCGCTCGTTGTCTTCTTAAACATTACGATTTTGTTCGGGCTCCTCGTCAATGACCGGACGGGACTTGACGATGTGGAAAGCAACTCGGGCGAGACCTTTACCCGAAACTTCAGTACGTATCTTTCACTCGAGGATGGCGAACCGGTCGTGTCAGAAGCGGGGCGCGAGGCCCTTCGCCAATCGGGTGCATTCGTCCGCTTTTTAGATGAGACGGGACGAGTCGTCAGCGAGGTCGACGCCCCGAGTGGATTACCAGACGCCTATTCTCCAATCGAATTGATTCAAATGTATAAATATATGGATGATGACCTCCGACTCTACTTCATCGGGGAGTATGAATCGTACAGCTATCTCATCGGTATTCCAGAGGCAAATGAGCGTCGGGTGCTCTTTATGTTAGACGAACAGGCAGTCCTTTCATATATAACGAAGGCGTTCTTCTGGATTCTAGTTGTCGATTTACTTGTCGCCGCCTTGATCGGTTTATTGTTCAGTTCACGATTGACGCGCCCTGTATATCGCTTGACCGAACGGATTCAACAGCTGAAGCAACGTGATTTTTCGACTACCGAACCGAAGCAGTCAGGGATTTATCACCCTGTTTTCTATGACTTGAATGCCGTCTCACAGACACTTAAAACGTATGAACGTCAGCGCGAAGAACTCGAAGAACGTCGAAAAGAGTGGATGAGCAACGTATCGCACGACCTGAAGACCCCGCTCGCCTCCATCCAAGGTTACGCCGAACTACTTGATGATGATTCGTTAGATGACACCGAGCGCAGACAATACGTACATGTGATTGAACGGCAGGCTAAGTATATGAAGGAACTGCTCGACGATTTCAATTTGACGATGCGTCTGCAACACGGCGATTTCCCACTTACGCTCGAAGAGACAAACCTCGAGCCGTTCGTTCGTGAGCTCGTCATCGACGTGTTGAACGATTCTCGCTTTGGGGAGCGTCACATCGAGTTTGAGGCCACTCAAGCAGCGACCGTCTCGCTCGATCGGCACTTTATGAAGCGGGCCTTGCTCAACTTCTTGTATAACGCCCTTCTCCATAACGACGAGTCGGTGCAGGTGACAGTCCACATCGAGGGTGACATCGTGACGATTGGAGATGATGGACATGGGATTGCTGAATCCGAATTGCCCTATATCTTTGAACGCTATTACCGGGGCACGAATACAGACGACGCACGCGGAAGTGGTCTCGGCATGGCCATCTCACGGGACATCATCGAAGCCCACGGCGGGAAGGTCGAAGTCGACAGTGCACCGGGACACGGCACCACAATTCGAATCACATTCATGACATAGCAAAAGGGACGCTCAGGCGTCCCTTTTCTGTGTCGTATAGTCAGCAATCCATGTTTCCAGTTCTTCAAGCGGTAACGGTCTAGAGAAATAATACCCCTGCATCTCGTCACAGCCGAGTTCGCGTAACGCGTTCCACTGCTCAAGCGTCTCGACGCCTTCACACACCGTCTTTAAATTCAACCCACGTGCCAAGTCGACAATCGATTCGACGATGACATTGCCCGTAGGATCATTCTCGGTCACTTGAATGAACTGGCGATCGATTTTGATTTCATGAATCGGATAGTGCTTCAAGTAGACGAACGCCGAGAACCCTGTCCCGAAGTCGTCGATTGAGATGGAAAAACCTTCTTCACGGAATGCGACGAAACGATCGATGACGTGTTGCTGATTCTCCATCCCGACGCTCTCCGTGATCTCCAAGGTCAAATAACTCGTACAGACCCCTTCTTCCCGTGCGATTTGGGCAAACTTTTCGACGACCCCTTCGGATAAGAAGTGACGTGCCGATAAGTTGAGGGCGAGCTCATAGCGCTCTCCCCGTTCATGCCAGCGTTTAAGCTGGCGACAAGCCGTCACAAACGCCCATTCCTCCAAATCGATGATGACGCCTGTCGATTCGGCGAGCGGGATGAAGTCGAGCGGTGGCACGAGACCGCGCTCCGGGTGATTCCAACGCATCAACCCTTCGAACCCTTTTAACGATCCCGTGAGCGCATCGATTTTCGGCTGATAGAACAGCAAAAATTCATTCCCTGCCAAGCCACTCCGCAAATTCATCTCCAAGATCAGCCGGTTCGCCGCCTTCGTCCCCATCTCCTCTTCATAGAAGACGATGGCTGCCCGCTGTTGCCCACGTTCACTCGCCGCGATCCGTGTACGATGAATCAATTGAGAGGTTGTTAAGCCTTCTTGCTCGACCGCGATAAAGGCACTCACCGTCAAAATGACTTCCAATTCATCCACAATGAACGAGTCTCGTACGAGCGCTTCACATAGTTCATCCGCAACCGTGTTCAATTTAATCCGATCGCCATATGGCAACCAGATTGCAAACCCAGACTGAGACAAACGACTCAGTTTCGATTCGTCCACGTATCGGCGCAAGCGGTTGGCCGCCTCACGAACGATTTCATCCGACTTCTCAATCCCGATTGCATCTTCAACCGACCGGAAATCGTCGACTTTCAAATATACCATCGCGCCGAGTTGCTGTGATTGACGCTGACGTTCGGCATCGACTTTCTCGATAAAGCCCACATCTTTCAAGAGACCTGTCAATTCATCGGTATACGCCAATCGACGAATGTGTGTATCTACAGCCTGCCGGTCCAGCCGGAAGTACAGGATGGCGATGAAGTCCGCAAGCGTACTGACAATCAACTCCTCAAGATAGTTCCATTCCCTTGGGAGAAACGTCTCGCAACAAATCACGCCTTTGGCACGATTGTTCGCATAAATCGGGGCATCCAACATGGAGTACACCCGCTTGCCTTCTACGAAATACTCTTTATACAGGTCCTTCACCAACGGATGATTGCGAACGTCCTCAAACGCTAGGATGCGATCTGTCTGAAGCGCATCAAAATAGTCCGATGCGAGCGCACGATGGATCGTCAAATCTGGATAATGTGTCCCTGATTCGTGAGAATAGGCGACTTGACATGAAATGGATTGATACGATGTGTCAAAATGCCAAATCGACACCGTATCGACCGCCAACATATCGGCGACGATCTCACACATATATCGAATCGCGTCCTGCACCGCTTTCTCGGTGACAATCGGCATTCGTACGAGCTCGAACAGTTTCTCTTGATGTTTACGATATGTTCGGTTTGAAAAGTTCTTCTCGACCATCAGTCTGCTACCTCACCTATTTTAATTTGACCTAATGATAGCACGAATCATCCGATTTAACGTTTTCCAAAATTCAACAGAAAGTCAATACTTCCTCCATTTTTCAAGTGATAAAACAGGGATTTATTCCCACTTCTAAATTATTGACCTCCTTTTTAAGAAAGAGACGCGAATTGACCTTTTGCCCCATTGCTTGCCTATTTCTTTGCACCGTACAATGAACTTGTATTGTTTCACTTGTTGAATTGTTTCGTTCTCACTCTTTGAAAGGATGTGACGCTATGAATCCAAAGTCTGGTCTCACCTATTCATTCGCGGCACTCGCAGCGGTCAGCGTGCTTGCCCACGCAGACGAAGCGGCAGCGGCGAGCACACATACGGTGCGTTCGGGTGATACGTTATGGTCGATCAGTCAGTCTTATGATGTGTCTGTTGCGACGATTAAATCGTTGAATAATCTCTCGTCCGATAGCATTCGCATCGGTCAAAAACTAAAGCTCACAGGCAGTCCCTCTGCTGCGACAGGTGGTTCCTCGTTAACCACGGCGAGTACGAACCGCGTCACGACGACACACGCATTGAACATGCGCGTCGCGGGCGGAACATGGCATCGCGTCCTCTTGACGATTCCAAAAGGTACGACGCTCACGTCGATTCAATCAAACGGTTCATGGACAAAAGTCAGTTACGGCGGACAGACCGGATGGATGCATAACGACTATTTGCAAAAGGCATCTATGTCTAGCAGTACCGACAAACCATCAACGGTCACACCGAGCTCGGCTACAGCTCAAACGAAAGCCAACTTGAATCTGCGTTCGTCGAAGTCGACGAAGACGACCGTATTGCTCACGATTCCAAAAGGCAAGACCGTGACCGTCTTATCTGTCGAAGGGTCATGGTCGAAAGTGAAGTACGGGTCGAAAACAGGATATGTCGCCAATACATATTTAACGACATCAGGAGCGGCGACACCGACAACACCGAGTACAGGACAATCGATCAATCAACAATTCACTACGACGGCAAACTTGAACGTTCGACAAGGTGCAGGCGTCGGTTATCCGCTCGTCACGACCATCCCGAACGGAACCGTCGTCAAAGCGACGAAACAGTCGGGCAGCTGGTACTATGTCACGTATAATGGGAAGTCCGGATACGTGAGCGCCGGTTACTTGAAGCAGACGTCCACGACACCGAGCAACCCGGCTCCGAACGAAGGCGATGCCGGTGCTGGTAATGCGGCTGTCGATTATATCGTCAACACACCGTCCTTGAACGTACGTTCGAGCGCATCGACGAGTGCGACCATCATCGGGAGTGTCAAAGCCGGACAGACGTTGCGCGTCGTCCAGTCATCGAAGGGATGGCTTCAGATTTATTACGGGAATACGGTCGGATTTGTCGCCTCGGCTTATGTGAAAACCGTCCCGAAAGGTTCGACAGACGGTCCGTCTTGGGTCGAAGGTTCTTACGATGCGAACTCGTATTACACGTACTATCCGACATCGATTCGGTCACAGGCGAACGAGTCGAGCAGCACGGTCGGTTCGACACTGCGTGGAGAACTATTGAACGTGATCGGAGAGACGGCGACCCACTATCGCCTCGCATCAGGATTCGTCGCAAAATCAGCCGTCACGGAAATCAAAGGGCAAAGCGCTCAGTCGACACGGCTTTCAACTATTGACGTGGCAAAACGCTACGTTGGAACACCGTACGTGTGGGCATCGTCTAGTCCGGCAAACGGTGGATTCGATTGTTCAGGACTCATCTATTATGTATTCAATCAATCCGGCGTCAGCATCCCACGGACGAACGTGGCCAATTATTGGGGTGGCGCTTATTTCGGACCGCAATTGCCTAAGTCGTTCGTTCCCCAGGCGGGTGACCTCGTCTTCTTCGAGAACACCTATATTGCCGGACCGTCGCACATGGGCATCATGATCAATTCTGATACGTTCATCCATGCCGGTTCATCTGGATTAGGATACAACCAAATCAGTAAAGAACCGTATTGGCAGTCACGCTTAATCGGTTATAAGCGACCGTGACTTTGGTCACGCCAAAAAACCCGACGAAAGTCGGGTTTTTCTTTCGTTTTGCAGGATTTTCATCGCCTGACCCGAATTCGGAAGTATGATGAAGGAAAAAGGAGGTGCCGGATGGGCCAACCCCGTTTTGCTAAAATTCCATACCGTACCTACACGATGGCGCTCGCGGTCGCTTGTCTCATCGGTGTCCTGTTGTTCGGACTCGGAACGAGTTTTTATTGGCATGAAAAACAAGAAGCCATTGACCAGACGATTACGAACTTGAATCAGGCGGCAGACCTGGCTGGCGTCGAAGCGTATGTGACACTGTTCGAGGCGGCGACCCGATATGAGGAACAGTCAAATCAGACGTCGTCATTCCTGTCCACGCCTTACAAAGAACGTGCACTCCAATACAATGAGCGGTTATTGAACGACTTTGAGGACGGTGTGAACGAACGGGAACGCGAGACGCTCGAGACGTTCTCAAACGAGTTGAATCAAATTCTGGAGACCGAACAGTTTGAAGAGGTCCCGACCGACGTCATCAGTTCCATCAATCGACGCTGGCTATATCAAGCACTCGAGCAGACGAATCAATCGAATGCGGCATACGAGTTGACGGATGCCATCATGCGGATGCAGTCGATGCTCATGCGAAACCGTGACGCACTCTTCCGTGAACCGATTGATGCGGACCAACTTGAAAGTAGCGTGGACATGATCGTCGGTGAGGCGACACTCATCCAAACCATCCTTGCGTCAAACCCAGAGCTACAGACGAAAGCAATCATCGACGTGGCGGATAGCGGTCGATCGTTTGCGAATATGGCGAATCGCGAAGCTTCTCTAGAAGCCCGTTACGTCAACTCAACGAACGTCTATGAGGATGCCTATGGTGCCCTTCGTTCCGTCCGCTCGAATTCTGAGACGATGCTACAGGAAGAAAGTAAGCATTATCAAGTCCTGGCCACCACCTCATTCGTGATGACGTTGCTGTTATCGCTCGGACTCCTATTCCTGCTCTACTATACACGCAATCGCTACAATCACGACTTGGCGCATCTCAAGGCACGCGCACTCGCCATCGACCCGAGCCTCGAACCGGTCGAGGCCATGTTTCCGAAGACACATGACTTCCGAGGGATCGAGGACGAGTTACGCGAGATTGCCGCGAGTGTCCATTCGACCGTTCACGAACTGGAGAATCGTTCACAAGACCTCGTACGTTATCATGAGCGCTGGTCGTCCCTCTTCTCCGAGACGGGACTCGCCATCGCCCTCATGGATGACTCGTATAACTTGATTGAGCGCAACGAGATGTTCCGGCAGTTTTTCGGTGATCGAAACTTATATGAGATCAACCAATTGTTCACCGAGACGGGTCGCCGCCTGTTCGAGCAAGCACTCGAGGGCGTGACCGACCAAGGGACGAGCGCCCAATTCATCATCCACCTAAAAGGCGAGCATCTTCGTTACTTGAACGTGAAGCTGACACCGCTCAAGCGTGAGGAAAAGTTGACGTATTACCTCATCGTCGAAGATGAGACGGACCGGGTCGAACGGGAACGGAAGGTCGACCGTCTCGTCCGATTCGACTTGGCGACCAATCTGTATAACGAATATGGGTTTATCCGCAAGTGGGAGAAGCAAGAGATTGACGGCGCATTCGTCCTCATCCGGATTCATGATTATCATCATCTCGTCGATTGGTACGACCCGGCGTACGCCGACCTGCTCATGATCGAGTTTGCGCGAGCCGTCGAGTCCCGTCTTTCGAAATATGCCCAACATCTCTTCGGTCGATACCGCGATGACACGTTCATGCTGTATGTCCGAGGCTTCTCATACGAGGACGAGCATGAGCTGTTGGAGCTGTTCCCAACGGAAGTGACGATCAACCATAAACGCCAAAACGTGCATATTCAAATCGGGGCGACCGAGACGGAAGGGGCATACAACGACTGTCTGTTCAAGGCGATGAAGGCGTTACAACACGCAAAAGAGACACGTACCCCGTCGGTTTGGTACGACTCCGAGATTTTAGCTCAGATGCAACTCGCCGCACTCATTGAACAAGCACTCCCGGACGCCATCCGCAGAGGTGACTTGACCGTCGCCTATCAACCGCAAGTCGAGTTGAAAACCGGTCGTGTCGTCGGGGCAGAGGTGCTCGCGCGTTGGACACACCCGGACATCGGGGTCATCCCACCGAACGAGTTCATTCGCGTCGCGGAACGGTCCGATCAAATCCTATGGCTGTCGCATAATATTCTCGACCAGACGATCGCGCAGCTCGTCGCGTGGCAAGGAACTTCATTTGAAGACATCTCCTTGTCGTTCAACTTGTCGGCCCATTCGGTCGACCCGTCCATCGTGACGAAGCTTCGGGATTCGATCGAGGTCTATCCATGGCTACCGGATCGGTTGAAGATTGAATTGACCGAGTCGTCGGATATCATGTCGTATGCGAGCGAGCTCGAACGATTAGAAGACATCGCCGACCTCGGCTATTGTCTCTCGATTGACGACTTCGGGACCGGCTATGCCTCATTCGAAGCGATTTGGCATCTACCAATTCAAGAAGTGAAGATTGACCGAATGTACGTGAGTGGGAAGGCGAAAGAAAGTACGTCCTTCTTACGCGCCGTTTCCCGGTTCGCGAACGAGCAACAGCTGACCGCTCTCGCCGAAGGGATCGAGACCGAGAGCGACCTGTCACGGATGCTTCGTGAAGGGGTCGAGCTCGGTCAAGGCTTCTATTTTTCACCCGCTCTGGATGCGGCTTCATTTGAATCATGGGTCAACAGAAAGGGACACTCTCGTTGAGTGTCCCTTTTTTCAGCGTGCACGAATGGCTTCATATAACTGTCTCGTCTCTTCGACCGAAGACTGATTAAGATAGATTGCCTTTTCTGACCAATCGAGTCGAATCACCGGTTCGACATTACGGTCGATAAAGAGGAGTACATCCTCCCCTGCTTCCGTCCGAAAATTTCCGGTCAGACGTGTTCCCGTGTCTGCTCCGTTCGTCCGACGCGCAATCTCCGGCAACGTCGTCCACGTCACGTCTTCCACCTCATCAAGCGGGACCTCACGACCATAACTGCCTTCAATCACAATCGCTTCATCCGTCACGGTCACCTCAGTCGGTTGACTGAACCAAAATAGGAGTGCCGGTACACCGACAAGTAAGACGATGGAGACGATGATGATCGGGATGAGACGCTTTTTCCCGTCCGGTCTCAAACGTCCCGCTTCATCATAAATATTGCCGTCATAGCGCTGCATCCGCCAGAGCATCCCGACAATGAAGACCATCAGGACGAGAAAAAACGGTTCGAGCGGGACGTTCCAACCAAATAAATCGATGAGCGTAATGACGAGAAAAAATGCACCAATGCCGTAACACATCCAGGCAATCAGCCGCGCCACTTTTTTGATGTCGACCCGCTCCTGTCTCTCCTTCGACATCGTATTGTATCCGGAAATCAAGTGATACCAACCGAATCGGTCTACCGCGAATCCGAGCGCAATCACGATTCCTGCTACTAGAATGAGAATCCACATATGCCTCGCCTCCTCTCCTTTCTTTACGTCTCGATATCCACAAAAGATTCACGTCTCGCAAAAACAGGACCGCCTACATGAGCGGTCCTGAACAGGTTTAGTTTGAAGTCGGTGTGTTCGACGGACGTTGCATCCGTCCGATTCCTTCGTACGACACATCGCCTGGGTCACGTGCGAACTTCCATGCGTTCCGTGCATCAATCAATCGACGCTGGCGCATGCCGTTGAAAGCATCCGGTGCCAAGTTCACAATCTCGTCCCATTCTGTGACGAGAATGGCATAATCTGCTCCCTTCAGCGCCTCTTCGACGGTCGTCGCTTGTGGGTAGTCCCACGTCGCAATCGGATCATACCCGATGACGTCCACGTTACGGGCTACCATATGGTGGGCGAGGAGAATCGATGGGGCATCTCGCATATCGTCCGTTCCTGGTTTGAATGCCAAACCAAGGATAGCCACGCGCATGTTCGGTTCAACGTTCAATTTTGAGAGCACGTACTCGATTTGCGTCTCATTCACTTTCGCCGCCGCTCGGATGACACGTAGGTCGATCTCGTTTTCACTCGCGACGTGCAGGAGTGCGTTCATGTCTTTTGGGAAACACGAACCTCCGTACCCGATGCCCGCGTTCAAGAACGAACGTCCGATTCGTGGGTCGAGTCCCATCCCGTCCGCAATCGTCGAAATGTCAGCGCCAGCTTGATCGGCTAGACGCGACAAGTCGTTCATGAAGCTGATTTTCGTGGCCAAAAAGGCGTTCGAGGCGTATTTGATGAGTTCTGCGTTGATCGGTGTCGTACAGATGAGCGGAACGCCAAGGCGTCCATAGATGCCTGCCAACTCTTCTGCGACTTCGAGGTTTTCACACCCGATGACGACCCGGTGTGGTTTCATGACATCTGCGAGCGCGCGTCCTTCTTGTAAAAATTCCGGTACGATCGCAAACGTATGAGAGGGATACATGATGTTCAGTAAATCTGTCGTGCCGGGTGGGACCGAGCTACGAATGACGATTTTATGCTTCGTATTCAGTTCCGACAGGACTGCTTCGATATAAGATAAGTCACAGCTTCCATCCGACTTGCTCGGTGTCCCGACGGCAAGAATCAAATAGTCGACCTGCTCCGTATCGGCGATTCGGCTTGTCAAGGTGATCTGATCGGCGTGCTCTTGCAACACCTCTGCCATGCCTGGTTCATGGAATGGCGGATGTCCACTCATGAGAAGACGCAACTTCTCTTCGTCCGCTTCCACTCCGATGACGTGATGACCGGCTTTTGCCAACCCACAAAGTGTAGCCAATCCAACGTATCCTAAACCAATAATTCCAAATTTCACATCAGTTCCTCCTTCAATCATCTTTTATAAGCGTACCGAAACACGCCCAAGAAGTGAAGCTTCTAACACTCTCTCGATGTTCTTTGCTATAATGAGTCAAAATGATGGGTGAAAGGACAAACCGCATGGGCTTAATCGCTTTTTTCTTAGTGACATTGTTCGTCTATTTTTGGCTTCCGGTCCGGGGGGGACTGAAAACCTTTTTGCTAGTCTTGATCATGGTGAGCGGATGGCTCTCCATCTTTGAACTCGTCTCGATTCTCGAAGCCCGTCCATGGGTCATCGCGCCAATCCTGATCATCGTTGGATCTGTGATTTGGAAAGTACAACGTGATCGGAAACGAGAGCTTAAGAAAAGTGTTTGACCTCGGTCAGGCGCTTTTTCTTTTTGTACTATTCTACACAAACCGGAAAGTTCCTTCTTGACGAAAAAAGAAGCGCTGTTACGCGCTTCTCAGACTGTAGACAAAGTATAGGTCTAATGTCTTTTATATGCCCAACCCGGACATGGCTCGCTTTCCTAGGGGCAAGCAGGGAGCCGCATCGCGACTGCGTCACTGCTGGGTCTCCCTTTGCTTGCTATTCCCTCAGGAGTCTCGCCAGCCCGTTCTTGGTCACCTTTTGTCCTTCGTCCCATATAATGGTGTGAGAAGAACACACAGGGGGCGGATCTAATGATCAACAAGTCGACACGATCCATCCTTCACGGTCTGACGAACGGAACGGATGTTGAACAGCGGCCCGAGGAGGATGATCTCGGCGTTTACCTCCCCTTTCCCCTAAAACATCGATTCAAAGTAAATACCGAACTTTTTCTTCGGCCGTCGTGGTCTTAGAAAAAGACAAACGGCCGCCAGATGACGACCGTTTGCGTTGCTCGCCCGACGGCGCCCCGACTCCTACAGGAAAGCAATCCGACGGAGACCCAGCAGCGACCTAGGTCGCGATGCGGCTCCGGGATTGCCTGAGGAAAGCGTGGGCGCCGGACAGGCGAGCGATAAGATTCATGTTAGTCAACAAGCTGAGAAGCGTTGTTACGCGCTTCTCAAACGTCTTCTCAGGTAAAGGATATAGCCGATGCTAAGGAGTAGACAAATTCCCACAATCGGCAACGTCATGTCACGATTCAAGAAGCCCGATTGTTGTACGACCGGTTCTTCCACCCTCTCTTGAATGTGAGCCGCCTCCTCGTCCGTGACTGTGAAAGAGTCCGTAAATGACCACGTCCGATTCGTCTCCCGCTCCCTCATTTCGACAGACACCTGATACGTCCCCGGTGCAAGGCGTTCCGTGATGGGGAAACGGAATCCTGTATTCGTATAAGGCGCCATCCTCGCTTCCATCCGGTGCGACATGGTCTTTCCTTCTTTAGACTCGACGCGCATCTCGAGATCGACCTGTCCGCTGATGGAACCCGTCTGATTCGCAATCTGAAATGCGACATGTGGATAGTAGTGATTCGTGTTGACCGAAACGCTCTCCCATTTCGGTTCATACACGACTTGTTTCGTCGTCGTCGTCAATTTCACACCGATCACATACTCATACTGATTTTGAACACCTACCTGTTCTGGCGTAGCGGGATCTTCCGTCCTCGATACGCGAATCCCGCCGAGCAATACCCCTTCCATCATCTCACCGACCGCATTTGCTTCAATCTTCACCCGCTTTGCTTCAGACGGCCCGACTTCGATCGTTTGATGCAGGTCATCCACTAAATCGGTGAACGAAACGCCCTCTCGCACCGGTTCGGATTGATCATACACAATTACACCCAGTTCATTCGTATACGCATTTCCGATGTTCAACTCGTAACGTTGACGTTTGTCGAGATGATTGTGAATCACTAGTTCGAGCACGACAGGTTCTGCCGGGGAGACGAACAAGTCGAAATATCCGACTTGTGGATTGAGTTGCTTGGCATGAGGAACGATTTCAACCGAGAAACCGACCTCACCTGTTTGCGCATGAACCGACGAGAGGGTAGCCATACACGACCAACAAATTATACCGATTCCGATGATCCAAATTCGTTTCATCCCATCACCCTCAATCCACAGGAGGCAACAAGTTCGGCGTCAACGACCACGTCAGCTTCGACACATGTTGACCGACTTGCATCGTGTTATTGGCGACACGTAATTTGACCGAAGCGCCTGCCCCCGTCCAGTGGGCCAGCCAGGTGAATTGACCTGTATTGGCCACAGCCGACATCACATTGACGTATTGATCATCCGTATTCACTTTAATCTCATCACTACTCAAAAGCGGGGCCAACGTTTCCCCGAGTGGAGATTTCACTTCCCCTCCATTGAATGTGAAATATGCCCCGGGCAAGGAATCAACATCTGGAACGGTCGTCCGCTCGAACGGTGCCGCCTTGACGTGGACCGACCAGTTCCCAAACGTCGTCCGCCGGTCTGTGACTTGCACCAACAGACTTCTCGGCAACTTGCTTCCGTTCACTGTCGCCTGCGCCACATATTCAAGTGCCATCGTATCTCGAACGGTGTGCGTGCCAAAATACAGATTTGGCGCAAAGTCGAGGGTCAGTTCTGCCGCCGTCGTGTTCACAAACCCATCGTTCGCATCTGGTTGTGGTGAAAAAGGTGCATCCGTAGCAGGGTCATAGATGTCAGGCACCCCGAGTTCCGTGAACTCGATGGTCGCCTCCGTCTCCCCGCTCATCGCTGAAACGGTCATCATGTTTCCAAAACATAGCATACTGCTCAACAACATAAGACGTACACGTTTTTTCCTCATTTAGGTTCTCTCCTCTATGGGGCGTTCACAAGTGTCCAGTTGATGGTCGTTTGATACGTTGTCGGTTGAGGTAATTGAGATTGCACGTTCAAAAAAAATCCCTTCGGTCGGTCCATACGTCAACGGTGTCGCCGGCTCGGTCATCGTGCCTTCTGCAATCACTTGCACACCTTGTTCTAAGGAAACGATGGTCCCATCTTCTCGCTTGAAGAAGACGGTGTCCGTCAACGTATGTCCTCCTGAAGACGTCAACGGCGTCGCGGTCGCGGTGAGACGCCACGCGTATCCGAGCGCTCGAAGGTGCGAGACGGTCACGGTCATCGCTTGATCTCGATAGATGCGTTGACCACTCGGACGAATCGATACGCTACCGAAGTCGATTGCGGACGGAACATTCAACTGAAAAATCGGACCTTCTGTCTCGAGCGTCCACGCATCTCGTCCATCTGATAGTAGGTCAATCCTCACCAGTTCATTTGTCATGTGGCCATAAAAGGTATGGGCTTGAGGTGTCCCTAGAGGCAAACGATTCAAGCGAAAACTGAGTTTGAATTGATATTGTTTCGGGTTCAATACGGACACACTGAGCAACTGATTGGCACGGAAATACACCTGCTCCCGAGCCTCATCTACTACCCATTGATTCGTGGCGATGGTTCCCCGATTCACGCCAATCAAGGCAGGAATCTCGTAGCTTCCTGCCAAACTGGATTCGTCGAGATATGGCATCAACGCGCTCGGAATTTGGAAGATGACGAAACGGTCTTTCAGTAGATTCAAATCGAGGACACCTTGTCCGGTCAACGTCAACTCCACGCGGTCACTGTAGGCTCCGCTCAAGCTGATCTCTGACAGTAAGGAGACTCCGAGCAATCCGTTCGCTTGAATCGAGTCTGTCGTTTCCGTCGGTTCACTCGTTTCAAGGTCATCCGATTCCGCTGTTGAAGCCTCCTCATCCTCCCCTTCCACAGGCACCGGATCTTGCTCGATTTCCGGTGGTTCAGGTACGGGGTCAAGGACAGACAATCCCTCTTCTGATCTCGGTTCTGTGTCCTGACTTGGAGTCGAAGGAGCCGCCTCCGCTCCAGTTGAACTCGGTTCTTGTGCGGGTTCAGATTCAGAGGTCTCCTGCTCGGAGTCAGCCACCGGTACTTCTTCGTCGAGTGGCTCATCCGGGCTGACTTCCTCATCTCCCGGTTCTTCGGTACCACATGCTTCACACTTCGCATGCTCCGTTGCATAGAAGTGCATCGGGTGACTGACGAACAACAAAACAAGGATACACGCTATACACGTTAAGTACTGTTTCCTCATAAAGCCCTCCAATTATATAAGACAAAAGGCATCGATTCTATGTATCTTATATCCATTATCAGACAATTCAAACTTTTATTTTGAAATTATTTCTTCTGTTGTATTACGCATGACAAAAAACACCTTCCACAGTAGAAAGGTGTCCGACTCCTCACTTTCGCTATCTTTTCGTTTCACAACACACTCTCCATGACGAGCACATCACCCGTTCGTTCGAGCTCGCTGAAGCCGTGTCGCATGTAGAAGGCAATCGCTCGTTCGTTCGTCGCTTCGACGTGCAAGTGAATCTTCCGTTTGTTCGTCTGAATCGCTTCTTCGCATAATGCTTCCAGTAAGGCGTGCCCACTACCGGACGGTGCTTCCGGCAACACGCAAATATGGCTGATGAAAACGATGTCCGTATCCATGTAAGCTGCGATTAGCCCGACGAGACGCCCGTCGTTCCAGATTTCATACGACGTCGCCCGTTCGTAGATCTTCAAAGCGTATGGCTCTAGCGCTACCCGCTCCGACAGCTTGGTCGGGAACAGGTGATCACACGCCTCAAGATGCGCCACATAGTCAGAGACCGTCCCTTGGTCGCGAGTCATCATACGTCCTCCAAAATTGCGACACCAAATCCATGTCGCCCAAACTCGTTCCCGTTATAGAGAAGATAGTGCCGCCCCTCCCACTCGAAGACATGCGGATAACACTCCATGTCCGCGTCCCACCCGTCGGAACTTCGCTCGAATCCGAGCGCCGCATCATCCCGCGTCCAGTCAAACAGATTTTCCGAATAGGCGTAACCTAATCGATATCCGCGTAACGGGTCGGTTCGAAAGCCGAAGGTGTCCCGAAAACAGAAAATCATATGGTAACGTCCGTCCGCCTCGAACACCGTCGGAAGCGCCTGACTCTCGTCCGCGATCACATCCGAAACGATTCTTCCGTGACGCTTGAACGTCTGTCCATCTTCTGATGTGGCGAGCGCAATCTTATACGTCCGTTCCTGGACGCCATCCGGACCCTCTTTCCATGTCGTCCCGTAAATGTAATACATATAGTATTGTTCCCGTGTGACGACAAAAGGGTCGCCGACGAGAAACGGTTCCTCGATGCTCGCCGATAATACCGGTCCGTCTCCGAGCCGTTCGAACGTCTCTCCCTCGTCCCGACTGACAGAGAGTCCAATCCCCGTTTCGACAGCTACCGAGTCACGACGGCTCCAGCCACTCGTATAGCCATAAAGTCCATCACGCGTCCGCGTGACGTGAAATGGGAAGATCCCGTGTTCGTCGAACGTCCCCCGTTTTCCAAGTGGGATGATTTCATCTGTGGACACGTTGATGACATTGAAATCACGTGTCATGTCCACATATCGGACGTGGCTTGTGAACATGTCACCGTCCGGTTCGCGGGTCGAGAAATAGATGCGCACAAAATCTCCGAAGACGAGCGCCTGAGGGGACTGGGCGAACGAGGAATACTCCCCGAAAAATCCGTACGGTGCCGGATCAAAAATGTGTCCGAGTTTCTTCCACTTCATCTCGCTCCCTCCTTGCGCTCCGCGATGCCGAATCCTTCTCGTCCGACTTCATTCCCCAAATAGAGTAAATACCGTTTCCCGTTCAATGTGAATGTATGGGGGTAGGCGACCATCTCGTCATCGAATCCTGATTCTGTCCGCGAGAACTTCATCACGTCATCGTCACGCGTCCAATGGAGGAAGTCCGGAGAAGAGGCATATCCGATTCGATACGTCCGCTCGGGATTTTTCCGATAATCGGTCGCGTCCCGGTAACAGAAAAACATATGATAGCGCCCATCTTCATAAAAGACGTCTGGACTAGCCTGCGCCTCATTCGGAAGTACGCTTTCAATCAAATCGCGTCCCGCCTTCACCCACGTGACCCCGTCCTTCGACGTGGCCATCCGGATTTTATACACCGGTTCAGGACGTTCGCCATCCATGATCCACTCTCGTCCGGCGATATAGAACAACACCCACGTGTCATGGAATCGCCGAATCTTCGGTCCGCTCAAGATGAAGGGTTCGTCGAGCGTATACGATAGGATCGGTCCTGGACCGACGCGCTCGAACGTACGTCCGCCGTCTCGACTGATGGCTTTTCCGATATTCACATTAAACGGAACGGACACCGTACGCGTCCAGCCCCCGTAATAGGCATGCACCTCATCCCCGACCTCAATCGCCGAGAACGGATAGACACCAAACTCGTCGAACGTCCCACGTGCACCGAGCTCCAATATCGGTCGTTCACTCACCCGAAGAATCGAGAAATCCTCTTTTGCGACATCCACATACCCGCTGTGACTGACGTATCGTCCATCGATCGGTTTCGGTCGACAGCTGAAGTAGATCCGCAAATAGGTATCGCGTTCCAACACACAAGGTCCTTGTGCGAACGCATCCATCCAGTCGAGTGATGCGTCTCGCTGAGGGCTGAAGAATAGACGTCGATTGGTCCATTCAAATGATGTGTTCAACGTGTTCATCCCCTTTCCCCTAATCGTTGCGTCATCTATCTCGCCTCATTAGACGAGCGTATAGGCGTGGAGCAATTCACGCACTTTCGTTTTCGAATTGAACATCAAGACATCGATGATGGACAAGTTGGGTGTGAACGGATGACCAAATTGAGCATATTCCACCGCATCCATCTGGATAAAATCAAGCGGCACCCCGGAGTCCGCGAAACGCTGTTTGTCATAAAGTTCCTGCCCGCCGATCGCATTGATATAATGCGAGGTACGCAAGTGATGACAAATCTCGAGTACCAGTTGTTCACACTTCAGCGACTTGTCGTAGTCGAGCGAAGAGGCGACCAATAACTCCGTATCCATCTCGAGGTAATCACGCACTTCCGTCAATAACGTTTCTAGATAAGTGGCGACATTGCGTTCCTCATTTTGAATGATTCGTTCCACCATCGGCATGACGTCGGCATAACTTGGTGCGCGTTGATACGCATGGTGCAATAAGCGCAGTTGATAAGTCTCATGAACCGGATCGAGAATCCGCTCATGCTCACGGATCGTACGATGTTGTGTCATATGATCGATTTTCAGATGGATCGGTTTGATATGTCCCTCGACCAAAATACGGTTTCGATGAATCCATCCTCGTTTCGCAAATTGCACATGGTCCAAGATGACGAACTGGTCCACCGCGTTCATCAATTGAATATAACCGAGGTATGGGAAGTAGTACGGCTGCATGATCCCTAATTTCATTTGAGCCGCCTCCTTTAACCGAGCTGGAACGAGCGCATGCGAATCAACCACTCCATCAAGTGCGGATGTCGCACCATCAAGTAGGGACGTAGCCGCTCTCTCCCGACGAAACGCTCCACATATTGGTCATATCGGGGTGACTTCAGCGCTTGAAAATCTCGTCGGAGCCGATGCAAGCCGACCTCGAACGATAAGCGAGAAATTTCGATTTCTTGATGAAATCTGCCATCCGTATAGGAATCAAATGCATCCATCATTCGGATGAACGCCTCGATCCGCTCAATATCGCGCTCCCTGTTTCGTTGACGCCACTTGGTGGTGACCGACCCGGACACACCGAATCGATATACGCTCATCACCTCAGGCATGTAGTAGGCGTAACCTTGGCTTGCGACGTGCAGTTTGAGCGCGCCGTCGAAGGCGGGCGTATCGCCGATCCAATCTAACAGATGGTCTGTCAGTCCATTTCGGTACAGCATGGACATCGTCGGAATGAAGCCGAGTAGCTGTAACTCCCCGGCATGATAGGTCCGCGGCTCCGTCGAGGCATACTTTCTGTTTTCAGGCATCCATGGGATGACGCGCCATCCGGTATGGAGTGTGTCGTCCGTTTCGACATACGCGTCATGAAAACAGAGCGTACAGTCCGGATGGGCCTCCATATAGTCGACTTGTTTCTGCAACTTTTGCGGGTCGGTCCAATAGTCATCCCCGTCACAAAGGGCGATGTACTTGCCACGCGCCCTCTCTTCGTTCAACAGATTCACCATGACCCCTTGAGAATATTGGTTTTCCGTTTGATAGATGACCCGAATCCGGTCCGGATGCTGTTCTTCATATTCGCGCACGATATCCGCCGTCCGATCCGTTGAGGCATCCTCATGAATCAGGATCTCGAATTCAAAATCCGTTTCCTGCATCAAGAATCCTTCAATCGTTTTGGCAATGTACGGTTCGTGGTTATACGTGATGCAGTCGATGCTGACCATCACCATGTCGATTCCCTCCTTTCCCGGGATGATAGAACGACTCAGATTTAGGAAGAATAGATATCTTGATAGTAAGTTTTATACGCTCCCGAAACGATGCGCTCGACCCATTCCGGATGTGACCGGTACCATTCGATCGTCTCTTCGATCCCTTGTTCAAAACTGTAGCGTGGCACCCACCCGAGTTCGTCTTTCATTTTCGTCGCATCAATGGCATAACGACGGTCATGGCCAGGGCGATCCGTCACGAATTGAATGCGCTCATCAGGCAAGTCAAACGCTCGTAAAATCGTTCGGACGAGTTCCAGGTTCGTCTTCTCGTTATGTCCACCGATGTTATAGACTTCTCCGACTCGCCCCTTTTGTCGGACGAGATTGATCGCTTCACAGTGGTCCTGCACATGTAACCAATCTCGGATATGTCCTCCGTCCCCATATACCGGGAGAAGTTGATCGGTCATACAATGGTGCACCATGAGCGGAATCAGTTTCTCGGGGAATTGGTACGGACCGTAATTGTTGCTACAACGGGTGATCTTAATCGGTAAGCCGTACGTCTCATGATAGGAACGAACGAGCAAATCGGACCCGGCCTTCGAGGCGGAATAAGGGCTGTTCGGGGCGAGTGGCGTCTCTTCAGTAAAGAATCCCGTCTCCCCGAGCGACCCGTACACCTCATCCGTCGAAACATGGACGAAACAGACGTCATCTCGGTATTCTCGACTGTATTTATCGTCCGGATACCGTTTCCAATGTCGCATGGCCGCGTCGAGCAACACTTGTGTGCCCAGGATATTTGTCGAGAGGAACAACTCCGGCTCAAGGATACTTCGGTCGACATGTGATTCCGCCGCAAAATGCACGACTTCGTCAATCTCAAAGAGAGAGAACAGTTCATCAATCGCCGGACGGTCGCGGATGTCTACTTTCCGAAACACATAGAGCGGGTCGTGCTCGAACTCTTGGACGTTCTCTAAATTGCCGGCATAGGTCAACGCGTCGACGTTAAGGATGCGTGACGTTGGATGTTTGTCCCGAAAGTGTTTTATGAAATTTGAACCGATGAACCCGGCTCCGCCAGTCACTAGGATCGTATGCATTGGTCTGTTCTCCTTCCTCTAGAAGCGATATCAAATACTGTCCGTAATCGGTCATCTTGAGCGTCTGACCGATGTCGGTCAATTGCTCTCGCGTGATGAACCCACGACGCCACGCAATCTCCTCCAAACAAGCGATGTAATAGCCTTGTCGCTCCTGCACTGTCTGTACGAAGACGGAGGCTTTGATCATCCCTTCCGGCGTTCCCGTATCGAGCCAAGCCATCCCGCGACCGAACAAGACGACGTTCAATTCACCTCGTTCCAAATACATTTGATTGATCGACGTGATCTCGAGCTCGCCGCGTGGCGACGGCTTCACTTGTTTCGCGAACTCGACGACTTGATTGTCATAAAAGTAGAGCCCCGGTACCGCATAATTGGATTTTGGGACCGTCGGCTTCTCTTCGATGGACAAGACGCGTCGATCCGCATCGAACTCGACGACACCGAATGCCCGCGGGTCCTTGACCGGATATCCAAACACCGTCGCGCCTGACTGTCGCTCTTTCGCATCCTGTAAAAAGCGAGTCAAGTTCGGTCCATAGAAGACGTTATCCCCTAAGATGAGGCAAACGGAGTCGTCCCCGATGAACGATTCTCCTAGAATGAAGGCATCCGCGAGACCGACCGGACGCTCTTGTACTTGGTACGTAATCGAGATTCCAAGTTGATGCCCGTCACCGAACAGTCGCTCATATCCTGCAATGTCTTTCGGGGTCGAGATCAACAAAATCTCCTTGATGCCGGCGAGCATCAACACCGACATCGGATAATAGATGAGGGGCTTGTCGTAGATCGGCAATAGCTGTTTCGAGACTGCTTTCGTCATCGGGTAGAGACGCGTCCCGTTCCCACCCGCTAGAATGATTCCTTTCATCGTTCATTCCCTCCTTTAAGGATTACGTCACAAATGCGGTCGACCATCTCCATTGTCATGTCCGGATAGAGAGGTAACGTGATCACCCGATCCGAGACGTACGTGGCGTTCGGTACGGATGCGTCGAATGCGTAGCAGGAAAAATCGGTCACGAGCGGATAAAAGTACTTCCGGGCGAGAATCCCATGCTGCGCTAAGTATGCCATCATGTCATCGCGTGCCGCTCTCCCTTCCGTGACGAGAACCGGATAGTACGCATAGTTGGACTCGGTCCGTTCATTCCGAAAGTTCAAGCGCAGAAAGGAAGCGTCCCCTAAACGGGTGTCGTATCGCTCGACCAGACGTTTCCGCTTTTCAATGTCGGCATCAATCCGTGGGAGGTTGCACCGTCCCATCGCCGCCTGAAACTCGTTCATCTTGGCGTTGCCCCCGACCGATTCGACGGATTCTGGTCCGGTAATCCCAAAGTTGACGGCTTGATGAATCGCTTCGACGTATCGGGCATCCCGGAACGTGAGCGCGCCACCCTCAATCGTGTGAAACACTTTTGTCGCATGAAAGCTGAACATCGTCAGGTCGCCGAACGTCGAGACATCACATCCATCGTGCCGGACACCGAACGCGTGCGCCGCATCGTAGAGGACATGGAGCCCATGGCGTTTTGCGAGTTGTTCGATCGCCTCCACGTCACATACGTTCCCATACACATGAACGGGTAGGATGGCCGTCGTCCGTTCCGTGATCAACGCCTCGATTTTGTTGACGTCGATCGTGTAGTCGACGGGGTTGATGTCACAAAAGACAGGGGTGATCTGTTTTCGGATGAGCGCATGCGTCGTCGAGGCGAACGTGAACGGCGTCGTGATGACCTCACCCGTCAACCCGAGCACATCAATCGCCGTCTCGAGGGCCAGATGACCGTTCGTCAATAAGGAGACGTGCGGGACGTGGAGACGCTGCTCTAACTCTTCTTCTAACGCCCGCACATTCTCGCCACGGTTGCTCAAGTGACGCGATTCCCAAAGGGGACGAATCATCTCGACATACGTATCAAAATCCGGCATACTCGGTCGTGTGACGGGAATGACGGCATCTGTTTCTACATTTGAACCACTCATGGTGAAATCACCCCTTTTCCTTTCGTTCAAGCGAATGCCCGATTTCGTATTTTAATCAGCCACTCCGTTAAATGTGGCTGCTTGATCATCAGGTAAGGTCGGATTCGATCGATTCCGACGAATCGATCGAGATACGCGTCATATCGAGTAGAACGTAACGCATCATACTCTCCTTTCAATCGGTGGAGCCCCACTTCAAAGGAAATCCGAGACAACTCCAGCTCCTGATGGTATTTCCCATCGGTATAGGCATCAAATAAGTTGATGAAACGAATGAACTCCTCATGTCGCTTCACGTCACGTTCGACATTCCCCTCGTTCCAAATGGTCGTCGCCGACCCTTCGACCTCGTAGCGATAGACACTCATCACTTCCGGCATGTAGTAGGCGTATCCCCTGCTCGTGATATACAAGCGAATCGATGCATCTCGCGCCGGCGTCTCTTCGAGCCATCGCGGGGCGTCATGGAAATCGTTCACATACAACATGGACATCGTTGGAACGAACCCGAGTAACTGTAATTCACCGGCGTCATACGTCCGGGGCACGGATGAGGCGAGCTTTCGATTTTCCGGCATCCATGGAATGACGTGCCAGTTCGTGTGGAGTTTCCCACCTGTCTCAACATACGCATCGTGGAAACAAAGTGTACAGTCCGGATGGGCTTCCATATAGTCGACTTGTTTTTGCAATTTGTACGGGTCGGTCCAGTAATCATCGCCCTCACAAACCGCGATGTATTTGCCGCGTGCCCGCTCCTCGTTCAACCGAGCGATGAACACGCCTTTTGAATATTTATTCTCCGTCTGATAGATGACGTTGAATTTTTCAGGATATTTCTGTTCGTATTCCCGAATGATGTCTGCCGTCCGATCCGTCGAGGCGTCATCATGGATCAGAATCTCGACCTCGAAGTTCGTGCGCTGTGACAAAAAGCCTTCAATCGCCTGAGCGATGTACTTCTCGTGATTGTATGTGATGCAGTTGATGCTCACCATGACCATGATGAATCCCTCCCTTATGAGACTTCCGCGTCTTGTGCGACAGTGGCTGGATAGGTGTCCGGTTGACTCGCGTCGAACGGCTCGTTCACCCACATCACCGTCACTAAATCTTTCACGCCCGTGTTTTCGATATGATGGACGTAACCTGGCGGAATCTCGATGACTTCAAGCTGTTCTTCACTGACATGGAATGAGATGATTTGATCTTGGTCCATCAATCGGAGCCGAATCACGCCTTCACCGCTGGCGACGATGAATTGTTCATGTTTCGACTCATGCCAGTGCTCCCCTTTTGTGATTCCGGGTTTGGCCACGTTAACGGAGACTTGACCACGGTCAGGCGTCTTGAACAGTTCTGTGAACGATCCCCGCACGTCCTGATGCATCAAGAGAGGCGTGATCATCCGTTCTTTCGGCAAGTAACTTAAGTACGTGCTGTACAGCTTTTTCGTAAAAGGATCCGATACATCCGGTACCCCTCTAGCCATTCGGACAGCTTCGAACGATTCAATCATTCGGGCAAGGTCGAATAATGTGATCTGGTGTGTCGGGACATCTGGATTGGTGCTTTCTGTTTTATGCAACGCCCCTACAAACGATGCGACGACGTCATCGACATGGGCGAGCGTCAACACGTGATTGGGATGTGTGACCGTGATCTCCTCTCCTCGTGCAATCTGATAACAAAACGTCGTGACCGCACTGTTATAAAAAGGTCGCCCCCATTTGCCGAACAGGTTCGGGAGCCGATATATGTGAACCGGTACCCCGCTCCGTTGACCGTACAGCCGCAAAATGTCCTCCGCTTCTCGTTTACTGTTTCCGTAAGGATTGTCTTGAGTCGCTTGAATCGATGAGGCGAAAAAGACGGAGACCGGATTATAGGACAGCAATTCGGTGGCGATTGCTTCGGTCAAGTCGACATTTCCCGTCGTGAATTCTTCGACTCGTTCGGGACGGTTGACTCCGGCCACATGATAGACGGCGTCCGCTCGACGCAGATAGCTGCTTCGTTCCACGGATGAGGTCGAGCGGGTGATCGGGAGGACGAGATGCCCAGCCCGCTCCAAGGCGTGGACGAGATGTCTGCCTAAAAAACCGTTCGCACCGGTGACGACGATGTCCATGATTCTCCCTCCGTTTCTTCGGTCGACTTGATGTGTAAGGTCAGCCATCGCTCGGGATGTTCGACGAGTCGAAGCATCGTCTCGACGTCTTCAAATTCCAAAATCAAACTACCGAGTGCTTGATTTGCCCCTTCGAAGCGCGGGACCACATCTCCGACGTTGTAATAGATGTTCGCTTGTCGAATCGTATATGCGTCCTCATCGAAATGGACACCCATGAATCGCCCCGTTTCTTGACTGCCGATGATGAAATAGGCGGACGGCACGGTCACTGGCTTCATCTCGAGCGTCACCGGCATCCCGAGTGCGACATCAATCGTCGCCTGGACCAAGTCGACGCCTGTCGCTTGTTCGATGATTTGTGGGATGTAATTCCCTCCGTTCCGTGGACCGATATCCATCAGATAGACGTCTTCTCCTTTGACGAAGATGTCGAAGTTGAACGCCCCTTGCTTGAAGCCGACTTCAGTCAACATGCGTTGCAACGTCTCATGGACTCGCTCAAGCACGTGAGACGGATGCACACTCGGAAAACTCGCACTGATCGGGGCGAACGGGTTGACTCCGTTCACGTTGAAGTGTCCGTTTCCGAAACAACGAAACACCAACTCTCCGTCGACGACAAATCCATCACCCGCTAATTGATAGCCGTCTCGGGTAATGAACTCCTCCACGACTACTTCCTGATTGAATGACATCGTAAATGCCACTCGAAGATGGCGACGAAGCTGCTCAATCCCGTTCCCCTGACTCCACTTGCTGATCCCTTTACTCCCTGAGGCGTCGGCCGGTTTGATGATATATTCACCTGCCCGCTCCCATAACGTGTCGACCGCCGTTTCCAGTTCGGTGAACGCAAAGGTTTTCGGGACGGCAAAGTCATGTCGCTGTAGGAATGTCCGAAACTTCGCTTTATTCGTCAACGTTTCGACCGTTTCAAGCGAGTTCGTCACTAACCCGAGTGTTTCTCCCACATAGGCGGCCGTTCGCGCCGCCGGATCGGTCGCATAGGCGACAATCCCATCGATGCCTTCCTCTCTCGCAATGGTGAGGACTGCCTCCCGATCAAGGGTGCTCGTACAGTAATAGCGGTCGGCCACGAGTCGACCCGGATTATCCGGTAGATAGTCACAAAGTACGGTGAATATCCCTTGTTGTTTCGCTTTTTGGATGATGGGAACTTGATGCATCGCTCCCCCGAGCAACAGCAGCTTCAGCATGGTGAGAATCTCCTTTGCGATAGAGTGGTTGGAGCAAATCGACGTAGACGGCAGCCGTGTTGGCGTTCAGTCTTGGTGTCACGAGCTCTTTTGATTGCTGTCCGTGGGCCGTCAATCGTTCGGGATGGTCGAGATAGTGTTTCAGTTTGGTCACGAGTGATGCCACGGTCGGTTCACACTTGTAACAGTTGATTCCTTCGTGAAGATGACGCGCGACGTTGTTGACGTCGTGACTGACGACGATACCCATCCCAGACGCGCAGGCTTCAATGATGCTGATGTTCCCGTTCGAATAAGTCGCCGGCAACACGAGAATATCTGAACTACGGTAAACGAGATTCAATCCGTCCCACGACTCGATTTCGTCAAGGAACGTGACGTCCGTCAACTGCTCATCCTCGATATATCGACGACATGCATCCGCGAGGTGCCCGTCTCGATTGAGCGACATGGAAAGGTTCGGATATTCTTCTTTCAAGATTCGATACGCTTCTAAGGCGACGAGCGGTTGATAACGTTCAATTAAGCGATTGGCAAACAACAGATGAATCGGGTCGTTTGGTCCTTTCTGACGTAACGGGTGCGACATGTGCGTCTCGATATCAATCGGATAGGGTGCCGAGACGACTCGTTCGGAAGGGAAACCGAGTTCATTGATAAATTGATCACGTGCAACATTCCCCATTCCAAAAATCAAATCGGTCCGCTTGAACAGTCGATGAATCCGTGTCGTCTTGTGCAAGCCATTCTCTCTTGTCAATAACGTTGATTCGCCGCTCGTCTCGCCCCGTACGTTTCGAATCGGTTCGCTCATGACGACGACACGCACCCCAAACAGTTTGACGATCTGTAAGAGCAGGGCATGAAACGGGGTGAAACCGGCCAGTAGCAAGATATGTGGTCGAAATCGGATGAGTTGGAGAACGACGTCGAGCGACAGATAGTTCGTCTTTTTCGAGAAATACGAGCCTCTCAAGACGCGACAGCGTTTACCGAGTGGGATGACCCACCAGTCAGGTCGCTGATCAGTGATTTGTTTATAAAACCAAAACTCGGTATCCATATGCTCATGAAGCACGTCAGCGAATTTCACTTGATACGGGGAAGCGATATTGGATAAGAAGACGAGCCTTTGTCTGGTCATCACGCTCACCCGATTCGTTTCGCGGAAGCAGGAATCGTCCATTTCGCGAGTTCTTCCTGAATGTAAGGTAACGTCAACAAGAGTTCCTTCACTTCCTCCACATCGAGCTGTCTCGTATTGTTCGAGTTGTACTCACCTTGAGCCGTCAGCTCCTGGCTGCCTTCACTGAAGTACTTTTCGTAGTTCAAGTCTCGATTGTCGGCCGGGACGCGGAAGAATCCACCCATGTCCTCAGAGACGACTTTTTCTTCCCGGGTCATCAACGTTTCGAACGCTTTCTCACCGTGGCGGGTCCCGATGACTTTGATGGGAAGATCGACCCCGAACAGTTGTTTCACGGCTTCCGCGAGCACACCGATCGTCGAGGCAGGTGATTTTTGGACCATGATGTCACCGGCATGCGCATGATGGAATGCGAAGACGACGAGTTCGACCGCATCGGCCAGGCTCATCAAGAAACGCGTCATGAGCGGATCGGTCACGGTGAGCGGCTCCCCTCTTTTAATCTGTTCCACGAATAATGGGATGACCGACCCACGCGAAGCCATCACGTTCCCGTAACGGGTCCCACAGATGAGCGTCCGGTCTGGTCCGACCGCACGGGCCTTGGCGACGAAGACTTTTTCCATCATCGCTTTGGAGATTCCCATCGCATTGATCGGGTAGGCCGCCTTATCCGTCGAAAGACAGATGACCTTCTCCACACCCGCCTCGATGGCGGCATTCAAGACGTTTTCCGTACCGAGAATGTTCGTCTTCACCGCTTCGATTGGGAAAAACTCACATGAGGGAACTTGCTTCAGTGCCGCCGCATGGAAGACGTAATCGACGCCGTACATGGCATTTTTGACACTGTTCGGGTCCCGTACATCGCCAATGTAGAATTTTAACTTGTCATGATGATAGCGATTGCGAATGTCTTCTTGTTTCTTCTCATCCCGTGAAAAGATGCGAATCTCTTTAATGTTCGTATCGAGGAATCGCTCCATCACGGCATTGCCGAACGATCCCGTCCCACCTGTGATGAGCAATGTTTTGTTGGAAAACATAAGAAGGCTCCTTTCGTAGCTGTCTAGTCTCTGATGTAGGAAGAGCGGTATGTCATCATTTACCCGGTTGGTCTCACTTAAATTGGTAACTTAATGGAAACCGTTATCATTTTTTCGCAACATGCATCATCTTCTTTTCTTCAGACGTCGGGCTCGGTGGAGGCGCCCCTTCCACGATTCCTTCCCGGAGTAAGACGTTCCGAACGGTCAAGGCGATACAGCGCAGATCGAACCAAAAGCTCATTTGGCGAACGTATTCCCCGTCGAGTTTCGCCTTCACCTCAATCGGAAGCTCATCGCGCCCCTTCACCTGTGCCCATCCGGTCAGCCCCGGCAGCGCTTCTGTCGCACCCACTTGTCGACGAGCCTCGACCAAGTCGTCCTGATTCCACAGTGCGGGTCTCGGTCCGACGATGGCCATCTCGCCTTTTAAAATGTTTACGAGCTGTGGCAATTCATCGAGACTCGTCTTGCGAAGAAACGCCCCGACGCGCGTGATATGTTTCGTGGAGTCGTTAAACAGATGTGTCGGGACATCGTTCGGGGTATCCTGATGCATCGTCCGGAACTTATACATCCAAAAACGTGTCTCCCGTAACCCGATGCGTTCCTGTTTAAAGAAGACGGGACCCCTTGAATCGATTTTGATCAAGAGGGCGATGAGGAGCAGGAACGGGGCGATGAGAAGTAGCGCCACTCCGCTGAGCGTCCCGTCAAAGATTCGTTTGAACGTCATATAGTCCATGGCTCACACCTCTTTCTTCTCGGTCGACACCGCGTGCTGTTTCCACACCTCTCGCATCACATAGTCCGTGTAGGATAGCAAGATGCGGAGCACTTTATCGGAAACGTTCGGCATGGCGTAATCGCTCACGAGTCGCATGGAGCCATCCGTTTCTTCTAAGATTCGAAGTGCCTGCAGCACTCGCTCCCGCTTCAATCCGACCATCATCGCCGCCCCTTCCTCCATCGCCTCCGGACGCTCGTGCGCTTGTCGGATATTCAATCCTTTGATTCCAAGAATCGAGCTCTCTTCACTAATCGTACCGCTGTCCGACAACACTGCCTTCGCATGAAGTTGCAGGTGGACGTAGTCACTGAAGCCGAGCGGTTTGAGGGTACGAATGTTCGGATGGAGACGCACCCCGCTCTCACGAATACGTTTTGCCGTCCGGGGGTGGGTGCTGACGATGAGTGGGAGCTGGTACGTGGTCGCGACCGCATTGAGCGTGTCGACCAGATCGAAGAAGTTCTCGTCATCACTGATGTTTTCATCGCGATGGGCCGATACGACGAAATAGGCATCTCGCTCCAAGTCGAGCCGCTCGAGCACGTCTGACCGCTCGATCTTATCCCGTTGACGGTGGAGTACCTCGTACATCGGGCTCCCCGTCTTGATGATGCGGTCCGCCGGTAACCCTTCACGAAGCAGATACTCGCGTGCGATATCGCTATAGGTCAGATTGATGTCGGCGATATGGTCGACGATGCGACGATTCGTTTCCTCCGGGACCCGTTCGTCAAAACAACGATTCCCCGCCTCCATGTGAAAGATGGGGATGTGGTGGCGTTTTGCGGCGATGGCTGCGAGACAGCTGTTCGTGTCCCCGAGTAACAAGACCGCGTCCGGACGTTCAGATGCGAGCACGGGATCGATGGCGATGAGGATATTCCCGATCGTCGCCATCGGACCATCCGCCGAGGCGTCTAACACATAATCCGGTGTCCGGAGTCCGAAGTCTTCAAAGAAAATCTGATTCAATTCATAGTCATAGTTTTGTCCCGTATGAACGAGCACATGGTCGATTGCCTCGGAGGCTTCGAGACGTGCCATCACGGCGGACAATCGAATGATTTCGGGTCTGGTACCAACAATCGTCATGACCTTGAGTCGTTTCATCTTGTTCCCTCCTAGGATGTGTGGTGAATGGATAGGATGCGTAGTTTCAATTGAGCGAACACTTGGCGGAACATGGCTTTCTCCGTCTCATCAAATGCGAGTCCCCACATGATTACGGCGTAAATACTGATGAGCACGATTCCCTTCACCCCGAAGCCGAACCAATTCGAGGACGGGAAGAAGAACTGGATCCCCCAGCCGATGAGCGTGTACAGGAGAATACCGGGCAAGAGCTTCAGATGGCACTTGCGGAAAAAGTCGAGGATGTCGAGACCGAGGACCCGATGGTAAATCACGTTCATATAGAAGACGAGTCCGACGATGTTGCCGATACAAATGGCGATGGCCGCACCGATCGGACCAAAGTGTGGAATCAACAGTGGTGAGAGCGTCATACTGATGGCGGCCACGATGAGGGCAGCGAACGCCCGATACTTCACTTTGTTCTCGGCAATGAGTGTCGTGTTGCCAATGTCTTGCGTCAACGTGATCACACTAGGTGCAATCAAGAGAAGGGCGATGACGTAGGAATCGGTGAAGTCTGGTCCGACCCATAGGTGCATGAACTCGCGACCGAGGATGAAGAACGAGGCGAGGATGAGTCCGACGATATACAGTTGAATCCGACCGATGCGGACGAAGAGGTACCCGATGGCCTCACGATCGTTTCGGGACAACATCCGACTGACTTTCGGAAGGAATAAGTAACCGAGCGAGGCCGCGATGGTCCAGACATACCCTTCGATGACCATCCCGACGGAAAAGAGGGCAATCGAGGCACTGCCCGCTAGAATCCCCAGTAGACTCGGTGTAATGTTCAACACGAAGCGTTGGGCAACGAGCGTAATCGTGCTCCAGGACGTGAAGCTAAAGATGTCCCGATAAATCCCCTTCTCTCGATTCTGAAAGTTGGCACGGACGAGAGTCTTGCGCCGAATGAAGACGTACTCGATGAGTAAGACGATCGTGCCGACCAGCGCATTGACGATGACGAGGGCATACAATCCATAGCCGAGAAGAAGCGCGGTGACCATCAAGGCGACCGTCCCAACCTTCTCAGCGAGATGCAGGGCACTCGAGAAGAGGAATTGTTCATGGGATACGAGAATGCCAGAGAATGGCTTCGTCGGGAACGAGACGACGATGAACAGTCCCGCGATCACATAGAGCACTTTCAACTGTTCGAGCTCGGTCGCCGTCAGACTCGAGTAAATCGAGTCCAAGAAGAAGTAGACGACGGTGAGGATGAGGAAGAGGACGAGTGAGATGGCGATGAACAGTTTATAGGCGATGCCTAAAAATCGTCCTGCCCGCTCGTGGTCCCCCTCCGCCATATACTTGCTCATGAATCGTGAGACGGCCGCATCGAGCCCGAAGTCCATCGCGAACATACTGATGAGCGAGATGGTCAGCATATACAACCCGTAACTCGCCTGCCCGATCTCATGAATCATCCACGGCGTGTAGATGAGACCGGACAAGATGCCGAAAAAGATTTGCGTGTAGGACATGACCGCCCCGATCTTGATTTTGCGGTTACTGGCTGCCTCGTCTAGCGTCATGCGTGTCGACATATGCTTCACCTCCTCGTGTTACCAAAAGAACGAATACACCGGCGCTTCGCGAATGAACAAGAGACCGAGCAACATGACCGCCGAGTAATAGACGACGAGTCGTTCCCGCCGCTCGAACGTGCCGACAATCTCAGGAATCATCAACAGCAGGAAGAGCGAGAAGTATTGGACGAGCCTCATCATGGACGGGTTCAAGAACGTCAACGGCAAGAGACAGGCGGCGAGTAACAGCGCATTGAAGAAATGGATGGCAGATGGATTGTTCGCCAGAATTTGATCTTTTCGCCATAATGCCACGAAGAGGACGGAGAGCAACATCAGACTGAAGTTGACCGCCCCGGCGCCGTCCATGGCGCTGTACGTATCGTAGCCAGACACTTGGACGAGCAGGTCGAAGAATGGATTCCGGAAGACGAACAATCCGACGATGACCCCGAACATGGTCATCAAATACGCTTTGGTCAGTTGCTTGTTCGCTAAAAAGTAGAACGGGACGAAGATGAGCGAAGATTTATGAATCGTCATGGCGATGCATACGAGCAGGAGGAACCAGCCCAACTTCCGCGCCCGCACGAAATGGTAGCCGACGAGCACGACGAGCGCGGTCGCCACCGTTTGCCGTAACCCGGTGACGGCGAAGAATTCGTAGAAGAGGACCGAAAAGAGCAGGAAGCTGATGAGCGGTTCGCTCGAGTATTTGTAGATGAAATAGCCGAGCGGGATCATGAAGATCATCGCGATGAGAACGAGATACACTTGATAGTCCGTGATCACATACTGGATGAGACGTTGGAACAGGTAGAACCCCGGGTCCTCGCTCTCCGTGAAGACGATTTCAAAGAAACGGTCGGTGAACGCACCGAGCGGCAACGTTTGCGACTGCAGGAAGAGTGCCTTGTACTGCGCCGTATCGGCCCCGACCGTGACGTCTCGGAAGCCTGACAAGACGATCCATTGAATCGTGGCGAACGATACGAACCAAGCCCGGCGACTCGGAATTTCGTGACGGATCAACAACATTCCCCAACCGACCAACAGCGCCATATTGACTAAATAGATCGTCATCTCAACCCCTCCTTTCTAACGATAAATCAGATTGGTCATCCCTCGATATAGAGACAGCAGGTTTGAAAACAGGATACCGTTCCAGCGAAGCCACCGATATTCCAGCGGTCCAAAGTAACGATTCACATCATGTGTCGTTAAGTACTGTTCCCGTACGTCCGCCGCATTTTCTTTAAACGTGTGCTTCAGAATGATGGCGGTCAATTCCTCTCCGTTATCACGCACCTCGACGTCCTGGAGTAGCCGCTTCAGATAGCGATTCGATTCCATCGTGGCTCGATGTGCGATTTTTTTCGTCTGTTGCTCGCCGTGAATCCGTGAATAGACGAGCGGCTCACGCATCACGTAAAAGTCGAACCCATCGAGCGCCAACTCGACCCAGCAGATCCAGTCTTGAATGAAGCGGTCCTCTAACGAAAAACGCCGATGTTCGAACGCTTGTCGCGGAATCAAGAGCGCGCATCCGTTCAAAGTCGAGGACAACAGCAAGTGACGGAACATGTCCTGACTCGAATAGAATCCGCTCACTTTCCGTTGCACCCGTCGGATCGCCTCCCCATTTTCGTCAATGAACGCCGTCCCTGTGACGACGATAGTCTGGTTCATCGGGAGATGTTGCTCGCGCATCACATCGAGCTGTCGTTCGATCTTTGTAGGCGCATACACGTCATCGTGGCTGAGCCAAGAGAAATAGTCTCCGCTCATCTCTTCAATTCCACGATTCAACGCACTCGAGACGCCCCCATTCTCCTTTTCCACGTAGCGAATTTGCTTGCCGTAACTTGTGGCAATCGATGCCGTCTTTCCCTCATCGGTCGAGCCGTCGTTGACGACGATCACTTCAATCGCAGGATGCGTCTGGGCCAAGGCGCTGTCGATACATGTTCGTAAATAATCGCTCCCGTTATAGACTGGGATGATGATGGATACGAGTGGTGTCATAAGGCGTTCCTCACTTTCTCGGTTTGCAGCTCCTCGTACACGTGCAGGTAATCCTGTGCCCGGTCGAACAAGTCGAACCGTTGACGCGCTTCGTTCGCACAAGCGATTCGTGAGATCGAGGCGTGATGAAGACGATCGAGTCCGTCCATCACATCGTTGACCGATCGTGTGGCGACGACGACGCCGGTCCGTTCGGTCACGAGTTCCGGACTGGCCGTGGAATCGAGGACGAGGACTGGCGTGCCGCATGCGAGCGCCTCTGCCGTCACGTTTCCAAATGACTCTTCCTCTGACAGGTTCAACAAGACGTCTGCCGCGGCATAGTACGAAGCCAATTCGCTTGGGTTATGCGTCTCTTGAATGTGAAGCACGTTCGTCGGCAGGTCATGTTGTTCTGGCATCTGTCCGACTAAGACGATTTGGTCGGACGGTCTGGTCTTGGCCAACTCCATGAAGGCAGACAGTCCTTTCGCCTCGGTCCAATGGCTCGCCACGCCGAGAAGAATGTGCTGTCCCGTCAACCCGAGACGTGCCCGAAGTAGATCTGGCTCTTTCGGCGTGAACGTCTCCAAATCGACCCAGTTGTGGATGCGACGAATGATGGAGGCATGTTGCAAAATCGAGAAGTGGGCTTCCATCGTGATCCAATCCGACACTCCGACTACCGCCAAGCGTGGGATGGCATCGAACCATTGTCGCTTGTCCGCCAACATCTCGCCGGTCCGGTCTAAAAACCAGCTCGGGATGTCTTCTTTTAAGAGCGGGCACTGTCCACATCCGTCCTTCCAGCGCTCACACCCGACCGCCGTGTAGTGGGTACATTTCCCGGTGAATAGCCAGCAGTCGTGAAGCGTCATGACGGTGGCGATGTCCCGCTTCGCCAAATACTCAAACAACGTCTGAAGATGAAGGTAATTGGCGTGAAGATTATGAAGGTGAACCACGTCCGGTCGAAAGCTGTCCATGAAGGCGATCAAGTCAGCGGTCGACCGTTTGGACGTATAACCTTGACGCCCCGTCACGCGGGCATGGAGGGCATGCCGTTTCGTTTCCCACGCCTGACCAACCACCACACTCTTCTCGGTCACTGGTCCGGTCGCATGGGCGATTCGGACGTTGTGTCCGTAAGAGGCATGAACGGATGCGAGCTCTTTACACATCCGACCGGTGCTTTTCACTTCGTTGATGGCATTGATGTGTAGAATATTCATGTCCGACACCTCACTCGTATGCGTAGTAGGTGTTCGTATCACGAGAAGAACGTTTGTTGAGGACGAGGCCGAGAAGTTGTGACCCGGTCCGTTCAAGTTGTTCTTTCGCCTTCAGGACGAGCTGACGATCTGAATTCTCGCAACCGATTACGAGAATCGTCCCGTCGGATACGTTGGCCAACAGTCGAGCATCGGCGACGTGCATCATCGGAGGCGTGTCGACAATCACGATATCAAACTGTTCACGCAAATCACTCAGGAGGTCCGTCATGCGTGACGAGGCGATCAGTTCGGTCGGATTCGGTGGAATCGGACCGGCCGCCAGCAAAGTCAGGCGCGGGATATCCGTTTTTTGAAGCGCATGTTCGAGGGTGACCCGACCGGCCAATACGGTAGATAGTCCCGCATGGGCTGACAACTGGAACGTTTGGTGTGCCGTCGGTTTGCGCATATCACAATCGATGATGACGACATTTTTTCCGAGTTGCGCATAGACGACCCCTAGGTTCGCCGCCGTGGTCGACTTTCCTTCCCCGGACGAAGCGGAAGTGATCGTGATCATCTGTAACTTATGGCCGACGGACGTGAACTCCAGATTGGTCCGAATCGTCCGATATTGTTCAGAAATCGGTGACTTCGGATTCGCCAACGTGACGAGATCCCGTTTTTTATAATCAAGACGATTGGCGTTCTTTTTTCGACCGAACATGCGAAACGTCTCCTTTCACTTGGGGTGTCGCTTCTTTCACATTTTTCGTTTTCAAATCCCGACGTTCGATTGTCGGAATCGATCCGATGACTGGCAAGTCCAGCAACCGTTCCGCTTCTTGCTCATTCCGGATGCGTTTATCAAAGACGTGGCGTAATAGACCGATGAATCCACCTAACAAGAATCCGGCGAAAAGACCGATTGCCGTGTTGAGCAGCACGTTCGGTGAGACAGGCGCTTCCGGAATTTCGGCTGGAGATAAAATTCGAACGTTGTCGATGTTCATCAGATCCGGGATTTCAGAAACGAACACTTCACTGATCACATTGGCCGTTTCCGCTGCCACGACCGGGTCGTTCGCGGTGACGAACACATTGATGACTTGCGATTCCTCTTCACTTTCTACGGTGAGTGCATCCGAGAGCGGGTCTGGTGCGTTCGGTACCTGATCTTTGACTTTCTCAAGAACAGCCGGGCTCTTCATGATGACGCGATACGTATTGACGAGTGAGAGCGAGGATAACACTTCCGAACTGTCTACGCGGTTGTCTTCTTGTTGTGTAACGAGTAGCACTTGTGTGGACGCCTCATATTTCGGCTGGATGAATGAAGTGCTCAAATAGTAAGCTAAGAGTCCGACGAGAACCATACTCACGAACATCCATTTCTTACTTTTCTTGAGGACTTCCACGAGATCGCCCACGATCGTCGTTTGTTCCTTCATGTTGGTTTCCTCCCTACAGACAGATTAAATGACCGAAATCAGGCGCAGGTTAACTGTAGTACCTTCTTACCCCCTTCATCTTGATAATTGAAAAGAAGGATTTATCATTTTTTCGCAACATCATGTCATGATGCCGTTCCGCTTTCTTCTTTTTCATTTCAGTCATACAGATAAAACAAAAAAAGTGAGGGATGAACCCCTCACTTTGCTGATTTTTCGATTCAATTGGATTGCTCACGTCATCGCTGATCATCATGAACTGACGTCACCGGACAATGACCGAATTCGCACTTGTGGTCCGCTCGGAGCGTCGCATCAGAAACGAGAAAATAGTCGTCCCGTCCGTTCCCCGGCTGATTCGGGACCGGGTCGTTCCACGTCGTATCGAGATGGTACCATTCATTGTTCGATATCGGTTCATGCGTCTTGTTTGGATTGCCGAAGAAACGCCAACAAAAGCGGCATCAAGTAGATGATAGAAAGACCGAGCAACATTGTATCTGACAAAAGCGGCGTAAACGTTGAGTTGATCAGATAAAGTGTCCACAATCCTAAAAAACCAATGACATACAACCACTTCAATTGTCGATGCGATGCAAAGAGTGGCGATCGCAATGCGATGATGCCATACATGCCTGCCATAAGAATAATGAAATTCATGTTGACCTCCTACTCAGACGATCATTGTGGAAATATACCGGATGGAATTGCTGCATATCCTAAACCCGTGAAGCGAATTCGCACACCATTTCCTTTGTGTTCATCTTTAATCATTTGACCGAATCCAATATATCCTCCGCCAATCGTTCTTGCAATCACGCTTGCTAGTTGCGTAGGTGGTGTTGGAATATAGCGCGAAAGTGTCGCTAATCCAACCGATGCCCCACTTCCTGCCTTAAATGACTGATACGTCGTTCTTGTTTCGTTACAGTCTAGGTAAATATTGTAGGCCCACCAATACACTTTATGACCTGATTGACCGCACCCTTTATTGGAAGACGCCATAGCCGTCGCTTGGAGTGTTGTGGTTGGATGTCTTGGAGAAATACTCAAATCTTGATTAACTTTCATATCACCTTTTTTGATCAGTTCATTCATGTGCGAAAAGCTTGTTTCAACTCTTTGAATGAATTCATTTGGTAAATCAAGTGACTGATAGTTCTCCTTTAACCGTAGTGTGCCATCAGCTTGAATCTCCACATACGGTTCAAGCTCTTGAATATAGTCATCTGGTTTTAGAACGTTTACGTTACCATCTTCCGCTCTCACAGAGGTAGTAAACATTATCCCTAAAATCCAAACACAAACTAACGAAAATACAGATTGTCGAATCAATGTAGTCTTCATATTTCTCCCTCCTTGCAAAAAAAAACATAACACACCTAAATCAAAACTGGATATTATATCCAATACTTTATTTACATTTCGTCTTCTTTTCATTTTTACAAAATAAGAAATATTATGAAATACACCCCTTCTACTCTACTTCAATTAAAAAAGATTGATTCACTGAGAGCGAATCAATCTTTCGGAATTATCACGCCATCGCATGATGAGTTTCACTTTTCACTCCACCCCAAATCGATACACCGTGCGTGAGTGATAGAGCTCACCCGGTTTCAGTTCGATGGAGGTCGCGATGTCCGGATGATTCGGAGCGTCCGGATACGCCTGTGCCTCGAGACAAATCGCGCTATGTTTCTGTCGACCATTGAGCGTCACCGGTGTCTCTTCACTGAGGAAGTTTCCCGTATAAACGACCATGACCGGTTGATTCGTCTCGACCGTCATCGTCCGTCCGCTCACCGGGTCATGCAATCGAATCGGTTCATCCTTCAAGATAAAGGGATGATCGAGACCGCTCGCCCGTTCAATCGCCTCGTCTCCCGACACGAGCGCCTCTCGGACCGGTTTTCCGTCTCGGAAGTCGAACGGCGTCCCGCCCACATCCCGCAACGCTCCTGTCGGCAGCGACTCCGCATTGAGCACCCCGACTGAATCGGCTGGTAGCGTCAGCTCATGGTCGTGGATGGTCGGGCGTCCGCCGAGATTGAAGTAGTTATGATGGTTTAAGTTAATCCACGTCCGTTGGTCCGTCTCCGCTGTCATCGTGATAATCAGTTCATTGTCATCCGTCAGTTCATACAATACTTTAAAGAAGACGTTCCCCGGGTATCCTTCTTCCCCGTCCGGACTGAGATACGTGAACTGAATGCACTGTTCGTCGGCGTCCATCTCCCAGTGACGGGCCGTGATGCCTTTGTCGCCTCCGTGAATATGGTGGGGCGCCTCGCTTGGGGTCAAGGCGACACCCTCGATCTCTGCGTCACGAATCCGTCCGGCAATCCGTCCGACGACCGACCCGAGATAAACGGGATTTTCTAAGTATTGAGAGACGTCACCATACTTCAAGATGACCGAGTCGAAATTCCCTTCCCGGTCCGGGGCCGTCAGTTCCGTCATCGCACAGCCATAGTCGATGGCGGATAGTGTCATGCCGTTGGCGTTTTGAATCGTCGCTTGTTTCATGCCATCACCTTTCTAACCCGTCATCGGGCAATTGATTTACCACTTCCAGCGTCCTCGCCAGTTTTTTTCTGGCAAATGAGGCGGATTTACCGCAATCGGTTCATCGGCTAACATCGCCTCCGTAAAGCGGAGCTGCTGTTGCCACATCTCTTCTCCTAGTTCGTTGATGACTTCTTGTCTTGCTGCTAACCAATTGAAATCACGATGTTCCACGTTATGGGCATCGGAGGCGACGATGTGACTCAACCCGTTACTGATGAACGTGAGTGCGAGCTCCCGGACCTGTCTTCCGAACTGCCCTGTCAAACTGCTTGTCGTCACTTGCGACAGCGCACCCGCTGATACGAGATGGTGCAATTTTTCGGGATGGAGTGCAAACTCTCGATTCCGCTCTGGATGCGCGATGACTGGAACGTATCCAGCCGCCTGCAATTGAAAGAATAAAGATTCCGTATAAGCAGGCAGACTTTGACTCGGTAGTTCCACCAGGACATAGCGGGACCCGGCGAGCGAGTGTGCCTCCCCAGACTCGAGCGCATCAATCAACTCCCCAAAGATTCGAATCTCTTGCCCGACATACAAGGTCAAGGGAATCTGTTCCTCATCGAGTCGTTGTTGTAGATGCGCGACTTCTTTCGTAATGTCATGATGCTGCGTCTCGAAGTACGGATGATACGCGTGTGGTGTCACGACAATCGACGTCACCCCTTCTTCGACTGCACGCCTTGCGAGTTGCAGGGACGCTTCCATCGTACGTGGTCCGTCGTCTACCTCAGGCAACAAATGACAATGTACATCAATCATGAGGATTCACTCTCCAGTGTGTGTTTGTTTTAGCCAAACGTATTCATATGGGCGAAGTGTCACATGGCTCATCCATTCTTCTGTAAAGAGACTCGTTCCTTCGCAATCCGTCTGCACCGTCTCTTCACTCATGTTCGTCAATAACAGGAGAGACTCTTCTTGGTGCTTCCGTTTGACGGCGAATACGCGGCGGTCGAGACGTACGATTTCTTGGTCGGTATACGGTGAAAAGGCAGGTTGGAGTCGTTTCACATTCAATTGACTCAATATCCCTTCATAGACACGAAGTCGATTTGGATCACGCTTCAACGCTCGAACGAGGTCTTCTTGTTCAATCGGTTGCGTCACCCCGAACAAGGTTCGGTAATCAATCAATGGGATCCCCTGTAGCGACAACAGCACACTATGAGCGGCGAGAATCGCCAACGGATCCGCATCCATCAGATTCTTCTCAAACGGCTCACGTTCCGCCGAAGAGAGGAAATTAAAATAGGTTTGATCGGCTCTCAGCGGATGCACCTGACTCGCCCAATCGCTCAAGCGTGTCACATCCGCCTGCGCAAACGCTAAAATCACATGGCTGGATAAGTCGAAATGGCAGACGACGTCCGCCTCCGCCTCATAGATGAGGGCAGAATCCACACGCTCATTGGCGATAATCAGCTGCGCATTCGGCTTATACGTATGCATGACCGTCCGCCACAGCTTGAGGATGTGTTTGACTCGTTCCGGCTCCATTCCACGAAACGACTCGACATGGACGCGGATTTTCGTCGCTCCATACGCTAGACGCTCAATCAGTTCATCCGTTACGGTGACAAGGTCGAATTGCGCCTCATTCCATACTTCAGGCGTCATCTCGTAAATCAAATCGAACGCATCGGTGAAACGTCCTAAGTCTTCGAACAGTTGCACCCGCGAGTCGATCGCCGTGTCCTGTTGTTTCGTTTGATACGGAAACAGGGAGACGAGATAGAGATCACTCACCGTCGTTTGGACATGATCGGCTAACCATTGATGGAGAGCCTCGAGATTCGCTCGTCCGTCCGTCAGGATAAAACCGGCATCCACCAACAAGACGTTTGTTTTTTCAGAAGGGCGTTCATGGTCGTGCCAACGATGATCCGACCACTTCTCAAACAACCGCCCCCACTTTTCTTGTGAGGTCTCCCCGAGTTTGTGGAGCACCTCTTCAATCGTTTCCCATTTCATGGCTCATCCCTCCTTGGCATCTCTTTATTTCTCCCACTTTCCGTTCCCTTTGAAACACAAAAAAACTGTCCGACTCGGGTCAGACAGCTTACTCCATCAATCGTTTCAACTCTTCCCGAACGCCATTCAAGGAAGATGATTCCGGATTCCAATAGTAGATGCCGTCCCCCTCTAATCCGCCCGCACCCTCGAGCCGCAACACACTCGCATTGCGGAACGCGTTCATATAGTCTGTCGACAATGAGACGAATTCATTTAGTTCGATATTCGTCTTCGCCTGATCACCGACGACATCCAGTAAGGCGGTGACCTTGTCGAGCGAGAAGTCCGTCCGTCCTTTTTCGATGATGGCGGCGACGACATCCCGCTGACGCTCTTGACGACCGAAGTCACCGTTTGGATCGTTATAGCGCATCCGCGTATAATCGAGTGCCGCTTCTCCGTCTAACGTCACTTCACCGACGGGGAACGTGTAATCTTCTGTCGAGAACGCGAATTTATTCATGACCGTGATGCCTCCAAGTGCATCCACGACGTCGCTGAACGCTTCCATATCCGTCTCGATGACATAATCGATTGGGATGTCGAGGAAATTCTCGACCGTATTCATGGCCATTTCGGCCCCTCCGAACGCATAGGCATGATTGATTTTATCGCGTGTCCCTTTTCCGACAATTTCGGTTTTCGTGTCACGCGGAATCGAGAGCATCGCACCTTCATCGAGTTCCGGATTGAGTGTCAGCACGATGATCGAGTCACTTCGTCCCTGTTCGGTCCCGCGTCGGTCGATTCCAAGCAAGAGAATGGAAACCGACTCTTTGCGTTCAATGGTTTCGACCTGTTTACGCTCTTTGCTGATGTTCAAGTTGTCATTCACTTGTGCGACGGTGTCATCGACTTCTTTTACCATTGACCAGACGAACGCGCCACCTGTGATGAGCACCAAGGCCATGACGCCTGCTACAATCCCTAGTACGATTTTCCACTTTGATGGTTTACGATGTTTCGCCATGTGGCCACACCTTCTTCCGTGAAATAGTACTAGTTTATTCCCATGCCACGGGTTGTTTTAAAGCATGTTCACAAAGAATAATCACGATATCCCTTTTTTTGTTACGGGAAATGGGTCCGGATCGGTTGACGGGTCATATGGTAGGGCCAGGCTGCATTGATTTCTGCCCCAATCAGCATCGTCGCCGCCGTCAGATAGAGCCAAATCTGTAGCAGGATGACCGCACCGATCGTGCCATACGTATCCCCGAGAATCGAGAAACGTTCGACATAGACGCTGTATCCGGTCGACAGCAATTGCCACGAGATGACCGCAAACACGGCTCCGGGAAGTGTTTCGATGAAGCGCACTCGCTGTTGTGGCGCGATTTTATAAAAGAGCGAGAACGCGATGATCAAAATGATGGTCGAGACCGTATAACGCGTCACCGTCGACAAGCGGTCGAATTCTTCAACTTTTGGATAGAGGGCATAAATCAGTTCGACAAACTCTTGACCGAATAGATGAAACACAATCAAGATGACCGCCCCGATACTCCCTGCTAAAATCACGAGCAACCCGATCAACCGTCGGAAGATATAGCCACGCGCTTCAGTCTCCCCATATGCGAACACCGTCAGCTTGACGAGTCGTGCCGTCCCGTTCGAAGCGGACCAAAACGCGATGATGGCACTGACCGATAACAGTCCGCCGTTCAAGTTTCCGCTCACATCATAGACGATGGATAACAGCTCACGCACACTTGAACCGGGAATGAGCGTTTCAATCTGCTCGATGAGAAGCGCGTCATCGATTTGAAACCATGCCATCACGGCGAAGAGGACGACAAACGTCGGAAAGATGGCTAAAAACCAAAAAAACGCCAGTGTGGCACTATAATCATTAATGTGATGGTCTTTGAATCGATGCCTGACATCCACGGCCAGTCGAAACATACTTTCAAACATCGCCACCCTCCTCTCATCACTTCTGCTCTTATATCATTCTACATCTCAGGCAACCTGTCCTTTTGAGCAATCGTTATTTCGGGTATGCCCTATAGAGGACTAAATCTTATAAATGGGGTGGAACGAATGGAAATCGGTATGATTGGACTTGGTAAAATGGGCCTCAATTTGGCTCTAAATTTGACAGACAATGGGCATCGTGTCGTCGGGTATGACCCGGGAAACGTATCGACGAGTCAATTTGAGACGAAAGCCTCTTTGCAGGAGGTCGTTTCCACGCTTCAGGCCCCTCGCGTCGTCTGGGTGATGGTGCCGGCGGGTGACGTGACCGAGCACGTCTTGAACGACTTGCACCATCTTCTCTCCCCAGGTGACATCGTCATCGATGGAGGAAACTCGAACTACAAGGAGTCAATGCGACGTTCCGAGCACTTTAAAGAAAAACTGATCTATTTCTTCGATGTCGGGACGAGTGGTGGGATGGAAGGTGCCCGTCACGGAGCGTGTACGATGATTGGAGGCGACTTGGAGGCGTTCGGAAAAATCGAGCAGCTCTTCCAAGACGTCTCAATCGACCACGGTTATCTATATGCGGGACCGAGTGGAAGTGGTCACTTTTTGAAGATGGTGCATAATGGAATTGAGTATGGGATGATGCAGGCGATCGCAGAAGGGTTCGAAGTGCTCGAGAAGAGTCCGTTCGACTATGACTATGAAGATGTCGCGCGCGTATGGAACCACGGCTCGGTCATTCGCTCTTGGCTCATGGAACTGACGGAGAGCGCCTTCTCGAAAGACGCGAAACTCGATGACATCCGTGGGGTCATGCATGCGTCCGGTGAAGGCAAGTGGACGGTCGAGACGGCACTCGAGTACGACGTCCCGACGCCTGTCATCGCACTCTCCCTCATGATGCGTCAACGCTCGCTTCAAGACGATACGTTCTCGGGTAAAGTCGTCGCGGCCTTACGGAACGAGTTCGGTGGGCATGCGGTGGAGAAGAAAGAGTAAATCATCAAGGTCTCGACCAACATCGGTCGAGACCTTGATTCATTCCATCGTATTCCCTTCTGCCGGAATGGGATGGTTTTTAAGCATTCTCGCGAAATGGACGAGGTTATATGCCATCGTCTTGCCATGAGATTTTGTAAATTCATTTTCTCGTCCAGCATCGAGGTACGAGTCACCCGGTCCCGCTTCTCCGACCCAATACGTGTCGACGTTCGGCGGCACGGTGAAACCGATGTGGGACAATCCATATAGAATCGAAGCACAGGCGTGTTTCGCCCCGTCTTCATTCCCCGTGACGACGACTCCACCGACCTTGTTGTAGTAAATCGCCTGTCCCGATTTATTCGTCAGTCCGCTACCACCGTATAGACGTTCAATCACTTGGGTGGCGACGCTACTCTTCTCCCCGAGCCAGAGTGGTGTCCCGATCACGACAATGTTCGCGGCCTTCACTTTTTCAAAAATCTGTGGCCATTCGTCCCCATCCCCTTCATCTTCCGTCACACCGAACGCGACGTTGTAATCGACGATTCGAACGATCTCAGATTCAACATCGAGCGCATCGAAGTGCGGGATGATGTCACGAATCAATCCTTCCGTATGCGACGTCGTGTCGCCACCTTTTAACGTACAGTTCAAGAACAAGGTTTTCATCCGATCCCTCCTAAGTAAAATGATGTTCCATTAGATGTTCCCGTTCACCATCCTTTCTAATACAAAAAGAGACGGTCATCGTGTGATGACCGCCTACTTCATAGGATTTATTCACTGTACCCTTTCGGATTATTCGATTGCCAACGCCAAGCGTCCCGACACATCGCTTCAATGTCATGTCGCACTTCCCAGCCAAGAATGGCCTTCGACTTTTGCGGGTCGGCAAATATCGCCGCGACGTCTCCGTCTCGTTTATCCGTGATTTGATAAGGAATCGTCTGTCCGCTCTCCTGTTGGAACGTTTGAAGCAAATCAAGGACGCTGTATCCTTTCCCGGTCCCGAGGTTGAACGCCTCCACCCCTTCATATTTCCCCACATACTCCAACGCCTTCAAATGACCAAGCGCCAAATCTACGACATGGATATAGTCGCGCACGCCTGTCCCGTCATGCGTCGGATAGTCATCCCCGAACACTTGAAGTTCTTTCAGACGTCCGGCCGCGACTTGTGTGATGTATGGCATCAAGTTGTTTGGGACATCGAACGGATCTTCGCCGATCGTCCCGGAGTCGTGCGCGCCAATCGGATTGAAATAGCGAAGAATCGCAATCGACCAAGAAGAATCAGCTGTATAAAGGTCGCGCAATATCTCTTCGATCATCAGTTTCGTTCGTCCATATGGATTGGTCGCACTGAGCGGGAACGATTCATCGACCGGAGATGTGGTCGGGATTCCGTAAACGGTCGCCGATGAACTGAAGACGATACGTTTTATCCCAAATTGATTCATCATCCGTAACAAGACGAGCGTCCCAGCCACGTTGTTGTCATAGTAGTGAAGTGGTTGGCTGACGGATTCGCCGACTGCCTTTAGACCCGCGAAGTGAACGACCGCATGAATCGAGTGCGTGGAGAAGATTTCATCAAGCAATTCTTGATCTCGAATGTCGCCCACGTATAAGGTGACCGTCTTCCCCGTCAGAATCTCGATTCGCTGGATTGCCTCTTGTCGGCTGTTGGACAGGTTATCCAAAATAATGACCTCGTATCCTGCCTCAAGTAATTGAACAGTCGTGTGTGTCCCGATATACCCCGCGCCACCCGTCACAAAAATTGTTTTCATGTGCTTCACCCCATTTTCTAAAAGTCCATCTGCAGCGATTGTTAAGCCGAGCGGTCATTGAGCCAGTCCCCGACACGACGGAACGTATCCGTCCGTGGAGGTGTTTCGCTTCGGCTAAACGTATGATAATCAATTTCGGACACATATCGAATCAAGCGAATGAGCGAGAAGGCGAACGCAATGGTGCAACCAATTGCAAAACTAAGACCGTAACTGTCAGGACCGAGCGGTAACAAGAAGAACGTCAACCCGGCATTCATTGTGATGAAGAGGGCCGATGTATAGGCCGCCCCCCGATGATCCTCGAAGTAAAGCAACACGAGCGTGAGGACGAGCACCATGGCGTTTGAAAAAGCACCGATCGTCGTCATCTGAAAGACGTCCCGAATCTCAGGCGACAGACCGAGGAGCGGGAACAAGACGGCCGCAAACAGGATAAAGAGGAGTGACACGAGCCCCTGATTTCGGAACAGTCGTTGCAGCTCTTGTCGCAAGACGAGGAGCATCGCTGCCTTCGACCGTTGAATCTGTTGATACGTCCCACCCTCGTTCACGTATCCATAAAACACACGATACCGCTCATAAAAACGCGTCTCAACGGACACGACGAAAATCGTCATCGTCGGAATGATCGTCAAATAAGAGAGGAAGATGGCTGTGTCATAGATCGGATGATAGCGGAACGTGTCGAGATGGACACTTCCTCCTTCTGCAAACCAGATGATCCATGTGCCGACCCAGATGCCGATGTTATAGAGGAAACTGGTCCAAAAGAGTGCCGGATAGCGGTCAAAATAACGGTAGAACGAGAATTGACCGACCGTACTCCGGTTCGGGAACGTAAGGAGCATCGATGTGAACAAGCCGAACAACGTCACGACGAGACCGAGTGTCATACTCGCCGTCAACGCGAAACTCTTCATGTAAGACTCCGTCAAATATTGCATCAAGAACTGGTCCGTGATGATGACCGCGGCGACCGAGACGATGCCACCGGCCACAAAACTATAAGCGACCGCCTGATAAAACTTGGCCGCACTGAGGAACAAGAAGTGTACCCAAATGAGGTTGACCGTCATGAATAGGACGAATGCCAACGCGTTCAATAAAGCAGGAAGTTCAGAGAACGTAAGGAAGATGGCGAACAACAACGACGCGATGGCGACCGTCGTCTTCATCATCCCGATGAATGCCGGGAAGATGTCTTCATATCGTTTCTCATAAAAACAATCCGCCAAATATCTTGTGACGACGAGTTGCTGCACGCCGAGAACGACTTGTGAAAAAATAAAACTGTAAGAGACGATCAAATTGAACGTCGTGCGCTCCTCGAGTGTGGCGATGGACAGATAGCTCGTCAGCCACTGCATGAGGGCAATCGTGACGATGACGATCAGCCATGGTCCGGATGTGACGAGCCCGGCAAATGCGTATGCTTTGATCCGCGAGGAGAAGTAGTCTTCTTGAAACAACTGTTGTAACTTAAACCCGATGCCCGCCATATACCGCTCTCCTCTCTTCATATAAGTGTAGATATGCATCGATGAATTGGTCGGTGCGATAATACGTTTCGACTCGCTGTTGCCCGTTTCGTCCGAGTCGGCGCGCATCCTCACGATGTTGATGGAACCAGACGCAACGCTCTGCGATTCGCCGTGGATTGACCGGCGGGACGACGAATCCGGCCGGACCGAACGGTTCATCCGGTCGCCCGTTCACGAGTTCCGCACAGGCCCCGACGTCCGTCACAATCCACGGGACGCCGGCGGCCATCCCTTCTAGTACGGCGAGGGGTTGCCCTTCAGAAATACTCGTCAACAGACACACATCGAATTCGGGAAGGTGTTGTCGAATATCGACTTTTCCGACCATCAAGACGGACCGTTCGAGCTCGAGTTGCCGGATGAGCATCTCACACTCCGCCGCATACTCCTTATCCTCATCAAGCGGTCCCATAATGGTCAGTTCGAACGGGACGAGCATATCTTGTAGCAGTTTCGCCGCATAGATCATCGTTTTAATGTCCTTGATCGGAACGATGCGAACGATGGCACCGATTCGTAGTTTATCCGCTCCCGGCACATGCCCGAGGGCAGATAAGCCCGTCACGTCAATCCCATTCGGAATGATGCTCAATTTTTCAACAGGTGCCCCGAGCTGACGTTGCAACTCGCCGTTTCGTTCAAAGAGTGTGATGACGTCATCTGCCTTCCGGTACGCTTCCCGGGAAATATGGTGGAAGAACTGGATCCAATGGGAGCGAAACTCAGCCGGGATCCAAGATGCCTGTAACAGTTCTTCTTCCCGCTCACGGGAATAGATGCCGTGTTCGGTTAACAGAAACGGAATGTTCTGTCGTTCTTTCATCGCACTCGCAATGAGGCCTGCATATCCGGTCGAGGCCGCGTGCACGAGGTCGACTTGAGGTAATTCGGCTTGAAGCAAATCAAGGACAGGGGCATACATACTGCGCCACATCCAAAAATAATCGATGAACGAACCGGCTTGTCCTTCTTCCTGATAGCTCTCCGTGACGAGCTGATAGAAGAGACGACTCGAGAAGAACTGTTCCGGTGTCCCGATTTGATTTTCAAGAATCGGATAGATGGACGAATCGACTTGACCGAATGTCATCCACGTCTTGATTCGCTCCCGTTCCGACTCCGATAACGCTTCCGGTCGACGTTTCCGTGTCGCCCGTTGATTGAGGGCGAGCGTGGTGACGCCTGTGACGTTCTTCGGTAACGTGTAACGGTAATCGGCTTCTGACTTCGGGTTCGGCATGATCGAGATAATCTCAAACTCATGCATCGGCATCTGTTCCATCAGCATGTGAACCCAGCTCGATACGCCGCCGCTCACATATGGATAACTCCCTTCGACAACAATTCCTATTTTCATGGACGATCCTCCAATATCGGGAGACGAACGGATGTGTCTCTCAATTCAACTTGATACAATGTACCGTTTTCATCAAACGGCTGGACTTCCCCAAAATCAAATGTCCCTGTATCGAGACGTTTCCCGGGTTGGACACGGACGAGTAACGTTGACGGGACAGGCAGTTGTTGGGCATTGATATCGATGGCATCATTCGTGTAAGCCACATCGATTTGCGCATCTTGATATAACTTGTATTTCCGATACGCATCATATTGACTTAATCCCTCGAGATGTGGATATTTGGCGTAGAGTGTCTGGAATAGTCCTTCAAACGATTCTTTCATCATCTCCCACCCTTTCCCTTTCGAGCGATAGTCATCTAACACGTCATCCGGGTGAATGAAGTGAGAAACGAGCCCGAAGTTGGCGACGGCGTCAATGACGACAAATAGGTCATCCGGTGTCTCGTTGTATCCGCTCGACACGCGAGGGAAATCGTACAAGTTCGGGTAGACCGGGTCGGGCCCGAACTCTTGAATGTAACTTCCTTTCGTCGCATCTCCGCTGTAGAGTCCTGCGACAATCAACCCTTTCGGAAACTTCTCGTTCAACACTTCGAGTCCGGATTGACCGATGATGTTTGATGGTGGCACGTAGCTCCGAATTCGCTCATTCGGCAAGTAGTAGTCGAACGCCTCGACGACACGATCGATGGCCGAACGCATGGCGTCTTGGTCTTTCCATCTCGTATAGCCGAGTTCAGGGTCCATGGTTTCATCTCCCATGACGAGTGGTTGGTGGTTGAATCCGTGTAGCCCGACCTCCCCATTCGTTTGAAGTAAGCCGCGTCCGTATTCAAGCATCGGTGCTCGAATTTTTTCAATGAGTTGTTCCGTCGTTTCCTCATTCGTCGCTTTATAACTCCCGATAATGAAACCGGTATAGGTGACGTCATAGTCAGAACCGATTTGCTTCATGTCTTTCCACCAAACCTCCGAGAAGAACTCTTTGATGGACAAATCATATTCTTTCGTGATGACCGGATTCGAATAATTCGGCACCGGTGCCGGGAAGTCGTCGAGGTGAACGACCTTGATGCCGGCTTGCGGCATGACGAACGCCGGGAACAGCATCGATAGCGTCTGCACCATCAAGCCTCGTGAGTTCTTATCCGTCAACGACGTCGTATTCCAAAACATCACTTCTCCTTTCCCATAAGGAGATTGCCATAGAATCGGTTCGTTCTTGGCAGAAATGAGGACGTCCGCTTCCTCTTTCAGTTCGACGTCAGCGATGCTGTGGACGAACAACCCTGAGTCTTGAGGCAAGTCGACGTACCCAGGGAAAATTTCTTGTTCAAAAATCAACCCGTTAATTCCATCTTTAAAGTCCCCGAAATCACTTACGCCGACCAGGTCCGCCCAGTCTTGATCGATGAATCGTCCGGCAACATAGAGACGTCCACCTTTTTCAACGAACGACCGAATCGCCTCGTACGGCCATGATTTCGTATTTTCCCCACTGACGACGAGAACGTGTCGTGGAGAAGGCTCAATCGATGCGATTGCCTCTGCCTCGATTGAGGTATAAGGCAATTTGGCATAGTCGAGCGCGTATTTAAAGTTATTCAAAACAGCTGTCGACAAATCGTCGTCGTTCTGATGGATGTAGATTTGAACCGGATCTCCCTCCACCGCTCTCACCTCACCCGCGAGTGTCGTAAAGGATTTCGGCTCATGCGCTTCTTTTGGGATGAGCCGATGACCGTAGTCAAGCCGTAAAAACTGGACGACGACAATCATCGCGATGAGTAAAGAGAACAGAGACGCGAGATACGTCGTAATCGATTTATTCATGTATGGGCACCTTCTAACTGTTGAATGACAAAGCGATAGTCCTCTGGAATGTCTTGCAAATCGAGATGTTGATGCAGGCGGTCGAGCGTCGGGCGCAGGGACGCCCAATCGCCGTTCGTCATATGATGTTCAATCAACATGACATATCCATCGGGTACTTCAGGATGATAGAGTGTGAGCGCCTCAGCCAATCGTTCTCCCGTTTCCAAGTCACCCGACCGAAACGACAGGCGAGCTTTCGTGCGTAAGTATGTCTCATCTGTTTCGTCATACTCACTCAGTTGATCGAGGTGAAACAAAATCCGTTGCTGAATACGCATTTGCATATCCTGGTCCAAGAGACCACTATCTAAGAACGAGATTCCGGTCTCGATTACAGGATAAATCGTCTCCGGTCGTTCTGGATTCACTTGTGCGATTCGCTGTTTTAACATCAAATCGTATCGGTCGAACAACGTGTTTCGGACGGTCGCCGCATAATGGACCGTTTCCGTATCTTCATGTTCAAGACCTAGGTGCAAATACTCTTCTGTATTCATGAGCGGTGTCGACATGAGCTGTGTGATCGATTGTTTCCGCTTGTTCCCGTCCATCTGTAGGGCTTCCGTCAATGGGACGAGGTCTAAATCTTCTTTCGCCTGCTGCTGCAAGCGCTCCAAGTTGAGCGTGTCAAAGTTGATGTACTCATCGTAGTCGAGAAGCGTCTTCGACGAAGCGAAGCGACGGGCAATCGCATACCCCATCAAACCGAACAGTTCCCCGACAATCGGGATGACGGCACTGACGAGAAAAATCGAGAGCCAAACTCCCTTTTCCGTCGCATCGACTTTCGGTCGTACGATCAGTCGATACAAGACGAAGAGGACCGCCGCATGCAGTAGGAAGAAGAGTAAAATCATCCATCCGGTCATAGGCGTTTCCCACCTTTCACATAGAAGACATGTTCAATCCGTTCCTTGAATCGTTCGGCCGATTCGACCGGTGTTCCAGGGAGAAGGAAATGAAGGATGCGGTCTTCTTCGTCATATCCGATGACGTCGATTTCACGCATCGACTGTCTTAAAATCAATTCCATCTCAATCAATGACAAGTCCACGCCCTCTATAGGTAACGTGACCGTACTGTACGGTTGACCGTATTGTTCATGGCGCTGCACTTGTTGGGCCACTTTTTGTTCGAACGCTTCCATCCGGAACATGTGTGTCCCGTCGACGAGCTGGTCGCTGACGAGCATCCATTCAAGCGCATCCGCTTTTTCGATACGCGTTCCCGTCCAATCCAAGACGAGTTTCATCATATTCATCTCATGGCTACGTAAACGTAGAATATCGATTTCATGGACGACCAACACTTCCTTCACCGTGCCTTCATAACAAATCGGCGCGACGAGAAGCGGTCCATCTAACTCATCTGCCAAACGAATCGTCGGTTTTTTGGATTGGAACATCCGTGCGAAAATCCCTTGTTCCGAATCGATAAAGAGCGTCTGCGGCAAACGCTCCACTTCTCCTGAACGAACGTGGAGACGAAGCGTGCGCCGTGAGGCATCCACATGATATAAAGCGAGTTGACGAGCACGGAAGACACGCGTGAACGTTCCAATCAAATGGTCACGCACCAAGTCGGTCGCATCTTGATCGAGTTTTAGTCCAATCTCATAAATCTTTGAGAGCGTATAGGTCGAGTCAAGGACCCGTTTGCGCATCTCTCCTTGTGATTCTTGGAGCTGTTGAATCGTCTGTTTCAACTGTTCGTTCTCATCGACCACTTCTTCTTGACGAATGTGGAGCGACTGATAACGCTCCCGATAAGACGTGCTGAAGACACCCGCACTGAGCGCGACGAAGAAGTGTAGCAAAATCCAAGCCAGTTCATTCGTATCGTAAAGGAATAAGAGCAAGTCTGAGCCTTCCATCAAAAGGAATGAAAAATGATAGAGACTCGTCAACGCAAAGCTGACGAAGGCACCTAGCAAACCATACCGTAAAGAAAACAGGAGAATATAAAAAATTAATGGGTCAATCGCCCAATCCGACAAAGAAAGACTAAATGTATAGTCCAAAATGCCGATAAGTAAAATAGTCACAATCATTTCAATCCATTTGATGGATGTGCGATGTTGGGTATAAATCATAGTGTCACTCATTCCTTTACGTGGTATTTTAGTAGTAGGACTTTCAATGGATTGTCGACAAAAATTTCATATCGAGACGGGCAAACTTACTGAAAAGTAAGGGCGCAAAGACATGGGTCGTCGATCTTTTTAGATACCGATCGCCAGTCTGCAATAGCCGCAGCCGCTCTCTGATAACTATCAGGAGGGTTTTTTTATGGGTATTTTCTCAGCCAAACGAATCGTGACCATCTGTTGTGCATTTCTCGTAGGATTGGCTCTTTTGACGCCGCAACAAGCGGTCGCCAAAGCGAGCAATCCGCTCGCAAACGTCGAATCGTACAAGATTTATTACGACATGCCGACAAAGACCAAAATCAAAAAGATGCAACAGTATGACCTTGTCATCATCGAGCCTGTTTATTATACAGCAGCGCAAATCAAAGAGTTACAGAAATATGGGACAAAAGTGTACGGCTACATCAACACGATGGAAGCGGACAATTGGAACGTCGATTTCATCAGTCAGATGAACGAGTCGGACTTCTTCCATCGCAACGGACAACGTGTTCATTATGTGGAATGGGATTCTTATTTAGTCGATATGACGTCAACTCACTATCGTGAATTGTTGACGCGTGAAGTGGAGAAACAAATCGTCGCCAAAGGATTGGATGGCGCGTTCTTGGATACCGTCGGCAACATCGATAACGAGCATTCGGAACAACCGACCATTTTAAAAGCGCAACGTGACGGGATGAGTCAGTTCATGAAAACGATCAAATCCAATCACCCTTCCCTTTCTCTCATTCAAAACTGGGGATTTGCGACATTGAAGACATATACGTATCCATATGTGGATGGCGTGATGTGGGAAAGCTTCAACTACACGACCGTAGCGAAAGATCAATGGTCAAAAGACCGCATCCAAGAGTTGCGTGACCTTGATACACGATACGGGATCAAAGCGTTGACCGTGTCTTCGAAACAACGTCCAAAGAGCGCGGCGTATGCTGAAAAAAATGGGTTCATCCATTTCCATTCAAACGCTTCGTTAGATTATAATAAATTCTGACTTTCATTTACATGATTGTACAAGTATCTGGTAGTTTCTACAATGAAAATGCTAAAAAAACATCCCACGTGTTTGCCTTCTTTATCGGCAGATTCGTGGGATGTTTTGATAGATTCCCTTCATTCTAGTGAGATAAATCATAGCCGCTTCGGACACGGCCGTCCGGTTCCTGATATACCACATGCTCTTGTGAAAGTTCCGTCGGCGATCGAACGCCTGCCGCAGCCGCCATATTGTATAGCCCTTCCCGAAGCGAGATGATATAGTTCGTCACCCGATAGCTCTTTTCGTCGACAACGAGAGCACGCTGCAGTTTCGCATCGGTCGTTGCGACACCGACCGGACAGCGATTCGTGTGGCAAACCTGTGCCTGGATGCAACCGACGTTGAACATGAGTCCGCGAGCGATATTGACGAGGTCTGCGCCGAGCGCGAGGGCGATGGCGACTTTATCCGCCGTGATGAGTTTCCCAGAGGCGAACAGTTTGACTCGGTCGCGCAACCCATGCTCGATCAAGAGGCGATGCACGTAAGGGAGCGCCGCCTTCAGCGGTAAACCGACTGTATCCGCAAGCTCTTGATACGTCGCACCCGTACCCCCTTCACTCCCGTCGATGGTGATGAAGTCAGGTACAATTTGAGATCTCGCCATCTCTCGGACGAGCGAGTCGATGTCTTGCAACTTCCCGACTACAAGCTTGATGCCGACCGGCTTCCCACCGATTTCACGTAATCTCTCAATAAACGCCAACAATTCCGTATGGGTGTGAAATTCAGAGAAGCGGTTCGGGCTGTCAATCGTTTCCCCGACTCGTACGTGACGGATTCGGGCAATCTCCTCGGTCACTTTTGATCCATCGATATGACCTCCGCGCGTCTTCGCTCCCTGCGCGAGTTTCAATTCGAACGCCTTCACTTGCGGGAGGGCGCTTTTTTGTTTGAACGCCTCTACCGAGAAAGAACCATCCTCATTTCGGACACCGAAAAGTGCCGGTCCAATCTGACAGATGATGTCGACGTTTCCCTTTAGATGATAATCGGACAAGCCGCCTTCTCCCGTGTTCATCCATGTGCCACCCGCACGCCCGAGCCCAATCGAGAGCGCTGTGATCGCCCTGTCTCCGAGCGACCCGAAACTCATGGCCGACTGGCCGACAAGTCCTCGGACATGGAACGGTTCCCGACAGGTCTGTTCGCCTATGATGACGGTATCTTCTTCTTTTAAAAGATATGGCGAGATGTCTCGTTCGAGGAGATGTTCTTTTCGGGTGAACAGATTGTCTTCATCGAGTTCATACACCCACGTCGATACCGTTGTTGACTGATCAACGCGTAGCTCGTTTCGGTTCGTCGGGTAGAGGGCGTTCTGAAGATAAAATCCACCTGCCTCAAAGTCTCGCTCCGACCCGAATCCGATGATGCGCGACTTATACTTCCCTGCGATGACGGCCGACTCATAATCATTCCGTGAGAACGGCTTCGCCTCATTGTCATTCAGGAACAAGTATTGCCGAAGTTCGGGTCCCATCTTCTCAAAAATATAGCGCAACTTTCCGAGAATCGGGAAGTTCCGGAGGACGGAGTGTTCGCGTTGGTTCCGGTCACGCCGCCACAGATAAAAAATCAAGAGCGGTGGCGTGATCATGATGAGCAACATGAGCAGCAGTAAAATGGTTAACATCGATGTGGTGAGTGACACGGAATTCCCTCCTCTATGGCTCGACGAAAAACACCCTGTTTCCAACAAAACAGGGTGTCATCAGTCGTTCGGGATCGTGACCCCGTCAAATTGTTCATTGCGGCATAGCGTGATTGCTTGCATCGCCAACTTATAGTCTTCTTCCGGCAAGGCAATCAACTCGGTCGGAAGGACCCATTCTTTTGAGTTATACAGATGGATGACGAGCTTGGCGAGCACAAATTCTCGTTTATCGAACGTATTGTCATCGATGATGGTCGAGGTCCGAATCTTCCCTGCCTCTAAATCCATATAAGGAAGCAACCGTTCACGAACATGGGTGTTTCCCGCAATCACATACAGCGCGGCGAAATATTCTCGACCGGTACTGCCCGGATCCGTGAGCCGTTGTGCCAACCGTTTGAACTCGTTGTAGTGGTCGGAAGATAAAAAATCAATATGGTTCATCGGTCCACCTTCTCTCTCTAAGCCTCGCTTTGCTCTCAGGGTTTATAATTTCCACCTTTTTGTAGAAACTAACCCTATTTCGCTTAGATTCGGCGCATCGAAATCGCCTCACGTATCTGTTGAAGCGACGCCCGGGCCGCCTCGCCTCGACGCATCATGACAGCCGTGAACAACGCATCGATCAGACTGAGTTCGGCGATGCGGGAAGCGAGCGCCTCTGAACGGAACGCCGTTTCTTGGGACACGGTGTAGAGCGACACGTCCGCGATTTTTGAGAGAGGCGACTTCGCATAGTTCGTGATGGCAATCATCGGCACACCCTTCTCTTTTAAGAGTTTGGCGATATCGAGTGTCTCTTTCGAGGCACCGGAATGCGAGATGACGACGGCGACGTCTGCGGTCGTCAGCTGTGAGGCTGACATGAGCTGCATATGCGACTCGAGCATCGCGCTCACCTGAAGACCACTCCGCACAAACTTATGGTACGCATCGAGTGCGACGACGGCCGACCCGCCGCTCCCGAAAAATTCGATGCGGCGCGCCCCAAGAAACAGCTCCACCGTTTTCTCAAGAGAGGCACCCTCTAAAATCTGACGGGTCGACTCAATCGTCTTCCCGTTCGTCGAAAAAATTTTCTCTGCGATTTCGAGTGCCGTATCCGTCTCGGTAATATCTTCATGAATATCTTGAAGCGGCGCGACGACATCTGAAGCGAGTGCAATTTTTAACGCCTGATAGCCTTTAAATCCGACACGCTGACAAAAACGGAATACAGTGGATTCCGCGACATCGAGGTCATCTGCCACCTGATTGATGGTATGATGAATGATTTGTTCTGGCTGCTTTAAAATGTAGTCGGCAATGCGTTGTTCTTTTTTACTCAGTGTCGAATAGGCACCACGGATGCGGGCCGTCCCGTTCATCGTTTCCATCAAGAATCACCCTTTCTCTTCTTCATCTAACGATACCGTTTCGAAAAAAATTCCGCAATGTGTGATTCATGCAAATGATTGACCCACCTTACAAAAGTAGACAAGAACCGTGATTCGTGAGTGTGCTACTCTAATAAAGCACTTTTTCATTCACTCATTGTACCATTTGAAATCGAAAGGACTGTTTCTCATCGAACATCACCTGAGTAGCTCGTATAACTTCCCACTCGTCATTCTTTCCATCGCCGTCGCCATCTTCGCTGCCGGTGTCGCTCTCGATATTAGCAGTCGTTTGAAATATGCGAAGCACGCTTCGCGACTCAGTTGGGTCGCGGCTGGTGCCTTCAGTCTCGGGCTCGGCATTTGGGCCATGCACTTCATCGGCATGTTGGCGTTTCATCTAAACGATGACGTGACGTATCATCTCGGCATCGTCTTATTGTCCATCGTGCCGGCCGTCGTCGCCTCCGGACTTGCCTTTTGGATGATCAGCCATCCGGAGACACGACCCATCCAGCTCGTCTTCGGTGCCTTCTTGATTAGCGTCGGCGTCGTCTCCATGCATTACATCGGGATGGAAGCGATGCAAATGAACGCCATCCTCACATACGACCCCATCATGTGGATTGCATCTGCCATCGTCGCCTTCGTTGCGTCGCTCGTCGGACTATATATTCTCTTTTATATCCCAAACGTCTCGCGATTCCATTGGCGCCGTCTAGCCAGTTCGGTCTTGATTGGGGTTGCCGTTTCTGGCATGCATTATATCGGGATGGGCGCAGCCCGTTTCACCCCGATGGAAGGTGCGGCCAAACCGGTCAGCGACTATGCCGTCGACAGCACCCTACTCGCCTATGTCATCGCGGCGAGCGTCATGACACTATTCATCTTGATGTACATCTCGCTCCGGACGGCATCACAACTCGAGGCACAGTCGGAAGAACTAGAATTAAAATTCGAATCCATCATCGAATCTGCCTCGGATGCCATCATCGTCGCCGATCACAATCGCACCATCCTTCAGTGGAACCAAGGGGCGACCGACTTGTTCGGTTATACGACAGACGAGATGGTCGGACAATCGATTGTCGCCATCATTCCAGAACGTTTCCGCGAGGCACATGAACGTGGGATGCGTCGCTATGAAGCGACAGGTGAAAAACGCGTCATCGGTCAAACGGTCGAACTGATCGGCTTACGGAAGGACGGCGTCGAAGTCCCGATTGAGATGTCGCTCGGCACGTGGAAGACGGACAAGGGAATCTTTTTCAGTAGTATCATCCGTGACATCAGCGAACGGAAACGGATTGAGGCACAAATCAATGACCTCGTGTATTTGGATCCGCTCACCGGTCTCCCAAACCGCCGTCTGTTCAGCGACCGACTCGACGCCCTTCTCGGTCAGTCTCAATCTGAACAGTTTGCCTTGTATTATATCGACTTGGACAACTTTAAAGTCATTAACGACCGGTTCGGCCATTCGATTGGCGACCAGTTCTTAAAACAAGTGACGACCCGTATCCAGTCGACGATTCAAAAAACAGATACACTTGCTCGGCTTGGTGGGGATGAATTCATCATCTTGTCGCCTGATACGAAGAGTAACTTGGCCGCCCATCGCGCACAGGAACTTATCAACGTCCTCCATCCTCCGTTCGAACTCGAGAACGAGGAAGTATTCACAGGGGCCTCGATCGGAATCAGTCTCCATCCGTCCGATGGCGATACGGCCGAAGAATTGATTAAAAATGCTGATATCGCCATGTATCGGGCGAAGGCGGACGGTAAGAACGGGTATCAGTTCTTCACGAACGAATTGAACGAGTCGGTATCCCGTCGTTCCAACTTATCAATGGCACTTCGTAAAGGCATCGGTCGTGGCGAGTTCACCGTCCACTATCAACCACAAATCCAACTGGAGACGGAAATGGTCATTGGTATGGAAGCGCTCGTCCGCTGGAATCATCCAGAGCTCGGGATGATTTCCCCTGGTGAGTTTATTCCGATTGCTGAGGAAACAGGGAGCATCCATCGTCTCGGCGAGTTTGTTTTAAATGAGGCGTGTCGTCAAAACAAGACGTGGCAGGATGCGGGCATCCCCTCGTTCCGGGTCGCCGTCAACATCTCGGCCGTTCAGTTTGCACAAAAAGATTTACCAGAGGTCGTCAGTCGTGCCCTCGCTGCATCCGGTCTTGAGGCGCAATATTTAGAGCTCGAATTGACCGAGAGTGTCATCCAAAGTGCAGACCGGGCCATCGAGACGATGCATGAACTCGTCGCCCTCGGGGTCCATCTTTCCATCGATGATTTCGGAACCGGCTATTCCTCCCTCAGCTATTTGAAGCTGTTCCCGATTGATACGCTCAAGATCGACCAGCACTTCACGAAAAATATCGAGAGCGACGAGAAAGACGCAGCTCTCGTCAAAACGATTATCCGGATGGCGCACGAACTCGATTTGAATGTCATTGCGGAAGGGGTCGAGACCGAGAATCAAGTCGCTTTTCTGAAAGCCGAATCATGTAACCAGGCACAAGGATATTTCTATAATCGTCCTTTGCCGGCCGAAGAGATTGAAGTTTTCTTCCAACAATATAAGAAAGCATCATCAAGTTAATTCGTTCGACCTCCGTGACGGGGGTCGATTTTTTACTAGGATTTTGACGATCGCTGAGTCACACCGAGCAATGCGCACAGGTTACCCGACACCTCTCGATGATTGGAAAATTGTTGCCTGAAAATGACGAACTATTTGAGGGATCTTTCGCCCATAGCTTTAAATCGATGAAGACGACACAATAAAAATGACCTCCGATGATTATATCGGAGGTCATTTTACAAACATACGTTCGTTTTATAGTACAACGCAAACAAGCGCCTATATATTTGCTATTTCTATTTTTAGTCTAGCAAATCCCGCAACATAAGTCTATTCTTTCTCTCCACGACCTCTTACATTAAAGAGAGACTCTTGAAAGGAGCATATCTATGGAATTATACCGTTGGGACCTCAATCTGAAAGTCCGCTTATTCGGCGAAGGCTTATTCAACCTCTTGTTTTGGATGTACTTTCCATTCATCACCGTCTATTTCGCCCGGACGCTCGGTGTCGAGCTAGCCGGACTACTCATGGCCGTGCCACCGTTGTTCCTGCTAGTCGGCAGCTTGATTGGCGGTTCGCTTGCAGATGAGATTGGTCGCCGCCCCGTCATGCTCGCCGGGACGTTCTCACAAGGTTTCCTATTCCTCGTTTTCGCTTTATCAACGAACGCCTATGTCGATTACATCACCTACATCAGCATCGGTTTTATGGGTGCCATCTACAAACCGGCCAGCTCGGCGATGGTCGCCGACCTCGTTCCGACTGAACATTTACGGAATGTATTCGCGACGTTTATGGCTTCGAACAATATCGGTGCTGTTCTCGGTCCGCTTCTTGGTGCGGTCCTCTTTTTCGAGTATCGTCAGGCGCTCCTCCTCGGCTGCGCCCTTGTTCTTTTTTGTTACGGGGGTTTGCTCGCGGTTCTAACCAGTGAGACACGACCGGTCTCGACCGAGAAGACGGTCGCAACGACATTTTTCACCCAAGGGCGGTCGTATGCGACGATTTTGATTGACCCGCTTTTCCGCCTCTATCTGATTGCTGGCGTATTCGCCTTAATCCCAATCATGCAGCTAGACGTGTATTTACCTGTCTATTTGATTGAACAAACTCCGGCCACGTTCAACGTCTCGAATACAGTCTTATTCGGCTGGCTCGTTGCATATAACGGCCTCTTGTTCGTCGTCTTCATCATTCCTGTCACACGTGTGTTTCGGGCGTGGGACGAACGGCGTGTTTTACTATTGTCGACTTTCCTAGGAGGTTTCGGGACGTTTCTCGTCGCCTTCTCATCAAATATCTGGTACTTGCTCATCGTCACGACCATGTTCACGTTCGGGGAGCTGATTCGTTCTCCCGTCAGTCAGAGTTTCGTTAGTCACTATGCACCAATCGAGTCACGTGGACAATACCTCGCGACCGATACGCTCCAAAACACAATCGGCAAGTTCCTCGCACCAGTGACGGTATTTGCATCAGGATTTCTCTCCCCGCTCGCTGTGTTCACACTCATCTTGCTGTCGGCACTCATCGGTATGGGGCTGTATGCGAAGCTATTTGACAGGCTGAACCAAATGAAAGTTTCGTCTTAAGGTTACCGCAATCACTTTGTTACTAATCAACGCCTGTATCGCATTTCGGGAATTTTATTTAATCTCAAAGATTGATCGTTCGTTCTTGTATCTATATAAGAGTGCCTGTCCGTCATAAGAGTGCCTGTCCGTCGTCCCGCCTACGAATTAAGCCGGGACGCTTTTTTTGCATTACTCGAAAAAAAATTCCGTAATCATACTTGTAAATCGAATTTATTTTGATATGATGAACACAGAGACGGAAAAAAATTCTTTTTCAGGGGTGACAATATGGAAATTGGTTTGATTGGTTTAGGTAAGATGGGTTACAACTTGGCACTCAACTTGAGCGACCACGGACACACGGTCGTCGGGACGGACGTCGGGGACGTCACATCGGACGCCTTTACGATTGTGCCGACACTTGAGGAAGTCGTGAGCAAGTTGTCGACGCCACGCATCATCTGGGCGATGGTCCCGGCCGGAGACGTCACGGAAGCGGTGCTCGCCGAATTGTATGAGCGACTCGAACCGGGCGATATCGTGATTGACGGGGGGAACTCGAACTACAAGCTCTCGGTCGCGCGCGCCGAACAGTTCGCCAAGAAAGAGATAAAATTCTTCGACTGCGGAACGAGCGGTGGGACGGACGGGGCGCGGAACGGTGCCTGTACGATGGTCGGGGGTGACGTGGATACGTGGCCGACGATTGAGCCAATCTTTAAAGACCTGTCTGTCGAGAACGGCTACTTGTACACAGGTCCTGCCGGAAGCGGTCACTTCTTGAAGATGATCCATAATGGCATCGAGTATGGGATGATGCAGGCGATTGCCGAAGGATTCGATATCTTGGAGAAGAGCCCGTTCGACTACGACTATGAACAAGTCGCTCGCGTGTGGAATCACGGGTCGGTCGTCCGTTCTTGGCTCATGGAGCTCACAGAGAATGCCTTCAAGAAAGATGCGAAGCTCGATGAGATTCGTGGGGTCATGCATTCATCCGGTGAAGGTAAATGGACGATTGAGACGGCGCTCGACCTTCAAGCCGCGGCACCGGTCATCGCCCTGTCGCTCATGATGCGCTATCGTTCACTCGAAGACGACACGTTCTCAGGAAAAGTCGTCGCCGCGCTCCGCAACGAGTTCGGTGGGCACGCGGTCGTCAAGAAGTAACATCTGTGGAAAAGGTCACGGGGACATGGCCTTTTCCTTTGTCAGAAACTGTAAACGGTTACATATTCGGAATTTAGGGGGAATACTCAATGTCTGGCTCAACACTTATTTTGATCGCCTTAGCCGGGATCTTCTTGCTCTTATTTTTAGTCATTCGAACAAAGCTTCATGCATTCGTTTCGTTGTTACTTGTCAGTTTGATTGTCGGGGTCGCAGCTGGGATGCCACTCGGGGATGTCATTGCCTCCATCCAAAACGGGATGGGCGGAACGCTCGGCTTCGTCGCCGTCGTCGTCGGTCTTGGCGCGATGTTCGGGAAGATGCTTGAAGTATCGGGTGGCGCGGAACGTCTTGCCCAAACACTCGTCAGCAAGTTCGGTGAAGACAAGGCACAATGGGCGCTCGGGATTACCGGATTCATCGTCGCCGTCCCGGTCTTCTTTGATGTCGGCTTTATCATTCTCGTCCCAATTGTATACGGTCTCGCCAAAAAGACGGGACGCTCGCTTCTCTACTACGGTATACCACTCCTTGCGGGTCTCGCGGTCACACACAGCTTCATCCCACCGACACCTGGTCCGATCGCTGTCGCCAACTTGATTGGCGCTGACCTTGGTTGGGTCATCTTGTTCGGTGTCCTCGCTGGTATTCCAGCCATGATTTTAGCCGGTCCTGTTTTTGGGAAGTATATTGCTAAGAAGATTCATGTGACGATTCCGGATTACATGGAGTTTGAAGAAATCGACACATCGAAAGAACTGCCGAGCTTCAAAATGATCTTGTCACTCATCTTGATTCCGCTCGTGTTGATTTTAGCGAACACGCTCTCTGCGGTTCTTCTAGACGAAGGCAACGCGATTCGTGACTTCTTGACGTTCCTCGGACATCCGTTCGTCGCCTTGACGATTGCAACGCTCCTCACATTCGTCTTCCTTGGGACACGACGTGGCTACTCACGTGACGAAGTACAAGAGATCGCAACGAAAGCACTCGAGCCAGCCGGGATCATCATCCTCGTCACAGGGGCCGGTGGTGTGTTTAAACAAGTGCTCATCGACTCAGGTGTCGGTGACGTACTCGGTGAAATGATGGCCGGTTCACCACTTCCGGCGATTGTCCTCGCCTTCTTGATTGCAACGGTCGTCCGTGTCGCTCAAGGGTCGGCAACGGTGTCGATGGTCACGGCAGCCGGACTCATCACTCCGCTACTCGAAATTCAAAACATCACGGGTGCGGCACTCGGTTTGATCGTCATCGCCATCGCCTCAGGGGCGACCGTCCTCTCACACGTCAACGACTCAGGCTTCTGGCTCGTCAACCGTTACTTCGGTCTCGATGTGAAAGACACGCTCAAGTCATGGACGATTATGGAAACGATTATCGGACTCACCGGCTTCGCCGTTGTGTTCTTGATTAGCCTATTCATCATCTAAGTTAGGAAGTGATTGTGTGTTTACGATTGGGGTCGATATCGGGACGACGAGTACGAAAGCTGTCCTGTTCAACGGTCATCAACAACTGGCGGTACATAACGTGTTGTATCCGCTTCTCACGCCCGATACGGAGACGGCCGAGCAAGACCCGGTCGTCATCTACGGGGCCGTGCTTGAAGCCGTCTCGGCGGTCCGTGCCAAAGCGGACGGTCCGATTCGCTTCGCATCGTTCAGCTCGGCGATGCATAGTTTGATTGCGCTCGATGCGGCAGGACGTCCGCTCACGAACAGCATCACGTGGGCCGACAGTCGGGCGAATCCGTATACGCAAGAAATCAAACGCGATGTTGATGCGAATGCCCTCCATATGCGCACCGGTACCCCGGTCCATCCGATGGCACCGCTATCGAAATTGCGCTGGTTGAAAGCGGAACATCCTGATGTCTTTGAACAGACAGCCAAGTTCGTCTCCATCAAAGAGTATGTCTTCTATCGCTTGACGGGACGCTATGTCGTTGATCACTCGATCGCCTCGGCGACAGGACTCTTCAATTTAAAACAACGAGACTGGGACACGGAAGCACTTGATGTCGCCGGTGTGACACCAGAACGCTTGTCCGAACTCGTCCCGACGACCGAGATTTTACCGGTGACACCTGAGGTGACCGAGACGCTCGGCTGGGACTTCCCCCTCGTCATCGGGGCAAGCGACGGTGTGCTCTCAAATCTCGGTGTCGGTGCTTTCGAACAAGGTGTCGTCGCCGTGACGATTGGGACGAGCGGCGCCATCCGGACAGTCGTCTCGGAACCGGTCGAAGATCCAAAAGGTCGTATCTTTTGTTACGCGCTGACGGACAAGCATTGGGTGATCGGTGGTCCGGTCAATAACGGCGGCATCATCCTCCGCTGGCTCCGTGACGAGTTCGCAGCAAGCGAGGTCGAGACGGCGAAACGACTCGGGATCGACGCGTACGATGTGTTGACGCGAATCGCCGAGACGGTCAAACCAGGTGCGGACGGACTCTTGTTCCATCCGTATTTGATGGGTGAACGGGCTCCACTTTGGGATTCGAACGCTCGCGGTTCATTTTTCGGGCTCAGCATTCACCATAAGCGCGAACATTTCATCCGTGCCGTATTGGAAGGGGTCATCTTTAACCTCTATACGGTCATGCTCGCACTCGATGAGTTGACGGGCGCCCCGAACCGCATCCATGCGACGGGGGGCTTTGCCCAGTCGAGCCTCTGGCGTCAGATGATGGCAGACATCTTTGATACACCGGTCGTCGTGCCAGAGAGTCACGAGAGTTCATGTCTCGGGGCTGTCATGCTCGGGGAGTACGCCTTCGGGGACATCGAGGAGTTCCAAGAAGTACCACAAGTGACCCATGAGCATATACCGGACATGGAAGCGACGAGTGTGTATCGCGAACTCTTGCCGATCTACATCCGCCTGTCACGTCACCTATCTGAGGAATATGAAGCGATTTCTGCGTTTCAGCGGAAGCACGTATAATGACAAACCGAGTCCTTGAAGGGCTCGGTCTTTTTGATTTATGACAGGATTTTTTGTGATATACATGGAAAGTAAGGACGAGGTCAAACAATCATCGTATCGAAGAAGGGATTGATGGAATGGCGATTGCAATCGGATATCTCATCGCAGGTTTAGGTGCATTCGTGGCGTATTGGTTCAGTACAGGCGAAGCACGAAACACAAAATTTAGAATATGGGGAATCGCTCTTATGATTCCTATATCACCAGCCTTAGCGTTTTCCATCGGACTCTCGTACGCAATCAGTGTACAGAACGGATGGGCCGGATTGATTATGTGGTTTATTTTCCCTATCATTTTCTTGAGTGGTCTGGTGTTACTATTGATCGGTCTTTTCAAAAAAGAAAAGAAGTTGGTTTGAATGGTATGACAACCATGATTACGACAACCCGTTGCCTCATTCGACCGTTCGAAACAAGAGACATCGAATCATTTATGATCTATCGAAATGACTTGGACTGGATGAAACATCAATCCTTCAAAGGGCTCACCCGTGAGGAATATGAAAACGTCCTACTCGGTGAACAATCGTTTCTTCAAGGCACGCAACTCGCTATCATTGACAAAGCGACGGATGAATTGATTGGAGATGTCTATATCCAGCAAGAAGGTACGACCTATTGGATTGGCTACACCATCGTACCGACGCGAGCGCGTCAAGGCTATGCATTTGAAGTGATGTCGGGATTGATTCGTCACTTGACTGGTCAAGGAGCGAAAGAGTTCAAAGCCGGTGTGCATGGGACGAACACGGCATCGATCGCGCTATTGAAGAAATTGAAATTCACCTTTTTCGCGACAGAACTTGACGAACAAATTTATCGTCTCGATGTCTCGGACATATGGTAAAGTATGTATCACATGTCACTTGGTTTTGATTTGAGGGAGTTTTGAATTGAATGATGAAACGCGTTCTTTTACTCATGTCGATCTTTCTATTGATTGGGTCTTTGTCTCAGGCTGCGATCCCGGATCCGAAGGCCTATAACGACCCGAGTCTTATCTATTTGACGCTCGATGATGGACCGAACTGGAAAACGGGAAAGCTACTCGATGTCTTGAAGAAACATCAAGTGAAGGCAACCTTCTTCATCCTCGGGAAGAATATCGAAGGAAATGAGCATCTGCTTCATCGCATGATTGCGGAAGGTCACCTGATTGCCTTACACGGGATGCGGCACGAACGGGATGAATTTTATGAAACACCGTTGACGGCCGTACGTCAGATGCAGGAAGTACAGGCACTCATCTATGAAGTGACAGGCATTCATACGAACATGGCCCGGACGATTTACGGGAGCGACGCCGGCATGACACCCGCACACTGGCAGGCGATGACCGATGCCGGTTTTGAAATATGGGATTGGAACGTCGGCAGTCTCGACCATGTATATAAGAAAGACAATGCACGCGTCGAACAACGCGTATTCGACCTCCTCGAAGCGAATCGTACGGCGAATATTGCTTCCATCATTTTGGCGCACGATCACTCGATGACACCGAAAGCACTTGATACAATCATCCGCTATGCGAAAGAACGAGATTATGAATTCCGGACCTTAGAAGGTGCCCACCCGGTTCACAACTTTTCCGATGTGTGGGAACCGCATTTAAGCGAACGAGCGACCCCATGACTGCAGATCATATTAATGGTCTGCAGTTTTTATACAATCCAAAAGCGTATCGGGATGACCGACACGCTTTGTTTATCCAACTATAGTTTCCGTCACATGTGTACGATTTCTACCACTATTTTTCGCCTGATATAAACAATCATCTGCCAGACGAATCATCTCACGTAGATTCTCGCTCTTTCCGTTCGCAATCCCAATCGAAACGGATAACTGAATTTTTTGTTGATCGAGTAGCTTGAACTCATGTTTCGATATGCTGTGTCTAATCCGCTCCGCTACGTTGACCACCTCACTTTGAGAAAGCATTGGAATCAAAATACCAAATTCTTCTCCACCGATCCGTGCTTTAATGTCTTGATTCCTTGTTTCTCGGTGCAAGAGTTCTGCAAATTGTTTCAATACCTCGTCGCCGTTCGCATGACCATATTGATCGTTGATTTGTTTGAAGTGGTCAATATCTAAAATCAATACATTACATGTCGTATATTGTCCTTTGAACTTTTTCATCTGCATCTCCCATGCTCGACGGTTTGCCAGACCCGTCAAATGGTCGGTTTCCGCTGAAACTTTATACTCTCTCACACGGTGATGGATGAGATATAGATCAATATTCAGCATGGTGATCAACAATCCGATTGGGAAACTGATCATTGTAACCAACAACGCGACATCGAGAGCACGTTCTGTAAAACCGCCTCCAACAAGAATCCCCATTGCTGCAACTAAACATGTCCACACGTTCAACGTAAGACCGAATTGGAAAAGCCGCTTCTGTAGCCAGACGATTCGATATGTCAGGATCGTCCCAATCACCATCGTAAAGAGGGCAACGCATGCCAGAGTCGAATAAAAGTCGATACCGTAGCTGAATCGGTGAATCGACATGATGGTGGCTGCGATGAACAGCGGAGAGACCAAACGATAAAACCCGAGTAAAAGGAGGACTAGAAAACGAAAATCAATTTTTACCGCATTCTCAAATTCAATACTTTGCGTAATTAGAAAAATCCCGAAACATCCTGAGAGCACACCGATGATGAATTTTTGGATGTGCACATGTCTCGTATGATAGTTCATGATCTTCGAGATGAAATAGATGCCAGTAAAAGAAATACACGAATTGGCGATTAGACTCATGAACATTAGTTGGTCCCCTTCACATTTGTCATGTCACTTCCACTCTCTACATATATCCAATTTCCATCAGCAACTAACATGCTAAAGTGTAAAAATTTATACAAAATGAATATTTTTCCTTATTATGAAAAAAATCGAGCCCTTATGTGGACTCGATCCTCACTTATCGTTCATATGTCACCATCACAAATTGACCGGATGCACGTTGATTCGTCAGTCGAAGTTTCGTCTCTTTCGTGCCTTCTGGGAAGAGAGGAATCCCATCTCCTAACACGACCGGCGCAATCGCAATCTCATAGCGGTCAATCAAGTCATGCTCCATCGCCGCTTTGATGACTTCACCCCCACCGATAAGCCAAATATCTTGATTAACTTCTTGCTTTAACCGATTGATGAGTTCTTTGATCGGTTCGTCCGTGAATGTGACATGTTCGGCCTCACGGTCAGCCTGACGTGTCAAAATGTAGTTCGGGATGTCTTTGTATGGATACATTCCCTCTTCTAACTTCAACACTTCCTCGTACGTCTTCCGTCCCATGATGACAGCACCAACGGTCTTGAAAAAATCAGCATAGCCGTTGTCCCCGTCCCCCTCTACCGCGAACAACCAATCGAGTTGGTCGTTCGACCGGGCAATCTTTCCGTCTAAACTCATCGCAATATACAACACTGCATTCGGCATCATGTATTCCTCCTTGATTCGTGATATATTCAGCTTAATCAATAAACACGACAAAAGATGACGGGAATGGTAGATATGAAAAAACGACACTTGCAACTGATTCGGCTACTCAATCGCGGACGACGTTTCACGGCGGAAGAACTGGCCCAAGAGACAGGCGCCTCCATTCGGACGATTCAACGGGATATGCTCTCGCTCGAAGAACTCGGTTATCCGATTTGGAGTGTTCCTGGAACTGGGGGCGGCTATGAAATGTTGCCGAACCGCTTATTGCCACCGCTCCACCTACGCGAACAAGAAGCCGTCGCCCTTTATCTCACACTCAAATGGATGGAACACATTCCTGATGTGCCGTTCGGGGACATACGAAGTACGTTGTCTGATTGGTACGTGAACGAGTTACCACATGACGTAGAGACGAAAATTCGGCGATTGGAGCGAAACATTCTCTGGCTCGGAAACAAACAAATTCCAAAAGCGCCGTTCACAAAAGACATTTACCAGGCAATCGAGCGCAAAAACAAGATAGAGATGACGTATCGATCGACGAACGGATCACGTACGTTCCTCATCGCACCGGTCGGTATGGCACTCCTTGACTTAAAGTGGTATGTCTTCGGGCTCTCCGAACTCGGATTCCGTCAATATCGGATTGATCGCATCGAAGCGGTTCAAGTGCTCGAGGAATCGTTCGAGTCCGAGGATTTGGTGACCTTGCTTCAGGCAAGTGACGAACGAATCGGTGTGACCATTCGACTCGAACTCACCCCACTCGGTCGTCGTTTGCTTGAAGATGTATTACCCGATATCGATGAGTTGAATGAGTGGGATGTGCCTGAAGAAGAGCTGTCATTTTTGTCGAGGCAGCTGTTGAGGGCTGGAGCGGAAGTAGAGGTGAAAGCGCCGAGAGTATTGCGGGAGATGATGAAGGAGCATGCGGTTCACTTGATGCAGCGATATATGTAATTTTCTGGAGAGTATCACGAAACATTTATAGATTTTCATCCGTATAAAAATCAACACTCAACAAAGGCGGAATGCACATGCATCACGAGAACAAAAAGTTCATCCACTTATTCAAAGACGGTCAGTTCGATGACATTTATCATCAAATGACCGATTCGTGCAAATCTCATTATTCCATGGACACGTTTCATCACGAAGCGTCTTCGTTTCATCATGGAATTCGGCGCTATCGTCTAATCAATGAGATGGTGTTGAATGGGAATCGGTATGTATTGTGGTCGGATTTCCGAAAAGAAAAGTTATTGTCCGTTCAATTCAATCGCGTGAATCAGGTTGAATCCATTCAGATGACGGTCACATCCTCTTCAAAAGAGACCAATCCTTTCACGAAAAACAAATACCACCTTCCATTCAAAGAGCAGTGGTTCGTCGTCTCAGAAGGAGCGAACGTCGGGATGTATCTTCATGAACCGATTCGAAAGAAACGTGATGGCTATGACTTTTTGAAAACAAAAGATCAGCAACCTTCCAATCGCAGAAAAGTTGGGATGAATGGCTCGTATGCGTTCGGAGAACAAGTCCTGTCCCCACTAGATGGTACGGTTTATCAGGTAGTCGATGGGTTACCAGATGAACCGAATGCTGATCATCCATTCGGCAATCACGTCATCATTCAACATTCAAACGATGAATATAGCCTTCTCGCCCATCTCGAAAATGATTCGATTGGCGTGAATGTAGGCGATACGGTCAAAACAAAACAGTTGATTGGACGCTGTGGACGTTCCGGAAATACGCCTGAGCCTCGCTTGCATATGCGTGTCATGAATCACCCAGATGTGGACAGCGCGACCACTCTCCCGATTCGATGGAAAGGCCGAAAGCGACCTGTGCGGGGAAAAGTTGTCACTTCCCGCGAAGAGGATAGTTGGTCAAACGGGCTCGTAGCCCTCGATTTCTCAGAATTGCTCTTTTATATTATTCAGGCCGTTCCGAGATTATTCTTTCACTTTTTCAGATGAGAAAACCCCCCAGAAATCTGAGGGGCCCAACATCACATATCCAAATCGGTGAACGCAAGTGGGACGAGCTCTCCAAGCGTCACTTCTTTCACATCGGCGTTGCCGTTTGTAAGGAGTACTTTGAAGTCAGGATCGCCAAACTCGACCATGACTTGGCGACAGATGCTGCATGGTGGCAAGAAGTCTTCTGTGTCCCCAGACACGGCAACCGCTTCGAAGTCACCTTTTTTGTATCCTTGTGCGACCGCTGTGAAGATTGCTGTGCGCTCTGCACAGTTTGTTGCTCCGAACGAAACGTTCTCAACGTTGACGCCGTCGATGACCGTGCCGTCCTTCATGAGAAGTGCCGCACCGACGCGGAACTTCGAATATGGTGAATACGCATTGTCCTTCAATTGGCGTGCGCGCTCGATTAATTGTTGTTGGTTCATCTTAAGTCATTCCTCTCGAATATCGAATGAACTGATGCCAGTCCCCATGCCTCTCATTTTGGGCAGGATTTTTAGCATACACCCACCCCAAAGAGAAGTCAATGACTTTTTAAAAACGCTTTCATGAATAAACAAAAAAGAAGGAGCGCTCACCCCTTCTTGACTGTCTATACGCAGTTATACCAATTCAAGTTGGGCGACAGGTGCTTCTTCCGTTTCCGTCTGTACGTGATGGCGACCAATCGGAATCACGGACGGTGAACCGGATACCGGATCACACATGACCGAACAGCGAAGATTGAAGACCCGATGGATCAAATCACACGTGATGACATCTGATGGCTTTCCTTCTGCGATCAACTTCCCTTTGTCGAGCGCGAAGATATAATCCGCATAACGCGCCGACAAGTTAATGTCGTGAAGCACCATGACAATCGTCGTCCCGTACTTCCGGTTCAAGTCCGTCAACAAGTCGAGAATCTCGACCTGGTATGTGATATCGAGATATGTCGTCGGTTCGTCTAAAAAGAGGACGTCTGTCTGTTGAGCAAGTGCCATCGCAATCCAGACACGTTGGCGCTGTCCACCTGACAACTCGTCGATGGGACGGTCCGCGAACTCCGTGATATTCATCATCTCCATCGCCTCGGCGACAGCTTCGTAATCGGCTTTCGTCCAGCCCTTTAAAAAGGATTGATGCGGGTAACGACCACGACCGACGAGATCGGCGACCGTAATCCCTTCTGGTACGACTGGGGACTGTGGCAACATCCCGAGGACACGCGCTAGCTTTTTCGGTGCCATCTTCGAAATCGGCTTATCGTAAAGCGTCACTTGACCGGCACTCGGTTTGATGAGGCGTGCCATCGTCTTCAATAGCGTCGACTTCCCGCAACCGTTCGCACCGATGATGATGCTGATCTGGTTGCTCGGAATTTCAAGGCTGATATCGTTCAAAATCATCTTGTCCTCGTATCCCGAGGTGAGATGGTCCACTTTCATAATGGATGCCATTTAAAAGTCCCCTTTCTGGTTCATCCGAATCAACAAGTATAAGAGATAAGGCGCGCCGATGATGCCGGTGATGACACCGACCGGATAGCGTGCCGTGAAGGCGAATTGTCCGACGAGGTCGGCCGCGAGCACTAAGATGATGCCGACAAGCGCTGCCGGCAAGATTCCCGCGTGGCTCGTCCCGACGAGCCGTTTGGCAATCGGTCCTGCCAAGAAGGCAATAAACGCAATCGGTCCCGTCGTCGCTGTCGCGAGGGCGAGCATGAATACCGCCGCCACAATGAGTAAAAGTCGAGTTTGGTTCGTATTGATGCCTAACCCTGTCGCCGCCATTTCCCCGAGCTCGAGCATTTCGAGCTGACGAGTGAGCAACAGGACAATCGGTAAACAGATGAGAACTGTAATCATTAAAGGCGGCAACTCTTCAAGTTTCGCCCCATTTAAACTTCCTGTCAACCACCGCATCGCCATCGCGACATCGTTTTGTCGGCTGATGAGCAGTAAATAGTTGATGACGGCTGTTAGCATCGCTTGAATCCCAATCCCCACTAATACGAGACGACCAATGGAGAAAGCTGCCCCTTTGGATAGGAAATAGATGACCAACACGGTAACCAACCCACCAATGATTGATGCAATCGATATGACCGCTTCACTCGACTGAAGGACGACGATACAAAAGACGGCCGCAGCACTCGAACCGGTCGTGATCCCGATGACATTCGGATTAGCGAGCGGGTTTCGAAGCATCGTTTGGAAAATCGTTCCCGCAGCACCAAATGCTGCACCGGCAAAGACACCAGCAAGCATACGTGGTAAACGCAATACTTCAACGGCGAACGTCGCCCCTTTTACGTCTTCCCCAAGCAAGACACGGATGACATCCTGAATCGGATAAATCGTATTGCCCAACATGAGCATTAACCCGCTCAATACTACCGCTATGATGGTCAAAAGAAGCGTCATCCCGACATAACGACGGCGTCGCTTCATGCGACCTTGTCTGATTTGTTCAATCGCTGGTTGCATCATAGTCCTCTTACTTTCACTTTCATTGTCAATAGAATCAAGATCGGTGCCCCGATAAACGCCGTCACAATCCCGACCTCGAGCTCACCCGGACTTCCGAGCAAACGTCCGATGACGTCCGAGAAAGTCAAGATGATGGCGCCCGCAAAAGCGGACATCGGCATGAGATAGCGCTGATCCGGACCGAGCACGAGCCGAATCAAATGGGGTGCGAGTAGCCCGATGAAGCCAATCGGGCCGGCAAGCGCTGTCGCCGCCCCACACAGAATCACGCCTGCGAACGAGGCGGTCAACTTCAATGTCCCCGTCCGAACACCAAGACTCTTCGCCATCTCCTCCCCGAGCGCAAGTGCGTTCAAGGAAGGTGCGGTCACGACCGCAATCACGAGACCGATTAGAAGAAACGGTAAAAATGTATAAATCGAATCCAGATTTCCCGCACCGACACTCCCTACTTGCCAAAAGCGGAACTGGTCCATGACGTTCGAGCGTGGAATCATAAGAGCCATGACGAGCGACGATAATGCTGCACTTGTCGCAGCTCCCGCTAAGACGAGTTTGAGCGGGGTCGCCCCTCCTCTTCCAAGCGAACCAATGCCGAAAACGAAAATGGCCGTCAATAGCGCTCCGACGAGCGCGAACCAGATGAACGCACTCGCTGTCGAGATGTTAAAGAACGCAATGCCGATGACGACGGCGAGCGCTGCTCCCGTGTTGACCCCAAGAATGCTCGGATCGGCGATCGGGTTACGCGTCACCGACTGCATGAGCGCACCCGCCACACCAAGTGCTGCGCCACACATGAAACTAAAGATTGTCCGGATGACCCGTTCCCGGACAATGTCTGCCTCATACGACTGAACAGCCGGGCGGAATAAACCGTCCAGCAGTTCATTCCACCCGACTGTCCGTGAGCCGAAGGCAAGGGAGGCCAGAATACATAGCATCGTTAGTACGAGCGTCCCAACTAACAGGAGCGGGAAGTACTTCGGAGTATGCATCTGTTTCACCTGATGTTGCATCATTTTACTTTAGCGAGCGCGTCCGATACGCGTGAAACGTACTCATCAATCGTATATTCAATCGAGAGTGGCGTCGGTGTACCTGCCGCTGCGAGTGGTGTGTTATCTTCGATCAAGACGACCGATCCACGTTCGATGGCTGGCACTTTACTGTAGAGCGGGTCGGCTTGAAGCGCCTTTAACGTGTCTTCATTTCCATATGTGACGAAGATGTCGACGTCATTCAAAATGTCAGCGTTCTCTTTGCTGAGCTCGAGATAGAAGCTATCTGTTTTCTCTGCTTCATCTAAGATGTTTTGTGGATACTCCATCCCGAGTTCTTCGATGAAGGCACCACGTGGGTCACCCGTTGTATAGATGTAGAATTTTGAAAGGTCTTCCGCGCTCATCGAGACGAAAGCGGCTTTCTTTCCAGCAATCTCAGGAACGGCTGTCGCTTTGTCAGTGATCAACTGCTCCGTGTCTTTGATTAACTGTTCGCCTTCTTCACCAAGTCCCATTACGAGTGAGTCATAACGAACCATGTCTTGCCATGACGTGACCCAAGGTGTTTCTTGATATGCCACGACCGGTGCGATTTGGCTAAGCGTGTCATAGTCTTCTTGCGTGATGCCTGAGTAGGCGGCCAAGATGACGTCCGGGTTTGAATCTGCAATCGCTTCAAAGTCTAATCCGTCCGTGTCTTGATAGATGTTCGGGTTCTCTTCGCCAAGCGCTTTCAACTTCTCTGCCGTCCACGGGAGCATCCCGCTATCATCTTGGACACCGTAGTTTGCAGCTGAGAATCCGACCGGTACGACGTCGAGGGCAAGGGCGACGTCATGGTTCCCCCATGAAATTGTTGCGACACGTTCTGGTTTTTCTTCGATGACAGTCTCACCGAACGCATGCTCGATCGTGATGGGGTAGCCTTCTGTCGATTCTTCCGTCCCTTCATTCGTGGAAGCGTTCTCAGCTTCTTCCGAACCACAACCGGCTAAGATGAGTGCAAATGCCGATACAAAAATGAACATATGTAACCATTTCTTCATTGTCTTGTTCACGTATTTCTTCTCCTTTTCAAACTTCTCTATTTTCTCGATACTGATAATCATTATCAGTTATGAGTATAGACCTGCTCCTAAGTCATGTCAACCGCTAATCGGTAAAGAAATATGAAAAAACCTGTCGTTTTAGGACAGGTTTATTAGGACTTTCGATGTTGTCGCATGACGTCCGCGATCGGTTCATCTTGTTTTTCAAGCTCCGATACGATCCGTTCATGGTCCACGTCGTTTCGGTTTTGGCTCAACTTGAACGTCGCCTGCATATCGGTGATGTCGATCCGAAACCCGACGACGCCGTTCATTTGTCGCTTCACCGGTTCCGATAACGTCTCCCAACGTACCGCATGCTCCCGCTCCCCTTCATGCTCGTGAAGTAATCCGGCTAGTTCCTCAACCAACTCGTTCTCATTGAGAATCGTCGCACGTCCATACACGTGTACGGCTTGATAGTTCCATGTCGAGACGTCCTCATGGCCGTACCATGACGCTGACACGTAAGCGTCTGGCCCTTGAAAGATGACGAGAACGGTTTGATCTTCAATTGTTCGCCACTGAGGATTCGCTTTTGCGACATGAGTCGTCAGTTGACCGTTCACCTCATCGAATCGTAACGGGACATGTGTCGCAATCGGTTTGTCCCTGTCATGCGTCACGATTGTACCGAATGGATGGGCATGGAGAAACGCGTAAATTTCTGATCGCTCTTTGACGGAATATTGATTTGGAATATACATGCCGGACCTCCTTTCTCCTATTATATTCTGATCAAGTCGGGTATAACGACACAGAAGGAGGAATGTTTTTATGAACTCAACCATCAAAGCCATCGTCTTTGACGTATATGGCACATTATTCGACGTCCATTCGGTGAAGGATGCCTGTGAACAAGAGTTCCCTGAAAAAGGAGCTGCCATCAGCCAAATATGGCGGACGAAACAACTCGAGTATTTCTTTTGGCGCCACATGATGGGACGTTATGAAGATTTCGATACAGTGACCCGGGACGCACTCCGTTACGCATTAGCCGTGCATGACGCAACATCGACGGAGGAAATCGAACAACGTCTGATTGCATCGTATGCACACCTCACCCCGTATGAAGAGGTCGCGTCGGTCCTAAAAGAGTTGCATGACGTGAAGACCGTCATCCTCTCGAACGGGACGGACGAGATGCTTGAGGCACTGCTTCGCAACGCCGGTCTCACCGATTATTTCGATGAGGTCGTCAGCGTCGACGGCATCAAACAACCGAAACCGACGCCTGCCGCCTACATGCACTGGTTCAAGACGTCCGGTCTTCGTCGTGACGAGGTGCTCTTCTTATCGTCGAACGGATGGGACATCGCCGGGGCGAAAAACTTTGGCTTTCATGCCGCCTGGATCAATCGGAATGACTTACCATTTGAAGCATTTGATATAGAACCAGATGCCATCTATCCGAACTTGAACAACTTGTCAGAATGGCTTTAGTCCGTGAACGGCCTCATGAAAATGAGGTCGTTTTGTGCATCCTCCCCCATGAAAAAGGTGTGCACCCCCGTCTGTTCGAACCCGTTTCGTCGATAGAATCGAATCGCCCTCTCATTACGTTCCCATACGCCGAGCCACATCTTTCGCTTGTGTAGCTCCTTCGCCAGTTCAGTCGCCTGAGTAAATAACGCTTTCCCCACCCCTTGACCTTGAAACGCTTCTAATACGTAGATTCGTTCGATTTCAATCGCATCTTCGCCCATCGGTTCAGATTGAGCATCGCGTACGTTCACTTTCAAATAGCCTGCCAACTCACCTTTTACATGTGCAAAATAAAAATAAGAATCGGGATGTGCCAACTCATGCTGCAACTGCTCAGGCGCATACGCTTTTTCTAAGTAAGCGTTCAAATGTTCTTCTGTGTTGTGACGTGCGAACGTCTCCGTAAATGTCTGGATGCTAATGTGACGTAAGGCTTCTACGTCTGTCACTTTTGAGATTTCAATCATGTTCTCGCTCCTCTCAGTATTCTCGATGCTTGCCTTTCTTCACTTCGGTCCAATCTGTTTCAACATTGCTTCGTACTTTTTTCAAAAGGCGTAACAACTCCTCACTTTCTTTCTCGTCGAATCCTGATAATGCGACCGATGTAGAATATTCGTGTTCGCGAATGATGAGCGGGTACAATACCTCTCCTTTCTCAGTCACGTATAAACGTCTGATTTTCTGATTATCAAGATCTGGTCGCCTCTCAATCCATCCTTCTTGCTCCAGTTTCTTGATGGCACGTGCGGCGGTCGTCCTGTCTACCTTAATCAACTCTGCTAGCCGTTCTTGAATGATACCTGGGTGTTCAAAAATCCTAACGATGTACAAGTACTTCCCTTTTTCTAAACCGAGTGCCTTGAATTCAATGTTGCTGATTGAATCGAGGGCACGCGCAATCATCCCTATCTCTCGTAAATGGTCATGCATCATGAGACACCTCTATCTTTTTGTTGCAAACGCAACAAAATACTTTATATAAGCGTATCGTAATTTGTGAGAGAATGGAAGTAAGAATTTTCGCTAAGAAGGAGATGAATGAAAGATGGGTCACCGAATCTATACCACGAGTTTCGCGAGCGTTTATCCACTCTACGTCGCCAAAGCCGAACGCAAAGGACGGACGAAGGAAGAAGTCGACACCATCATCGAATGGTTGACCGGTTACGATGAGACCGGACTCGAACGTCAGATAGCCAATCAAGTCGATTTTGATACGTTTTTCGCTTCAGCACCTCGTCTGAATGAAGAACGCGCCCTCATCAAAGGTGTCGTCTGTGGGGTTCGTGTCGAGAACGTTGAAGAACCACTCATGCGTGAGATCCGTTATTTGGACAAACTCATCGATGAGTTGGCAAAAGGAAAGAAAATGGAGAAGATCTTACGAGGAGGCGAATCATGATGGATGTGACAGCACTCGTCGACGAGGCACGGCTCGATTCATTTATTCATCTGCTCGAGGTCATCGATGATCATTTACCTGGCGGATTTGAAAAAACGACGGACGGACATGGTGTCCATTACGTCGTTCCACTCGATCGATATCCGTCCGGGTATCATGTCACACCGGGGACGCCACTACCGTTTATCAGTGTAATCGCGCAAAAGCGCCATGTCGGACTGTATCACATGGGCATTTACGCTGACCCTGAATTACTCGCTTGGTTCGAACGGGAGTATGCGAGTCGTGTCCCGACGAAACTTGATATGGGAAAAAGCTGTATCCGTTTCAATAACGTGAAGCGAATCCCGTTTGACTTGGTCGGAGAACTCGTCGAGAAGATGACTGTCGAGGAATGGATTCAGCACTACGAAGGACAACGAAATAATAAAAAAGAGTCCGACTAATTTTCGGACTCTTTTCATTTACACAGTAAATCGATTCGTCATCTCTCGCATCTCATCCGCCATATTCGATAATTCTTGAGCGGCTGCCGTAATTTCTTCCATTGATGCCATCTGTTCTTCAGTAGCTGCTGATGTGTTCTCTGTTTCTGTGGCAGTCGATTCAGTAATTCCTTGAATCTCATTCACAGAGTTCAACACTTCTGTCGCTCCCGCCGCCATTTCTTGTACAGCACTGGACACTTCTTCTATTTGTTGCCCGACTTCTTCAATGGCCACTTTAATTTCATCAAACGCAACACCTGTCTGCCGCACGTTCGTCACACTCTGTCCCATATCACCTTCTACGACATGCATCGTTTCTACAGCATGCTTTGTTTCTGTCTGTGTATGATGAATTAGAGAGGAAATTTGTTTGGTCGCATCGGCTGATTCTTCCGCGAGTTTTCGTACTTCTGCAGCAACGACTGCGAACCCACGTCCCTGATCTCCTGCCCGCGCTGCCTCGATTGCTGCATTTAATGCAAGTAAGTTCGTTTGCTCTGCAATTCCTGAAATAGTCCCACTGATTGTACCAATCTCTTGAGAACGAGTATTAAGCTGCTCAATGACTTGTTGCAACGTCTTCACTTTTTCATTCATCGCTTCAAGCTGATGTTCAAGCGTTTCGATTAGCTCATTCCCTGATTGTACTTTGTCCAATGCCCCTTCCGATAATACAGTCATCTGTTGAGCACGGTCGGAGACTTGGTGAATGCCATTCGTCAATTCTGAAAGGGTACCATTTGAAGACTTGACCCGTTTCAACTGATGGAGTGAACCCGAAGCGATTTCTTCCATCGTCACAGCTACCATCTCTGTCGCTTTTGTCGTTTCTTCTACGTTATTTTTCAAATCGTCCGATGAAGTCGCCACACGCCCAGCAGTCGAAGTCACTCCACCAATCAACTCTCGTAAACTTTCTTTCATCTGATTGAATGACTGTGCGAGCGCTCCGATTTCATCGCGTGATGTGTATGTGCTATTGACTGTCAAATCCCCTTCACCGGCACGACTCATCAATACGTTCAATTCTTTCACCGGACCAACCACAAGGCGCGTGATGTAGACGCCTAATCCAATTGAAAGCGCAGCTCCCAAAATGACAAGACCCCAAAAGATAAACACAGCACGCTCTCGATCAGACCGCATCGTATCACTGGCCGTTTCCGCATCCACATTCAACTGATCCATAACTTCTTTCGCCGTCTCAACAAGCGCAAGTCGAATTGGTCGTAATTCTGTTCCATATTGTCGGTAAGCAGATTCATTTTCATTTCGTAATGCAGGTTGCAATACGACGTCTATGCTTTCCAAATATGCGTTCGTCTCCTCATTCAACTTTTCGATTCGACTCATTAACTCAGGATTTTCTGTCGAAATCGAATCATTAAATACTTTGAGATCGGTAGCCATACTCTCTCGACGCTCTTCAATGTTTTTTTGTAACTCTTCATTTCGAGCACTTTCGGTCGTTAACATTAGTTCTAACAAGTGACTTTCGATTGCACGATTATCGGTTCTCAACTGTCCAATGGCACGAATCGGAATCAATCTCTCTTCATATATCTTTTCTCCAGCATCAGCCATTCGCCCAATCAACATATGGCTTAACATTGAAATCATGACGAGTGTCACAACGAATAATGAAATCAATACTGTAAACTTCTTTGACATGCTTAAATTTTTCATCATCTTCCCTCCCGCTCTATTTATCGTGTCGAATTTGTGAAAAATGAAGCAATGTCTAGAAAGCATTGACCTAAGTTTCGAATCTGACTCCTCGCTTTATCTCGTTACACCTTTTGTAAGCCGGCTCGCATTTGTATTGCGTTGAGATGCAGTATACTAACATCAGATAATTACGGTTACGAAAGGAGCGGACAACTTGCCACGACCACTCAAACTCACACTCTTTCTTCTAGTGTTTGGATCTTTGTTCTATATCACCCATTTCCACTATGAATTGCGTCCGTCTGACATCCGGGACATCGTCTTGTCATTCGGATTTTGGGGGCCACTCTTCTTTATTTTCCTTTATGCCATCGGTCCGGTCGCATTTTTACCAACATCCGTGCTGTCACTCGGAGCCGGACTCGCATTCGGCGTGTGGCCAGGTGTCCTCTATATCATCATCGGCGCGACTGCTGCCGCGACGACCGGGTACGTGATGGGGCGCTTTTTCGGTCGATCGGTCATCAATGTCGACCGCTATCCATGGTCAGAGAAACTGTTCACTCAAATGGAACGTCGTGGCTTTTTATATGTATTTGTCCTCCGGCTCATCCCGCTCGTCAGTTTCGACTTACTCAGTTATGCCGGCGGAATCTCACGTGTTCGCTTCCGTGCCTTCGTACCGGCGACCGTGCTCGGCATGATTCCAGGTACGTTCGCCTACAGCTTCCTCGGGGCGAGCCTCGCCTCAGGCAGTGTCACTACGATCTTCATCGCCGCGCTCGTCTTCGTCGGCTTAATTGTCGTGACGTATATCTTCCGGGAACCGGTGAAAAAGTGGTTAGGCCTAAATTGAAAAATCGATTCTCCTATCTCACTAAAAGGCATTTGAACACACAATCCCTTTTCTTGTAAATTATATGTGGGAATAATATCCACATATACTGTTTAAAGGGGAATCACCACGTGTTTAAAAAAGTTATCGCCTGTCTTCTAGTTATTTTCATGTTATGTAGTTCGTCTGTTTCAATTTCAGCAAAAGAATTTCATTCTCGATATAATAAAGGAGAAATGGTCTATCTAACCTTCGACGATGGACCAAATCAATACACACCGAAGTTGCTCGATGTCTTAAAACGATATGATGTGAAGGCAACCTTTTTCATTTTAGGCAAGAAAATTAAAGGAAATGAAGCCATTCTCCAACGAATTGTGGACGAGGGACATACGATTGGACTACATAGTATGACTCACGATAAGAAAACATTTTATCGTTCCCCTCAAACCGCAGTAAATGAGATGAAACAAGTTCAACAATTGATTTTTGATATCACCGGCGTAAAGTCAACGACCATTCGCGTCCCTTATGGAAGTGTGCCTCATATGACTAAAGCACATCGTCAAGCGATGGAAAAGGCCGGTTTTGACATGTGGGACTGGAACGTTGATACGCTCGATTGGAAATACAAAAAGAATCAAAAAGCGATGCGCTATCAAACGATCAAACAAGTACGTGCTCACCGCGCTTACTATCAAGCATCTATCGTCTTGATGCATGATCACGCCACTTCTCCAGAATCACTCTCTTATATGCTGAGACATTTGACACGTGAGAAGTTCCTCTTTTTGACGACGGATCAAGCAAAAGAACCATATCATTTCTATAACAAATGGTATGGCACATCACATTGATTACCTCAATCGGAGCCCTGTGCTCCTTTTTTTGTTCCAAATGTGCAATCTATATTAACTTCCGTCAACTTCATCCGATATGTATAGAGCTACAACAAATGAACACGAGAATGTGAGGAAAGAATGATGAGTTTGATCAAAAGAAATCAGTTGATGTTGTTGACGACGTTATTGATTGTGATGACGTCGATTGTTGTCCATTTGCTACATCGTTTCACGGATTTTGCCTATGCATATACGATCCTACGAAACGGTGCGGACGATTACGTATACTCCGGTGTGACGTGGGTCTTGTTCGCCCTCCCAATCGTCTTTTTCGGGATGATGGTCGTCACCTCGAAGCGAGAATCTCTAGCTTTTTCCTATTGGATGATGCTAACACTCACCTTCGCAAGCATCTCGACCGTCGCTGGAGGACAAGGACTCGTTGAGTATCACTTCTCGATTTTTGTCGTCTTGGCGATTTTGTCGTTCATGCGTCGAATCGATTTGATTTTGTATAGTGCGGGGATCTTTGCTGTGCAACATCTAGTTGGATACTTTTTGATTCCTGAGATGATTTGTGGGACGAGCGACTATCCGTTCAGTTTACTACTCGTCCATGCCGTATATTTGATTCTTCTCAGCGTCGTGCTTGTCGCGCAAATCCACTTCCGTAACAAAGAGACGGAACGTGTCGAGGCACAGGAGCAAGAAACGCGACAGTTATTACAACAAGCGATTCATGATGTCAGCGTGCTCGTTCAATCCTTGAACAGTCACGCCGAAGAGCTTGAATCCGCTGCTAACCAGTCTCTCGAATCAGGTGAGCAAATCGCTGTCACGGTCGACCCGATTGTCGCACATGCTTCATCCCAACAGGAATCCATGGTGCAAGGGGCAGATGAAATTCACTCAATCCGGTCTTTGACGGCGCTCATTCAAGAACGAATGGCCCAGACGGCCGCAGCGTCCTCGCGTATCGCCAAAGATGCCCTTGCCGGGAACAAAGACATGCGACTGATGGAAGCAAAAGTACAAGAAATCATCACCGAGTCGGAACAACTCGACCGGATTGTCGCGACGATGTCGAATCGTTCAACCGAAATCCAAGGAATCTTGCAACAAGTCGGTTCCATCAGTGAACAGACGAATATGCTCGCCTTGAACGCATCCATTGAAGCGGCTCGTGCCGGTGAGGCTGGACGAGGATTCGCCGTCGTCGCCTCAGAAGTCGGGAAACTTGCTGTCCAATCGCGCGAATATGCATCCGAGATGACCCGAGTCCTCGGTGGATTGATGGAAGATACGACTGTCGTATCCAAATCAGCGCATCTTTTCAAACAAGCGACCGAAAACTGTCAAACGGTCACGAACGATGTGACGGCTGTGTTTGATCGTCTAACGGAAGATGTTTCAGAAATCGACGAACAAATCGCTTCGATTCAAGAGACACGCCAACGGGTCACGACACAGATGGAAGCACTTGAAACACGACTTGAGTCGACGAAATATGCGGCGAATGAACTCCAACAACAGATTCACCATGTTGCCGCAGCAACGGAAGAGCAAGTCGCCATTCAAAAAGAACTCAGTTCGATGTCGGACCGTCTCGCTCTGACCGCGAATTCGCTTGAAGACGTGACGACTCAACTCGAGGATCACGCCACTCGTGCCTAACACAAATGCCCCCGACCAAGTGGTCGAGGGCATTTTACTTATCGGTCGAGCAATTGACGAATTCCTTCTTGAAGAGGTGTGACCGGGCGTCCGAGAACCGGTTCGAAGTCACTCTCATGAATTTCGAGCGTTCCCTGGCGAATACTTCTTTGAATCCCCGCAAGAATCGCAACGACTTCCTCTGGCAATCCAGCTCCGCGCATCGTCTCTTCGTATGCCTCGAGACTCAACTCCTGCATCATCACTTCACGACCTAACACTTCACTGAGTGCGTCTACAAGATTTTGTTGGGTATGAAGTGGCCCCGATAGTTCATAGACCGCATGATCCTGTTGTTCTTTTAACAGAACATTCGATGCGGCTTCCGCGTAATCTTGTTGCAGCGCCCAACCGACTTTCCCATCTCGAGCCGCCGTGATCCATGGTGCCCCGTCAATCACCGCTTGAATGCTTGATAACTCGTTCTCTAAGTACCAGTTGTTCCGTAAGAACGCATGTGGAATACCAGACTCGACAATCGCTTCCTCTGTGACAACATGTGGAGGTGCCATCAAGTTCTCACTGTCTGTCGCATCGGCGAGACTCGTGTAGGCAATGTATGAGACATCTGCCCGTTTCGCTGCCTCGACCGCGTTTGTATGTTGACGAATTCGCGTATCGTTATCGCCATCTGCCGAGATGATCAACAGACGCTCGACGCCTTTGAACGCTTCATCAAGAGTGTCCGGCTGATCAAAATCACCGTGTCGCACGTCAACACCACGCTCTTTGAGTGACGCCGCTTTCTCCGGATTCCGTACACTGACAGCGAGCTCACTCGCATCAATCGACTTGAGTAGTTCCTCTACGATTTTCGAACCGAGTTTACCCGTTGCTCCTGTGACTAAATACTTCATAAAACCCCTCCTTTGTTCGCATGATTCACTCTTCCCGTTCATGCGATCCGTCACACCTGTCACGATTGATCCGAGACGATATGGATGTCCACCTGCTTCAATTCCCGCATGATGACATTCACAATCGACCCGCGCATGACTTCTTGCCAGCGTGTCCTTGCTGATTGTCCAAGAATCAATTGGGTAATGCGTTTTTCTCGTGCCGTAGTCGTTAAACTCTTCGTTAGTTCTTTCCTCGGTACATTCAAGACAATCACTTCTGCCTGGAATGATGCACCTTGCTCTCGAACTTCTTTTAGAATGGCAGTCTGCTCAGGTGTCAATTTTCTCTCCTCACCATGGAGGACGGACAAGATATAAAGCTTCGCTTTGAGTCGACTCGCCATGCGAAATCCTCGATAAATCAAATGTCTCGCATTGTCATTGAGCTGAATACAGACCATGATCCGCTCTTGGAGGAGCGTCGGATCAGACACCACATTTTTTCGGGTTCGATAGACTTGATCATCGACTTCATCCGCTACTTGTCGAAGCGCAATCTCACGCAGACTCGATAGATTGGTCAGCGTAAAAAATGACGACAGACTTTGCTCAATTTTGTCAGGTCGATAAATCTTCCCTTGTCTCATCCGTTCTTGTAACGTCTGCGGCGTCACATCGACGAGCAGAATCTCATCAGCCCGATTGAGAAAAAGATCTGGAATCCGTTCTCTTACCTCGACACCGGTAATCCCTTTCACCGTCAACAGTAAACTTTCAAAGTGCTGAATATTAACGGCCGCATATACATCGATTCCGTTCTCTAACAACACTTGCACGTCCTGGTATCGCTTCGTCCGCACTGAGCCTGGGGCATTCGTATGAGCCAACTCATCAACGAGGACGATATCAGGATGAAGCGATAAGATGGTCTCGACGTCTAATTCCTGCAATTCGTGTCCTTTATAGGGAATGGAAAGAAGAGGGACGATTGGCAAATCGCCGATCATCGCCTCTGTTTCTTTCCGCCCATGCGTCTCAATCAATCCAATCATGACCGAGACCCCTTCTTGCTGATGGGCTCTTGCGTCTGCCAACATTTTATACGTTTTACCAACACCCGGTGCAGCTCCGATATAAAGTCGAAGTTTGCCTCGCATCAGTTCAACTCATCAAGTGCAAGATTCATCATCAAGACGTTCACGTACGGTTCTCCGTCTGCCGTTTCGCGAATGACTTTTTCGATATTATCTGCTGCTACAGAGCGAGCGTCACTGATTCGTTCGACTTGTGACATCGCATGTTCCATCGAGATATGCGGATCCAGTCCCGATCCGGATGTCTCGATTGCGCCCGGAAGTTCAGGATTGTGTTTCGGACGGTCTGGATTGCTTTCTGCCATGTTATCGCCGCCCGATTGACCAGTAAGTTGATCGACTGCCGTTGGTCGGCCGTGGAAGTAATCTTCCGAAACGAAAGGTTGCGCGATCCACTTTGATCCAATCTGTTCACCATCGCGTTCAATCAAACTGCCTTCAGCTTGACTCGGAAATAGTGCCTGACCTGCTACTGTTAAAGCGAGTGGATAAGCCACACCGCATAAGACCATCGTCAACCCAACGACGATACCTGCTTGTTTTATAGAAGACATTCGGTCCACCTCACATGAATAAGTTTAAGACGATGTCGAGTGCTTTGATTCCTATGAACGGAACAATCACACCGCCGACACCATAAACGAGTAAATTTCGACGTAACAACTTCTCCGGACCAACCGGGTCGTAACGGACCCCTTTCATCGCAACCGGAATGAGCAGTGGAATAATCAATGCGTTAAAGAGGAGCGCGGCCAAGATCGCTGACTCAGGTGAGCCGAGATGCATCACATTTAACCAGTCCATTTCTGGAATAAAGGCGACGAACATAGCTGGCAAAATCGCGAAGTATTTTGCCACATCGTTCGCAATCGAGAACGTCGTCAAGGCACCGCGTGTCATCAGTAACTGTTTACCAATCTCGACCACCTCAATGATTTTTGTCGGATCCGAATCTAAATCAATCATATTCGCCGCTTCTTTCGCGGCCTGTGTCCCCGAGTTCATGGCGAGACCGACGTCTGCCTGCGCAAGTGCCGGGGCATCATTCGTCCCGTCCCCTGTCATGGCGACAAGATGCCCCGCTTTTTGTTCTGCTTTGATGACGCGAATCTTATCTTCTGGTTTACACTCCGCTACGAATTCATCGACACCGGCTTCACGTGCAATCGTCGCGGCCGTCAACGGATTATCTCCCGTGCACATGATGGTCTTGATTCCCATCTGACGCAAACGATCGAAACGTTCACGCATACCTGGTTTCACCGTATCTTTCAAATGAATGACGCCGAGGATACGAGCATCTTCTGAGATGACGAGCGGTGTCCCCCCTTCTTGTGAAATCGCATCGACTTGCTCCTGTAAATCGCTCGGAATCATTCCACCTTGAGCACTCACCCAGTCCATGATGGCGGACGCCGCACCTTTTCGGACACGTCGACCGTCTGCCAAGTCGAGTCCCGACATCCGTGTTTCCGCTTTGAATGGAATGATCACCGCATCTTGTTTCGGTGACTCATCTAATTCTCCCCAGCGTTCTTTCGCAAGTGTCAACACAGACCGCCCTTCTGGCGTTTCGTCTTCAAGCGATGTCAAAACAGCGACTCCAAGCGCTTGCGAAGCTGTGATCCCTTCTACTGGAAGGACTTCAAATGCCATCCGGTTTCCGAACGTAATGGTCCCCGTCTTATCTAAAATGATGGTTCGAATGTCTCCAGCTGCCTCGACGGCTTTCCCACTCATCGCAATGACATTGAATCGGGTGACCCGGTCCATCCCGGCAATCCCGATGGCGGATAAGAGTCCACCGATCGTTGTCGGAATGAGACAAACGAGAAGTGCAATTAAAATGGGTGGTGACAATTGGAAGCCGAGATAGTTCGTAAACGCAGGGAGTGTCAAAACGACGAGTAAGAAAATCATACTGAGCGAAACAAGAAGCAGGGACAAGGCAATCTCATTCGGTGTTTTTTGACGTTTCGAGCCTTCGACAAGGGTAATCATCTGGTCGAGGAATGACTCACCCGGATTGCTTGTAATCTCGACCTCAATCCGGTCACTGACGACAAGCGTTCCCCCGATGACGGAAGAGAAGTCTCCGCCGGACTCTTTGATGACCGGCGCTGATTCTCCTGTAATCGCCGACTCATCAATCGACGCCAACCCGGCGATGATTTCGCCGTCTCCCGGTACATAGTCTCCGGCGCGCACTTCGACACGGTCTCCTTTTCGGAGGAGCGACGAAGCGACTTCCTCTATCCCTTCTTTCATAATTCGGCGTGCCATTACATCATTCTTTGAGGCTCGAAGGGTTGCCGCCTGCGCCTTCCCTCGACCTTCCGCAATCGCTTCGGCGAAATTGGCGAACCATAGCGTGACGAGCAAAATGAGTGTCACTGCCAAGTGAAAACCTCGCATCTCATCTGACATGAAGGTATAGACTAGCGATAATAAAAACCCGCCCCATACTAGGAACATGACCGGTTGTTTCACCATCGTTCGTGGATCTAGTTTTTTGACTCCGTCCCACATGGCAGGAACAATCAAGCTCGTGTCAAAACGACGTGTCTGTTTTTCTAGTTCATTCATCTTCTATTCTCTCCTATATTCAACGTATCATGAGCCACTCGGCGAATGGTCCAAGCAACAACACTGGTAAAAAGGTCAAGGCACCGACAATGACAATCACACCGAACAGAAGTGATGTAAATAGCGGCGTGTCGGTCCGAAGTGCCCCATCGTTCGTGACACGTGGTTTCATTTGAAGACTACCTGCCATCGCCACCATTAATAAAAGCGGAATATACCGACCGAAGAACATCGCAAAGCCTGCCGTGATATTCCAAAACGGCGTCGCATCCAATAAACCTTCGAATCCGGATCCGTTGTTGGCGACAGCGGATGTATACTCATACAAGATTTGTGAAATCCCGTGAGGTCCCGCATTCGTGATGGCGTCCTGTCCTGGCTGTACAACGAGCGCCAAAGCCGTAAATCCTAAAATAAGGAGTGGCGAGACAAGAAGCGTTAATGCGACAAGCTTCATCTCGCGTCCCTCGATTTTCTTCCCGAGCACGGTCGGCGTCTGTCCAATCAAGAGGGCCGCAACAAAAATGGTGATGATTACATACATCATCAAATTCATAAACCCGGCACCGACCCCACCAAAGACAACGTTCAACATCATGTTTCCCATCAAGATGATGCCGCTCAGAGATGGAAGCGAGTCGTGCATTGCATTGACAGCACCGGTCTCCGCAGCCGTCGTCACTGCGCCGTAAAGCGCTGTGCCAATTGCCCCGAAGCGCATTTCTTGGCCATGTAAAGACGGGTTGGCATACAACGTGGCATACATGAATACTGTTCCGATAATGAACAAGAAAAGCATGACACTAAAGTAAAGGAATCCTTGTTTTCGTTTCTTCGCCATCGCCCCGTAGATGAATGGCAATGACATCGGTAATAAGAGCATCAAGAAAAGATGGATGTAATTCGTCCAATCACTTGGATTTTCAAATGGATGTGCACCGTTTACCGCATAGTAGCCTCCACCGTTATTTCCAAGCTGTTTGATGACCTCAAATGATGCGATTGGTCCTCGTTGAATCGTTTGACTCGCTCCTTCGAGCGTCGTGACGACAGCATTCGGACTAAGGGTTTGTGGGACACCAAACGCAATCAACCACATACCGAAGAATAGGCTGATTGGTAAGAGCACATACACGATGACGCGTACAAAATCGAAATAGAACTGACCAATCGGCTTTCCGAGAATTCCTCGAATGAATGCCAGCGCCATCGTAAATGCCATCGTCGGTGCCACGAACATGAGTGTCGAGAGGACGAACATCTGTGATAAGTGAGAGAGTGCCTCACCTGAATAATGCTGTTGGTCTGTATTCGTCATAAAACTGATGACCGTATGGAAGGCTAGATGCCAGTCTAAGTTGACGGCCCCATTCGGATTGAAGGGCAACACCCCTTGAAAGCGAAGCAACACATAACCAATCAATAAGAATAGCAAATTGAGTGTCAAAAAATCTTTTGCGTAGCCAAACCATGATTGCTTCTCACGCTCGTTTATTCGAAGCCGACGTGTGATCCTCGTCTCGAGCGCTTTCCCTACATAGTTTGGTCGTTCTTGAATCGGTACAAATCGTCTTCCGACGTAACCGCCTAACAAGGCACTAGCTGTCATCGTGATCGCGATGAGCAGACTCAATGTGATGATGAATGTAACCCACATCTTTCGTCATTCTCCTCTATCCTTAAAATTTTTCTGGTTTTTGTAATGCAACGGTCAAGTAAGCGAGATACCCAATTCCAATTGCCAAAAGCACGATATACATGTCGTCACCCCTGTTCATTCCAATGCATCCGGTCAATTGAACGAATCATCACGTTCATAGACGCCACTAAACCAATCATTAAAGCGATTGCGAATAAATCAGTCATTTTAATAACCTCTTTTTTTAATTTTTTAACTTAATTTAACATTTGAAACGAACAAAAAACCACAGGAGCAAGAAACGGCTCCAGTGGCATATCACTGCATGAGTCGGATCCCCCTAATAACGCCTACGAGGTTAGCTGTCGGATTCGGGCTTGCCTAGGTTGGCCCTACCTCACTTGAGGATTCACCCCAGTCCAGATTGGACGGTGGGTCCCCCGCTTCCGTCTCCGGAACTCGGCGAAAAGATTTCAACAATACGTATGAAGTTGATGAGATGGATGTTACGCCGATTCAAAATGACTGTAAATAACTTTTCATAAAAATTTTTTAACTTAAATTGTCAGATTTATCCGAATGCTTTTTGTGAAAGGAATATGATTATTCATAAGTTTTTTTAATCCTAGTTTCTTCATACTTAATTTGCAGTTCAGAAAATCATGTATTGACGTCCCATCCTAGATTTGTGATCACTTCTGTGATATATACAAGAATCATTACTTTCAAGTGAGTTTGAACTTAAAAATAAATCTTTGAAGACATCAAAAAATCGTTTAAAACTACTTTTACATCTTAAGATGGATGTCCAAATCGATGTGATGAGACTTATTGTTGATAGAGAATATGAATTAGATAGGAGACAAATTACGATATGGAACAATGGATTCAACAAATCATCGAACAGTTTGGTTATTTAGGGGTCATGTTCCTCATTTTTATTGAGAATGTATTCCCTCCGATTCCTTCCGAATTGATCTTAATTTTTGGAGGCTTCTTCACGACCACAACAACACTCAATCCGTTTTGGATGATTTTAGCCGCAACGGTTGGGGCACTTCTTGGGGCAGTTGTCCTATACGGTGTCGGACTGTTGTTTGATCGTGAAAGATTGGAGTCATGGGTCGCACGCTATGGCAAACGCTTATACCTCAAAGTCGATGACGTGCGAATGGCCGATCGATGGTTTGATCGCTTCGGTCCGAAATTAGTATTTTTCGGACGTTTTATTCCCGTCGTACGCAGTTTGATTTCGATTCCAGCCGGGATGTCCAACATGCCGTTTCTAAAATTTTTCACTTTGACGACACTTGGTACTCTCATTTGGAATACAGTGCTCATCTATATCGGCGTCTATGTCGGAGAAAACTGGAAAGTGTGGCTTGGATACATCGAAACCTATTCACATGCAATGTACGTCGTACTTGGACTCGTAATTGTTGCATTCGTTGTTTGGATTGCACGCCAAATTTCTAAACGACGCGCCACAAGATAACCGTTTTTTAGTGAACTACTCGCCACTTATTTGCTTCGCAAATTGAAGTGGGAGCTTCTTGGGAAGACCGTGCTCTCACCAGCCACGGTTATGGACCAAGCTCGTCGGGCAGTCCCTGCCCTGAAGGATTGTCAGTCGGCCAACATCAACAGGTTGATGCTTGCGTTGATGTCACGGTCATGATGCGCGCCACAGGCACACGTCCATTCACGGACATTCATCGTCTGCCTCTGACCTTTCTCGCCACAAGAAGAACAGATCTGCGTCGATGCGAACCATTGATCCGCCTTGATGAGCGTCCGTCCGTAGAAGTTTGACTTGTACTCGAGTTGACGGACGAACTCGTACCAACTGACATCTGCAATCGATTTGGCTACCTGATGGTTCCGCATCATGTCCTTCGACTTCAATGTCTCCACGACGATGACTTGGTTCTCGTCAACGATCCGTCTCGACAGCTTGTGAAGGAAGTCCTTGCGTTGGTTGGCGATCTTCTCATGTCTCTTGGCGAGGATCAGCCTGGCCTTCTCTCGGTTCCGGCTCCCGGTCTTCTTGCGTGACAGCGCGCGCTGTGCCTTCCTGACCTTCGCTTCGGACTTCCGGAGGAGTCGGGGGTTGTCGATCTTCTCCGAGACCATCGCGTCGTTCGTCATGACGGCGAAGTGCTCCAGGCCAAGATCAATCCCGACCTTGTTCTTGGCTGGGATCCACTTTTCCTCATCTTGATTGACGAGGATGGAGATGAAGAACTTGCCCGTCCTCGTCATCGAGACCGTCGCCGACTTAATGATTCCCTCGAACGGGCGATGTTGTTCGAACTTCACGAAGCCGATTTTAGGAAGTCTCACCTTGCCGTTCTCGATGCGGATCGTGCCGTGCTGGTTGTTCGTCGTGTAGGAAGCGCGCGACCGACGTCTCGATTTGAAGGCCGGGAAGCCGCCCGTCCCGGCGAAGAACTTCGCGAACGCGGTGTCGAGGTTCAGCTTCGCGTTCGCGAGGCTGTTCGCCTCGGCGAGGAACGGGAACAAAGGCTTGTAGGAGGCGGGTGTCGCCGGTTTCCGTCTCGTTCCGCTCCCCGTTTTTGCCTCCTCGCGGATGGCGATGCGGTCCTCGAGTAGCTTGTTGTAGATGAACCGGGCGCAGCCGATCGTCCGGACCAGGAACTCGGCCTGTGCCGGCGTCGGGTGGAGCCGATATTTATAGCCTTTCAGCATGTCCGTCCCTCCTCCCCTACGAAGATCGTGATGTGTCCTCCTCGTCCGATACCCGTGGAAGGGGAGGGAGAATCTGACGGAATCACGAACCTTTGTTCGTCCTATCTGTCACAGGAGGAGAAGACTTTTGGACCGGGCGATTCATCTCCCACCTACGCTGGGCTTCGTCCCGAGACGCTTAGAGGAGGGAGAATTCTCGCCTGATTTAGTTAAACGGTTTTTTTTTACACTTAAAGTCTTGACTTTAGGTTCAGATGAACTTAAATTAAATACATAGAAGTTCATAAGACCTTAAAAGGAGGAATTATTGTTGACCCTACTCATCGGGTTCTTACTCATCGTCATCTTCATGCTCGCACTTGACCTCGGGGTGTTCCACCGTAAAGCGCACGAAGTCTCGCTCCGCGAAGCATGGACATGGACGTTTGTCTGGATTGGGATTGCCATCGCATTCGGAGGATGGTTGTTCTTCACGCAAGGAAGTACAGCCGCAACGGAATATGCGAGCGTCTACTTTATCGAAAAGGCACTTGCGATTGATAATGTCTTCGTCTTCTCACTTGTTTTTGCCTATTTCGCCATCCCACTCAAGTATCAACACAAGGTACTGTTCTGGGGGATTCTCGGAGCGATTTTCTTCCGCGCCGTCTTCATCGTCGCTGGGGTATCCCTTTTAGAAAACTTCGGATGGGTCTACTACGTCTTCGGAGCGTTCCTCGTTTATACAGGATGGATGATGTATAAGAATATCGGGAAAGACGAGTCACTTGAAGAAAACAAGACGATTCGTTGGCTCGAGCGACGCCTGCCCATCACACAGGATATCTCATCCGGAAAATTCACGAAGCGCATCAATGGGAAGTTGTTCTTCACGCCACTCTTCATCGCGCTCATCTTTATCGAATTGTCGGATATCGTCTTCGCTGTCGATTCAGTCGCTGCAAGTTTTGCGTATTCACGTGACCCGTATATTATCTTCTATGCGAACATCATGGCGATTCTCGGACTTCGTAGTCTCTACTTCGTCCTCGCCAACTTGATCGACCGCTTCTACTATTTGAAACACGGTCTCAGCTTCATGCTCGTCTTCATCGGGGCGAAGATGATTTTGGGTGATGTGTACAAGATGCCGATTTGGATGTCTCTAGGAACCATCGTTCTCGTCATCTTGATTAGCGTCCTCTATAGTTTCTACAAAACGAAACCTGGTTCGTCCAAACACGTATAATGAATCAATCAGTCCATTTCGTCGGTGTTCTTTCTTTGAAAATCGGGTAATCATTGAGGTGCACAACTACAGAAAAGGGGATTCACTATGTTTGATCGGATTGGCCTCATGAGTATCGGTCTCGTCTTCGGGATTATCCTCATGTTACTCTTCAACACCTTACTCGGATTGGTGTTCGGTGTCGTCCTTGGCGTCAGCCTCATCGCCGCCAACCAAATCGAGCGAAACAAACAAACGACATGGCATTAACCAAAAAGCACGCGCCCCATCCTTTGGGAGCGCGTGCTTTTATGTCAGAACATCGTATACGGATTGATACTGTTGGCAGGAGATGAACTGCTATACACATAGCTGTTCCGATGCACCTCGAAGTGGAGGTGATTCCCGAACGAGTTCCCGGTATTCCCTACCGTTCCAATCGTTGCTCCTTTTGCTAGCGTCTGTCCTGTGACGACATTGAGACGATCGAGGTGTGCATATACTGTGATGTATGTTTGTCCGTTCAACTGATGGCTCATCATGATGTGGTTACCGTAAGCCCCATAGTTTCGAGAAACGATGACTTTTCCATAAGCGGCTGACACGACCGGTGTTCCTCTTGGAGCAGCCAAGTCAATGCCGTTATGGAACGTATAACCGTACTGCCCACTCGCGGGACCATACTTTTGTGTCAACGTCCCTTTTGTCGGGATGATCATTTTCGCAGTCGATGTCGTTGAAAGCGTGGAAACACTGTACTTCTTCACATATGTACTGGATACGTAGCGGGATGTCCCGTTGAAATTAATTTTCGTCCATCCCCCACTCACGCCGAGATATTTGAACGACTGTCCCAACTTCGCGCTACCGACGATCGCATACGTCGTGCCCGGACCCGAACGGACGTTTAAACTGTTGGTCGTGACTTTGACATAATACGTGGTGGCTGCTTCAGCCGGAGTACCTGCCGGAGTGAAGATTCCGACTGTGAGAAGAACGGCACAGAAAAGAGAGAATAGCTTTCGTTTCATGATGTGGTAAATCCTTTCAATTATGTATTTAAATTTTTATTTTTTATATTATCTAACTGAAAAAATTTTACCACCAAAACGAACCGACAAATATGTCATTTATATTTCAAATAAAGGAAAACAAATTCTAACTTACTTTCTTTATTTTTCCTTTTCAACGTATAAAAAAATACACAGCCGATTTCGACTGTGCATGTCTGTTATTCACGATTTTCCTCGGCGTTCTCCTCTTCATCTTTTAAATCTTCAATCAATCGCTTCATCTCTTCAATTTCACGGCGCTGTGCCTTGATGATTTCTTCAGACAATTCTTTCACGCGTGGGTCTTCAATTTCAGCGCGTTCACTTGTCAAAATGGCAATCGAGTGGTGAGGGATCATCGCTTTCATCCAACTGACATCATCGACGGTCGTCTGGCTACGTACGAGCCAAAGCGAGGCACTGAAGACGAGAGCACTGACCCCTAGGATGATAAAGTTAACTGTTTTGTTCTTATACATCCCCCACATGAAGAGAAGCATGACGAACGCCATGACCGATCCCATGATGAGTGCCATGTACAACCTCGTCTGACTAAAGAAGATATGATTGAACTGAAACACATTCAAATACATGAGCCAATACATAATGAATGTCGAGACCGCAATCATGATTCCAAATTTACCGTACTGTTTCATCTTATTCATCCTTTCTTATTGTGCGTATAAAAACTCTTTTTCCTGCTTGTTCTATACTCAAACCCGCCTATTTCTCCGTCTAATCGTACTCTTAACGCTTTTCACTTCTTTTTCACAAACATCGGGTACACTAGTGAAATTGAGTTCATGCAAGGAAGGAGAACGATGATGCAAGAGCGGACATTGCGTGACGTACTGGCAACACTTGATTCTGTTTTATCTTGGTCCTATCTCGATCACCCGGAAGAAATGACAATTCGCGGAATCGGAACGACACCAGAGAAAATAAATAAAATGTTTTTATATATATGCAAGCGCCCAATCAATGAACGTGGCGTCGATTTAGTGAGGGCCGCCATCCGAAATGGTGCAGTAGCCATCGTCACGGATCGACCGATTGACGCGAGAGTACCCGTCATTTACTGTCGAGACGTCGAACGCGCACGTGAACAACTACAGACTCTTTTCGCCATGGAAGGAAATCACGCAAAGCACACGGAACGATAATAATAAGAGGAAGGAGGAATGCAAGATGAAGATTCTCATCGTAGACGATGAAGAAAAAATGAGACATTTGATTCGTTTGTTTCTTGAAAGTGACGGCTACTTTTGCATCGAGGCGAGCGATGCCCGTTCCGCACTCGACAAAATCGAAGAGCGACCGGATCTCGTCCTTTTAGATATTATGATGCCAGAAGTAGATGGGATCTCACTTTGTCGTCAGTTAAAGACGATGGATCCGGCATTACCTGTCGTCTTGTTGACGGCACGTTCAGACAATGAGACGACCATCCAAGGATTAGATGCTGGAGCGGATGATTACGTCACCAAACCGTTCGATGGGAACGTGCTCCTCGCTCGTATTCGTGCCGTCTTGCGCCGGACCCGTGTCGTCAACATCCAATACGGACCACTACGTTACGATGAGGAGAGCGGACGCGTTTTGTATGAAGAACAAGAGATTGTCCTCACACCAAAAGCGACGGCCATCTTAAAATTGTTCCTTCAGCACCCGAATCGCCTCTTCAACCGCCTAGATTTGTTTGACCTTGTCTGGCCCTATTCTGCAGAATCCGACCCACGCACCGTTGATGCGCATATTCGTATGATTCGAGAAAAGTTAGGCGATGCAGGATTCCCGATTGATGATTATTTAAAGACGGTATGGGGACGTGGCTATCGATGGACCGAGGAGCGTTCCGGATGAAGCGAGGTCGTAACAGTCTACCGTTTCGCATCAGCCTCGTCTTTCTTCTATCCACCCTATTGATTGAAGGTGTGTTGTTTCTTCTCCTCTATCACACGCTTCTCGGTGAACGTGTTGTAGAAGAAATCAATCGCCTTGAATCTCGGGCCGAGAGCCATGCGAGCGTATTAGCAATGAATTTTTCCGAAGAGACGATTGATCATGTAGCGACTATGGAAAGTGAGACCGACACAAAAGTTGCCATCACCGATCCAGCACATGATCTTCTTCAAACTTCCCGTTCTTTTCCACAGGTACTAGTCGATACCGTCGAGACGAAACGACGTACGGGTCCCTTCGATGACACGACTATTCTAGAGGACGACTGGGAGAACGAGCCGTATTTGAGCGTGCGTACGCCAATCACAGATGATTTCGATACACGGTATGGATATGTCTACATGTTTTTACCGACTGAAATCATTCATGGAATCAGTCATCGCCTTCAGTTGCGATTTCTGTACATCACGGCCATCGCACTGGTGACGACCGTGTTGACCTTCATCCTGCTGAGCCGCCTCATTTCGAAACCAATTCAGTCACTGAAACAAGCGACCGAGAACGTACTGACAAACCCCGAAAACCTACAGCTACCAACGAATCGCGTTGACGAAATCGGTGAGTTGGCTCGCTCCATAGAAGCCATGTCTGTGGAGTTGGCTCGTTTACGTCGCGAACGACATCAATTTTTGTCCGATCTCTCACATGAAATCAAGACCCCTCTCACTTATTTGAGAGGATATGCCGAGATCGCTTCAAAAGAAAGCACACCCGAACCGCTACGCAATCAATCCATCCAGACAATCTTAGATGAGAGTCGCTCGCTCACAGAACTGGTGGAAAATGCGTTTCAATTGGCTCAACTCGACGAAAACACGTTCTTGTTACATCGAGAAGAAGTGTCTGTCACGACGTTTTGTGAGGATTTACGACGAATGCTCGATACGATGTTCCGAATGACGACGATTCGGTTCGCTGCTTCTCCGAACATAGAACAAGCAGACATCACGCTCACATTGGATCGACATCGCATGCTTCAGGTCTTCCGGTCCATTGCCCACAACGCGATTCAGCATAGTGAGGCGACACATGTTTCACTTCATTCTACTACTTCAGACGCTTATCTCGTCTTGACCATCACTGACGACGGAAAGGGAATTCCTGAAGAAGATCTCCCACACATTTTCGACCGTCTGTACCGTGTTGAAAAATCACGATCTCGTCAAACTGGTGGAAGCGGACTCGGACTCGCCATCGCCAAGCAAATCGTCACACGGCATGGTGGGACGTTGACGGTATCTTCGGATACAACAGGTACCTCGTTCACCGTCGCCCTACCACTCGGCAAAAAGACGCCTCTCCAGTAATGGAAAGGCGTCTTTCGTCAGTCGAGTTCACCTGCATCAAGTTGTGTCTGCCACTCCTCGTCTATGAGCTCATATACGCTATTGTCAGATGTGACGAGCAGCATGCGCTCCTCTTTGATCACCAATTCGATCGGCACAGCATCCGCTTGAAGCTCTGGAAGATCGAACGTCTCTGTCGACCCATCGTCTAGATTGAAACGAACCCCTTCGAAAGAACCATCTGTCTGTCGTACGTATGCCAACTGCCCCTCATCCGCTCCGACCGTAATCACCTGTTCTGATTCAACGAGTGGCTCGAACGAATCTCCAAAGTCATTCGAAACGAGGATACCGGACGGTCCGTATAAGAAGACCCGCTCCGCTTCCGTCGCGTCGGCGATAATCCCTGCCACCTGCTCACCCTCTACCCCAGATCCTCGCATCGACTCGAACGATCTTCCGCCATCGTCCGAACGATAGAATCCAGGTTCTAGCTCTGACGTCGCTTCCTCAAGATAGACGTACAACATTTCCGTCGCATAACCCGCACTCATGTAATGAAAGTCTGCCTCTCCCTCCAGTGCCCGTACGTCTAATGTCATGCCATGGTCTTTCCCGTATAACACACCGAGTGGATTTTGGAAGTCGGTACGTCGGTCGGGATGACCACTTGCATAAAAACCATCCTCGACGAGTTCGAATCCCATATAGTCATGGCGATTCGTCGGAAGTGTATACCAGCCATCTTCACGATATTCCATCAATCCAGCATGCGTTGCAATGACCGGACGGTTATCGTCTTGCCAAAATCCAGCCCCGTGAATATGAGAAACCGTTTCATCGGATCCCACACGCTGCCACTCGTCATTTGTAGTTGTCGTCACATTCTCGGATTGACTCGTGTCCGATGGTGCGTCTTCTGTTCCACACGCCGACAGGAGCAGTGGAGTCAGGAATAGTGATAGCATTAACGTTCGTTTCATCTCGATCCCTCCATCATTAGCATCCCATCTAGCATACTGACTAAAGGTGAAAGAAATGTTAAATCTTCAAAAGTCGAGCGTTGATTGCGACAATAACTGTGCTTAAACTCATCAAGACGGCACCGATGGCTGGGGACAAGATGATTCCAATCGGAGCCAGCACGCCTGCAGCAAGCGGGATGGCGACGATGTTATACCCGGCTGCCCACCACAAGTTTTGAATCATCTTACGATACGTGTTCTGTGAAAGCTCCAAAATCGATAGGACATCTTTCGGATTACTGCGGACGAGGACAATATCTGCCGTTTCGACGGCAACGTCTGTCCCGCTCCCGATTGCGATGCCGACATCCGCTTGTGCTAAGGCAGGTGCATCATTGATTCCATCTCCGACCATCGCTACTTTGCTGCCATCTTTTTGGACGTCTTTCACTTGGTTTGCCTTGTCGTCCGGTAATACTTCGGCATACACGTCATCGATACCGAGCTGACCCGCGACCCAATGCGCGACCTTCTCGTTGTCACCCGTCAACATGATCGAGCGAATGCCTTTTTCATGAAGTGCCTCGACGGTCTCCTTCGCTTCTTCCCTCACCAGATCGGCCATCGCAATCATCCCGACCCATTCTCCGTCTTTCAAAACAAAGACGACGGTCTTTCCTTCTTCCGAGAGTCGTGCAAACGTCTCCTCATCAATTTGAATGTGTTGATCGCGGATATGTCGCGGACTGACGACTTGAACACGCGCACCGTCAACCGTTCCTTCCAATCCGACACCTGTTATCGAACCGAAGTCGTCGACAGCCGCCAGTTTCAATTCTCGTCTCTCGGCTTCTCTTAAAATCCCTTGTGCGAGAGGATGTTGCGACTCACGCTCAACTGCTCCTGCTAGTTGTAACACGTCTTCTTCCGTATAAGACGAGCTCGCCTGTACGTCCGTGACGCCGAAGTTCCCTTCCGTCAACGTACCGGTCTTATCAAAGATGACAGCATCGAGTCGACGTGCTTCTTCAAATTGGGTCCGATTCCGGATGAGAAGGCCTTGTTTCGCCGATAGCGCTGTCGAGACGGCAACGACGAGCGGTGTCGCCAGTCCAAGTGCATGGGGACATGAGATGACCATGACCGTCACCATCCGTTCGACCGCTGTCCCGACCGAGTAGCCGAGCATGAACCAAACCGTGAACGTGATGACTCCAGCGGCAATTGCGATATAGAACAAATATTTTGCCGCCCGATTCGCTAGGTTTTGAGCCCGCGACTTCGATTTTTGTGCCTCACTCACCAATTCTATGACTTTTGACAAGTACGTACTTTCTCCCGTACCGATCGTTTCAATCGTCAAACTCCCTTCTTGGTTGATGGAACCTGCGATGACGTCCTCACCTTCTGTTTTTTCGACCGGTACCGATTCGCCGGTCAACATCGACTCGTCGATGGTCGTTCGTCCTTTGATGATTTTCCCGTCCACGGGTACCTGCTCCCCCGGTTTGACGAGGATTCGGTCTCCTTCCCTCAATTCAGAAATCGGGACGTCCTCCGTCTCCTCCCCATTGATACGATGCGCTTCGTTCGGAAGAAGCTGCACGAGTTGTTCCAACGCGTTCGACGCTCCCATGACAGAACGCATCTCAATCCAATGACCGAGTAGCATGATCACAATCAATGAAGCGAGTTCCCAAAAGAAGTCATGTCCGCTTCCATAGCCAAAGACGACAGCTGCACTATAAAAGTAAGCGACGCTGATCGCCAAGCCAATAAGCATCATCATGCCCGGGCTACGCTCTCTTAACTCTTCCACACTTCCTTTTAAGAACGGCCACCCGCCGTATACATACACAATCGTCGCCAATACAAATAAGATTGTCTTTTCAAACGGAAAATCGAGTTCAAACCGCAGCCATTCTTGAATCATGTCCGATAACAATAAAATCGGAATCATCAGCCCGAGCGATACGAAGAAACGTCGTTTGAAATCGTCAATCATATGCTCGTGTCCGTGTCCGCCATGATGAGACTCGTGACTCTCCTCATGATGTCCATGGTGTTGACCGTGTGCATGTTTCATCATTCATCCTCTCCTTTACACGGTTTGTATACCCCTATGCGGTATGCGATTAAACAGATTTGGACTTTCATGTTTCTTTCACAATTAGGTGGTACAACAAAGTGAGGACTGAACAATGAAGGAGTGTTATAGCATGAAATCGAAAGGAATATGGTTTCTGATGACGGGGATTTTAATTGGAGGCATCCTCGTTTTACTAATCGTCCTTTTCAACGGGACATGGAACCATAACAACAATATGGACCAAAATCATATGATGGGAAACGATTCGGCAACGGGTCAGATGGATGATCACATGATGGGTGATAATGGAATGGGTGGCAATAACGGACCGATGGGACACGGAGCGATGCAAGAGCTTCAAGCATCGGATGAACCGACACAGCCGCTTCCGATTCCGACTGCCTTACAGCCAGATCGTGTCACGGGAGACACGGTCTACTATACGGTGGAAGCAACTAAAGGCACGTCACAATTTTTCAAAGACGGCAAGAAATCGGAAACGTTCGGCTATAATGGAGACTTACTCGGACCAATGATCGAGTTACCGAAAGGAAAAACAGTCGTAATCGATACCATCAATCGATTGGATGAACCGACAACGTTCCACTGGCACGGACTCGTCATCCCTGCCGACATGGACGGGGGACCTCATCAGACCGTCGCACCAGGTGAACAGGCACAAGTTCGACTCGACATCGATCAAGAACCTAGTACACTGTGGTTTCACCCCCATCCGATGGGATCGACAGCCGAACAAGTTTATAAAGGGCTCGCCGGTCTTCTTTATGTGACCGACGATGCACAGAACGGTCTCCCGAATGAATATGGAGTCGACGATATCCCGCTCATCGTACAAGATCGACTCTTCACGCCTAACGGTGAGTTGGATTATGATGCCCATATGAACGTTGATGGAACGACGGGGGATACCATTCTTGCGAATGGAGCCATCAACACGACGTTCGACGTTCAAACCGAGACGTTACGAGTGCGACTAGTCAACGGTTCGAATGCGCGTGATTTTGATTTTACGTTATCTAACGAGGCCGAGATGACGCAGATTGCGACAGACGGAGGGCCGTTAGAACGCCCGATTCCCTTAGAAACCCTCACGTTGACACCAGGTGAACGGGCCGAGGTACTGATTGATTTTTCACAAGTTGAAGATGTCGCTGCCTTAAAAGCGGACGGGGTGACATTCACCACGTTTCGTATCGGTGAACTCGACAAGGCGTCCATTAAGATTCCGACGATTGAAACGGTGGAGCGCTCGACAGACGAGACAGCAGACCGCCGCCTCACCCTTTTTGGAATGGGTAACATGGTGTCAATCAACGGAAAGACATATGACCCGGAGCGTATCGACATCGAAGCGAAACGCGGAGACACTGAGGTATGGGAAATTGAAAATAAGCCGGATATGATGGGTGGGATGACACATCCTTTCCACATCCACGGCGTCCAGTTCCGAGTCATCAGTCGAGACGGAAAACCACCATCCGATCAGGAGAAAGGGTGGAAAGATACGGTAGCCGTCGCTCCCGATGAACGGGTAAAAATCGAACTCACCTTCACTAAAACAGGAACGTTCATGTATCATTGCCACATCCTCGAGCATGAAGAGAATGGGATGATGGGACAAGTAAACGTGACCGAATGACCGACACCTCTCCGTTCCATCAGCGGAGAGGTGTTTTGCATCCGTCCCGATTTCGATACGTTTCTGCTAGGACTATTGCCTGTATAGGGATTCTTGTTCGAGTATCGTATACTAGTTGTGAACGACTGTACAAATGATCGCGAGGAGGTAGGTCCATGCGCCGATTCCATAGGGTTAGGCAGAAACGCTCCGCTCGTCAAAAACAGCAACGCCATACGTTCTCCATCGCTTCCATCGTGGAAGAAGTACAGGATGCGATGTGTTATATCGATTTCTCAAGATGCCGTCTGTATTCGAATGATTCTCTTCGTCAATGGTACCCTTCTATGACAACACAATCTTTTGACACATTGGAAACATTGACTCGTTATGTATATTCCACGTTGGAACGGCACGGGGCGGATTCCGCACAAGTCATGCACCTGATCCAAGAATTGCTCGAATGTGCGACCGAAACGGATCCAAAGATGACCTCACGTCGTCTGCGCTTTGATGACAAGACGCTACATTTGATTTTCAACTTCACGCGCACACCACGTGGCGTTTTCATCATGTGGCGCGACCAAACGGAGGCCGTCCGCTTTGAAGAGCGTAAAGACAGTTTCCTTGCCGAACTGTCTCATGATTTCCGAACGCCATTGACTGCCATCCATGGCTATACGGAGTTACTCATGACACGTCATCAAGGTTCGGAAAAGTCGTATCAGATGCTAACACAAGTCAAACAAGAATCGGAACGGCTGGAGCGGCTCGTCGATAATTTCCTCGATTATCAAAAAGAGCGCTACACGGCTGACCAACTGACCGTGACGACGTTCGCCCTCCGTCCTCTTTTAGAGGATGTCATGTCGAGCTATCAGACGACCTCCACGCTTCATACAGTGACGTTTGAAACGAATGATGTCTCGATTCAAGCAGATGAAGAAAAGTTACGGCAATTGCTCCATAACCTCATTGGTAACGCCATCAAGTACTCTCCTGATGGCGGGACGGTCCATACGAGCGTATTTGAAAGTGCTGGCACGGTAACTTTATCTGTATCCGATACCGGGATTGGGATTCCGGAAGAAGCACTCCCCTACGTATTTGATGAATATTACCGTGTCGAATCCGCTGCCCACCAATCGATTAAAGGAACCGGTCTCGGTCTGCGAATCTGTAAACGAATCGCCGAAGCCCACGGTTGGGGAATTCATGCGGACTCGGTGTACGGAAAAGGCACCACCTTTACAATCGAGCTTCATACCAGACAGAGCTGTCCATTGCTACCATCCCCTAAACATTCGGTTTCGTTCGACTGATTTAATCGGTCGAACGTTTTTTTAATTTGTTTCGATTCAAGAATGAAGCGCATTCGTTTTGGGAATAAAGAAGTGTCGAAGAGAGGAGGAAATGAAGATGAAACAACGTGGCTACTTATCGATTCCCGTCGCGGTCGTATTCGCCGTCGTCTTTGGTCTCACCCTCAATAACTGGTGGCTCGGGATTGCAATTGGCATCGCCATGTTTTTTGCGTTTCGAGGAACGAAGAAAAAAGCGTGAAGACCACCTATTCGATGGTCTTCTTATAAATCCTTGCCTCATACGGTTGCAATTGACTGGTCTCATTGTTTAGATTTTGTAAGACGAGATCAAAAGATGCTGTCGGTACGGGTATCGGATGAGAATCCTCTGAATGATTGAGAATGATCAAAAATTGTTCTTCTCTCAAAGAACGCTCATATACATGAAGCGATTCGTCAGATGGAAGTAAATCTTTAAAATCACCATATACAAGTGCTTCATTTGATTTCCTCAATTGAATCAAACGTTGATAGTAACGGAACACAGAATCCTCCCGTTGCATATCTTTCTCTACGTTCAACTCGACGTAATTTTTATTCACGCTCATCCAAGGTATTCCTTGTGTAAATCCAGCTTCTTTTTTGTCGTTCCATTGCATAGGCGTCCGTGAGTTATCTCTACTCAATAGTTGCAAACTGACCAATACTTCATTCTCATTTCTTCCCTTATCCACTTCTTCTGCATACCGATTCTTCATCGCAATATCTTGATAATCTTCAATCGAATCAAACGTGACACCAGTCATTCCGATTTCTTCTCCTTGATAGATATAAGGCATACCAGGCAATGTGTGCGTCAAGGTAGCTAGCAGTTTTGCCGAGGCAACTCGATGTTCCCTATCATTCCCATAACGAGTAACCTGACGCGTGTGATCGTGATTGTTTAAGAACTGTGAATTCCATCCTCTACCTTTCAACCCTTCGTACCATTCACGCTGAATTTCTTTGAAACGAAGCATATCCCAAGTCGGCATCTCATCAGCGATTTGAAAATGGAACAACGTATTGAGCTCTTGACGTTCCTCATCTACATAGAGTGCGCCTTCTTTTGGTGTTACGAACGGTATCTCACCGACCGTCATGCAATCGTAGTGCCGCAGTACCTCCTCATGCATTTCTTGAAGATACTCATGAATCCCCGGATTATTAGCTAAGTAACTCAAATTATATGGATCTTCGACATCAGATAAGTCTTTTCGTTTTGCGAGAAGATTGATGACATCCATTCGAAATCCATCAATACCTCTGTCGAGCCAAAAACGCATCATCTTATAGATTTCATGACGCAATTCTTTATTTTCCCAATTGAGATCGGGTTGTTCGACGGCGAATGAATGGTAATAATACTGACCGCTGTGCTTATCCCATTCCCAACAAGACGGCTCAAAATATGATCGCCAATTGTTTGGCGCTTTTCCTTGCACTGGGTCATGCCAGATGTAGTAATCTCGCTTTGGTGAGTCTTTACCCTTCTTTGATTCCAAGAACCACTGGTGTTGATTCGAAGTATGGTTAACGACAAGATCCAAAATGACTTTCAGACCGAGTGCGTGCGCCTCTGTCAACAAACGTTCAAAATCCGCCATCGTTCCTGCTCGATCCATGACACCATAATAGTCGGCAATGTCATATCCGTTGTCCTTATCAGGCGACACATAGAACGGATTGAGCCAGACAACATCCGCCCCAAGTTCTTTAATGTATGGTAACTTTTGACGTACACCTTCTAAGTCACCATATCCATCTCCATCTGTATCGAAAAAGCTTCGCCAATACACTTGATATACGACGGCCTCTTTCCACCATGTCCGTTTCATTCCGACTCCCCCTCATTAAAAATGCCTCGAGCGTTAACACTCGAGGCTTCGTTTTTAAATTCGAACCAATAGTTTCTCTAATGTGAGACGCGCTGTGTTTTCGAAAACAATATCTGCCTCGATTAAGACATGTGGGTCGCCAATTCCGACGGCAAACATACCTGCCTCATGGATGGCCGTGATTCCTGCAACTGCATCCTCAATACCGACACATTCTTTCGGATCGACTCGTAGCGCTTCAGCAGCTTTAAGAAATACTTCAGGATGTGGTTTTGAATGTATCACAGTTGCCGCATCAACAATATGGTCGAACGCTTCAAGCAATCCAAGTTGGCTCGTCACCATCTGAGCATTCTTCGAGGCTGACGCCATTCCGATTTTGTAACCTGCTTCTTTCAGCTCTTTCAAGAACATTTCAATGCCTGGCAAGATATCTGCAGTCGTAATTTTTGAAATAAGTGATACATAGTGTTCATTCTTCTTTGTCGCAAGCAGCTCCTTCTCTTCAGCAGAAAAGTCATTCTCACGGCCGCCAAGTCGTAAGATTCGTTCCAATGATTCAGTTCGACTCACACCTTTGAGTGTCTCATTGAATGCTCGATCAAACGGAATCCCCAAATCTTCTCCGAGCGCTTTCCATGCTAAGTAATGATATTCGGCACTGTCGGTGATGACACCGTCTAAATCAAAAATAAAAGCTTTCATTTTCATTCTCCTTATTTATCTCCACCAATTCGTAAACCTTGCATGAAGTACTTATTCAGCATGATGTACAAAATGATGATTGGAATGATACTGACGACAGAAGCCGCCATGATGTAGTTCCACTGCGTGGCATTCTGACTTTGAAATGACTGAAGCCCGAGCGTAAGCGTATACTTTTCGGGTGATGTGATGTAAAGAAGCGGTTTTAAGAACTCGTTCCAGAACCCAAGGAACACGAAGACGGCCTGTGTTGCAACCGATGCACGCGCCATCGGGAAGACAATACGCCAAAACGTTTGGAATCGATTTAGTCCGTCTACTTGTGCAGCTTCTTCTACTTCACGTGGGAAGTTGATAAAGAACTGTCTCATCAAGAAGATGTAGGAGAAGTTGATGGCTCCGGGAATGATCAACGCAGAGTATGTGTCGAGAATTCCAAGCGAACGCATGATTAAGTAGTTCGGAATGAGTAAGATTTGTCCCGGTACCATCATGACAGCCAAGATCAACAGGAATAAATAGTTACGTCCCGGAAAGCGAAGACGCGCAAGCGAATAACCAGCCATTGTGTTAAAAATGACGTTCACAATGGTTCCTAGTGTTGCAATTAAAAAGGAGTTCATAATCCAACGTGGAAAAAGCGGATCTTCCGTAAAGATATGTTCAAAGTTTGCGAGCGTTGGATTCTCTGGCCAAAGTGTAAGTCCCCCAGCTACAATCTCGCTATACGGTTTGAACGATGCGAGCACTGCCCATAGGAATGGATACAGTGTGACGAGCGCGTAAGAGACGAGGATGACATACATGACAATACGCGGCCATTTTTTCTTTTTCACATCCATTCCTCCTTAATAGTTCGATTCTTCTTTATTCAACTTACGAGCAATCATCGAAACCGTGAAGATGATGATTGTCAAAATAATTGCCAGTGCTGACGCATATCCCATCGTTCCAATGGTCTTAAACGCATACTGATAAATGATGAGCGAGAATGTAAGTGTGGCGTTGTTCGGCCCACCGGTTCCACCTGAGATGATATATGCTTGGTCAAATAATTGGAAACAACCGATGATGCCCATCAACAGGACATAGTTCGTTACAGGCGTAAGGTTTGGAACTGTAATTTTCATCAGTTTTTGCCACGCATTTGCCCCATCAAGTGAAGCCGCCTCGTAAAGCGAAGACGGGATATCCTGTAGCCCTGCTAAATAGATTGTCATGAAGAATGGGACAGTAGACCAAATATTCATGACCATTATGGTCGTGAGGGCAAAGTCGGTCTCGTTGATGAAGTTGACTGGTGCATCTAACAATCCCAAACTGACGAGAACATTGTTGATTGGTCCATTTAAACTGAACAAAAACATGAAAATCATGGTGAGTGCTGAACTTGAAGTCAGCGTCGGTAAGAAATAAATGGTCCGGAATGTATTTTGAAAACGAATCCCGGAATTTAAGACAGCCGCCATGAGAAGTGCAATTGCCGTTTGAATCGGTACAACAAAAAGAGCATAACGGAACGTATTTTTTAAAGCCGTCCAGACCCGATCATCATTCCATGCGTTGATGTAATTTTCAAAGCCAACCCATTGGAAATCGATGCCGCCGAACAAATTCACGCGTGTAAATGATAAGAAAAGTGAATACGCAATCGGAAGCAACGTGAACGTCACTAAAATGATGATTGTCGGCAGCATAAATGTCATGCCTTGTACAGCTTCACGGCGATCACGTTCACTACCTTTCTTTTTTTTAGGTGATGGTGCCTGTGACGCTGTATCCGTACGCCGGTTGATTTCGAGCTGTGTGCCCATATAATCGATCCTTCCTTCCCGAACAAAACGAGGCCCGCGCGATTACGCGAGCCCAATTGTTTCTTTACTTCAATTGCGTCTCGATATCTTTATTCGCAGTTTCTTCTGCTTTTTTCATCGCTTCTTCGAGTGTCATATCACCTTTCAAAGCAGCAGGTAACAAGTTGTTGTATTCACGAGCAACAATTGAAAGAGAATCGCCTTTTTGCCAAGGTGTCGCATAAGCTCCGGCCGCAACGAACGGTGCTTTCAATTCATCATCTTGAAGATTAAGTTCTTCGGCGATTGATTTGAGGGACGGGAGAACACCCGCTCCTTCAGACCAAATCTTCATCCCGTCTTTCGAAGTCGCGTAATTGATAAATTCCCAACCTGCCGCTTTTTCTTCCGAATCGCTATTGAGCGAATAAGAGACTGTGAACATCATCGAACCACTGTTGCCGTCAATTGTAGGAACTTCTTTCGTCCCCATTTCAACGTTCGGGAAGTTTTGTTCGATATGCGAGATTGCCCAGTTACCTTCAATCATGATTGCCGCTTTTTCAGCTCCAAATGAATCGCCTGCCCATCCTTGCCCTAAATCAGCAGGTCGTTGAACGAGTTTATCTTGATAGGCATCCACAAGTGGTTGCAATGCTTTGATTTGATCCTGTTGTGACAATACCGCCATTCCATTTTCATCAACGATATCCGTTCCACCTGATTGTAAGACGAACATATGACGCGCGAGTTCAGATGTGGTAATTGCTGGTGTCACACCAGATGGGAGCTTTTCTTGTAATTCTCCCAAAAATTCAGGAAGCTGCCCCATCTCTGTCGGGATATCATCTGCTGTGAAACCAGCATCTTCAATCAACTTTTTGTTGTAGTAAAGTCCGAGAGTGGAATAATCTTTTGGAAGACCGAATAATTGATCGTCAGATTTAAAAGCATTAATGGCTGGTTCATAAAAGTCGCCTAAATCTTTTTCTGCTTGTTCGATATATTGATCAAGTGGTTCGAGTACACCTTGTTTAGAAAGTTCAGGTGCTAAAAAAGCATCTACATAAAACACATCTGGTGCCGTTCCGCCGACGAGGTCAGTTTGGAGCTGTGTTTGATAATCATTGTAGACTTTCTTTTTAACTTTGATTCCAGTCTCTTCAGTGAAAGCTGCTAACAATTCATCGAATGCTTTTACTTCAGCATCTGTTCCTTTCCATGTCCCTACCGTGATTTCTTTACCTTCAAGTTCAGATGGATCTGAAGCAACTTGCGCCTCCTCTTCACCACCACAAGCTGCAGTAAAGACAAGTCCTGATAGCATAACAATCGATAATGGCTTAGATACTTTTTTATTCATCAATCAATTCCTCCTTAAGTGTAATGTCGACCAAATTAAAGTAACCGCTTTCAACTCACAACTAGATTTTATACCCGAAACGTTTCGGAAATCAAGAACTTTTTTAAATCCCTTCGAAAATGCTTTTAATTCAAGGTTTACAAGATATTCATATACAGACTAAACTAGATGTACCTATAAACTTTACTTAATTTACTCACAACGTTTTCATAAAGGAGTATTGTATGATGGCCACATTAAAAGACGTTTCTAAAGCATCCGGTTTTTCCATCACAACTGTATCTCGAGCCTTAAACGGCTACGATGATGTAAACAAAGAGACACGGGACAAGATTTTAAATGTCGCTAAAGAACTTGGTTATAGCCCGAACATTTTGGCACGCAGTTTGGTCAAAAAGCAATCCAAGACAATCGGCTTTCTCGTCACTGATTTAAAACGCGAGAGTATTAAAGATAACTTTATGTTCGAGACTTTATGCGGTGTATCAGATGAATTGTCTGACCTTGATTACGAGTTCGTTCTTTTATCGACTACGACCTCAAAGCAAAAAAATAAAACGTACAGTCAAATGTGCGCAGAACGTCAACTAGACGGGGTTGTTATTCAAGGATTAAAACGAGACGACCCCTACTTACTCGAGGCAATCGAAAGCACAGTACCTTGCGTACTGGTCGACATTCCTGTCGAAGGGATCAATACAGGTTATGTGACCTCAAATCAGCTCGAGAGCGCTAAACAAGCCGTTCGTTATCTCATCCGACTCGGACACCGACATATTGCATTTATGAACGGTGCGCCACACGCCTATGTTTCGACTGTACGATATGATGCCTATCGACAAGTGCTACACGATCACGAAATCGACTTCCAAGAAGAATATGTGTTAAACGGAGATTTTGAAGAAATCGCCTCAAAAGATGCAGCACTTCCTTTTTTGTTGAATCACCCTGAAGTGACAGCGTTTTTCTGTGCATCCGATGTCATGGCACTTGGTGTTCTCCAGGCAACGAGAGAACTCGGCTTAAACGTTCCAGAAGATCTATCAATCATCGGATTTGACAATATCTTATTGTCTCAGTACGTATCCCCACCGTTAACCACTGTTGGACAACAACCTTATGAAATGGGGCGAAAAGCCGCATCGATGATTGTCAATATTGTAGAAGGTAAGGATGTGCCCCATGAAGCTTTCGTCAATAATCAGTTAATCCTGCGAGAATCGGTCACAAAAAATCGGCGATGATTAGTCATCGCCGATTTTTCGTATCGTCATAAATGCAAAGATACCGACAGTCGCCCAATATAAAACAGAGAGCATAGGCACATTGATTGGCAATAATTCAATAACTGAACGCACAATCAAAGGTGCTGTGATGCCATAAGCTGTAATGGTCCATGCCTCTTTATAACGAATCGGTACAAAGCGTCGAAACCCGAGACCTGCTAGAGCCAGAGGGGAAATTAACAGAAAATGCAAAACCAAATCAAACATAGTAGCCCCGTACACGTAAATGGGATAGAACCAGTTCAATTCTTTTAATAAAACGTCTAAATCACGTTCTGCCACGTCTGACCGTCCCACAAAATCAAGCAACGTCTGATAACTTTCCAAATCTGTTTCGACTCCGCTTCGCTTGAATGCCCAACCAGATTCCATAAGGACTAGCGTTTGGCGTACATCTGTTTTCTGTTCCTCTCCCACCATTACAGATAAATCGAGAACAGGAACATCAAACGCAAAAGACTGCTCATACCGAAGACCATCCTCCGTTATCTGAAATGAAGGCAAGTTTTCCTCATCCACCTCAGGTTGTCCCATCCATTTCACTCCATATACGAGTGCATTAGCGAATAGGACAGCAATCGCTACATAAAAAATTGATTTCCAAATTGATTGTGATCTCCACGTTTTCACTTTCTCAAATTGAAAGCCTAAACTAGCAATCATTTGTTCCATGTTAGTCCTCTTTTCTAAAACGTTTCTGCCACCATTTAATCACGTTCTTCAAACAATTGAAAGAAAATACAGCAAAATCGCTATTGAATATCCGAAACGTTTCGGATAGAATGGTGACGAATCAAGAAAGCGCTTTATCATACAGGAGGTTATATGGTGACGAATACATTGATGAACTATACGACTGGCAGAGAAGATCTACAGCATTGGCTCGTATCTGAAGACGGGTTTCGCCCGGAATGGCTCGGGAAAGGTGAATCGGTATTTTCTCTCGGAAATGGATACATGGGGTTACGTTCTGTCACAGAAGAACATTATGCGAATGAAACACGCAACTTGTTCGTGGCCGGGACATTCAATAAGTTCGCTGAGAATGAAGTGACAGAACTTCCGAATGCAGCAGACCTTTTATGGATGGAGTTCAAATTAGACGGTATCCGTTTTGATTTGACACAGGGAAATATCCTTTCTTATCGCCGTACGCTTAATTTGAAAGAAGCTGAACTCGTACGTAACATCACATGGCAAAGTCCGAATGGAAATGTTTACGACCTTACTTTCCGACGCTTCGTCTCAATGGATAATCTGCACGTAATTGCTCAACGAGTGACCATAACGCCGAAACAAAACAGTGTTCTCTCACTTACTTCAGGTATTAATGGACAAACGACAAACAGTGGTGTCCAGCACTTCTTAGAAGGGAACAAACGACTTTATGACGGACGTTTTATGCAACAGATTCAAACGACAACTGAATCTGGCATCGATTTTGTCTTCCATAGCGTCCATCGTTTTTACCAACATGAATCAATGAATCCGACATCCATTATCAAAATGGATCGCCGTCAAATTTTCTTTGACTATTCGGATATTGAGATTCCAGCGAATGAAGTATTTACGATTGAAAAATACTCGACCGTCTTCACTTCTCGTGATAAAGAGTTGAATGCTGTTTCCACAGAGGAACTCGCAAACCACGCGTTAAATGTGACACGAAACGTTGAATCAAAAGGATACGAGAACTTGTTCATTGAACATATTCAAGCATGGGATGAACTCGTATGGTCTCGTACACCAATCAATATTAAATCTAAGGAAATGTTTGATCAATTAGCCATCCGATTTGCTCAATACCATCTTGCTGTTATGACACCGAAACATGACAATCGCATGAACGTTGGAGCAAAAGGCTTGTCTGGAGAAGGATATAAGGGGCATACATTCTGGGACACAGAAATTTTTATCTTGCCTTACTACACATATACGAACCCAAAAATTGCTCGCAGTTTGCTCGAGTATCGCTATCTTTCACTACCTGGGGCACATCGGAAAGCCAAAGAGAATGGATACGATGGCGCGATGTTCCCATGGGAATCAGCATGGCTCGATGATGGTGAAGTCACGCCAGTCTGGGGTGCCGCAGACATCGTGACGGGCGAGGCGACCAAAATTTGGTCCGGTTTTATCGAACAACACATCACCTCAGATGTTGCTTTCGCTGCTTGGCAATATTACCACATCACCGGTGACCAAGAATTTATGGACCATTACGGTTATGAACTTTTGATTGATACAGCAAAATTCTGGGCGAGCCGACTCGAATGGAATGAGTCTAAAAATCGTTATGAAATCAATCAGGTCGTTGGACCAGATGAATATAAGGAACACGTCAATAATAACGCGTTTACGAATTATACAGCTCACTGGAATATTCAAAAGGCAATTGAGTATGTAGAACTGTTACGTATTGAAAAACCGAATCTGTTCGAGCAATTGAACGCTAAGCTTGATTTAGAAACAGCCGAAGCAAGATTCCGACATGTCCTTGACTTAATTTATTTGCCACAAGTGCGCGAAGACGGAGTATTGCCACAAGATGATACGTATTTGCAAAAACAAATCATCGATTTGAGCAAATACAAAAATCAAGAAAACGTTGGCTCCATGTTCTATGACTATAATCTAGAACAAGTCAACGAGATTCAAGTATCAAAACAAGCAGACGTGATGATTTTGATGTATTTGCTTGAAGATTTATTCTCAGCAGATGTCAAACGAGCAAACTGGGAATACTATGAACCGAAGACATTACATGACTCCTCGCTCTCCCTTTCAACTCATAGCGTCCTTGCATCTGATCTCGGTAACCGAGAACTTGCTTACAGTTTATTCCGTCGGGCCTCTGAAATTGATCTTGGACCAAACATGAAGACGTCTGATGCAGGTATTCATGCGGCTTCACTTGGTGGAATTTGGCAAGCTGTCGTAAACGGTTTTGGCGGTGTACGTATGACCAGTGGAAACTTACGAATTTCTCCAATGTTGCCAGAAGCTTGGGATGAACTCACTTTCTCAATCAATTGGAAAGGTGAAACGCTCGACATTTATGCATCACATGACAAAGTTGTGCTTACACGTCGTGCACCTTCAACTGAGCCACTCACTGTCGAAATTTATGGAGAAAAACAGACTATTACGGACACATTTACAAGTGAAGTGTTATCCGTATGACGTATCGTCCTATCTACCATTTCGCGCCACCTTTTGGTTGGATGAACGATCCTAATGGTCTTTGCCAGTTCAACGGTGTCTACCATCTGTTTTATCAGTATCATCCGTTTGGCGTAAATTGGGATAATATGCATTGGGGGCATGCCACCTCAACAGATTTAATCCGTTGGGAACATAAGCCGATTGCTCTACGTCCAGGAGATGATTACGATCGAGACGGTATTTTTTCAGGTAGTGCGTTAATCAAAGACGATATGCTTCATTTGTATTACACAGGCAACACGTGGTTAGATGAAAAGCGTGAAACGTTGCGTCAAGTTCAATGTCTTGCCACATCAATAGATGGATTATCGTTTCAAAAAAGTGTACACAATCCGCTCATATCGGAAATTCCCGAACATGGAAATGCCCATGTTCGGGATCCCAAAGTGTGGGCTGACAACGATAAATTCTATATGATTCTTGGTACACGTGATGAACTGAATGGAAAAATTGTGCTCTACGAATCAGATGATGCCCTTCACTGGAGAGAACAAGGCATCATGGCAGAGGGAACTGAGGAGCATGGATGGATGTGGGAATGTCCCGATCTTTTTACTCTGAATGGTCATGATGTATTGTTACTCTCTCCACAAGGAATGGAACCAACAGGAGATCGCTATCACAACCTACATCAATGCGGTTATTTTATAGGTAAGTTCGATGTAACTACAACACAGTTCACACATGGTTCGTTCTCCGAGTTAGATTATGGTCATGACTTTTACGCTGCTCAAACCTTTCTCGATGATCAAGGTAGACGAATTTTGATTGCTTGGAACGCGATGTGGGAACAAGATTGGCCGGAGCAACGAGAAGGCTGGACGAACCAGATGACCATACCACGTGAATTAAACATAAGGAATAATCGGCTCTGGATGACTCCAATTGAAGAAATGAAATGGTTACGTCAATGCTCCTTCCCTCTCAAATCACCTTTTTTCTCAGGAAAAGCGTTTGAGCTTGAGTTTGACGTGGAAGGAGAATTTCAGTTCAGTTGTTTTCAAGGTACCGCTAGCCTTTCCTTCGCTAAAAGCTATATCCAACTTGTTCGAAACGAAACAGAACGAAGGATTCAGGCTAACTGTGAACGAGTTCGTCTATTCATCGATTCTTCTTCTATCGAAGTTTTCGTTAATGATGGAGAGTATGTCTTTTCTAGTCGCATCTATCCAACCAATCACACCTTACAACATCACCTCACTGGAAACATTTCAAATATTATGTACCATTCCTTTGAGTAAGTATATTGAAGCAGGTCCGAAATCAGTCCGGATCTGCTTTTTTGCATATTATGAAGCATTTTATAATTGACATTATTTTGAAGACTGCTACCGTTAATGTATAGTCTACCGAAAAGGTCGTGAAGGAATGACGCTCACCGTTTTGTTGCTCAATGCTTGTGTCGCATTCACCGGATTCTATATCATCTCAAAGATTTATCATTCTTCGCTTTTTAATTCGTACCGTCTTCGTAGTTCTGTGATTGGACTACTTGCCGGTGCACTCGGTCTGTTTTTGATGTATAACGCCGTAGAAGCCAACGATATGGTCCGTGTAGATTTGCGTCACTTACCGCTCGTGTTGCTTGCTTTTTATGGTGCTCGTTTTCCTTTATTCATTGCAACACTCTTCATCGCCAGTACACGATTCTTGTTCGGAATGACCGAGCAGGCCGTGATTGCATTTATCGCGACGTTCATCGTCAGCATCGGGATGCTCTGGATTCATCGGCTGCTTCGGGAGCGACTCTTCTTACAGAGTATCTTTTTGAACGTATGGGCGCTTTTTATTATTTCGATTGCCGTCTATATCAATATGGGTTGGAGCACAGCCTATGTATCCCTCGTCTTGTCCATTTGGATGATTGGCATGCTCGTCGGTCTACTCTCGAGCATCCTCACCATCGACCTTGAACAAACGACCCGCCGTGCCATCGAGTACAAACAGTCGTCTGAACGAGACCATTTGACCGGTCTATATAATCGACGTGTGTGGGATCGATATACGGCTTCCATCGGTCAAGAGAATCGGACGTACAATGTACTCGCGCTCGATATCGATCATTTTAAACATGTGAACGATACATATGGTCACGGAAACGGTGATCTCGTCTTACAACAGTTCGCCAACATCTTAAAAGTCGAGACGCGTGCCCATGACACTGTCGCACGAATTGGTGGCGAAGAATTTGTTATTTTGATGTATGACTTGACACCAGAGAAGGTAGACAAAGTGGCCAACCGAATACGGGAACGGATTGCTGCTGAACTATTCCATTTGAACGATTTTCCACCGATTCAAATCACGACGTCCGTCGGAGTCGCACACGGAACCTCGCTTCCCATCAAACGGATGGTAGATCTCGCTGATTCGGCGCTTTATCAAGCGAAAAACGAAGGGCGCAATCAAGTTGTCGTCTCGACCTATGACACACCACAACCGATTATGACATGAACGAACCCCGCTCCAAGTGGAAGCGGGGTTTGTTCTACTCATTTCGTAAACCGTTCAACCTCATCTGTCATGATGGCCGAAACCGCGATCGGGGGTAGGTCCTTCACGTCGTTAATCGTATAGAGACGTGTCTCTAGTGTCGTACGACGCATCTGTTCCCAAGCAGTTGACCCAATAAATGCAGGCTGTGCGTGAATCGCCTCGGCCCGAATCGTTTCAGCGAACGAGACGGTATCCGACTCACCCGTGAGTGTTAACACCGCAAGTCGGGCGACATGTGCCACATCCCGCATGCGGACGAGTGTTTCACGATTGAACGAAGAGAACACGACACGGTCACCGAGTTCAAACTCGTCAACAGCAAGCCAAACGAGACGTTCAATCCCTGGATACGCATATTGATCCGTCTTCAATTCGATGTTCAGGGTGACGTTGCTCCGTTCAATCAGTCCGAGCACTTCTTCTAATGTCGGAATGCGTTCATAGCCGTCAATCTTCAACTGACGCAACTCCTGAAGCGTCATGTCTTTCACCCATCCCGTTCCATTCGTCGTCCGGTCGACGGTCTCGTCATGAATGACGACGAGACGCCCGTCCTTTGATACCTGTACGTCCAGCTCGATCCCATCCACATAGGGAAGAGCTGCCTCGAACGCGGACAATGTATTTTCCGGGTAATTGGCGCTATAGCCGCGATGTGCGTAAATCAACATGTCACTGCTCCAAGGTGGAAGTCGTCTCATCAGCCGCACGTTTCAATGCCTCTTCGACTGACACCCCTTGATACAAACTTTCCATCGCATTGACGACACTTTGACGTGATTGCGGGAACGTCGAGATGAGCGCTCCTTGTGTCGCCGGTGATGGTTTCGTCTCACTGAGTTGGTCGACCGTCACTTTCAGTTGTGGATATTTCGCCCACATTTCTTTTACAATCGGCTCGTTGTACGCTTCTGGATTGATGGCGAAGTAGCCTGTGTCGACATGCCACTGCGCTTGCGCTTCCGTCGAAGCGACATACTTCATGAACTCCCATGCGCCTTCTTTCGTCTCTTCGGCAATGCCGTCACCCATCCAGAGCGATGCCCCGCCGATGACGACGCCTTGGCGCTCCGCTTCATTCGGTACCGGTAAGTACGATGCGCCGATTTCAAAGTCCGCATTGTCTGCGACCGTACGGATTCCTGCTGACGAATCAAGGTACATGGCAACTTTTCCAGATTGGAATGCCGCACGCATATCGTCCCAGTTTTGACCGACGTTTAAGAACGTCTTCTCATCGTACATTTCTTTGATGAGATTGAACGCGTTCTGTCCTTCTTCGCCATCGAACACGGCTTTCGTCGGGTCTCCACTTCGTCCATTGTCATTGTCGACATACAATCCACCTTGCGCAGCCACGAGCTGTTCAAAGAACCAACCATAGTTGAGCATCGTGAAGCCGGTCTGACCGTCCGTCGTCAACTTCTTTGCCGCCTCTTTCAACTCGTCATATGTGCGCGGTGCTTTCTCCGGGTCGAGCCCTGCTTTCTCAAACGCTTCCTTGTTGTAGATGAGGACCGGTGTCGATGAGTTGAACGGCATCGAGTATTGTTTCCCATCGACTTGGTAATAACTCAAGATGTTCTCTTCCCATACGCTCGTGTCAAACTTCTCTTTGTCGATGAACTCCTGAACGGGTGTAATTTTGTTCGAGTCGATCATGTATTTCGTCCCGACTTCGAACGTCTGCATGATGGCGGGCGCGTCTTCCGAACCGGCGACCGCATTGAATTTTGTCAACGCTTCCTCATATGTTCCTTGGAAGACCGGTTTGACTTCATAGTCGTCTTGCGAAGCGTTAAACGCATCGACTTGAGTGTTTAACGCCGTCTCCAAGTCCCCGCTCATCGCATGCCAAAAGACAACCTCTGTCTTTCCGTCTTCTGTCGTCGCCGCGACGGGTGCCGCTTCTTCACTGCCACATGCCCCGAGTAATAACACCGAACTTGCCAACCCTGCGAATAATCCTAACTTTTTCATTTGTCATATCCCCCTATTATTTGATAGCGCCTTGCGTCAAACCTTCTTGCAAGTGCTTTTGTCCTGCGAACAACAATACAAGTGTCGGAATGATAATCAAGATGACTGCCGCCATGACGACGCCCCAATCCGAGGCGACTTCGTTCGACTGCATCTGTTTGATGCCGATTTGGACCGTTCGCGCCTGTTCCGTGTTCGTGACGAGAAGCGGCCATAAGTACATATTCCAAGTCGTCAAAAAGCTATACACCGACAATGTAACGAGTGGTGTCTTCGAGACCGGCAAGACGACGTTCCAAAAGAACCGAAAGCGACTGATCCCAGCAATTTGGGACGCCTCATACATTTCGTACGGAATCGTTTTGAACTGTTGCCGAAGTAAGAACGTCCCGAACGCGAGTGCGAAGAACGGCACAGACAGTCCCCACACGCTATTCAGCCAACCGAGCGACTGAATCGTCAAAAAGTTCGGTACCATTGTCGCTTCCCATGGCACCATCATCGTCGCCAGGAAGAGCATGAAGATGAGCCCTTTTCCTTTAAAGTCGATAAAGACGAATGCGAATGCCGCGAGACTCGACAAGACGACCTGTCCGACCATCACGAGAAGCGCGACGACCAAACTGTTGAGCAGATACGTCATCATCGGGATACGCTCGAACGCGGCTACATAGTTTTCCAATGAAGGTTCACGTGGAAGGAGATGTCCCTGGAGCACTTCCTTCCCGTCCATCAGACTGATCGAAAACGCATAGGCGATTGGAAACAGCATGACGACGGCACTCAGGATGAGTAAGACATAGACGCCTATATTCCGTAATCTCATTGGTAATGCACCTTCCTTTCGACCAGTTTGAACTGGAGCCACGTCAACAGAAGGACGGCGATGAATAAGAGCACGGCCTGGGCGCTGGCACTGCCGACGTTGTAGTTGATGAACGCATCTTTGTAGATGGCATAGACAATGACATTCGTCGCATTCGTCGGTCCACCTTTCGTCAATAAATCAATCTGTCCAAACGTCTGGAAAGCGTTGATGAGCGAGATGATCCCGACAAAGAAAAGTGTCGGCGACAACATCGGGATGGTGATGGCCCGAAGTTGCGTCCAATAACTCGTCCCGGCAATGTCCGCGCTCTCATATAACGTCCGATCGATGTTTTGCAGACCGCCGAGTAAAATCAAGAACGTAAAGCCGATGTTCATCCAAACGGTCGCAAGTGACACGGAAAGGAGCGCATATTGTGGATCGAGGAGCCACTGTACACCACTTGCCCCCACTGCCTCGAGGAACCGGTTGAAGATACCGATTGACGGATTGTACATGAACATCCAAATGACCGATGACGCCGCGACGCTCATCCCCATGGTCGCCGAGAACGCCGTCCGAAAAATACCGATCCCTTTCAGTTTCTCATTGGCGAGGAGTGCGAGACCGAGCGCAATCAAAATCGTGAGCGGGACCGTCAAGAGGACGAATCCGACTGTCGCCTGAATGCTTTGCCAAAACGCGGCGCTCGTGAACAGCGTGCTGTAATGACCGACTCCGACAAATTCGAGCGGCGTTCCTTGTGTGTCGGTCCGGAAAAAGCTTAAATAGATTGTTCGCAACAGCGGATAGACGAGAAAGACACCGAACAAGATGATGGACGGAGACAAGTACAACAATCCGCTCGCTGCGTCAGATAGCCGCGTCCGAACTTTCTCTCTCGGTAAGGCGACTGTCATTGAAACACCTCCAACGCCTCAAACAGTTTCGGTTGTCGTGGCTCGATGCGCTGCCCGTTCGTATCAAATAGCGACATCTGTTTCGGATCCACATAACACGCCACTTTTTCGCCGACCGTGAGCGGCCATTGTCCCGGCCACTTTGCCAACCACTCGTTCCCTCCGACGTCAAAGGCGAGAATCGTCTCGGTCCCGAGCACTTCAATGTTTTTCAGTTCTGCGTAAAATGTCACATCTTCGTCCGCCGGCTTGATTTGCTCAGGACGGACACCGAGTGTCGCCTGCGACGTTTCCGTCAGTGCGTTTGGATGGAACAACCGCCCGTCTGAGGCCATCCAGCCTTTTTCTTGTCGTGTCACGTCGACGAGATTCATCGGAGGTGACCCGATGAAGGAAGCGACGAACGTATTCGCCGGTTTGTTATATAAGTCGAGCGGCTTTCCGACTTGTTGCACTTCCCCCTCATTGAGGAGCATGATGCGGTCCGCCATCGTCATCGCCTCGACTTGGTCGTGAGTGACATAAATCATCGTCAGTCCGAGTTTTCGCTGTAACTGGCGAATCTCTGAACGCATTTTTGCCCGTAGCTTCGCATCTAAGTTCGAGAGCGGCTCATCCATCAGGCAAATCGGTGCCTCGGTCACGATGGCCCGTGCTAAAGCAACACGCTGTCTCTGACCACCGGAGAGTTCGCGCGGTTTCCGTTTTAAGTAATCGGTGAGTCCGAGTGTCTCCGCCGCCTGTAGGCAGCGCTCCCGCTGTTCAAGCTTCGTCAGTCCTTTCGTATGTAGACCGAATGTGATATTCTTCTCTACCGTCATATGTGGGTAGAGCGCATAGTTTTGAAACACCATTGACAAGTGACGCTCACTCGGCTTCATCCCGTTTGCCGCCACCCCGTCGATGCGAAGCGTTCCGCTTGTGATGGATTCGAGCCCAGCAATCATCCGAAGCATCGTACTTTTCCCACAGCCGGACGGACCGACCAGTGCGAAGAACTCCCCTGCTTCAATCGTCACGTCGATGCCTCGAATGACTTCCGTCTCCCCGAATGATTTCTCCAATTGTTGTAGTTGTATCGATTTCATGCTAATTCCTCCTTCTGACTTTGCACGTGCCAAAGTCGTTCATCCCCGGTCGACACGGCGAATGCCCCATGATCGAGGGCGCGATGCACGTCAATCGGTTGACGAATCATGCCACCTGTCACAATCGGAAAGGAGACTTCCCGAGAAATCTTCTCGACGACGCTCGGAATCAGCCCCGGCATGAGTTCAATCGCATCCGGTTGTTGAGCCTCAGCGAGTTTGAGTCCGCTCGTGACCGCGTCCGAGTCGACGAGAAAGAGTCGTTGTACCGTCAACAGTCCCGCTCGCTTTGCATGCTGGAGCACGGACGCTTTCGTCGTGACAACCCCGTCGGCACCGACACGTTTGGCGAGGTAATCGATCCCGTCCCGGTCGAGGCTGATGCCATTGATTCGCTCAGCGTGGAGGAAGACCGTTCGATTCTCTCGCTTCAAGTGCGCCACATAGCGGTCGAGTGTACTGAGCGTTCCCATCATGAGAAACGTCGTCGTCACATCTGTCCGTAAAAACGCCTCGATTTGTTTTGGACTTTTGATGGAGGCAATCATCCGTTCTTGTCCGATTCGTGCAATCGCTTCATTCACTTGAATCATCCTTTCTTGAAAAAAGGACCAACAGAAACGACACGTCATCGACGTACGGGCTTCTGTTGGTCTCTCAAAGGTTCTACCGGTAACTATTCACTTGGAGTGAGGGGGTCTCACAGCTCCTATCGTAACGAACGATTGTAAAGACACGATAAAGGAATCGCAAAGTTTCATGAAGAGAACGTAAAAAAACCGATTCATGAGGAATCGGTCAACGTCTGTTCGGCTTTCGCTAAGATATCGGATTTCACATCATCATCCCGTCCTTGCCAATTGCGGACCATCATCTTCATCCGCTGGTTTTTCGAGAATCGTTCTTCGTGACGATCGATGAACCGCCAATAGAGGGCGTTGAACGGACAGGCGTCATCTTCTGTCGTATGTTTCGGGTTATATGGGCAATCCCGACAGTAGTCACTCATCCGGTCGATATATTTTCCGGAAGCGACATACGGTTTTGTGGCGAGCTTTCCACCGTCCGCATGAAGGGCCATCCCGAGAACGTTCGGTAAGACGACCCAGTCATAGGCATCGATATACATCTCGTTGAACCAGTCGCTCGTCTGTTGCGGTGAAATCTCGAACAATGTCGCATAGTTTCCGAGCACCATCAGTCGCTGGATATGATGATTGTGGGCATGGGCGACGACCGGTTTCAAACTTTGATGCAGACAGTTCAAATCCGTCTTCGCATCCCAGAAGAAGGACGGTAAGTCGCGTTCATGCTTGAACGTGTTCACGTCTTCATAACCGGGCATGACCGCGAGATAGACGGCGCGCATGTATTCCCGCCAACCGAGGATTTGCCGGACGAATCCTTCAATCGACGATAGCGGTGCATCCGCCTGACATGCCGCATCAACGACTTCTCGCGGTGTCAGTAGACCGATATTGATGGCAGCCGACAACAGGCTGTGTGACATCTCCGGTTCATCCGTCATCATCGCATCTTGATACGGACCGAACGTTTCAAGTCGTTCTTCTACGAACCGTTTTAGCGCACGTCTCGCCTCGGTATGTGTGACCGGCCAATGGAACGGAGTCACCTCCCCCGGATGTTCTGAGAACGTCGACTCGACTTTTTCGATAACGTCCTTCGTGATTGAATCCGGACGAAAATGAACGGCCGATGGAAACGATAGTCCTTCTTTCGGCGGTTTTCGGTTATCCGCATCAAACGACCATTTCCCACCACGTGGCTTCCCATCTTCGAGCAAGACATCGAATCGCTTCCGCATGTGACGATAAAAACGATCCATTCGCCACGGCTCATTCCCTAGCGTCTCGGTCGCTTCCTCTTTTGATAAGTAGAAAAGCGGGACATCCGTATGTTCGATCAGTTTATGCTTCTTCCCAAATTGTTTCAGTTTTTTCGCCATCGGTTCATCCGTGACGGCGGTGACATGAATTTCGTCCGGATTGTACTGTTTCACATGATTGTCCCATGCCTCTTGGAACGAATCCGCCTCATGATAATCCACGGTGTATCCTTTATCGCGCAATTCTTCAGCAAAGTGTCGCATCGCAGAGAAGATGAGGACGAGCTTTTGTTTATGGTACGGACGCCACGTCGCGCGCGACGTCGCCTCAATCATGACGATGACATCATCTTCTTTCATATCCTTCAGCATCGCAAGCTCGTGCGAGAGTTGGTTGCCGAGTATCCAAAATGAACGCATGTTGTTGACTCCTTTGTCTCATCAATATGCTACAATCGAGCTACTTTCAAAGTGAGGTGACAGTATGCTCCCACAAGTGTTCAAAAACTGGGTGGACAGTCAGTATGAAAATCCACGCGGCCCTGTCGGAAAATATATCGGGGAAAAGATGGTGCGCCAACACCGAATTGAAGTCAAATGGACGATTGAACAGTTACATATTCAATCCGGTACATCGATTTTAGAGCTCGGGTGCGGGGCTGGTGATGCGATGGCGACCATCCTTCAACGACATCCTGACGTACATGTCATGGGTCTCGACCGATCTAAAACAATCATCGATTCAGCAAGACAGCGCAATCAGGCTTCGATTCATACAAAGCGGGCCAACTTGATCCAAGGAGATTTGCATCAACTTGAGATGACGGACGCATCCATCGATCACGTGTTCAGCATTCACACACTATATTTCTGGAGAGATGTCACGACCGTTCTGTCTGAAATCGAACGCGTCTTGAAACCGAATGGCACATTTGTCATCACCTATTGTGACGGGAAAGGTGAGATCGAATGGAACGACATCTCCGATATGATTCGGAATCAATTTATCCCCGCAGCGGTGAGTCTCGGATTCAAGGACGTATCGGTACAACGTGGACCGGACTCCCGTGATTATCATACGGTCGCCGTTACGGGATGGAAACCGAACTCTTAATCACTACCCGTTTTTCATTCGATCCTTTCACGCCAATCGGTTCGTTGGTGCTGAATGCGAAAACAGAAGGCTAAACCAATCGTAATCCATCGGTTTAGCCTTCTGACGTTATTTATAAAACTTGTACGTGTTCTTCCCGCTCGATTTAGATTGATACAGTGCAATGTCTGCCTCTTTCAATAATCGACCGAGGTCCGCCTGTTCGTCGGAATCATATTGAGCGATGCCGATGCTCGCTGATAACGGGAGATGGTCGTCCCATTCTTTCAATACATACAAAATCTGTTCAGCATACCCAATGACAGTCTCTTTGGATAACGCATGTGCGATTTTAATAAGGAATTCATCCCCACCTAAACGATACACTCTCGAATCAGGTATCGGCTCCATCAAACGTCTCAGACGAAGCGCCACTTCTTTCAAGACAAGGTCCCCTTCATCATGACCGAATGTGTCATTCACCCATTTGAACCCATCTAAATCAATTAAAAACAGTGCCCCACCTTGATTCGGATTCGTCTCAAAATAGTTAGACAAGTAATGTCGGTTATAAAGATCCGTCAATTCATCTCGTGAGGCACGACGTTCAAGTTCTAAATAATAACTGAACATACGAACCACGCGCTTCAACAAGCGGACACTTTTTGAATCGTACTGGGCGCTTTTATGATTGGCGACACAGAGCGTACCGAAGATATCCCCGTTCTTCGTCAGAATCGGGATCCCCAAATACGACTTGATGTTCACTTCGCGCAATAATGACTGAAGTCGCGTCGATTCAATCTGTGATTCAATATCTTCATACATCAAAACTTCTCGTTGATTGAAATCGATTCGATTACATACCGTATCCTTCAAATCAAAGGACATGCCTTCTTCAAGTAGGATAGGAGAATCTTGTGAGGACAGTTTGAGTATATGTTGGGTGTCATTCTCAATCGACGTGAGATAGACTAGTTTATCTGGTACTATTTCTTTTGCTAACTCAATCAAGTCAATCGCTAGCTCATCGAAATTCCGATACATTTGAAACTCATATGAGTGCATATGGCACCTCCACGCTAAAAATCATCCACACTCATTATATCGAACAGTTTGGTCTTTCCCTGTACCGATATATAAAAAATACCTCACGACGTCCATCGCGTCGTGAGGTATTGAATAGCGTCCTGATTGATTCATTCTTACAGCGGACTCTTCACACTCGAAGTGAGCGCTGCATCGAATCGTGCCGTGATTTGATGCGGACGGGTGATGGCTCCCCCTACAACGACCGCGTGCGTTCCTAAATCCATACAACGCTTTGCCATCTCAGGTGTCAAAATATTCCCCTCGGCCACGACCGGCTGTGTCACGTGGTCTAACACATCTTTTAAAAACTTGAAATCATCATGGTAGAGAAAAGATCCTTTCGTTTCGTCTGTATATCCATGCAAAGTTGTCGAGATATAGTCGAAACCAAGGCGATCCGCCTCAATGCAGTCCTCGAGGGTCGCGCAATCAGCCATCAACAATTGATTCGGATAAATCGAGCGGATAGCGTGAACCAGTTCTTGGAGTGACAGGTTTCCCGGACGAGGACGCTTTGTCGCGTCGAGCGCGATGACGTCCACACCGACTTCCATCAATTCCTCGATTTCTTTCATGGTCGCTGTGATGAACACGTCACTATCTTCATAGTCACGTTTGACGATACCAATAATCGGAACAGTCACGTGTTTTTTTATTTCTTGAATATCCCTCGCTGAATTGGCTCGAATTCCTTTGGCGCCACCTTGAACGGCCGCAATAGCCATCCGTCCCATAATGAATTCACTATGGAGCGGTTCACCTTCTAAAGCCTGGCACGAAACAATCAATCCAGTCGGTAACGTTATCATAATAGTTATTCACTTCTTTCTTTTAAACGATCAAGCGCTTTAAGTGTTTGTAGATAATGCGCTTTTAATGCTTCATTCGTCTCCATCAATGTCTTCGTCACCGCGTCGGCTGTGAAGAGAAGTGGGAGTTGTGTATTAATCAAGAATGCCTCACCGGAGGCACCGGCAGTCAACAACCGATAGTCGACAAGTTCAGCAAGTGGTGAATGTTGATAACCGACGAATGCAACTGTCGTACACCCCGACTCTTTCGCGAGTTGCATCGCCTGGACGACTTCTCGACTTTCTCCACTATTCGAAAAGGCAATGACTACGTCTTCTGACGTGACAATCGATGCGTCCATGACCATGCTGTGACTGTCGAAAGCGGTAGTCGCCAACAATCCCATCCGTCTCAATCTGTATTCCATTTCCTGTGCCACTAGTCCGGCGTTGCCTAATCCGTATAAGTGAACGGATCGGCTCGATGTAATCTCTTTACAAATCGCAAGTAGTTCATCCTGATCAATTAAATGAGCGGTCGTCTGAATCAATTCAATATATGACCGCTGCATCGGTTCGAGCGAAGTCGTTTGGGGCAAATTCGTTTCCGTCAACGTCTTTTGCATCATGAGCTTCAGTGAACTATAACTTCCCACTCCGATTTTTTTGCAAAACCGCGTGATTGTCCCTGGTGAAGTCGCAATCGCATTTGCTAAATCGGTAATGTTCATTTCGATTGCCTCATTCATGTTCGCCATCAGATAATCCGCAATCTTTTTCTCACTGCCCGTCATTTCTGAATACACGTGTTTTATTTGCTCCCACACGGTTCTTCCCTCCAACACATTCGTTATTCGCCCCGGCCTAACGCCTCTTGGACTTCATTCTTAATAATTGTAACAGAAGGACCGTAGATTACTTGAATTCCATTCCCTTTTTGAACCACCCCGTGAGCGCCCGTCTCTTTCAACAAGTCTTCACGGACATGTTGATTGTCGTTGACGGTGACGCGGAGGCGTGTCGCGCAGCAGTCGACCGTCTCAATATTGTCGTCGCCACCTAGTGCCGCAATGATGGCTGACGTACGATCCGACGCCGCAACGTCTGCTGTTTTTACTGTCTCATCTGATCGTCCAGGTGTCATGAAATTGAACTTTGTGATGAGGAAACGGAACGTTACGTAGTAGAGCAAGAACCAGAAGGCACCGATGACCGGTACGAGCATCCAGTTCGTCTTGTCATTCCCTTGTAAGACCCCGAATAGGATAAAATCAATGAACCCACCAGAGAATGTTTGACCAATCGTAATCTCAAAGATGTGAGCCATCATAAAAGCAAGTCCATCAAAGATAGCATGTACTAGATAGAGGACCGGCGCGACAAACAAGAATGCGAATTCGAGTGGCTCTGTGATTCCCGTCAAGAATGAGGTGAGTGCTGCCGAGAATAAGAGCCCGAATACGACTTTCTTTTGCTCCGGCTTTGCACAGTGATACATGGCAAGCGCCGCACCGAGAAGACCAAACATCATCGTGATGAATCGACCCGACATAAATCGTGCTGTTCCTTCATAGAATTGTGTCGTGTTCGGATCGGCCAACTGCGCGAAGAAAATCTTTTGTGTTCCTTCAATCAATGTTCCGTCAATGACCATCGAGCCCCCGAGCCCAGTGGTCCAAAACGGAATGTAGAAGATATGGTGCAATCCAAATGGTCCAAGCATCCGAAGGACGAACCCATAAATGAATGTTCCGATATATCCTGTTTTTTCAACGAGACCACCTAACGAGAAAATCCCGTTCTGCACCGTCGGCCAGATGAAGTAGAGCCCAATCCCTACACCAATCGCAACGAATGACGTGATGATTGGGACAAAACGTGATCCGCTGAAGAACCCGAGGAACTGTGGAAGAACTTGCTTGTTGTAGCGGTTATGCAAGAGCGCCGTGACAATCCCAATCAAGATCCCACCGAACACACCAGTTTCAAGCGTTTGAATTCCGAGCGCCATCCCTTGACCGGCACTCGCTAAGTTCGTTTCCATCAACTCTCCAGTAATCTGAAGCATTGCGTTGATGGTCGCATTCATAATCAAATACCCAAGCATCGCCGCCAATCCGGCCGTTCCTTTATCAGACTTTGCGAGTCCGACAGCGACACCGATGGCAAACAACACAGCCAAGTTCGCGAATACAATCGAACCGGCAGCCGCCATGATGGTGAATAGATGTTGCAACCAATCGATATCGAGGAACGGGTACGCTTGCACCGTATTCGGGTTAGACAAGGCGCCCCCAATCCCTAACAGTAGTCCGGCGGCCGGTAAGACAGCAATCGGCAACATGAACGATTTCCCGAATTGTTGCGCTCGTTCAAAAAGACGTGACATGAATAAATCCTCCTTAAAATCATTTTCACCTGAATCATAATATGAAAAATATTTTTATGCAAGCGTTTACTGTAAAAAATATTTTAAAAAGAGTGACCTCGTTTGGTCACTCCAGATTACCCTCGACTTTTCCGCGTCAACGTCAATCCACCAAATCCACTGATGACAGCGATGTAAAATCCTAAATCATAGAACCAGCCCGTATTGTTCACTTCATACACACGATACGTATCATTGAATAATCCTAAAATGAGTGAGATCGGTGCAATCCATCCGTGCCAAATACCCCAGAAAAAACCTGCCGGATCCGTCGTGTACGTCCCGTCACCCGGAACACAACCTCCGAGTAGTGTAACAAGTGTCAGCATGACGAGTATGATTCCAAATCGTTTCATCTTTCATCCCTCCTGTTATGTGTATTCCCGATTATCGAAAAAAAGCACTGACAAACGTCAGCGCCACAATTGAACCGTATTCGCAAACTCGATATCTGTCGCCAATTCCCCGTCAAGTGCATGGATGTCGAAGTCTTCCCCATCGAGCCATTTTTGAAAATCAAAGATGACCGGGTCACGGTCTCCACCGAGCGCAAACCAGGTCTCGAGCGTTTCTGGGAAATAAGCAGCCGTGTGAATCGTTCCCGCCCAGCTCTTGTACAATTCTGAAAAGACGCCCTTGTCGGTGTCGTTCATGAGACGGAATGCGCTCTCCGCATCTTGGATCAAGTGTTGCACGACTTTGATTTCCATCATGCGACGCGTCGAATCGTCGAGATGATAGCGGTTTTCATGTTGCAGTAACTCGAAATGATTCGTACAAATATTTGATTCCCGTACTTGGATGTCTCGCGGCGTCGCCTCGATTACACGTGTCTTCGACGATTTGTCGTGGACGACGTACGTGAATGAACCACGATGCGGAATTTCTTTTAATAAATCGACCGCTTCTTCCACTGTCGCGCATGTTTCCAGAATGATTCGTCCAATCATCTGACAGACAAACCCGTCCCCAGGTCGACGACGATTGATGAAATTGTAGCCCATGGCAAGTCCTTTTTCATTCATTCCGTCCATACGTCCGGTGACACGAGAGACCGGTCCGATGACCGCATACCCGTCATCCGGTTGAAAGACGTTGTATCGACCGTCATACGTCATCGGGTGATAATCGTAATTCCGAACGAGAAAGTTATCCCCCGTCAAAATCGAACAGCCGCTGATTGGATTGTTGACTCGAAAATGTCCGAAATGAAGTAACGTGTCATTGAGCGACAGCTTCAGCTCATCTTGTAACCCAATCAACTCTTCCCAAATCTTTGGAGCAAATTCATCGAAGGCAGCCTTCGCCTCAGTGGCATCAATCTCAAATCGCGGAACGCGTAGTTTCCACTGATCCGTCCGATTTTCGAGCAATTGACTGCGCTTAATATATTTTCCTTGAAATCGTCCGAAGTCATAATGACTTCCCCGAAACTGTGTCAGTTCACTAGAGAATTGTTGCATGAAAAAACCTCCCTTGCGCCCATTATAGCGGACGCACGAGAGGTCTGTCTGAAGTGAGACTGTTTATAACTTGAACTGTTGACTCATTCGTTGCATGTCCTCTGCCGTGCTCGACAAATCTTTTACGAGACGGTTCATCGTCTCACTCGTCGCCGACATCTGTTCCGTCGAAGCAGCCACTTCCTCATTTCCGGCCGTACTTTCTTCTGAAATCGAAGCAATTTCAGACAGTCCATGTTGAATGTGGTCCTGGTTCGTCTTCACTCGATCGAGTTGGCCACGCATCGAACTCGTCAACTGTTGCATGTGACGAACGCTCTGTTCGATTTCAGTGAACGCACGCTTCGTCGATTCAAGTGTCGCTTTCCCTTCCTCTGCCGCCGTCATGCTCTCTGTAAAGGTTTGACCGAGCGCAATCGAGTTTTGTTTGACGCTTCCGACGATTTCCGAAATTTCACTGACCGACTCCGCGACACTATCCGAAAGTTTCCGAATCTCCGAGGCGACGACGGCAAACCCTTTTCCGTGTTCACCGGCCCGAGCCGCTTCAATCGCTGCATTGAGTGCAAGCAAGTTTGTCTGTTGTGAAATTTGACGAATCATCGTGACCAGTTCCGTCACCTCGTCCGCTTGTTGTTCAAAGTCGCGGACTTGTCCTTGTGATGTTTTTACTTGCGCATGAATGTGAGTCATTTGATTGACGGCACTCTCCATGTAACGTAGACCATCCATCGTCACCCGACTGACGACTTCCGCCTGCTCACTCACTTGTTCTCCGTCTGATGTCGTTTGCTCGACAAGTGTCGAAAATTCATTCATATGTCCGTAAAGACGCATCGTCAAGACACTTTGATTCTCGACACCGCTCGCAATCTCCTCCATCGTATAGGCAATTTGGCGAGAGGCATCATTTACCTCTTCTGAGATACCTGAAACGTTGCCACTCTCATCCCGTACCGTCTGTGCCGACGTTTGAATGCCGGAAATCAAATCTTTTAACATGTGTGTCATCTTATCCATCGACACCGTCAGACGTTTGATTTCGTCATTAGATTTTAACTTAATACCCTCAACCGCAGTCGTCGCTGTCGCCAAATCACCTTCAGCAATAGATGTGGCCACACGCTCTAATGCTTGGAGCGGACGCAATTTCCAGCCAAGATAACGCCAGATGATGATTCCCGAAACGACAAGGAGCACGAGTAAACCGATTAAGATTGGAACTAAACTCTCTTTTAAGACATCTCCTGTAATCGCGGAGACCTCAGTAGCAGCTTTATCAATTCCGAGTACCCCAACTACCTCGTTCCCTTGTTTAATCGGGACAAGCACCGTCACATACTTCCCGTACTCCGGATCATCGATGACATCGGTTGTGACGGTCTCACCTTGGAATGCGGGCGTTGCTCCTTCATACGTCATCGCTGTAGTCGGAGAACCAATCTCCGCAGCATCCGCTTCGCTCAATCCGTCCACGATCATTCGAACTTCCTCGCCCTCTGTGGCGATCGTGTATACATACATTGCTCCAATTTGCTGACGATATGCATCTAAGTATTCACGAAACTGCTCATACTGCTCATTTTTTGACGGATTCGCTACGAAGGATGCATAGGCATCGACATCCAAAGATTCACTAATCCGTTCACCATCTTCAATTAACGTCGCATGTAACGTACTGAGTACGGAATGCTTCGTACTGAAGTATTGCACTACTCCAAACAAAATGATGAGCAACGTGACGAAGACTAACATTGATGCTAGAATGCGCGTCTGTAAAGACTCTGATTTTTGTTTCATCTCAAAATTCCTCCATTCTCTCCTTACTCTTTTTATCGGATAGAATAGATTTATCTCCACAAAAAAACAGGCGATTTTCGACAACATCGCCTGTTTCTTATTCACCATTTGTCGAATTAATGACTTCGAGTGGTATCGTGACTTCCGATTCACCTTCTTCAACGAGATGGAAGAGTGGAAGTGTCTCTGATACGAACAGATCCGGGTCTACGTCTGTCTGATACTCATACGTCCGAATATCCTCTTCACGCTCTGCAATCAGTTCACCAAATGGAATCGCAACGCGTTCGCCTTCGACCTCATAACTCATGACCGTCGTCGGATCAAGACGACGATTTTCGAGCATTCGAATCGTGAAGAGCATCGTCGTGTTATTCGTTCGTTCAAGAGAAACGGCGATTGCATCGGACTGTCCTGCACGTTTATCAATCATCGTTTCATCCACATTTTGCTCGTAAACGACGTTCTCTTCACTCGACTCTTCTGTCTGGAGCTGCTGACAACCTACAATCGTCATTAAGCCGACCAATACCACAATAACTAAAGCACGCATCCCATTTCTCCTTACTTCAAGGCGAAAGTGAGTTCTGCTTCACAAGCAACTTCTCCATCGACCGTGGCCACGGCACGTCCTTTACCAATCGGTCCACGAATTTTCATGATTTCTACCTCGAGGCGAAGTTGATCACCCGGGACGACTTGGCGTTTGAAACGGCAGTTGTCAATCCCTGCAAAAAAGGCGAGCTTGCCTCGATTCGATTCGTCTTTCAACATTGCAAAAGCACCGACTTGTGCGAGTGCTTCCACAATCAAGACACCTGGCATGACATTATAGTCTGGGAAATGCCCGTTAAAGAACTCTTCATTCGCCGTGACATTTTTTAATCCGACAGCACGCTTCTTTTCCTCGACTTCGACAATTCGATCAATTAACAGAAACGGGTATCTGTGTGGGATTACTTCTTTAATTTGCTCAATTGTATACATCCATCCACCGCCTTTAAGAGGTTAGCCAAAAATCGGTGATATGGCGCCAGGTCTCGATGTCAAATACATCTTTCCAATCGCCTCCGCCAATGACGCTATATCCAATGACCGCTCCGAGGGCGAGCATCGCGATTGCCAACACTAAAACAACGAGCACACGCAGTAAGATCGGGAATCGACGATGATTCGACAATCGTGTTCGCTTCTTCTGCTTCGTCTCTTGTTCTGGTGAACCTTTTTGTTCTTCCGAACTCGTCTGTTCATCGTTCGCCACGTCCAACCATCCTTTCAGCTAAAATAATTATATCATATTAGTACCTGGTATTAAAATGCGTAAATTGCTACCTTTTTAGTGTACCCTATGCAGAAAAGTCGAACAAGCATCCTTCCCTGTCATAAGGCGAACGATTTTTTCCTTTCTCTTTAAATATGCTACGCTTAAACTATTCAACGTCAGGAGGTTTGTTTATGTGGAAAGAATTTAAAAAATTCGCGATGCGTGGGAATGTCATCGACTTAGCCGTCGCCGTCGTACTCGGCGCGGCCTTCACGGCTATCGTGAATTCACTCGTCAACGATATCTTTATGCCGCTTCTCGGAATCATTATCGGAGGAATCGATTTTTCAAGCTTAAAAGCAAGCATCTTAGGCGTTGACGTTTTATACGGCAATTTCATACAACAGATTGTATCCTTCTTCTTGATTGCCATCGCCCTCTTCTTGATTGTGAAAGTCATCAATCGTTTACAGCGTGAAAAAGAAGTGGAGGAAGCTGCTATTCCGACACCAACGAAAGAAGAGCAACTGTTGACAGAGATTCGTGATCTGCTAAAAGATCGTTCTTTATGAATGCGAAGGCGCCCGACTACTGTCGTGGCGCCTTTTCAATGAGGTGACGCACGCGTTGGACCGCATTCGTCAGCAACGGAGCTGCTTCCCAAATCGCTTCTTCTAACGTCATGATCCGAGACACAATCGGAAAAATGGCGACGATGCCGGACTCCATATGCGATGTGTAATCGGACTGTCCGGTGAAGACGAGGGTCGGGACCCCATGCGTATTCGCAAGGCGTGCCAACCCATACGGTGCCTTTCCCTCAAAGCTTTGCGCGTCAAATTTACCCTCTCCTGTAATCAGCCAATCTGCTTTTTCTAACTGTTCTTCGAGCTTAGACCAACTGACCACTTCTTCGATGCCACTCACGTAGGTTGCACCAAGCTGCAATAGTGCAAAGCCGATGCCGCCAGCCGCCCCTGCTCCAGGAAGTGCTCTTCTATCCACTTCAAAACAGTTCGCGTAGTGATCGAGGATCCGGTCATATCGCTTCACTACATCTGCCGCCAATCCTTTCTGGGGTCCGAACACATAGGCTGCTCCGCTTCCACCAATCAATGGGTTCTGTACATCGGAAGACATTCTCCATACGACCTCGCGCGCACGCGGATGAAGACCGGACCAATCAATTGATGCCACTTCTTCTAGTCGATGGGGAATGGTCGATAACACAGCACCGTTCGCATCAAGAAAACGAACACCCAACGCCTCAAGCAATCCTTTCCCACCATCCATAGTTCCGCTCCCTCCGAGCCCGATGGTGATGATCTTCGCCCCACGCTCTAGCGCTTGAACGATCTGTTGACCGACTCCGACTGAACTGTAGCGCCACGGATCGACATGAGCGAGGAGTGTCAATCCTGCTGTTTCCGCCACTTCGATTACCGCGTGCCTCGTTGACGGCTCGAAACCAAAACGTGCAACGCGCTGTATTCCATCCAAGCACACGACATTTTCTTCTATAATGGTTCCTTCTGCATGTGTCGCAATCCAAGCATCCAAAAAACCTTCTCCTCCGTCAGAGATCGGTATGATGGTGACCTCATGCCCTTCAAGCGCACGAAGGACCGCTTGATTTGCTTCCATACTCGAAAGTGAGCCTTTGAATGAATCCATCGCGACTACAATCCGCATTGATGCTTCTCCCCCTTTGTCTATAAAAAAACCGCTTCTCGGCTCGAGAAGCGGTATGCGTTATGGACGTAACGCCGTGACAAGCCCCATCATCTGATCGCTCATTGACATCGCCCGTGAGTTCATTTGATATGCTCGTTGTGTGATTGTCATATCAGTCATCTCTTTCGTCAAATCAACGTTCGATGACTCGAGTGTCCCTTCAATCAATAGATTTCCGAGTGGACGATCGACTTCGGTCTCCAAATCCGCTGCGAACACGTTATCTCCGAGCGGACGTAATTCCGACGTATTGCGGACTTCTACGATGTCGAGACGTCCGAATTCTTGTTCAACGCCATTCACACTCGCAACGACCACACCGTCTTGACGAATGCGCTGATTCGTCGCATCGTTCGGCATCGTGATTGGATTACCGTCATCTCCAAGAAGCGGATTCCCGTTCACATCAACGAGCGTCGTCTCGTCACCGACTGACAATTGCATGTTTCCACTTCGAGTCACCCCGACACCGTTCGGCGTGTCCACGACAAAAAATTGACGGCTCGCCTTCAAAAAGACGTCCAATCCACGATCTGTCGTACGTACTTGTCCGATATTGAACTGCTGTGTAATATCGGCGACATGTCCCCCGACTCCAATCCGAATCCCGTTCGGTGTGTCTCGACCGACTTCGAATTCAGGACGCGGTTGGTTGTTATACGCCTGCGACAATAGCGAAGCAAAATGCCCCTGTTGACGCTTAAAGCCGACCGTATCGACGTTTGCGATATTGTGACCTGTCACATCTAATTGACGCTGAAGTTGAGACAGAGAGTTGACCGAGTTATAAATGGACTGCATGGTGTTCCTCCTTAACGAATACGAGCGATTTCGATTGCTCGCTCGGCACTTTTATCATACGCTTGGACGACCTTTTGATTCGCCTCAAACTGACGATACGTCATCATCAAGTCTGCCATCGTCTGGTCGAGGTTGACGTTCGCTTCTTCAATAAATCCTTGTAGTACTTCGACCTGGGCCGGCGCCGGGGCATCACCCGTCACACGCCAGTCATTGCCGACTTGTTCAAGAGTCGTCAAGTCATCGATTTGGTAGGCACCAAGAGTCGCCACGTTTTGTCCAAGCGATGTGATGACACCATCTTTCCCTACTTGAAACTCGCTCGATGGTAATTGGATTCGTTCCCCTTCATCAGAAAGGATATATCCGCCGTCCGCAGAACGAAGGAAGAGCGCCTCATCGATCGAGAAGCGTCCATTTGTCGTATACAACGTCTCGCCGCCTTGTTCGACCGCAAACATCGGGGCTCCCGTAAAATCAGTAGGTGCCTTTAAATACAGGTCGGTCGGGCTACCGGATTCTGTGATACTTCCAGCTGAGAATCGGGGCATTGTTTCTTGAAGATAGACGCCCATTGATAGGGTACCTACTTCTCCCTTCACGCGCGATTTCGCGTTATCCGGATTGCTGACTTGTGCGAGCAACATCTCAGGGAATGAACGGACCACGCCATCAGACGCTTTGAAGCCTGGTGTTCTCACATTACCAAGGTTGTTGCTCAAAATCTCTTGTTGGCGTTGCAGGGCATTCATCGCTCCCGCTGCTGTATATAATCCGCGTAGCATAATCGTCTTCCTTTCATCCTGTAACATGATTCACTCTCTATATCGTACCAAACGAGCGTGACATTCACCGTTTTTTCAAAAAAAGTTCATCCCATAAATTAGGATGAACTCTCTTCGTTGACATGGTCGACCATCGGTAACTCGACAATCATCGTCGTTCCTTCTGCAAGTTGAGATTGAACAGAGATGGTACCACCGTGCAGTTGAACGATTTCTTTACAGATCGCTAAACCTAATCCGGTTCCACCGATCCGTTTACTTTCTTCCGAGGCCGAACGATAAAATTTATCAAAGATTCGTGCCGCATCTTCTTCCGAAAGACCTAATCCTTCGTCAGTGATTCCAACTCGAATCGAATCACCTTCACACGTGACATCGACCGTCACATTTCCACCGTTTGGTGAATATTTGATGGCATTGTTCAAGATGTTCGAGAAGACTTGTCGCAATTGGGCCGGATCTCCCGCGACGAATAACGATTCGTCACAATCAAAGTGGAAGAAATGATGCTCTGTCGACCCTGCGTGGATTTCAAGTAAATCTGATAATAAATCGTATAGACTCTCTACTTTAAAGTCTGGTACGCTCATACCCGCCTCCATTTTTTGGACATCTAACAAGTCACTCACGAGCCGTTCGAGTCGCTTCGTTTCACTCGCAATCATGTCTAAATAGCGTTCTCGTTTCGCGTTTTCCAATTGACGACTTTTGAGCAGTTCGGAAAAACCGAGAATCGAGGTAAGAGGAGTCCGAAGCTCATGGGATACTGTCGCCACAAGCTCAGTCTTCAAGCGATTGATTTCTGTTTCCTGGGTAATATCTCGTGACACGAAGATGACACCCACGCGTTCATTTTGCAGATCAATCGGTTCGGCGTACATGCGAATCGTTTTCTGACCTTCCTGCATCGTATACGTGAACGTTTCATCGAACATGCCCTCTTCTTTAGCACGCTTCGTGAAGCGATTCAGTCCCTCTTGATCATCAATCTGATTCATGAACATCGGGTAATACATCACAATCGGATATAGACTGCCCCGTTCTGTTGTCGGAATCGGATGTTCATATAAATCAAAGAGCGCACTGTTCCCAAAGCGTTCATTCGTTTTAAGTTCCGTGTAGACGATAGAATCGCGCATCGTGTGCAAAATTCGAGCGGTCTTCTCACGTTCGAGATCGACTTGATCTTGTTGGGTCCGAAGTGAGGTCGCCATCTCATTAAACGCTTTCGACAACTGTCCGACTTCGTTTTGCAGTGGTTTAATCGGGATGAGTGTCGCGCTCGGGTTGCTCGCGAGACGCTCACTGTTTACCATCAGCGTCTGCAGTTGATTGGTCAACCTTAAAATATATGGCTGCAACCCGACAAACAATATGAACAATGCCCCGAGTAGAATCAAAAGCCACATCCATTGGGCTTTCACTAACTGTTTTGACAGCGCATCTCGCAATTCACTTTCTTGAAAATCAAGATTTTGTCGATAGTCGGTAAAGACCGACTCCATATCGACGATGCTCGCACTCATATCGGCAGCACTACTTGAGTTCAGTTTAAATCGCGTCTGAGTCGATGTTTCATTTTTCGGCATGAATTGCCCTACGGTGCGCATCTGCAGGAACGATTCATCGATTTCTCCTGCCTGCTTCGCAATCACATACTGCTCAAGTGCCGGCATGACGCGTGTCGTATAGATCGAGAAGAGAAGTCTCGCATCCTCTGCGAACTGTACTTCTTCCGCGTTTCTCGCCTGTTCTTCGAACCATGTCGTTTGCTCGTCGATATTCGTTTGAGCTGTTCGTACTTCTTCTAATAGTGCACGTTCTCCTAGCAGGACGTGCCCTCGTAATTCGTATTGCATCGATTGCCACGTTTCAAACAGGTCTGTCGCCCGTGCACGTTGCTCACTGATTCGTTCTAATTTTACGGTCGTCTCTTGAATCGATTGCTGTGTATAAAAATAGGTCCCAATCGACGTGAGCGACACTAAGGCAATCAATATATAGAAAATCGTCAAGACTTGTCGACTAATGCGTTGTTCAATCCAACGTTTCATGGAATGCCTTCTTCCTTCACTCGTAGAATGCCTCACTTCGTACGGTGAATGACTTTTTCTGTTCAAACAAAAAAAGTTCGGGTACGATGATGAGACGGAGAGTCACTTCAAAAATTCATTCACCTATTAGGAAGAATAACGGAATGACCTCACAAGAAACTCACAAAGATTGAAGGGAATGTGTTCATGACGCGTAATCGAATGACGTTTATCCTCATCCTTGTGATGTTGGTTGGCGTCAGTCTCACTTTATTGATTCGACATCAGTCAATCAATCCGATCGTCACCGTTAACAAGGGCGAAGCTTCTCTTCTCTCTTCTACTGTCGACGAAGAGATTTTGCGACTAGACGGCTCATGGCGCTATGAGTCAGGGATTGTCACCCAAGTTGATCGCCGCTCCTATCGAACCATTCCGTTTACAACCCCTTATCGGGAATCCACCTATGAACTCGATCTCGCGTTGCCGAACGGTACGTATGCCTTGCTCATTCCAAAGTCCCTCTCCTCTTCTACGATTTTGATAGATGGGAAAATGGTTAAAACGATACAAATTGGAAACAATCGTCTCGTCGAGCAGCCGTCTCTGCTCTTGCTCGATGATGAAACAAAACAATTCCGACTGACGATTCAACATGAACGACAGGCAGGTAATTTTGCACCCATCGAAGAAAGTATATTAGTCGGACCGTTACATGCCATCATGACCACGCAAAACGCTTATGCCGGCTACGAATTTTTCATGTTGCTCATTTCACTTTTGATTGCCATGTTCTATGCCATCGTCTATCTCTTTCACCGAAATGAACGGTTGTATGGTTTCGGAACAGCTTTCTTTTTGTTGACGAGTTTTTCAATCATGTCCCGAGACGGCATGTGGATCTCGGGTAGTGATAAGTTGACGTTAAGTTTAGCCATACTGAGCATCATCATGTTAATCGAGTTTTCGCGATGTTTGGAATGTGTGTCATTTGACCGGTTTTTGGCCATTTCGAGATATCCACTATATGGATTGACTGTACTAGCCATCTTCCTGCCCTCTTCCGTTTACGAAGTGTATGAATACTTTGTATGGATGATCGTTTTATTTATCACGTTCTTCTGGGTCGGATTGAATATTGGATGGCTCCTTGAAAAGTACAAGACAGGCAATCCGCTCGAGTTACTAACTTTCACACTCGCCCAACTCGTCGGGTATATCGGAATCATGACGTCGACGTTCATCGTCTCGCCCAATCAGCAATTATACGCCAATACGTTTACCATCATCTATTTCCTATTGATGTTTTTGCTTCTACCGATTCACCTGTCTACCGACAAAGGGAAAAAACAACAAGTTGAAGCGTTGGCCTCTCAGCACGAGATGTCCTTCTTTAACGCTCAAATCAAACCTCACTTCCTTTACAATACGTTTGGAAATGTGATTGCACTCTGTTACACGTCCCCACCCGATGCGGCTCGTCTACTCAGTCACTTGAGCACTTACGTCCGCTTCATTTTTGAAAATGGTCGAACCGAAAACGAGATATCGATTCGCCAAGAAGTCGATATGATTGACTCGTATCTCGCCATTGAACAGACGCGATTCCGTGATTCGTTCTACGTTGAGAAAGAAATTGATGAATCTCTTCTCGACTGTTCGATCCCACCTTTATTAATTCAACCACTCGTTGAAAATGCCGTGCGACATGGTCTCTATCGACACCCAGGACAAAAGCGATTGACACTTTCTATCCAGGAACGAAATGGAATGATTGAGATTTATGTTCAAGATACAGGGAGTGGTTTTGATCCAAACGTATCAAACAAAACATCTGGGATTGGGATTTGCAATATTAAAAGTCGAATCGAACACCTTCATGGTGCAACGTTTGACTTAGCCTCCACTTTGAAAAAAGGCACCACCATTCACCTGCGTTTACCAAAACAGGAAAGGACGAATCATTTAGATGCGTACGATTTTAATTGAAGATGAACATCATATTTTAGGGATGATGGAGCGGATTGTAAAAGAGGAGCCGTCTCTTGAGTGGATTGGTTCATTCCAAAGTCCGGTTCAAGCTCTCACTTTTATTCAAGAGCACCCGGTAGACCTTGTCTTTTTAGATATTGAGATGCCTGAAATGACGGGGCTCGAATTGGCGACCTATTTGCCGGAACGGACACAAGTCGTCTTCACGACCGCCCATCAACAGTATGCCGTTGAAGCGTTCAATTTGCATGCCACGCATTACTTGTTGAAGCCCATCACAGAGCAGATGATTCATAACGTCATTCCGCGTATCATCCAGCGCTATGAGGCGATTCAACAAAAGAATCTCAATCAATCTTGTCGCATACAATTTCTAGATCGTTTTTCGGTACGAACACAAGATGGAAATCTTGTGAAGTGGCCAACACAAAAAACAGAGGAGTTATTTGCCTACTTAGTTTTTCATCGTAAGCAGGTCATTAATAAGTGGGTGCTTGCCGAAACCCTTTACCCGGACATCGATGAACCACAACGCGCCTTACACAACGTATACAACACGATTTATCGATTGAAAAAGACGTTAGCTGAACATGAACTCGATATAACTGTTAATACAATAAATAATGGCTATTCGATCGAACTTGGTGATTCCTGTGCCTGTGATTATTACGATTGGCTTGATGCACCAAATCCTTCAATTTCTAAAACAGACTTAAAAAATCGTTTATTTGTTGATAAAGACTATACATGGCATTGAAAAAGACATCTCACACTTAAAGTGAGATGCCTTCTTTTATTGTATCCATCGAACGTTCTCTATTAGCGCCCAGTAAACCCTCCGTCAACGTGAAGATGTTGGCCATTCACCCATGCGCCGTCTGGGCCCATCAAGAAAGCGACGAAGCGAGCCGTATCTTCAGGTGTCCCCATTCGCTTATAAGGAAATAATGGTAGCAAGTGTTCGCGAAGTTCGTCATTGATCCAACCCGTATCCGTCGGTCCCGGATCGAGAGCATTCACCGAAATGCCGTATTCTCCTAATCCGTTCGCCAACGCAGGTGTGATGGCAATCAATGCACCTTTCGTTGCGATGTAGGCCAGGTTATTCGCATCCGGTCCCCCCGATACGAAGAACAGGATTCGCCCATCTTGATGTCCCGCTTGTTTATAGCGCTCAATAAACGCAAAGGTGAGTCCGAGTGTCCCTTCGTTATTCACCAGGTAATGTTTTCTCAATACGTCGGTTGTAAAGTTCTCAACGTTGACAGGTCGCTCATAGGTCGCGTTATGGATTAGCCTGCTCGGTATACCGAGTTTAGCTTCCATTCGATCAAGTAATCCGACCTCGTCTCCTGAAGCCAAATCGTATGCCTCATGCTCGACACGGGTCCCTTCTTCAGTCAGTTCTTGAACCAATCGTTCGATGAAGCCAATTTCTTCCCCGATTCCTTCTTTAGCGTCAAACGGACTCCAGTGCGTCAAGTACAAGTCATGTCCTTCAGAAGCAAGTTTTCGCGCAATCGCAGCACCGATGCCTTGATTGCGACTGACGCCAGTAATGAGTGTAAGTGGTTTGTTCATGATGTCCTCCGATTCTATTTGATTATTCTGTTCAGTTCATTAGTGAATCGGTGCCATCATGATTCCCCTCTCATTGATTAATGATTCTATTATATACAATTTTTCCCACGAATGACCTATATATTCATATCCTCTTTAGATATGATGGACATATATGATTCATCACATCGGTATTGGGAGGCGTTTACTTGAAAAAGTTGATCATAACGACATTTTGTACATGGATATTGAGTGCTTTGCTCTATGCTGCCTTGACGGATGAATCATTTGTCACGCTTACCCAATCCGTCGACGTCAATCAGAACGTGTTGGAGCGCTACTTGACAACTCAAGTCATGTCTCCTAATTTCGGTGGGGATGTTTATGCCAGCTATCAAATCCTCGGGACGAGTACGACTCGACAGGAAGTGTATGTATGGGTGCTTCTACAAGAATATTATCCTAACCATCAACAACTTGAGCGAGGGACCGGAATATCTGCTCCAATCGTCTTACACATTGACCATTCCTCAGGAGTCTCTCGGATTGTCAATCATACGTTACCTCGAGATGGCTCATATTATCCTAGCGACTTACATACCCTATTCCCATTACATATTTCTATCGGCTTAATGTCTCACCCAACAGGACTTACCAACCGTCTCCAACGTCAACTTGAATCAGAGTTACCCCTTCCTGTTTCAAATACATATTGAAAGGATGAATCCCATGAGCCTCATTCAACAAATCAAACAAATCTACATCCCTGTCAAAGAGTTAGACCGTGCCGTTCAATTCTATCGAGACACGCTTGAGGTACCCTTTCTCTTTCAAGCAGGATTGCTCGCGTTCTTCGACTGTGGGGGCGTACGCCTCATGTTGTCCCCTCCTGAGAATGATGTATTTGTAAAATCAAGTCCAATCCTCTATTTGAGTGTCGCATCCATCGATGACGCTTATGTACAGTTGAAAAATGTAGGGGTGACTTTCATTGACGAACCACACTGTGTAGCAAAAATGGGGACGACAGAAACATGGATGAGTTTCTTTAAAGACTCTGAAGACAACGTGTTGGCACTTCTCTCTGAGGTGTCGAGTTGAATATACAAAAACAAGCGACCGCTCGCGCGGTCGCTTATCTGTTTACTTTAATCGATCTAAGTTCTCGAGCATGATCCCCGTTCCGTGCGCGACACTGAGTGTCGGCTCCTCGGCCATCATGACCGGCAACATGACACGTTCTGCGACAAGTTGATCAAGACCGTGAAGGAGTGACCCCCCACCTGTCATGATAATTCCGCGGTCGATGATATCCGCCGCAAGTTCTGGCGGTGTCTGTTCAAGGACACGTTTCGCTGCTTCGACGATTTCATTAGCTGATTCAGCCATCGCTTCACGAAGTTCTTCTGACGTGATAGTAACCGTACGTGGCAATCCACGTACCATGTCACGTCCGCGAATATCCATCGATTCGTTACGTCCTCCTGGGAAAACCGTCGCGATTTCTTTCTTGATTTGTTCAGCCGTACGTTCTCCGATGATCAGCTTGTGCTTCTCTTTGATGGCACGAAGGATGTCCGTATCGAAGCGATCCCCTGCAATCTTGATGGTCTCACCGCAGACGATGTCTCCCATTGATAAAATGGCGACGTCGGTCGTCCCACCACCGATATCGATGATCATGTGACCGACCGGCTTCCAAATATCCATGCCTGAACCGACTGCCGCAGCTTTTGGTTCGACGGCGAGGAAAACTTCCTTCGCGCCAGCTTTCTCAGCAGCTTCACGAATGGCTTTTGCTTCAACCGGCGTGACGTTCGCAGGTGTACAAATCAGCATGCGAATTCCCCCGAAGAAGCCTCGGACTTGAATTTTCTCGATGAAGTGACGGAGCATTTCTTCTGTTGTGGCGAAATCGGCGATGACTCCGTCACGGAGAGGACGGATCGCCACGATATCACCAGGTGTACGACCAACCATCTCATACGCTTCTGAACCGACTGCTAGTACTTTTCCTGTAGAGCGCTTTATCGCAACGACTGAAGGCTCGTCTAAGACGATTCCTTTCCCTTTGACGTGAATGACAACGTTTGCTGTCCCTAAATCAATCCCGATATCTTTTGAAAACATGATGTATAGGTTCCTCCGTTCGATTCTTCATTGAAAAGAGCGAGAAGAGTCTCTCCTCGCCCTCTCATTCGTGCTCGTTTCTTAGTTCTGAACCATTTCTTCAGCAACTTCGACAGTTCCTTCAATACGTTCGATGTCAGCACCGAGTGCTTGAAGTTTCTTGTGGAAATCAACGTATCCACGGTCGATATGATATAAATCTCCAACGCGTGTTTCTTCTTCCGCGATGAGACCTGCTAGAATAAGTGCTGCTCCGGCACGAAGGTCCGTTGCGACAACTTCCGCTCCTTGAAGGCGTACGCCACCTTTGACGATTGCCGAACGTCCTTCAATCTTAATGTCTGCGTTCATACGGCGGAACTCTTCGACGTGCATGAAGCGATTCTCAAACACCGTTTCCGTGATGACAGAAGTGCCGCCCGCTTTCAAGACGAGTGCCATCATTTGTGACTGCATGTCTGTCGGGAATCCTGGGTGTGGCATCGTCTTCACATCAACCGGCTTCAATTCGTCTGGTGCCGTGACACGCATGCCTTCTGCCGTATCCTCGAAGTGGACACCCATCTCTTCCATTTTTGAAATCAATGGACGAAGGTGCTCACGTTCTGCACCGATGACTTCGATGTCACTACCTGTGATCGCACCAGCAACGAGGAACGTGCCTGCTTCGATGCGGTCTGGAATAATCGAGTGTTCTGCACCGCGAAGTGTTTCTACACCTTCGATGCGGATTGTTTCTGTACCTGCACCGCGAACGTGTGCGCCCATTCCGTTTAAGAAGTTCGCAAGGTCGACGATCTCAGGTTCTTTTGCAACGTTCTCGATGATAGTCGTACCCTCTGCAAGCACAGCTGCCATCATGATGTTCTCTGTCGCACCAACAGATGGGAAGTCCAAGTAGATTTTAGCGCCTTGGAGACGGCCTTTTACAGAAGCTTCTACGAATCCGTTTCCGATGACCGTTTTCGCACCCATCGCTTCGAATCCTTTTAAGTGGAGGTCAATCGGACGTGAGCCGATTGAGCATCCGCCCGGCATTGCTACACGAGCGTGACCGAGACGGGCAAGAAGAGGTCCCATGACGAGGATTGAAGCACGCATCTTCCGCACGTACTCAAGCGGTGCTTCATCTTTGATGTCGCCCGACGCATCGACAGTTACTTCATTCTTTTCTTCATTGAACGATACCTCTGCACCGAGGTGACGAAGTACTTTGTTAATCGTGTACACGTCAGCAAGACGTGGTACGTTTTGTAAGATTGACTTTCCTTCGCTAGCTAATAGAGTGGCAACCAATGTTTTGAGTACGGCGTTTTTTGCTCCCTCAACGCGCACAGTACCTGACAGTTTACGTCCTCCACGGACTACAATCAAATCCTTCATATCTCTCTTTGTCCTCCAACTTCATTGTTTTTTTATATAGTGCGTCGATATCCGAATCCGGATGTGATGATGTCGATTATTTGAATGGTTTGCAAAACGTGATGATTTTTCATTCATTAATCAATCTGAATAATAAATAAGTGCAAATTGAATGAAAAAAACATCATGTCAGACGAATTTATCCTACATGATAATCATATAGGAGTCGTTACAGCAGGATTACAGTTTGTTAAATATTCTGCGACTACTGTATAGGTGCGAGCGCCTGCGCCAGTCGAATATACTCCAAAAAGAACTGGGCAATCAGCGAACCGAAGACAACCGCTACGAGGACGCGCAAGACAGCAGCTTGCGGACTCCTCACTTGATTGAGCACCTTGTCCCATTTGACGGGTAAGAGTGCCCACCAAGCAACGTAGATCGCTATGATATAAATCGCTAGCGAAAATACGGTATTGACCATCGACGATTCCCCTCTTTTCTAAAATTCGTACCATTTTCAATCATATCATGACATGTTAGAGAAAAAAAGACTTAGGGTCTTAAGCTTCGAGCGGTTTGAACCATTCGATCAACTCACTTTCTCTACAAGCACACCAAAAGGGACGTCATCAGCAGTAAGGCCTTACTACAGTAATTGACGCCCCTCACATATTTCAAACATTATTCAATCGATTCGTCAAGGCTACGAGACCATCGAATCGCTTCGACGTAATATTGAGACCAATCCGAATCTGTGTTATGGAGTGGAATCGTCAACTGTTCGTAGGCAATCACATCCTCTAACAACTTTCGCAAACCATTCTGTTCACCGAGTAACGCTGCCTTAACAGGAGGCGCCACCGGAAGCTCTGCAATCAACGTTTGCATCGCCTCATCGAGAATGACGTCGAGTGATGAGAAGATCCCTGTAATGAATGCATCAAACGGTAATACATCTGTCAATGTATCCTCCGCAATCAACTCCATCATTTTTCCGCGGATGACACTCTGTTTGATCAGTTCTTTCGATTCAGAGGTCTGCATCTCCCGTAAGAGCATCAAATACGACCATCGTTTCAACTCATCTAGTCCGATTCGTGCGACGGCTTGCTCGATGGATTGAATGGTATGTCGACCTTTTTGATACACCGTATTGACCGTACGGAGCATCTTATAGGATAAGTCGACACTTCGCTCAATTTGCGCTGAAATCCGTCGGAAGCTCGGTTCCGGACGATCGAGTTCTTTTAACATTTCAATGAGCGTGTGACGCAACGGATGGACTTCGGCCCCGTGCTCCACGATGGGACGACTAAAGAAGTATCCTTGGAACATCTTATATCCGAGTCGTTTCGCAATCTCGTACTCTGCGGGTGTCTCGATTTTTTCCGCCAAAAATTCGATTCGGTGTCCGAGCGCATCAATCAATTTTTGCTGCTGGTCTACCGGGGTCGCTTGATAGTCGATTTTGATGATGTCGGCGAGTCCAATCAATGGGCGATACTTCTCTTCAAATACGAAATCATCCAATGCAATTGTATAACCTTGACGTCTCAACGAGCGGAGAGACTGTAATACCTTTTCCGTCGGTTCGACATGTTCGAGCACTTCGACGACGAGCGATTGACGTGGTAGCAACGAAGGCACTTCCCCTTCAATCAACGTCTGAGGGAAGTTGATGAACGCACGCGTCCCTTCTGTCAATTCCCGAAAATTGAACACAAGGTAAGCGTTATGAATGACGTCAGCCGTTGCTAACGAATCATCTACATTCTCAAAAATATTATTTTCGCTGCGGCGATATAACAATTCGTAGCCGCAAACGCGTAATTGTTGGTCAAAAATTGGTTGTCGCGCAACGTAAACTTTCATTCCCTAATCTCCTTTACGGTAGTTCCCACCTTTATTATCGGTCTTCTCCCATATATTTTTTACTAGTCCCGGCATTTAGAAGCACGACAAAAGACTCATATTTTCCGAAAGCAACAAAAAAACTCCCACACTTTCGTGTGAGAGTCATTCTTATTCTTTCATATCGCGAATGCTTAAGCGGTTGATCGCTTTTTTGAGCGCAAGTTCTGCACGACGGAATTCGAGTTCCGAGAGTTTCGTGTCTTGAAGACGACGCTCGGCACGAACTTTCGCCGCAGAAGCGCGGTCATAGTCAATCTTATCCGCCATTTCGGCTGTTTCAGCTAAGATCGTCACCGTGTCGGGACGAACTTCCATGAAACCGCCGCTGATTGCGATCAGCGTGCGTCCACCATCTTCGTGGCGCAGCTTGAGGACTGAGACGTCGAGTGGCGTCACCATCGGGATGTGCTTCGGTAAAATACCAAGCTCACCAGTGACCGATTTGGCGATGACCATTCGTGCGTCTCCTTCAAAGGCTGCACCATCCGGGGTGACGACGTTGACGTGAACAGTATTCATCGTCTAGTTTCCCCCTTCCGCGTAGGTCTTAGACCAACGTCTTCGCTTTTTCGATGACGTCTTCGATTGGACCGACGAGACGGAATGCATCTTCAGGAAGATCGTCGTGTTTACCTTCGAGGATCTCTTTGAAGCCGCGTACTGTCTCTTTGACTGGCACGTACGAACCTTTTTGGCCCGTGAACTGCTCAGCCACGTGGAAGTTTTGTGATAAGAAGAACTGAATACGACGTGCACGGTGAACCGTGAGTTTGTCGTCTTCAGACAACTCGTCCATCCCGAGGATAGCGATGATGTCTTGAAGTTCTTTGTAACGCTGAAGCGTCTGTTGAACGTTACGTGCAACCTCATAGTGCTCTTTCCCTACGATTTCAGGAGAGAGGGCACGTGAAGTCGATGCGAGCGGGTCAACGGCTGGGTAAATCCCCATCTCCGAAAGACGACGCTCAAGGTTTGTTGTTGCATCAAGGTGGGCGAACGTTGTTGCCGGAGCCGGGTCCGTGTAGTCATCGGCTGGTACATAAACCGCTTGAATCGAAGTTACCGATCCTTTTGCAGTCGATGTGATTCGCTCTTGAAGCATACCCATTTCAGTCGCAAGTGTCGGCTGGTAACCTACCGCCGATGGCATACGTCCGAGAAGGGCTGAAACCTCAGAACCTGCTTGTGTGAAACGGAAGATGTTATCAACGAAGAGAAGAACGTCTTGTCCTTGCTCGTCACGGAAGTACTCTGCCATTGTCAAACCAGTCAAGGCAACACGGAGACGTGCACCAGGTGGTTCGTTCATCTGACCGAAGACCATCGCTGTTTGCTTGATAACGCCTGAGTCCGTCATCTCGTGGAACAAGTCATTCCCTTCACGCGTACGCTCACCGACTCCTGCGAATACAGAAATCCCGCTGTGCTCTTGCGCGATGTTGTTGATGAGTTCCTGGATGAGGACGGTTTTCCCTACACCGGCACCACCGAAGAGGCCGATTTTACCACCTTTGATGTATGGTGCGAGAAGGTCGACGACTTTAATCCCTGTTTCAAGGATTTCAACTTTCGTTGACAATTCGTCAAATGTTGGCGCTTGACGGTGAATCGGTGCACGAAGCACGTCAGCTGCCACTTCTTTATCATCGATCGGGTTACCGAGAACGTTGAAGACACGTCCAAGTGTCGCTTCTCCAACTGGTACCGAAATCGGTGATCCTAAGTCAAGTACTTCCATACCGCGGCGAACGCCGTCAGTTGAGTCCATCGCAATCGTACGGACCGTGTCGTCACCAAGGTGAACAGCTACTTCGAGCGTCAAGTCGACACTAACATCGTCCGCTGTCGCTGCCACGTGTGTGACTTTGAGAGCGTTGTAGATGTTCGGTAAGTGGTTGTCGAACTTTACGTCGATAACTGGGCCCATGACTGCGACTACGCGGCCTTTCATGCCGTATTCGTTCATCGTGTTAGCCTCCTACAATCTAGAGGGCGTGCGCTTACTCAAGCGCCGACGCACCTCCGACAATCTCTGTGATTTCTTGTGTGATCGCTGCTTGACGCGCGCGGTTGAATTTGAGTTTGAGTCCGCGAATGAGTTCATCCGCATTGTCTGTCGCACTCGACATCGCCGTCATCCGGGCTGCGTGCTCTGACACTTTCGCATCGAGCAATGCGCCGTAGATGAGTCCTTCCGCATAACGTGGGAGGAGCGCCGCTAAGATCGTTTCTTCTTCTGGTTCGTATTCATACATCACATTGGATGCGGACTGTTCGATATCCCCGAGCGGGAGCAATTGTTGAATCTTCACTTCTTGGCTGATGACCGAGATGAACGAGTTGTAGCAAAGCTTCAATTCATCAATCTCGCCCTCGCTGAAGGCACCTACCGTCTGTTTGACGATTTCTGCGACTTCAACAAAAGTTGGTTGGTCGTTTAGCCCTGTCATCGCGCTATACACCGGAATGTTGCGTGACTTGAAGAACTGGACACCGACTTTCCCGATTACGTAAAGACGATACTCATCTGTTGATGTGTGCTTGTCTTTGAGTTCACGGTACACGTCACGCAAGACGCTGGCGTTGTATCCACCTGCGAGTCCGCGGTCTGACGTGATGACGATATAACCAGTCCGTTTGACGGGACGTACTTGAAGCATCGGGTGTGTCGCGCCTGATGTACCACCGGCGATCGACGAGATGACTTCTTGCAACTTGTCCATGTACGGCTTGAAGTTGGCGTTGTTCCCTTGGGCCCGGTTCAACTTCGATGCCGACACCATGTTCATCGCTTTCGTGATTTGCTTCGTGCTTTGGGTCGAGGTGATCCGCATCTGGATCTCACGTAATGATGCCATTTCGATTCACCACCTTAATAGACGCTCGTCACCGGATTAAACCGATGGCGAGAACGTCTTTTTGAATTCCGTAATTGCGTCGACCATTGCCTCGTCTGAAGGAAGGTTTCCTGTCTGACGGATTTCACGGCAGAGGTCTTTACGGTTTTGGTCGAGCCATGCGTTCATTTCTGTTTCGAAACGACGGATGTCTGTGACTGGGATGTCATCGAGATGACCTTTCGTGAGTGCGTAGATGATGATAACTTGCTTGTCTACAGAAAGCGGTGCGTTCAAGTCTTGTTTCAAGACTTCAACCGTACGCTGACCACGGTTCAACTTCGATTGTGTCGCTTTGTCGAGATCTGATCCGAACTGAGCGAACGCTTCGAGCTCACGGTAAGACGCGAGGTCAAGACGAAGTGTACCAGCAACTTTCTTCATCGCTTTCACCTGTGCCGAACCACCAACACGCGATACCGAGAGACCTGCGTTGATCGCTGGGCGTACCCCAGAGAAGAAGAGGTCCGACTGAAGGAAGATCTGACCGTCTGTGATCGAGATAACGTTTGTCGGGATATATGCTGAGATATCCGATGCTTGTGTCTCGATGAACGGAAGTGCTGTCAATGAACCACCGCCGAGTTCGTCGTTCAACTTCGCTGCACGCTCAAGAAGGCGTGAGTGGAGGTAGAAGACATCCCCTGGGTAGGCTTCGCGGCCTGGAGGACGACGGAGAAGGAGCGAGAGCTCACGGTAAGCTGCCGCTTGTTTCGAAAGGTCATCATAAACGACGAGGACGTGTTGTCCGCGATCCATGAAGTACTCACCCATCGATACCCCTGCGAATGGTGCGAGGTAAAGAAGTGGTGCCGGCTGTGATGCCGATGCCGAAACGACGATTGTATAGTCGAGCGCTCCGTTTTGACGAAGCGTCTCTACTACGCCACGTACAGTCGATTCTTTCTGACCGATAGCAACGTAGATACAAATCATGTTCTCTTCTTTTTGGTTGATAATCGTATCGATGGCAACAGATGTTTTACCTGTCTGACGGTCACCGATGATGAGCTCACGCTGACCACGACCGATTGGAACGAGGGCGTCAATCGCCTTAATTCCTGTTTGAAGTGGTTCGTGAACCGATTTACGTGCCATAACGCCGTAAGCTTTACGCTCAATCGGGTTATACGTGTCAGTTACGATTGGTCCAAGACCATCGATTGGTTGTCCGAGTGGGTTGACGACACGTCCGAGGAGTGCCTCACCAACTGGAACTTCCATGATGCGACCTGTACGTTTGACAGAGTCGCCTTCTTTAATACCTTTGTAATCGCCAAGGATGATAATCCCGACGTTACCTTCTTCTAAGTTTTGCGCCAAGCCCATTACGCCGTTAGAGAACTCTACGAGTTCCCCCGCCATAACGTTATCGAGTCCGTGTGCACGAGCGATACCGTCACCTACTTGAATGACTGTACCTGTCTCGCTGACTTCGATTTCAGAACCGTACGAAGCGATTCGTTCTTTTAGCAGGGCGCTGATTTCTTCAGCTTTGATTGTCATTGAATTCACCCCTATTTCTTACGCATTCAACAATTCACGCTCAAGGCGTGTAAGTTTCGTTTCGATCGTATCATCGTACGTCGTGTATCCGACTTGGACACGGAGTCCACCGATGACTTCTTCATCGACGACGTTCTTCAATTGGAGCGTCTTCCCGAGCTTCTGTCCGAAGACGAGTTCGACGTCTTTCAAGTCTGTTGCCGACAACGGGTAGGCGCTTGTGACAATACCCTCTGCAATCCCACGGTAGTCGTTGATCAATTCGCGGACGTAACGTGGCAATGCGCGAACCTCTGCCGCACGGTCGTTTTCGACCATGACGAGAAGTGTGTTCACGACAATCGCCGTCATATCACCAAAGCTGTCTTTTAAAAGCTGTGCAAGCTCGCTGTCACTGACTGCCGGATTCGTTAAGAGATCCATGAGCTCAGGAGTCGCGTGGAGCACTTCATCGAGCAGACGCACTTCCGCTTCGACTTGGTCGAGCGTGCCTTGTTCCCGCGCTAAGTCGAAGAGCGCTTTGGCATAGCGTTTTGCTAGTGATGCGTTCATCAGTTCGCACCTTTCGCTTTAGACAGGAAGTCTGTGACGAGGGCACGTTGTTTCGCTTCATCGCCTTTAAGGTCTGATTGAAGGACGTGGCGTGCTGCCGAAAGCGCCTGTGTGACGACTTCCGTTTGAAGAGATTGTTTCGCAAGCTCACGCTCACGCTCAATCGCTTTCTCTGCCTCGATTTTAATTTGTTCGGCTTCCAAACGCGCCTGCTCCACCAAGCGTGCTTGTTCTGCTTCTGCTTGTCGACGGCTTGCGTCGAGCATTTCTTTTGACTCAGTACGTGCTGCACTGAGTGCGTCACGTTGTTCAACGACATAATGTTCCGCATCTTTGCGGCTCTTTTCAGCGAGTTCAATTTCGTTCGCTACATACTCTTCACGCTGTCTCATCATTCCAAGGAGTGGTCCCCAAGCAAATTTCTTCAACAGGGCCAAGAGTACGAGGAATGTGAAAATTGTAAAGATCATATCCAGAATGCGGAGGCCTTCGCCGCCAGCACCAGCTGCAATCATCATCGTATCCATGCATACCCTCCTCTTGACTAAATAAGTGAGGGAGACGTGCTCCCTCTCATGCTATTCTCGTTAACTCGGAATCAAGAGTTGAGGAGAAGGAAACCGACAGCCACACCGATGATCGGGAGGGCCTCAACCAAACCGATACCGATGAACATTGTTTGACGAAGTTCGTTTTTGAGTTCTGGTTGACGTGCTTGTCCTTGTACTGTTCCGTATACGATCAAACCGTTACCGATACCAGCTGCGAGTGCTCCAAGTCCGATAACAAGTGCTGTTGCGAGAAGATTAAGTTGTTCCATTGTGTATATTCCTCCTAAAAGTTAAGTAAATAATTTGTTTGTAACGCTTTGGCGAGATGTCCGAATCAATGTTCGGCCGAAGCTTTGTGCCCGATGTACACCATTGCAAGCGTCAGGAAAATGTAGGATTGGATAACCCCGATAAAGATTGAGAAACCTTGCCATAGAATCATTGGGAAGACCGCAAAGATTGCACCGAGCGGGTTGAGTGCGCCTTCGGCTGTAATCGCGAGTCCCAAGATGATGGTAATCATGATTTCACCGGCAAAGATGTTACCGTATAGACGCAAACCGAGCGTCAACGTGTTCGCAAACTCCTCGATCAATTTGATCGGAAGCAAGAACCAGACTGGTTTTACGAATTCCGCTGAATAGTGCTTGAACCCGTGTAGCTTCACCCCGTAATAGTGCGACATTGCAACGACGAGTGTCGACAACGCCAAGGTTACGTAAGGATCGGCCGTCGGTGAGTTGAACCACAAATAGTGTCCGGAAATGACGTTAAACGGTAGACCCATCAAGTTTGAGAAGAGAATGAACAAAATCAACGTCATCCCAAATCCAATAAAGCGTCCTCCTGTCTTCCAGTCCATCGCACTTGCGATGATTCCACGTACGAACTCCGCGAAGAATTCCATGAAGTTTTGTTTGCCAGTCGGCTTCATTGCCAAACGTCTTGTCCCCCAAATGGCGAATACGAAGACGAGTAACGCTGCAACTAGCACTGTAATGACGTTCGTCCAGCTCCCGTATAACGTATAGTCCCCAAAGTGCAGAGAATATGTGGGAAACTCATGACCCATTAATATTCACCTCTTTTCCTGCTGAGCTGGGCAAGTGTAAACTCGCCAAATTGTATGATGTGGCCGGCGATTAGACCAGTTACCACCGCGATGACGGACACTCGATCCTCGTAGAGAAGACCGACTATCACTGCTAACGCACCGACCGCCATTCTTGAAACGGTCCCGTGCGACTTTGGTCGTCGTCCATGCTCGATGACGTCATACATGCGTATGACACTTCGATTCTGCATATGTAGAATGATGAGACTTCCGACCCCACCGATGAACAATCCGAGAAAAACGGCTTTGTACATCGGGACGATGAAGGCGCCAACTAACAAAATTGCAAACCAGACGGTAAACCATTTCGTATAACGCTTCATCAACTCTTTTTGTGCTTTTCTGTCTGCTTGAATCGTATTCATTCGTCCTCTCCTGTCAATAAACTCCGAAGGGTGAGAACTAGCGCCGTAACCCCGAACACGAGTCCAAGGATAATCGACACATTCCAACCAAACGTGCCCCAAAATTCACGTCTTTCGCCGTACTGTCCGACGAGATAACCGATGACGATCGGTCCAGCAAGTGCTGTCGAGATTTGTGAAGCGAGTGAGGCATAGGATAGATAACGATTGTCTTTTTTCGCCATCCAAATCCCCCTTTCGAGTCTCACGTACTCCCTTATCTTTCACGAATTCACACTCGCGTGACCATCAAAAGTCACACAAGTTCAGAGTAATAGAAATGGCATAAGAAGTCAATGAATTTCACAATTATAAAAGCGCTTTAAATCAAGTCGTATCAATAGTTTTACGCACTTCATAAACTAAACGATCGAGGCACTTTTTAAAGAAAGTGTGAAGAAACGTTGAAATAAAAATGTTGACTTTATAACATTTCACAAAAGGAATCAGATGAAGAATAGTTCAGTTATACCCCCACGTTTTGGAAAATTCAATCGGTAAACGCTTACGTTCACAAAGAGTTACGAAACGTCGGTTGACTTCATTTTGAAATCGTTTTCAACGTCCTGTATCAGTATACCGAGGATGTTTTTACCATGTCGAGCGATTTCGCCCATTTTTTTGTGAGGAATCTCATCCGGTTCAAAATCGCTTCCTCACCACTGGTTACATATCCGAAATAGCGGAATTCTATTTAAATAGGAAAGAATAGATATATTCCATTCTCGTTCGCCATTCTTCTCGCTCTAGTTTTGTGTCTATTTTGTGACATCTGTAAATGATAAATATTTTTCGTGTCAATCGTCAAAAAAAAGCGAAAATCGCACTGGCGATTCTCGCTTTTAAGTCATTACTTCGTACCAAACAAACGGTCACCCGCATCCCCAAGTCCAGGAACGATATAACCGTGGTCATTTAATTTTTCATCGAGTGCAGCAAGATAAATCTCTACATCCGGATGTTCTGCTTGTACACGTTCTACGCCTTCTGGTGCTGCGCAGAGGCATGCCAACTTGATTGACTTCGCTCCGTGTTTCTTGAGTGATGCGATCGCATCAACAGCAGAACCACCAGTCGCGAGCATCGGGTCAACGACGATAAAGTCGCGTTCTGTGACGTCTGTCGGAAGTTTCAAGTAGTATTCGTGTGGCTCAAGCGTTTCCGGATCACGGTAAAGACCGATATGACCGACTTTTACGTTCGGCATCATTTTGAGGAACCCATCCACCATACCAAGTCCTGCACGTAAAATAGGGACAATTCCCAATTTCTTACCGGCAATCATCTTTTGCGTGGAAACAGAGACCGGTGTCTCGATTTCTACGTCTGTTAGGGGTAGGCTGCGCGTGATTTCGTATGCCATAAGTGAAGAAACTTCGTCGACGAGTTCACGGAACTGTTTCGTCCCCGTCTCTACTTTACGCATAATCGTCATTTTGTGCTGAATCAAAGGATGGTCATAAACATGTACTTTTCCCATCTTGCTTCACTCCTCTCTCATTCTCTCTCGAGCATTGTACCCTAAGTCTGTTGAGATGGGTAGAGCCAACTTCTAATTTATCAAAGGTCAGACGCCACTTATGGCTGATTGATCTGGAAATAGTCATTGGCTGGAAGTTCATACGATTGTGATGTGTGTGGATCGACTAAATAGAGTTCTGTTTCCGTCTTCCATACATCAAAGGATTGCTCGGTCAATTCTTCATACAGATGCAAGTCTCCGATTTTGAAAGCTACAGACGGTTTTTCATGCGGCTGAATATGAGACAAAGCGTCAAACAATTCTTGCGTTTTCGGTCCGTCTAACCAGATTGTATCTTGATCCGATTCAAAAACGGCTAGGCGCGTCTCTCCTTCGGCCGGGCGCGTGGACATCTTGTTTGTCACAGGACGGCGGACATGTCCCCAGATTTCGAGGACCGTTCCATATGTTTTCGATAACGACAACGACGTCTCTTCAGTCACATCTTCTTCAATCGGTTGATCCGATAAGATGATGCGTTTCATGAGTTCTCGGTGATCTCCTTTTAGTGAGAGCTCTTCTTCTTTCGGGTCGACTTTCATGTAAGGAGCCTCATACATACTCGGAAGCACGAGTTGTCTGAGCGAGGGCGCCTCACCGATTTGAAGGGTGAGACGATCATCCGCCCGCCTCGTCAAGAAGACATACCCTTCATTTTCTCCGCTTTGAAACGGGTATAGTTTTGGTTCAATGATTGGGTCAAGTGTACGCCCGTTTCGAATCGTCTCGAACGTCACATAGATTGCCCCCGTATCCGGCGTCTTGTAACGAAAAGCTGAATCGGATATCACTTCTTCATGCGTCTCGTTCAAGTTGAACGTACTGGTAACCGATTTAAGGTCGTCGATACGCTCAAACTCAATCGTCGAGACCACTTTCGACTCTTGAAAACGCTCTGGCTCGAGCGCTTCAAACGCTTGAATGGGCTCTACGGCAAATGTTCGCTCCATCAACTCATTGCTGTTCGCACAGGTGACATATCGTTCATCCCCCGCTGCAAAATATTTCACTGTTTTGGAACCGAGTACTTCATAGAGCGGATGATGAAACGTCACTTCCGCCACCTTGGCTCGTCGCTCGGGCAAGACATCTGTCGGACGACGCTCACAGTATGTAAGTAGCTTCTCTTGTGTTTGTTTCGTTAATGGTATCTCAGGATCTTGCTCGACTCGATAGGAAGACAAAGGACGTAATTCAATCGCGTTCAACGTCTCGGCACCACATCCACTCAACAAGATACAACTGAGTAAGATTCCCCAATACGTACGCATTGATGTCCCTCCTCATTCCCAATTAGGTGGAAACCACCTAAATTTTTCTTGTACATCATAACATATAACCTATTTTTGTGATGATTTCAGAATTATTACGTTTCTGATGATTTGATAAAAGCGGTCCAATCCATTTTATGCCTCAACGTCTAGCCACAAAAAAAGAACTAATCCATCAAAAGATTAGTCCTTTTCGTCACACCATCAGTCGTTTTCTCGCTCATCTTCAGGTGAGTCATCTTGAGATGAGTCGTCCTGCGAAGAATCATCTCGTTCGTTCTGGTCGTCCTCCGATTCACGGTCGACTTCAACAACCTCCCCTTTTTGATTCAGTTCAAGTTTGACAAGGTCGCCGACACGCGGGGTGTCATCATCGATTTCAGAACGTGAGGCAAGAGGATAGACGTTGTCTTCCCCATCGATTTTAATCGTGACTTCTTGATTTGTGAGTTTGACGAGCGTGCCGTAAACATACATATCATCCTCACCACTCTCACGGTCCACTTCCTTCACTTCATCATCTCGGTTCAATTCGAGTTTTACCCGGTCACCCACTTGCGGTGTATCGTCATCGATTTCATGTGTCGCCGCTAAAGGGTATGTCGACTCTTTTCCATTGAAGCTGATGGTGACATCTTCTTTCGATAACTTCACGAGCGTCCCGTATAGTTCGTAGTCGTCCCCATCTCCCACTCGCGCTGCTGACGAATCATCTGATGCGCTACTTGAGCCATCCGATGTAGCAGAGTCATCTGGGTTGTCCGTTGATCGATCGTCACTCGCTTGATTGATTGCTTGTGGCACGATGACCGTATCCGTCTGGTTCCCGTTTACGTAAAATCCAATTCCAACAATTGCCATGACGGCTAATAATGCGCCGATAATCCAACCGATGCGTTTCATGTTTATTTCCTCCTCATGATGTGTTCTTCTTATTTTCATCATAAGCCTCTTCCGTGAGAGCAGATTTAAGGCTTCATTAGAAGTTGATGAGAAAATGCGAAATATTCATCATCGAGTCAGGAAAAATATACTGCCATCCGGATGATTCGATCTACTTCCAATCGTCCACTCGTTCAAATCCGCCACTTCTTTCGCAATCGCGAGACCGAGACCGCTCCCACTTCGATCGCGCGCTTCATCCAATCGATAAAATCGGTCGAACAGCCGATTCCTCACATCATCCGTTAGAACGGGTCCTCGATCGCGTACCTCAATCCGATCACTCTTCAAATGAAGACTCGTCTCTTCCGCATATTTCAAACTATTGTCTAATAGGATGACAAGAATCCGCTGTAACGACTCACGATGACCGAACCAGCTTCCTGTAGCTTCAATAGGTAACTGGACGCCGTGCGACCGTACAAAACGTTCTCCTATGGATTCCCCAAGTTCAGCTAAATCGATTTCTTCTCGCTCTACCTGTTCGAGTGCAGCGAACCGATTCAATTCGAGCATCGGTTCAATCAAATCATGTCGCATTTGGCGCGACTCCGTTAAAATGTGATCAATCGCTTCGGCACGTACACGCTCATCTTCTTGTCCCCACCGTTGCAATAACTTCGCATAGCCCTCGATGACGGTCAACGGTGTCTTGAGTTCATGTGAAACATCGGCGACGAAACGGCGTTGTTGTTCCATCGTCCCTTCGACTCGCTCAATCATATGATTAAATCCGTTCGAAAGGGTCGTCACTTCATCCTTTCGGTCAGCCACTTCGATCGTCTCTAACTTACCGGACTCCGTGATCCGCTCCATCGTCTCTGTCAATTGGCGTAACGGTGACAGACCTTGACGTAAAATCCACCACGTCCCGAGGAAGGTCAAGAGAACGGCAAGGAAGAACATGACGAGAAAAATGGTTGCGAGCGCTTGAATCGTATTGCTCACATCTCGATCCTGAAAGCCGAACGCCAGTCCATCCGTCGTCGCGACCACAAACCAATCATCGATGAGGGCCGGTTCCCCGTAATTGATGGGAAACGTCGTTCCGTCCGGCACTTCTCCTCCGATGATTCCCCATTCGCCATTTTCTTGACGTTCTAGCACGACACTGTCCTCATGTAGTGACAATACCGCATCGCTATTCCGGACATCTTCTTCTAATAGATTCAACGCCTGCAGTAACACGTCAAAACGCGAATCGACAATTTCCTGTCTGGCGACGAACCAGGTTACGCCAAAGGAGACGAGAAGAAGCAACAACATGAACCCTGTCATCGCCCACGCAATTTTTGTTCGTAGCATCGGTCACTCACCACGCTTCAACATATAGCCGACACCGCGAACCGTTTGAATCCAAGAGCCGGTCAATTTTTTCCTGACGTATCGGACATACACGTCCACGACGTTCGTATCCCCATAATAGTCGAATCCCCATACGTGTTCGACGAGTTGGTCGCGCGTCAAAACTCGCTCCGGATTCTCTAAAAAGAAAACCAACAAGTCAAACTCACGTCGAGTCAACTCTACTTTCTTTCCGTCACAATATACTTCATGACGATTCACGTCGACAGTCAATGTCTCATATGTCAACACCTGTTCGGAATGGTCTTGACGAACAAGCTGGCGCATTCGTAAAAATGCCCGAATCCGTGCGAGCACTTCTTCTATTTCAAATGGTTTTGTGATGTAATCGTCTGCGCCAAGATCGAGTCCACTCACTTTGTCGTATCGATCGCCACGGGCCGTCACCATCAGAACGGGTAACAAAGGTCGCTCTTCTTTCAGACGACGGACGACCTCGAGTCCACTCATTTGAGGCAACATCACGTCAAGCAACACGAGGTCGACATCGTCAGCGAGCGCTCGTTCCAAACCGGTACGACCGTCTGTCGCCACCATGACCGCATACCCGGCGTGCTTCAATTCCAATTCCAGTAATCGCGCAATCTTCGAATCATCTTCTACGACGAGAATCGTCTGCATCCTGCTCACTCCTTTGAAAAAACGCCGAGCGGTTCGCTCGACGTATTGTTATTCATTTCCCGAATTCAATCCGCAAAAAACAGACGAACGCCTTCTGGAATGGCTTGCTCGATTCGTCTTTCTAAATCATCTTCCCATTCATCCCACTTCGTATCGACTTGTTCCATCTGCTGTTCGACTTCCAGCGCCGCTAGCGATAGTTGCGACAGGCTGGATTGTCCAGGTGAAGTGAAGAACAAAAATCCGGCAAGTCCGATTCCCATAAGTCCGATCGCCAATAAAGTTGTTCCAATGGTTTTCATTACACGTTTCATACACGCATCCCTCCTATCTCAAATCATACGACAGGAAAACGAGAAATCGTGGTGTACTTCATTAGAATTTCATGAGAAAAGGCGCTACTCATGTAGCACCTTATTCTTCGAGCACGGACTTCGCAATCGGTGCCCAATACGTCCCTTCCATCTCAGAAACGGTCGTCAACGTTTCACGGTACGCTGGGTCATTCGCTTTTTTCTCGGCAATCCCTTTCATCCAAAGGACATCTGCCTTGTAACCGGATTCTGGATACGACTCGAGATAAGCCGCATAGTCCGCAATCTCCGCTTGTCCCAATTTATTGTCGACAAGAAGTCGATAAAATCCGACTGCTTGTTCTTGTCCGACTTTCGCTTTCCCACCTAATAGGCGGTCGGCTTTTTCATACTGTTTGTCTTGGACGAGTGCTTCCACCTCGGTCAGCGGTACGACATCCGTTGAGGTGTCCGGTGCTTCTTCAGTCGATTCCTCTGGCTTCTGTTCGTCCGAATCTTGAAGCTTCTCATTCTCTTTTTCGAGTCGAGCGACCTCTGCCTCAAGTTCTTCAAGACGTTCCGCGAGCGCTTCTTCTTCTGTCACCGTCTCGACAACGACTTCGTCCGGTTCGTCCGGCGTGACGACCGGCGGTTCCGAATCTGGCCAAAATACGAGCGCCACAGCTGCAAGACCAACGACAAGCGGGAGTCCGAGCCATTTCTTATCGAACTTGAACGCCTGTCGCCATTCGGCTAAATCCGAATGTTGGATGACAGCCGACGAGAACGAACGAAAGCGGCGCTTGGCCGCTTTTTTTCCGTTCGCCTTTACTTCTAGCGCAAGACCTAGTCGATGGAAAGCAGCAGGCACTTTCATCCCGAGGAGCGGCACGATTCGTTCACTCGCTTCTTCATAATAGCCATGGTCGAGGAGCGTCGTGATGACACCAAACTCACTGGCGACAAGACGGAAAGACGGATCGTATTCCCCTTTACGAGCCAACCATTCAGTCATATCGAACAATGGAAGTTCGGATAGCTCTCGTTCTGCTAGTGTCCGAATATCCATTGACTCAGCCTCGTTCAGGGTAAAGCGGGAACTTCGCTGTTAACGATTGCACGTCTTGAAGTGCTTCCGCGATTACCGCCTCGTCTTCATGTTGTTTGAGCACACGCCCGATGAGACGTGCCACTTCTTTCATATCCGTTTCTTTGAAACCACGAGTCGTCATCGCAGCCGTTCCGAGACGGATTCCACTTGTGACAAACGGTGATGCCGGGTCGAATGGGATCGTGTTTTTATTGACCGTGATTCCCGCTGCATCTAGTGCATGCTCAGCCGCTTTACCTGTGATGTCGATTCCTCGAAGATCGACGAGCAAGAGGTGATTGTCCGTTCCGCCCGATACGATTCGGAGTCCCTCTTCTTCAAGACCTGCCGCAAGTGCTTGCGCATTCGCAATGACTTGACGTTGGTAATCTTTGAATTCCGGTTGGAGTGCCTCACCGAACGCGACCGCTTTCGCTGCGATGACGTGCATGAGTGGTCCACCTTGAATCCCTGGGAAAATCGACTTGTCGATCGCTTTGGCGAACTCTTCTTTACAAAGAATCATTCCGCCACGTGGTCCACGAAGCGTCTTATGCGTCGTCGTCGTGACGAAGTGCGCATGCTCGACCGGGTTCGGGTGAAGCCCCGCTGCCACGAGTCCAGCGATGTGCGCCATATCGACCATAAGGTAAGCATCGACACTGTCCGCGATCTCACGGAATTTCGCGAAGTCGATCGTACGTGGGTATGCTGATGCTCCCGCGACAATCAATTTCGGCTTATGTTCTTTCGCAAGTGCAGCGACGACGTCATAATCGATGTGTTCTGTCTCTTTGTCTACACCGTATTCGACGAAGTTATATTGCACACCTGAGAAGTTGACCGGACTCCCGTGCGTCAAGTGACCACCATGAGACAGGTTCATTCCGAGAACCGTATCTCCTGCTTCAAGCACCGTGAAGTAGACCGCCATGTTCGCTTGTGCACCCGAGTGTGGTTGTACGTTCGCATGTTCTGCACCGAACAATTCTTTCGCACGGTCACGCGCCAAGTTCTCAGCGACGTCGACAAACTCACAGCCACCATAGTAACGGCGTCCCGGATATCCTTCGGCATATTTGTTCGTCAATACGCCTCCTTGCGCTTCCATGACCGCTTCTGAAACAAAGTTTTCTGAAGCGATGAGTTCGATGTTGTCGCGCTGACGACCGAGCTCGTGTTGCATTGCCTCAAACAATTCCGCATCCTGCACTTTCAACTTCGTCGTGTTTACCATGTGAAGACCCCCTCTAAATGTCTAAAAATCAACACCCCCATCGTACCACACGCTTGTTTTTTTGGGTATCGCAATAATCTGATGAAAAGTTGGGTATCATTAATAGGAATGTAACTGTGAGGAGGCCACTTATGATTGAGACAAAAGAACTGACGATTACACCGTTCGAACGGACACGAACGATCCGAATTTACACACCTGCCGACTATGAGACATCCGAAAAACGATATCCGGTCCTCTACATGCACGATGGACAGAACTGCTTTGATGACGAGGATGCGAGCTACAATATGAGCTGGCGCGTCGGTGAATACTTAGATGCCTCGAAGCGCGACTTGATTGTCGTCGCCCTCGATAGTGCACCAGGCGAACAACGCCTCGATGAGTATGGACCATGGGAAAACCCTTATATCGGGGAGAGCTTGCTCGGTCGTGACATCGTGCTCGGCGGGCAAGGTTCCGCCTATATCGAATACATCGCGCAGGAATTGAAACCTCAAATCGATGCCGACTATCGGACGATCCCGGAAGCGACAGCGATGATGGGGAGTTCGATGGGTGGACTCATCTCGGTGTACGCAGCCTGTGTGTATCCAGACATCTTCAAACGCGTCGCTTCCCTATCCTCTGCATTTTGGTTCAACCAAACCGAGCTGGAACAATTGATTGAGGCGAGCGATTTGAAGGGAGTGGAACGTCTTTACTTGGACGTCGGCGCGAAAGAGGTCGAGGAACCGATTGAAAATGGGCCAACAAATGAAATGTATCGTGAGTCGAGCGAACGCGTGTACAACTTGTTAAAAGACAAGGTCGAGCACATCCGCTTCGAAGTGATTGAAGAAGGAGTTCACAATGAGCTCGCCTGGCGCGAGCGTTTCCCGATGGTCATCTCCTATCTATTCGGCGAAGATTTATAATTTGAACAAAAAAGCATCGCATTCGGTCGAAAAACCTAAATGCGATGCTTTCTTCATTTATTTGGATACTGAGCCCTTGGCCCACCAATCAGTTTCGGTCTCGTGACCGCAAACGTGACGTACGCCTCGCCGAGATGCTTCGATGACAACCGGACCGGAATGGCGACCGGCTTCAAATGCATCCCAATTAATGTCGAGCCGATATCAATCCCGGCATCTGCTTGAATCGATTCGACGACACATGGCTCCTCGAAGTTCGCATACGCCTTCTCCGACATCGCCCCGCCCGCGGAACGGACCGGGACGACCGTCACTTCTGTGAGACCGAACTGTTTGAGTGTCCCGCGCTCAACAGTGAGGGCACGATTGATATGCTCACACCCTTGAAACGCCAAATGGACACCTGTCTTCTCTCTAAATTCAAGGAATGCTTCCATCAATTCGCTTGCGACATCAATGGAACCTGCCTTCCCAATCGTTTTTCCGAGCACTTCACTCGTCGAGCATCCGATGACGAGAATGCGCTCATCATTCAACGGGAACCGTTCGTGAAGCTCCGTCAAAAATCCGAGAAGTTCCGTCTTCATTTGACTCACTTCGATTCGTAAGCACTCATCTTGTCGACACGGTTTGAATGGCGTCCGCCTTCAAAGTCCGTATCGAGCCACGTCGTCACCAAGTCGAGTGCAAGACCAGGTCCGATGACACGCTCGCCCAACGTCATGATGTTCGAGTCGTTATGCTGACGTGTCGCTTTCGCGCTGAATGAGTCATGGACGAGTGCCGCACGAATCCCTTTGACTTTGTTCGCCGCAATCCCGATTCCGATTCCCGTACCACAAATCAAAATTCCACGATCGAACTCTCCTGCTGCTACCGCTTCCGCGACCGGGATGGCCACGTCTGGGTAATCGATCGAGTCCGCCGAGTGCGTCCCGAAATCTTTATACTCATGTCCGAGTTCCTCAAGCAAGGCTACGATTTCTTTTTTCAAGTTGAAGCCGCCATGATCGGCGCCAATTGCAATTTTCATTCGTTCATTCCCCCGTCTTCTTTGGTAGGCGTCTCGGTGGTTTCGTCACCTTTGACCCGTCATTCGTTAATTTTAACACAAGTCGATTCACGAGTGGTTCGAGTTCGTTTCGCACTTGGCGATACACATTCATCGAACCGCCAAACGGGTCGTTGATGTCTCGCTCGAGCCCCGTCACGAATTCATAGAGCGTGTACGTCCGCTCAGACAAATCCGGGTATGTATCCCGAATTTGTTCACGGTGTGCGCGTGTCATCGTCAAGATAATATCCGCCCAATTCCCTAACACTTCATCGAACGTCTGGGTGACATGATCGAGCTCAATCCCACGTTCTCTGAGAACTTGCAGTGCATTTTCTGAAGCATCGAATCCTTGCATCGTCCGTAGACCAGCTGAGCGAATATCAAACTCGTCCCCGGTCATCTTCGAACGGAGCAAGGCCATCGCCATCGGGCTTCGGCACGTGTTGCCACTACATATGAATAATACGCGTTTCATTGACATCGCGTGTCCTCCTCTATGTCTTTAGGCATCTTTCGTCGGGTGCACAACCTTTCCGCCCGCCGCTTTGTATAAACGGTTATAGACGGCTAATGCGACTCCGACCGGTTCAATCGTGTTCACATAAATCTCATCCACGTCTGTTTCATCAAATCGACGAAGCGCATCGTATAAGCGTTGCGCCGCCACTTCCATCGAGGTCCCGAGTGAATACGTGACCTCAGCCGGTGTCGGGTTCTCGTCGAAGACGAGGGCACCGATTCGTAACCCCGCTTGCTTCCGCTCCTCGATGACACGCTCCAAATCTTCACGTGTCCCATCGACTAAAAAAACAGGTGCTGTCGGGGCATAGTGCGTATATTTCATTCCCGGCGATCGTGGCGCGGCTTCATCGTTGCTCAAATTGGCATCTAAGGCGACTGGGCCAATGACGGCTTCCATTTCTTCTCGCGTCACACCACCTGGTCGTAAAATCGTTACCGTGTCACCCGTACAATCCACAACGGTTGACTCGACTCCGATTCCGGTAGGACCTCCATCCACGATTCCTGCGATTCGTCCGTTCAAGTCATCCGCGACGTGTTGAGCGGTCGTCGGTGAAGGACGTCCCGAACGATTCGCACTCGGAGCCGCAAGTCCTAATCCCGACTTACGAATTAATTCGAGTGCTGCCGGATGATTCGGCATCCGGAGCCCGATGGAATCGAGGCCCGCGGTCACGAGCGAAGAGGCTCGGCCGTTTGAAGGCAAGATGATCGTCAAAGCGCCTGGCCAAAACGCATCCATCAAGCGTTTGGCAACAGGAGGAATCGAATCGACAAACAAACTCGTTTGTTCGATTGAAGCGATATGGACGATGAGCGGGTTATCCGACGGACGACCTTTTGCCTCAAAAATCTTTCGAATTGCCACATCGTTCATGGCATCTCCCGCGAGACCATAGACGGTTTCTGTCGGCATGGCGATGATTTCACCCGCTTGAAGAAGACGTACCCCCTCTTCAATCTCATTCGAATTAATCCATTTCGTTTCCATACGCAATCCCTTCCCTTACGGCATAGACGATACGGTCCTTGCCGTTTATATCTTTTAAAATACCCGTTTCTGCTTCAGGATAACGTTCAGACAGTAATGATTTCACATCTTGTCCTTGGTTATACCCGATTTCAAACGCAATCAAATGCCAATCGGCACGTAAAACGCGCACCGACTCTGCAATCAATTGCCGATACATGTCGAGCCCATCTTTTCCTCCGAAGAGGGCGAGATGCGGTTCGTAGCCGACGACCGTCTCATCCAACAATTCATCCGCCTCGATATAGGGTGGATTTGAGACGAGAACGCGAATCGAGTGGTCCGCAATCGGGGCGAGCCCGTCGCCTTCATAAAACTGTACAGTTGCCCCGAGCGCGGCTGCATTTCGCTTAGCGACTTCAATCGCCTCACGTGAAATATCAACGGTTTGCACGCGTACTCCGAGCTCAAGGCTCAACGTGATTGCGATTGCTCCGCTTCCCGTTCCGACATCGACAATCTCATCATCCTTCACGTGACGAATTTGTCCGAGCACCCAATCGATCAGTTCTTCCGTTTCTGGTCTCGGAATCAACACGTCCCGGTTCACTTCAAACGAACGCCCGTAAAAGGGAGTATGTCCGATTACGTGCTGTACCGGTTCTCCCATCAATAAACGCTCGATTCCCGCCTCGAACCGTGCCGCCTCATCTGAGGACAATTCATCCGACAAACGAACGAGGAGACCGGTGCGATCGACTTGTAGCACATGCATGAGCCACCACTCGGCAGCCGCACGGTCGCGCCCAGCTTCAACTAGTCGTTCTTCCGTCCGCTTAAGTAGCGCGGCAATCCGCATCATTCCGCATCCTCCATGAGACGTGCCTGTTCGTCCATGATGAGTGCGTCGATAATGTCTTCGAGTTCACCTGCTAGGACACGGTCCAACTTCTGAAGGGTCAAGCCGATCCGATGATCTGTGACACGACTTTGCGGGAAGTTATACGTGCGGATCCGTTCGGAACGGTCACCTGTTCCGACAGCCGATTTACGCTGTGCCGATAATTCTTCCATATGTTCGCTTTGCATCTTGTCATAGAGACGTGCCCGAAGGACCTTCATCGCCTTGTCTTTATTTTTATGTTGCGACTTCTCATCTTGGCACGATACGACGAGTCCTGACGGGATGTGTGTCAAACGGACAGCCGATTGCGTCGTGTTGACCGATTGCCCACCTGGACCAGATGAAGTGAACGTATCGACCCGTACGTCCTTCATATCAATGTGCACTTCGACATCCTCTGCCTCTGGGAGAACGGCTACCGTAGCTGTGGACGTATGGATTCGTCCGCCCGACTCCGTCGACGGGACCCGCTGCACACGATGTGCTCCGTTCTCAAACTTGAGCTTTGAATAGGCGCCTGCTCCGTTGATCATGAACGTCACTTCTTTAAATCCACCGAGTTCGGTATAGTTCGCGTCAATCAGTTCCACTTTCCAATTTTGACGTTCAGCAAATCGCGTATACATCTTATACAAATCTCCCGCAAAGAGCGCCGCTTCGTCTCCGCCTGCCGCCCCTCGGACTTCGACGATGACGTTCTTGTCATCGTTCGGGTCTTTTGGAAGCAATAAAATCCGCAGTTTCGCCTCTAGCTCTTTGACTTCTGGCTCGAGGAGGTTCATCTCTTCTTTTGCCAATTCGCGCATATCGGCGTCGAGCGTCCGGTCTTCAAGCATCGATTTCGCTTCCTTGAACGCCTGACTTGTCTCTTTATACTGACGATACATCTGTACCGTCTCTTCTAGTTGTGCCTGCTCTTTCGAATATTGTCTCAACTTCGTCGAGTCACTGAGCACCTCAGGATCGGCGAGCATTTCATTCAATTGCATGTAACGATCTTCTAATACACTTAAACGGTCAAACATGATGATCCGTCCTTTCTCCGTCAAATCAAACTCTATCTATTATAGCAAAAAAACGGACCGCCGAGGGCGGTCCGTCGATTCATCAGTCTAACACCGTATGGCGGACCGGATGTGGTTTATTCGGTACATCATGACAATGTCGGCATCGTGGTTCGTAAGACTCGGAAGCCCCGACCAAGATGACCGGGTCCTCATACCGAGCCGGTTGCCCGTCAATCAGACGCTGTGTCCGTGAAGCAGGCGCGCCGCATGATAAACAGATTGCCTGTAGTTTCGTCACGAACTCCGCGCGTGACAACAGTTCAGGCATCATCGTGAACGGTTCGCCCCGAAAGTCCATGTCGAGCCCGGCGCAGATGACGCGTTTGTCTTCGTTCGCAAGTTGTTCGATGACGTCCACAATTCCCTCATCAAAGAATTGTACCTCATCAATCGCGATGACCTGTGTTTCTTCACGTACAGCATCATATAATTCTTGGCTCGATGCAATCGGCACGGCCACGACCGAGTTCCCTGTGTGTGAGACGACGTTCTCTTCATGATACCGGTCGTCGATTGCTGGTTTGAACACTTGGACCGGAATCTTTCCATAATGAGCACGGCGGACTCGGCGAATCAATTCCTCCGACTTCCCCGAAAACATACTCCCACAAATCACTTCAATCCAACCATATCGGTTCGTCACATGCATCATTGTTCTTCGCCCTCTCCATCGATAATCGCTTACCGATTATACCTATCTTTCGAGTTGAGGAAAAGGGTTGACTTCTCCTAAACGCTGATTGAAAGAACTCCGTCCTTTATTCGTCAGCGTTCGCCTCTTTTTGTTCATCGATTAATTTTAATTTACGCGCGAGCGGTCGAATCGTGAGACCGTGCATTGTGACGGAAATGAAGACGAGACCGAGTGTGAGCGGCAACATTTGTTTCGCATCATCAATCCCGAGATGCGCGACTTCTTCAGCAAAGAATCCCGCGACCGTCATCGCGACAATCCCGCGTGGGGCAATCCAACCAATGAATCCTCGTTCCGCTAGTGGCAAACCTCCACCGATGGTCGACAAGTAAATCGCAACTGGGCGAACCAAGAACAGAATGCCCGCAATCGTCAAGAGAAGCGGCCATTGGAAAATATTCAACAGCTCGGCCCGGGACAGGGAAGCCGTCAACAAGATGAAGACAGACGAGATGAGCAAGATTGAAATATCCTCTTTGAATGATTGCAGTTCTTCGATGATTTCTTCATCCCGATGCTTCGTATTGGCCATCGTCATCCCCATCGCCGTCACGGCGAGAAGCCCGACTTCATGCATCATAAGCTCACTGAGTGAGAATAAGATGAGGACAGCCGTCAACGTAACTGAGGCACGGAGATAGCGAGGTACTTTTTCTGCCACAAACCATCCCATCAAGAGATGGCCGAACAAGTAACCGAGTCCAATCCCTACAATACAGGCACCTGCAAAGAGGAGTTGCATCCATAAATCCATACCTTCATATACGATGTATCCAAGTCGAACGACGAAGAGTCCGAGTAATGCTCCAACAGGGTCGACAATGATGCCTTCCCACTTCAAAATCGCTCCGACCCGATCTTTCAAATGTGCTTGACGTAACAACGGAATGACGACAGTCGGACCCGTCACGACGAAGAGCGCCCCCATCGTCCAGGCGACGACCCAATGTAATCCTCCTACATATTGAATGAGTAGCGACATCCCGACAAATGAGAGCGCGACTCCAATCGTGACAATCCGGACGATCGACCTCCGGAACTGATTGATTTCGCTAAAGTGAAGCCCAAGACTTCCTTCGAATAAGATGATGGCGACCGCAAACGAAATGATCGGACTATATAAATCCCCTAATAATTCACGCGGATCGAACAGCCCGAGGATCGGACCCGCCAATACTCCAGCGAGGGTCATAATGATGATTGCCGGGATTTGATAACGCCATGCCAACCATTGAGACATGATGCCGACCCCGATCAACAAGCTGATACTAATGAGTATAAATTCCATAACGGCCCCCTCACGACATACTTTCGTCTCTTTACCCGTGTCGATGCAACAAAAAACCGCCAAGGGCAATCCCTAGGCGGTGAGCATACAACTTTACGATTAACGTTGGTATTTCTTGTTGAAGCGCTCGATACGACCATCTGCAGATGCGAATTTCTGGCGACCTGTGTAGAACGGGTGCGAATCAGAAGATACATCGACACGGATGAGTGGGTACTCGTTTCCATCTTCCATCGTGATTGTCTCGTTAGAGTAACGAGTTGAACCAGTGATGAATTTGAATTCTGTCGTCGAGTCCATGAATACGACTTTACGGTATTCTGGGTGGATTCCTTGTTTCATTGCTTTTCAACTCCTTCGGCCCTAAGTATTCTTTCAACCTAGAGAAAGTTCACTAGAATATAATATCACCCTACTATAGGTTTTACAAGTCTGTTTTCGTTTTTTTCACCGGTCGTCTTTTTTTCTTATCTGCCTCTAGCGCAGCAAAAAAGTCGAGGTTTGTTTTCGTCTCACGGACACGGCGTAAGAACTGTTCGACGAAGTCCAGGGACTCGTTCATCGTACGACGAATCGTCCAAAGCGAATCGAGTTCGTCCTTCCCGAGTAACAACTCTTCTTTCCGTGTTCCCGAGCGACGAATGTCGATTGCAGGGAAGATCCGGCGCTCTGCCAATTTCCGGTCCAGATGCAGTTCCATGTTCCCCGTTCCTTTGAACTCTTCATAGATGACGTCGTCCATTCGCGATCCGGTATCGACGAGCGCTGTCGCGAGGATAGTCAAGCTACCTCCATCCTCGATATTCCGTGCCGCTCCGAAGAACTTTTTCGGTTTGTGGAACGCCGCCGGGTCAATCCCCCCCGAGAGTGTCCGTCCGCTTGGTGGAACAGACAGGTTGTACGCACGCGTCAAGCGTGTGATGGAATCGAGTAGGATGACCACGTCTTTCTTATGTTCCACGAGACGCATCGCGCGTTCGAGAACGAGTTCTGAAATACGCGCATGGTTTTCCGGTGTCTCATCAAAAGTCGAGAACGCCACGTCCGCATCCGGTACAGAGCGTTGAATATCCGTCACTTCCTCTGGTCGTTCATCGATTAGAAGAATGATTAATTCGACGTTCGGATGATTCGTCGTGATCGAGTTGGCAATTTCTTTTAAAAGCGACGTTTTTCCCGCTTTTGGTGGTGCCACAATCAACCCGCGTTGGCCAAACCCGACTGGTGCGATCATATCCATGACACGAACCGAAAGATGGGTCGGCTCTGTCTCGAGCACCATCTGTTGTTCTGGATAAATCGGTGTCAATGCCGGGAAATAATCACGCGAACGCGTCGAGTCCGTCGACTCTCCGTTGACCGCTTCAACACTCAACAAACCTTGGAACCGTTCATTCTCTTTCGGTTTACGGACCTTTCCTGTGACAAGGTCCCCGTTTCGAAGATTGAAGCGACGAATTTGCGATGCGGCGATATAAATGTCTTCGGAAGATTGAGAGTAGTTGATTGGTCGGAGGAATCCAAACCCGCCATCATTTTGAGACTGTGGATTCGGTGGAATGATCTCTAAAATACCTTCGAGGAAGTATAAATCTTTTGATTCAGCCTGTGATTTCAAAATACGAAACATGAGCTCACGCTTACGCGCTTCTCGAAAGTTCGGTACTTTGACTTCTTTGGCAATCTCATATAATTCTTTCAACGTCTTCGTTTCAAGTTCACGAAGTGTATAGTTCTTTGTCGGTTCTGTCTGTTGACTCATTCAAGTCACCTATCTTTCTACATTTCATTACAAGAAGAATTCAACTTGATTCATTTGTTCTGCCATCATCTAACCACATTTTTTCAAAGCCGTCACTGTACAAAACGAGTGTTTTGCTCAAGCATTTCCCTCATGTACAAATTCTTACACGGATTCGAAAGGTTTTGTAACAAAATAAGTGCTATATCCACATATTGTTTCATTTTTGTTACAAGAAAACGCTTTTTTGACTTGTGATTGAAAAATGCTATCGGTCTTGCGCATGATATAGTTTATTTGCACAGGAAACCGGGTATATCCCGCAACTTGTGCTCTACCATTAAAATTACTCGATTTGTCATATACGAATGTCTTGATTTTAAAAAACGGAGGGATTTACACAATGTTAAAGCGTATTGCATCAATCGTTGTCGCTGCCACTGTCGCTTTCTCGGGTCTTATGTTCTCAACAGGTGAGCAAGCAGAAGCTGCTACCGGAACATTTGCTTACTCGAAAGTAAACGGTTTGAACATCCGTACTGCCCCGTCACTTACGTCATCGAAAGTCGTCGCGAAAATGGATAAAGGTCAACGCTATACATACCTTGGTAAATCCGGTTCGTTCTACAAAATCAATTATAAAGGCACACACCGTTATATCTCAGCATCTTCAACGTATACGTACTTGAAAGCGAGCACGTCGACATCAACAACGGTCTCAACGTCATCTTCAAGCAAACGTTCGAAGCTCGTCGCTGAATCGAAGAAATATCTTGGTACACCGTATCGCTATGGCGGAACAACAACTGCAGGGTTTGACTGCTCAGGATATACTGGACACGTGTACAAGAAAGCAATCGGGAAAACACTTCCACGTTCTTCACGTCAGCAATACTCAAGCGCGAAGAAAATCTCGAAGTCATCGATCCAAGCAGGTGACCTCGTCTTCTTCTCACATTCAGGCGGAACAATTCAACACGTCGGAATGGCACTTAGCAAAACACAAATGATCAACTCAGAAACAGGCGGCGTAAAATACGCGAGCTTCACTTCTGGATACTGGGCACCACGCTATGTTGGCGCTGGATCATACCTTTAATACAACATCACGACTCGGTTCATCGGAACCGAGTCGTTTTATTTTTGCTTCAATGCCCCTCTCGCGTTCGTCGCCGCAAAGACGATCATGAGCACGCTCATCGTCCCAGCCACTGCGAGTCCAGCAGATAAAGCACCCCAATCAATCTCGGGTTGGGTCAGAACCGCCCGCATCCCTTCGAAAATATACGTGGTTGGATTGAACGTCGCCGCCACTTTTAACCACTCCGCCTCAATCAATTCTTTCGGTACGAACGTCGTTGACAAGAAGATGAGTGGGAAGAACAAAAGGGTACCAGCCTGCGCCGCTTGAGCGTTTCGTGTCTTCAAGGCGACACCTACTGAATATCCTGCGAAACCAAGTCCAAATCCAATCGCGAGCAGTACGGTGAAGAAGAAACCGATTGCCCCGACTGGAATCGTGAGACCGAGAAGAAATGCGACTGCAAAGATGAGTAGCGTTTGGACGAGCAATTGCAACATCCCCGCAATCATTGGTCCGAGCACAATCGCGGTACGCGTCGCCGGTGTCAACAAGAGCCGTGCGAAATAGCCGCTCTCAATATCTCGCACAAGCGCCTGTCCGGTCCCTCCCGCTCCCCCGACCGCACCTGAAACAATCGAAACGGGTAAGATGAAGTTCAAATAATCGCTCCCTTCGAACTGAGGCAATGAGGCCACGCTCGATAGTCCGCTCGTATACACGAGTAAAAAGAAGACAGAGATGATTAAGTTCGGAATAAATGAGAACGGATTTCGGATGGTCGTCACCAAACTCCGTTTCGTGAATAGCCATGTCTCAGTCCACACGAATCTCGCCTCCTTCGTATGACTCGCCCGTCACTTTCAAGAACACATCATCAAGCGACGGTTGTTTGACAGTCAATCGCTCAGGTTGTAGCCCTTGTTCATCTAACGAACGAACAATCTCAGTCAACGTCACGTCACGTAACTCAAACGACACGTGTGTGCCATTCCGTGTTGTATGAAATCTTGTGGCCGCAAGGGTCGCTTCCGATTCCGAGGCAAAGTCCATCGCGATCGTTTCACCACCGACGAGCTGTTTCAACTCTTCGGCCGTTCCTTCAGTCACAATCTTCCCATGGTTGATGATGGCAATCCGGTCCGCTAACTCGTCCGCTTCTTCTAAGTATTGGGTCGTCAGAAAAATCGTCGTCCCAAATTCCTCGTTCAATCGACGTACTTCATTCCATATCTCGATTCGGCTCGCCGGATCGAGCCCTGTCGTCGGTTCGTCTAAAAACAAGACCGTTGGACGATGGACGAGCGTGAGAGCCAAGTCGAGACGTCGCCGCATCCCACCGGAATAGGTACCACTCCGGCGATCGGCCGCATCCGTCAGTGAAACGACTTCGAGTAACTCACTCGCTCGACGTTGCGCTTCCTCATTCGACATCTTAAACAAACGTCCTTGTAAGACAAGAAGCTCTCTTCCCGTCAGTACTTTATCGATCCCTGTTTCTTGTAAGGCGACCCCAATCGATAATCGGACATCTTTTTCTTGTTTGACGACATCGAATCCATTGACTCGTGCCGTTCCAGATGTCGGTCTCACGAGTGTCGTCAACATTTGCACCGTCGTCGATTTACCGGCACCGTTCGGACCCAAAAACGCAAAGATTTCCCCTTCTTTCACAGAAAATGACACGTCATCGACAGCCGGAACATCCTTGAATGTCTTGACGAGTCCTTCTACCTGAATCATCACCCCCACCTCCTGACTACCCATTCCCGTTTTCTGACGCTTTCATCACAAAAAAGTCGTGGACGTTTACACATCCACGACTTCTGATTATTCTGGTTTCATGACCATTTTTGGTTTTTTCGTAAGCGAGTGGTTCCCTTCGACGAAACGAACGGTACCAGATTTTGCACGCATGACGACCGAATGGGTCTGTCCACCTTGTGACGTGAATTGGACTCCACGTAACAGCTCTCCATCTGTGACACCGGTCGCTGCAAAGATACAATCTTCACCTTTCACCAAATCATTGAGGAGGAGGATTCGATCCGTGTCTTCGATTCCCATGTCATGGCAACGTTGTTTCTGCGCTTCGTCTTCCGGGAGCAAACGTCCTTGGAAGTCTCCACCTAAACACTTCATCGCCACAGCCGCGATGACACCTTCTGGCGCCCCACCTGAACCGAGAAGCAAATCGACACCCGTTTTCGGGAAAGCAGTATTGATGGCCGCGGCGACGTCCCCGTCCGGAATCAATTTGATTCGCGCGCCGGTCGCGCGGACACGTTGAATGGTTTCTTCGTGACGATCCCGATGTAAAATCGTGACGACAACATCTTCCACGTTTTTCTTCTTCGCTTTCGCCACGATTTCGATGTTCTCTTCAATCGAGTTGTCGAGACTCACGAGTCCCGCCGCTTCCGGTCCGACTGCGATTTTGTCCATATACATGTCTGGAGCATGAAGAAGGTCGCCTGCATCCGCGACCGCGAGAACCGCAAGGGCTCCCCACGTCCCTGTCGCTACGATGTTCGTTCCTTCTAACGGGTCGACGGCGACATCGAGACGAGAGCCGTAGCCATTCCCGACTTTTTCTCCGATGTATAGCATCGGGGCTTCATCCATCTCCCCTTCACCGATGACAACAATCCCTTTCATCGGAATCGTGTCAAACACGTCGCGCATGGCCGTCGTTGCAGCATCATCCGCTTCGACTTTTAATCCTCGTCCCATCCAACGGGCTGAAGCAAGCGCCGCCGCTTCTGTCACCCGAACCAGTTCCATCGATAAACTTCGTTCCACCCGAAATCTCCCCTTTATACCTCGGTATGTTCCTCCACCCAAACGAGCGCACCGAGTTGTTTTAATTTGCCGACAAAGTCGACATACGAATCATTCAGTCGTTCTGCATGCAGTAGCGTCGATTCTCCAGATGCTTGGAGCGCCGACAGCACCAGAGCCGCAGCACTCCGTGCATCGGTACATTCCATCTCTGCGTTCGCCAGTTGATTCCCGCCACGAATGACAGCCGACGCATCTTCCAAAGTGATTTGCGCATTCATCCGCCGCATCTCGGCGATGTGTCGGAATCGTTGCGCATACAATTTATCCGTAACGACACTCGTTCCGTTCGCTTTTAGTAAGGCTGCCGTCATCACCGGTTGCAAGTCGCTCGGATACCCCGAGTAATGAAACACACGAATGTCTGTTGGCATGAATTGGTTCGCCGTCACGGTAATTGACTCTTCACCGACCTCGACGTCCGCTCCGAAGTCCAACAGTTTTTGGATGACCCCTTCCAGATGTGTCGGAATGACCGGTTGAACAGTCACGTGACCGGATACGGCACCGAACATCATGAATGTTCCGGCCTCGAGGCGATCCGGAATCAGTGTGTGCGTACAACCGTGGAGTCGCTCTACCCCTTTAATTCGAATCTCATCCGTTCCGGCCCCACTCACATGTGCCCCCATCGATGTGAGCATCGTAGCCACATCGACGACTTCCGGGTCGCAGGCCGCGTTTTCGATGACTGTCGTCCCTGTCGCTAAAACAGCCGCAAGCATCGCACTCACGGTTGCCCCAAACGACCGCAAGTCCAAGTAAATTCGATTCCCGACAAGTTCATCGACCCGGACATGGTAGAGACCTGATTCATTCTCGACGTGAATGCCGAGACGTTCCAACGCTTTCAAATGTAAGTCAATCGGTCGTGGACCAATCGCATATCCTCCAGGTAACCCAACCGCCCCTTTTCCGAAGCGAGCCGCGAAGACCCCGAGTAAATAGACAGCGGCACGGACTTTACGCGTCTCAGAACCGAGGAGAGGCATGGCGACTGCTTCATTCGAATGAATCGTCATTCGTTCGCCATCCCGCTCTACTCGTACCCCTAGTTCTTTCAACAAATTGACCATCACTTCCACATCCTCAATCATCGGAACGTTTTCAATCGTTACCGACTCCTCCGTGAGAAGTGCAGCCACAAGGCAAGGGAGAGCGCTCTGTTTCGCTCCGCTAATCTCGACGGTTCCTTCTAGTTTTTGCTGCCCAACGATATGGAGAATTTCCACGCTGATCAAAACCTTTCTACGACGGACTTATTTGGATTGAGCGTTGTTCCAATCCGCTAAGAACTGCTCAATGCCTTTGTCTGTGAGCGGATGTTTCATCATCTGTTCGATGACTTTGTAAGGGACTGTCGCAATGTCAGCCCCGAGGAGTGCAGCTTTTGTCACGTGAACCGGGTGACGCACAGATGCTGCGATGATTTCTGTCTCGATGCCATGGATTGCAAAGATGTTGGCAATGGTCTCCACTAAATCGAGCCCATCTTGTCCGATGTCATCCAAGCGTCCGATGAATGGAGAAACGTATGATGCTCCGGCGCGCGCCGCAAGTAACGCTTGGTTGGCGTTAAAGATGAGCGTGACATTCGTCTTGATCCCAAGCTCCTTGAACTGTTTTACCGCTTCCATCCCCGCTGGTGTCATCGGTACCTTTACCGTAATATTCGGCGCGATGGCGGCAAGTTCCTTTCCTTCTTCCACCATACCCGGCGCATCAAGTGCAATAACTTCGGCGCTGACCGAGAGATCCCCGACGATCTCACAGATTTCACGAAGTCTTGTATGGAAATCGACACCTTCTTTGGCGACGAGCGATGGATTCGTCGTCACGCCTCCAATGACGCCCATTTGATGAGCTTTTTTAATGTCTTCCACATTTGCTGTGTCAATGAAAAAACGCATATGTGTCTCCTCCTTAATTTGTGATCGCTTACAATCTCTATTATGAGGAAAGACTAGTCGAATTACTACTCCCTTTATCAGATTCGACAAACGGTGATATAGGAAACGATACAAAAAGTCGGTCCTCATAGAGAACCGACTTGATCAAACAGGATTATGCTTGGTTGCTTGAACCAAACTCACGCATCTTGCCAGTAACGACGTTATAAATCGCTTCGATACCAGGTCCGATAATTTTACGTGGGTCATATACTTTTGCATCAGCAGCAACTTTCTCACGTACCGCACGAGTCCATTCTTGTTGGCACTCTGTGTTAACGTTGATCTTGCTGTGGCCGAGCTCGATTGCTTTTTTGATTTGGTGCTCAGGAATACCTGATCCGCCGTGAAGAACGAGTGGAGTTTGTGTCGCGTTTGCGATTTCTTCCATCTCTTTGAAGCCAAGTTTCGGCTCGCCTTGGTATTCACCGTGTACAGAACCGAGTGCTGCAGCAAGTGCATCCACTTTCGCTTCTTTGACAACACGTACACACTCGTCGAGGTCAGCGTATTGTACGCCACCGATAACGCCGTCTTCTTCGCCGCCAACTGTACCGACTTCTGCCTCAACAGAAGCACCCTTAGCGTGCGCGTACTCGACAACTTGTTTCGTCATTTCGATGTTTTCATCGATCGGGTGGTGTGAACCGTCGATCATGACTGACGTGAAACCAGCGTCGATCGCTGCTTTACACTTATCGAATGAAGAACCGTGGTCAAGGTGGATTGCAACTGGAACAGTGATGTTGTAGTCGTGCATAAGACCTTCAACCATTTTGACAACTGTTGTGAAGCCACCCATGTACTTCGCTGCACCTTCTGATACACCGAGGATTACTGGTGATTTCTCGTCTTCCGCAGCGCGAAGAATCGCTTGCGTCCACTCGAGGTTGTTGATGTTGAATTGGCCGACTGCATACTTGCCTTCGAATGCTTTGTTAAGCATTTCTGTCATTGATACTAATGGCATAATGACATCCTCCTGTCTGTTCGCTATTATACACGTTTGGGAAAAGTTCCCCCGTGCAATTCGTTCCCATTATAACACACCGTAAAACATGTGCCTATGCTATTCGGGCATAGAAATGGCTTAGCGCAAGCGTTTACATATGTCATCTTGGTGACGAAACGTCAAATTTTCAAGACTTCTTTCACTTTTTCAATCATCCCATAAATATCAAACGGCTTCTCAAATTGTGCCGTGATTCCGAGACGGCGCACTTCTTCAATCACCGCTTCTTCCCCAAACGCCGTCATGATCATGACAGGTGTGTCTAACGGTTTCTCGCGCATGCGACGCAATACTTCATGTCCAAACATACGAGGCATATTCATATCGAGCAATACCAAATCATATTGCTCCCGCTCTAAAAACTCCCAGGCGCTGATGCCGTCTTGCGCCGTGTCCACGTCTACACCCATGTTCGTGAACACTTGCGCGAGCATCGTACGAATTCCGTCCTGGTCATCTGCTATTAACATCCGTGACATGCATGTCCCTTCTTTCATTCATCGTTTACCATATTCAAACAATTTAACCTTACCAAACTCATCTCTTTTTCGCGACGTCTATCTTTTGAAATCAAGGGAACGATGGCTCGGAATTGTCTTCTTCCTGTTCTTCCTTCAACTGTTCAGGTACGTCTAGGACATTCACCTGCTCGTAGTCGGTCACTTCCGCATCTTCTTCTTTCACGAATACCCGCAGATAGTTTCCTTCCGGTAACAACCCAGAAGTGGCAATCGACAGAGGACGTTTTTTTCCATCCTCATCATATCCGATGAGATCATAGCGATAACCGGATGAAGTTTGGGTCACCACTTCAGGACTTGGAACTTTGACATAATAGACATCGGCCAATAATCGATTGGGATCGACATAACGCCAACCTACTACTAATAGAACACCAATCAATAGGATGGCAACGAGATTTCGTTTCATAAAAAGTTCTCCTTCAATCTAAGAATCACTACTTATGAGGTATACCGTTATTCCGAATCGACGAAACCATGCCACAAAAAAGGTTCATCCTGTTTAGAATGAACCTTTCCTTCGATACAGTGCATTACGATTCGACAGTCACAGGCACAACTGCGATTTCAATCTCCTTCTCGACCTCTTCACGCTCTTCTTTCAAACGCTCATCCGACCATTTGAAGACGTCGGCCATGCAACGAAGGACACCGTCTTTGTGTTGACGGACGAAATCGATATCAAAGAACATCGCTCCGGTCCGACGAATCAAGAAGTCGATGGCACGAACGACCGACTCTTCTTCAATGCCATAAATCAACTGCGCATAGACGACCTCTGGCAAATCATAAGCGTTCGAGTCCATCCGCTCGATGACGCGGTCAATATTCGAACCGTATAGACGGACGAGTTCTTCCGCGTGCCCCGCGTCGAGACCGTGATTTTGAAGTTCTTTCGTTTTCTTCTCAAGGAAGTCTTTGAATCCTTTCGAACCGCCGACGTGACCACCTGACATCGGCATATGCTTCGTCCGGCTCGCCAAGTAAACGACACCTTCTTCTTCTTTCAACAATTTGGCGACGAGGTCGACGACTGTTTCTGACATCTTCCGATATCCTGTCAATTTACCGCCGGCAATCGTGATCAAGCCGCTGTCTGACTGCCAAATTTCGTCCTTACGTGAAATTTCAGAAGGGTCCTTTCCTTCCTCATAAATCAACGGACGAATACCCGCCCAGCTCGATTCCACATCGTCTGCCGTGACATGAACGTCCGGGAACATATAGTGAATCGCATCCAAAATATAATCGCGGTCCTCTGTCGTCATGCGTGGATGCGCTTTGTTTTTATCAAAGAACGTGTCCGTCGTTCCGACGTACGCTTTGTTTCCGCGTGGAATGGCAAAGACCATGCGCCCGTCTGGTGTGTCAAAATAAATTGCCTGTTTGAGTGGGAATTTCGATTGATCGATGACGAGGTGAATCCCTTTCGTCAAACGAAGTTGTTTGCCTTTTTTCGAGTTATCTTCTTCTCGTAACTCATCGACCCATGGACCTGTCGCATTGATGATTTTCTTCGCATAGACGTCATATGTCGACCCGTCGATCTGGTCTTCGACGTGTACACCGGCTACTTTTCCGTTTTCGTAAATCAACCCCGTCACTTTCGCATAGTTCATAAGAAGCGCACCATGATTTGCCGCTTCTTTCGCCACTTCGATTGTCAATCGCGCATCATCCGTCCGGTACTCGACGTAATAACCGCCTCCGACTAAATCATCTTTTTTCACGAGCGGTGCTTTCTTGATGACTTCATTCGGTTTGAGCATCATGCGACGTTCTGCCCGTTTGACACCTGCGAGGAAGTCATACACCATAAGTCCGATTGAAGTTGAGAAGGGACCAAACGTGCCTCCCTTATGCATTGGTAACAACATCTGTTCCGGTGTCGTGACGTGTGGACCGTTCTCATACACGATGGCACGCTCTTTCCCGACTTCTGCGACGAGCGCCACTTCAAATTGTTTCAAATAGCGGAGTCCCCCGTGAACAAGTTTCGTCGAACGACTTGATGTCCCGGCCGCAAAGTCTTGCATCTCGAGGACAGCTGTCTTCATCCCACGCGACGATGCATCGAGCGCAATCCCCGCTCCTGTAATCCCGCCACCGACAACAAGAACGTCATGACGTTCACTCGTCAGTTGTTCATATCGTTTCGCTCGTTCTTTCGCTGAGAAATTTCTGATTTCCATCTTATTCCCTCCTATAGTAAGTACGGTTCAATGAATAGAAAAAGAGACCACAACAAAAACAAGGCTTCCCCCTTCTGTTGTGGTCTCTCTATTGTCTCGAACCGAATATCAACTTTTCTCCTGTATTATACCCTATTCTTTTCAGTTCAATCATCTCTTACGCTTATGTAATCTGTAATGTGTTCATTCACAAGCATTCGACTCGCATTTTTGAGTCGAGAAGCTTAGACTTCAAGGTATCATGTTGAAGGAGGATTTCAGATGAAACGTATGTTACAACCTTTTCAGTTCAAAAATGGCGTCGAAGTACCGAACCGCCTTGTATTGGCACCGATGACACATTACTCATCAGAGCCAACGGGCGAAGTATCCGAGCATGAGCTCGCCTACTATCGGAAACGGGCGCAAAACGTCGGGCTCGCCATCACGGCTTGCGCGTACGTGACAGAAGACGGGAAAGGGTTCCAGAACGCATTCGGGGTCAATGACGACAAATTCATCCCAGGTCTCCGTCAATTGGCGGAAAGTTTAAAAGCGGAAGGCGCAAAAGCCATCCTTCAAATTTTCCACGCTGGGCGGATGTCACCACCTGAACTCGTCCCGAACGAACAACCTGTCAGTGCAAGTGCTATCGCACCGGTCCGAGAAGGTGCCGTCACACCACGTGCCCTCGAGACGTCAGAAGTCGAAGCCATCATTGAGGCGTTCGGTGAAGCGACGCGTCGCGCCATCGAAGCCGGATTTGACGGAGTCGAGATTCACGGAGCGAACACCTACTTGATTCAACAATTCTTCTCACCGCATTCAAATCGCCGTGAAGATCGCTTCGGCGGTGATGTCCACGGACGTTTGACGTTCCCACGCGAAGTCATTCGTCGTGTCAAAGAAGCCGCTGCAGATGCAGAAGACTTCCTCGTCGGCTATCGCTTCTCACCAGAAGAAATCGAAGAGCCAGGCATCACACTCGACGACACGGATGTGTTGCTCGATATGATTTTAGCAGAGGGTGTCGATTATATTCACGCGTCTCTCTGGAACTTCAACACAGCTTCCATGCGCAATGAGAACGTCACGGAGCGTTCGATTGACCGCATCGCCAAACGGATCAATGGTGCCATCCCACTCATCGGAGTCGGGCAACTCCAACGTCCGGCGCAAGTGGAAGACGCACTCGAGGTCGTGGACCTTGCCGCACTCGGTCGCGAACTGATCATCGACCCAGAATGGCTCGAAAAAGTGAAATCGGACCGCGAAGACGAGATTGAGACCGAGCTTGACTTGAACAAGCAAGCCGAACTCGCCGTCCCAGCTCCACTATGGAACGCCATCACGACACGTGCCGGTTGGTTCCCGATTAAAGATCAAGAAGTGAAGTAAACACAACACACCGCGGACTTTTTTATCCGCGGTGCTTTTTTATGCTTGCCATTCTTCCCGTAATATACCCATCCGAATCGAATCATAGCGCTTCTCGTTCACGACACGCACTTGACGGATCCGACCTTCGAGTTGCATCCCTACTTTTTCAGCGACCCGCATCATCCGTTCATTCCCGGACCACGTCGTCAAGCCGACACGGACGACGGGTAGCGTCTCAAATAGATGCTCGGTCCACATACGAAGGGCACGCGTCCCGACACCACGATTCCAGCGGTCGGACTGATGCAAGATGATGCCCATCTCGAGCCATTCTCGTCCGGCATCTTCGAAATAGTAAGAAACGGTCCCATATACGGTTCCATCGACCTCAATGACCCACATGTCTTCTTTTTGGATGAGCGACTGCTCGATTTGTTGAAACTCTTCGTAGGACATCGCCTTATGTTCGAAGTAAGGAGCGTCCCATTGTTTCCACTCCGGTGTTGCATCCCGGTAAATCAATTCCCATAGTCGGACTAAGTCTTGTTTTTCAATCGGTCGAATGACCACTTCATTGTCTTGTCGCATCTTGTCTTCCTCTCTATAGATCGTCTTTACTTTATTCTTGTGTCCCGTTCGAATCCCCTTTTTTTCGTTTGCGCCAAACGAACGCGAGAATCAAGACGACTACACTTGCCATGACAGAGGAAATTGCAATCGGACTCGAATCGGTCATAAACAATTGTCCGATGGAGACAGAGTAGGCAAGCCCGAACGACGTGACGAGTTTTGCCCCGAACGCGATGCCCGCAAAACGCGGGAATGGCACGCGACTAAACCCAGCAGCGAGACAGATGACCTCATCCGGCAAAATCGGAATGATGAACAACACGAGCAATACACCAAGACCGTACCGATCGACATATCGATCGTATGTCTTCAGTTTCTCTTCATCGACCCAACGAATCATGCGTCCTCGGCCAAACCGGGCCAACCCATACATGACAAAGATGCCAAGCGTAGTCGAGATGCTTCCGACTAAAGCCGCACGAAACGGTCCGAGCGCGACACTCCCAATCGGCACACTGACCGCTTCCGGGACCGGCAAGGCAATCGGTTGTAAAAAGCTAAATGCCGCAAACACCCAGACCGCCTGTCGTTCATATTGTGCTAATAGACGATCCAACCCGTATGTGTCATAAAGGACGAGTCCGAACGAGACATAATAGACGAGAACGAAAATTAAGAAGAGCGAGAACGTGATCTTCCACATCTGTTTCAAAATGACATTCGAGCCGTCCCGAATCGCCCGTAGTAACCCGACCGAGAGAGCGAGTAAGACAATGCCCGTCCAACCGAGCTGGTACGGCAGTAAGAGGGAAGGCAAGACGACGAACGGCAACAGACTGAGCGCGACAAGCCCCAATCCATATCCAAGATAAATCGAATGTCGTTCTTTCATGAGCCATCACCCTCTCCCCGTTCTACTTCTAGTGTACCCAGAAAGTGAAGGGGATGTATCCTGCCGAGGGCACCTTCCCTCTCATGCTTTTGACGTAGAAAAGCCACGATCCGGAATGGACCGTGGCTTTCAATCACTTATTCTCCAAGTGACGCTTGGATGAAGTCATGGAATAGACGTTGTGGACGTTCTGGACGCGAAATCAATTCTGGGTGGAACTGTGATGCCACGAACCATTTGTGTTCTGGAATCTCAATGATTTCTACGAGACGACCGTCTGGGCTCGTACCTGAGAACTTGAAGCCTTCTGCTTCAAACGCTTCACGGTATTCGTTGTTGAACTCATAACGGTGACGATGACGCTCGTATACGAGTTCTTGATCGTATGCCGCATGCGCTTTCGTCCCTTTTTCGAGTTTACATGGATAAAGTCCAAGACGAAGTGTGCCGCCAAGGTCTTCGATATCTTTTTGCTCTGGAAGAAGGTCGATGATCGGATACGGTGTCGACGGATCGATTTCTGCCGTATGTGCGCCGTCCAACTTCAAGACGTTACGGGCAAACTCGACCGTCGCAAGTTGCATCCCGAGACAGATTCCGAAGAATGGAACGTTGTTTTCACGAGCGAAACGTGTTGCTTCGATCTTCCCTTCAATTCCACGCTCACCGAACCCACCTGGGACGAGGATTCCGTCAGCATCACCGAGGATGTCCGAAACGTTTTCAGCTGTCACGTCTTCTGCATTGATCCAGTCGATGTCGATGTCCGCGTTGAACGCATAACCGGCATGCTTGAGCGCCTCTGCGACTGAGATATAGGCATCACGCAACTCGACATATTTCCCGACGAGCGCAATTTTCACTTTCTTCTCAAGGTGTGTGACCGTGTGAACGAGTTCTTTCCACGCCGTCATGTCGGCAGCTGGTGTGTTGAAACCGAAGTAGTCGTTGACGAGTTGGTCCATCCCTTGTTTTTGAAGGTTGAGCGGTACTTCGTAAAGTGTCGATGCGTCTTGCGCTTCGATGACTGCTTCTTTGCGCGTATCACAGAAGAGTGCGATTTTCTCACGCATGTCTTCTGGGATATCGTGCTCCGTACGGAGAACGATGATGTCTGGTTGAATCCCGTAGCTGCGAAGTTCTTTTACGCTGTGTTGTGTCGGTTTCGTCTTCATCTCACCTGCGGCACGAAGGTAAGGAACGAGCGTACAGTGAACGTACATGACGTTCTCTTTCCCGATGTCATTTTTTACTTGGCGAATGGCTTCGATGAACGGAAGAGATTCAATATCTCCGACTGTTCCACCAATCTCTGTGATGACGACATCGGCGTTCGTTTCGCGTCCTGCACGGAAGACACGGTCTTTGATTTCGTTCGTGATATGTGGAATGACCTGAACCGTCCCACCGTTATAGTCTCCACGACGCTCTTTCTTCAAGACAGTTGAATAAATGCGCCCTGATGTGACGTTCGCGTTTTGCGACAAGTTGATATCGATAAAGCGCTCATAGTGTCCGAGGTCAAGGTCAGTTTCAGCGCCATCATCTGTGACGAATACTTCTCCGTGTTGATACGGGCTCATCGTACCTGGGTCAATGTTGATGTATGGGTCAAACTTCTGAATCGTGACGTTGAGTCCTCGATTTTTGAGTAGACGCGCGAGCGAAGCTGCCGTGATCCCTTTACCGAGCGAAGATACTACCCCGCCTGTTACGAAAATGTACTTTGTCATGTTTCTTTCTCCTCTCTTGAATACCAACCATCGGGAAACGAAAAAACAAAAAAAGCAAAAGTGCCCCCGAAAATGGAGGACACTTTTGCTGCATCGTTACGTGCTAAACTAGCCCATGACTAATTTACGCCAGAGACGATACAGTCGTCAAGATATTATTTTTTCTTTTTTTCAAGTCGATGAACACGACTAAAAAAGAAAAAGAGACACGCCTAGCCGGGCGCAATGCCCGGCTTTTTGCGGTCTCTTATAAATCATCCTCGTCTTCGAGATCGAGGTCGTCGTCCAAGTCGTCATCCTTGAAGTCATCAAGGCCTTCTACTTTTTCTTCTTCGTCCTCATCATCGAATTCAGATGAATCGTAATCTTCAACTTTTGCGAATACATCCAAGTCATCTTCGATATCGACGATGCCTTCATCTGCTTCTTCGAACTCTTCTTCGAATTCGTCAAGCTCACCACGTTGACGTGCTTCGATAACGAGATCTTCATCCGACTTATCGAATGGGTACCAAACGCGAAGCGCCCAACGGTTTGCTCCTAAGTTGACGAACAACCCGTCGATGTTCAAATCGGTGTAAAGTTGTGCGATTTTTTCGAGTTCTTCCTCTTCACTCGCAAACGTATAGTTTTGCTTGATTTTTTCGCGAATCTCATCAAAAGAAACAGGCTGTTCGCCAGTTTCTTGGAGAAGTTCATAAACGAAATCAATCAACGATTTATTCATTAAAGGACACTCCTTTTCCGTCACTAGTTAAACATCACTCTTCATTATAAACAAAAGCAATATAAAAAAGCTAGAAGAAATTATGATTCATGTATTGTCTCCGATTTAATCCGGAACCAATATAGACTGATCAACCCGATATTAAAAATCCATGTCATCCCCATAACGCCAAACATCCATCCTCGTGGGATTTGAAACGACAATTCCGCATTGACGGTCTGCCCAACGTATAAACCGTACCCTAACAACCCGACCATCAGAAATGAGTATGAAACGACCATCCCGAACCGTTTCCACAATTGAATGAGCAGCGAGGCAAACTCTTTGTTCTCTCCGTACTCTTCGAATAAGTAGGCATGGCTCACACTCGAATACATCGTTTGCGTATAGCCACTGACAAATAGTACAGGAATGAAGGCAAGGGGCTCGATAAATCCTAGAAAAAAAATGAGGGAGGACACGAGTAACACGAGGTACGGATGACGCGCGAAATCATAGATGCGGCTAAACAAAATCCACCCAATCACTCCCGCCAAAAACGGGACGAACACGTAAAAGAGGAGTACTTGAAATGAATATAAGGAAAGACTTACAAACACCGCCCCAATTAATGTCCAGCCACCAAACAGCCCGATCACGAATGATAATAATTGCACTTGCCGTGTACGACTGGCTGTAATGAATCGTCGAACCCGTTTCTGAAACATGAGCCAACCGACATAGCTCAATAAGATAATCATTAAGCCAAACACTTCGATGTAGCCACGCGCTCCTTCTAGAAGACTTAGCAGACGACTAATCAACGTAAAGACAGTGACCGCGATGAAGGCACGGAGAAAAGAACGGGTCTCCAACTGCCAAGTCGCCGATTTTTGAAGCGGTAATTTCCGAACAAAAAGCCAGGGGAGAATCAAACTGATCAAAAATAGAGTGATGGCCAGATTATACGACTGTATCAATGCATAAGAGAATACGGTAATCCAACCAACTAACATCAGAACCAACGGCCAGGAGCTTCCTTTAGCTTCTTTTGAATCTGGATCAGCAGCTGGTTTCAGTTCGTTTAATTGCGATAAAATCGTCGTCATGATCGTCCCGACTCCAATTGAGCCGACCCCGACTAAAAAGGCGCTCCATTCAATCGCACGTTCAAAGGGGAGAACGAAACAAACGAGACCGACGACAAGTACGACCAGAGCGATTAAAAAAGTATCTTTTGAACCACGGCGTCCGATGACATAAACCCACAATAATAGACCAGACATACTGGCCACATAAAAAATCAAGAATGGAATGAGGCGCCCAACGCCTTCTTCGACCGCCATGATAGATAAAAATAAGATCTGCGGAAGAATTTGACTACTAAGAGCACTGACAATCGTCAATAGGACAACCATGTTTTTCATGGGACACACTCCTTACATTGAGATTGAATATTCTGTTCCTCAATCATCCTTTCCCAGATCCATTCGTCTGCGAACCTCTTTCATAACACATTCACTTCTCAGTTTCTTCAATCTTTTGCCGATATAGAAGAGAATGACATTTTAAATATGAAGGAGAAGAATACATGCCACTTTTTCGTAAAACAACATCCAATCACTTCGTCGCGACTCCCGGCTTCCCTGACATCCAGACAATCGCCAAGCCGTCTGACTCAAGCTTGAATGGTCGCACTCACTATATGGGCTATACGACCTCTCAAGTAAAACGATTGCAAGATATGGCGCCACTCGTCGAGTCAGTACTTGACGATGTACTTGAAAACGTACTCGACCACTTAATGCTGCAACCGGAAATGGTACAGATTGCGAACGCATCATCCACAAGAGAACGATTAAAAAAGGTATTCGCCGATTATTTCCGCAGCCTATTAACGGGGAACATCGATGACAAGTTCTTAGCCATGCGAAAACGAATGGGACAGACACATCATCACTTTGCCGTCCCTGTCGTCTGGTTCTTGGCGACGTACTCGGCATTTAACACGTTGCTCATCCCGAAAGTGGTTGAAACGTATCAACACGATCCCGCCGTCTTAAGCGAGTCCCTCTTAGCGTTGTCACACGCGATGAATTTAGACGCGCAAATCGTCACCGAACAATATGTCAACGCCCGTCTCGATGAAATCGAGTCCGCGAACCAAGCTCGTGCGGCCCTGTTGAGTGACGTGACACGCGTCAGCACAGAAGTGGCCACTACGATGGAACAAACCGGGCACGCGATGTCTGAAACGAGCGATCGCGCACATCAAGTCCTCGCGGAAACGGAGCAAACGGAGAAGATGAGTCGTCACTTGATGACATTGACACATACGAACGGAAATCAAATCGAACAGATGGAAGCGGAGTTCAAACAGTCGGCTACCTACGTCGATACTTCGCTCAATCGAATCACTGCCCTAAAAGAAGGTTCTCAAGAGATTGTCAGCATGACCAAGAGTATCGAACAAATTGCTAACCAAACGAACTTGCTCGCCTTGAACGCTTCGATTGAAGCGGCTCGTGCAGGAGAACATGGAAAAGGGTTCGCCGTCGTCGCCACTGAGGTACGCACACTCGCGGAGAACGCAAAACAACTGAGCAGTCAAATCAATGCACTCATTCATGAAAATGAAACGAACATTGCGGCCCTCCTCGAGCAAATGGGGCAAATGCATCGGACGAATGACGAAGCGATGCGTCAACTAAGTGCCGTCAAGTCTGGCTTTTCGACCGTTCAAGAAGAGATGGGCCAATACGTTCTTTCTTTCGAACGAAACAAACAAGACCTCGGACAGATGGTCGAGACCATTTCATCGATCAACGAGACGACGCAAGGATTATCTCACTTGACCTCTTCCCTTCTATCCACCTCTGAGATGCAGTAAACAAACAAGGCACGGTCCGCGGACCGTGCCTTCATGTATTATTGGACAACTGGTTCTGGTATCTCGATGGCCTTCAGCGAGCGATCGAGCAATTCGACGACATCGAACGTGCCGACGGTCTCATCGACTTCCTTCGCTTTTGTTCCATCAGATAACATCGTCAAACAGTACGGACATGCCGAACCGATAACGGTCGGTTTCGTCTCAAGCAACTGTTCTGTCCGAGCCACGTTGACACGTGTCCCGACTTTTTCTTCCTGCCACATGAGACCACCACCGGCTCCACAACACATACCGTTTTCACGGTTACGTGTCGCTTCGACGAGTTCGACACCCGGTATGCGTTCTAGGACGAATCGTGGTGCATCGTAAATGCCGTTATAACGACCGAGGTAACAAGAGTCGTGATAGACGACACGTTCATTCACTTGAAGGTCTGGTTGGATTCGACCCATATCGAGCAACTCCGCGAGCAACTCCGTATGATGATACACCTTCACATCAGTCAAACCGAAGTCCGGATACTCGTTTTTGAAGGTGTTGTACGCGTGCGGGTCGACCGTGACGATTTTCGTCACCCCATACTTCTCAAATAGTTTAATGTTCGCTTCGGCGAGTTCTTGGAAGAGCAACTCGTTCCCGATTCGACGTGGAGTATCCCCTGAGTTTTTCTCTTCATTTCCGAGAATGGCGAATGAGACGCCCGCCTTGTTCAACACGCTCGCAAAGCTCTGCGCGACTTTTTGGCTACGGCTATCGTAAGAGCCCATCGCGCCGACCCAGAAGAGATACTCAAACTCTTCTCCTGCTTTTTTCTTCTCTTTCGCCGTCGGGATGACGAGTTCTGTATCCTTGCGCCAGTTCTCGCGTTCTTTTCGGTTCATTCCCCACGGGTTTCCTTGACGCTCGATATTTGCGACTGTGCGCTGCGCCTCAGGGTCCATTTTCCCTTCCATCATGACGAGGTAACGACGAAGGTCGATGATTTTATCGACGTGCTCGTTCATGACCGGACATTGGTCTTCACAGTTACGGCATGTCGTACACGCCCAAATTTCTTCTTCTGTGATGACGTTACCGATCAATTCGTCTGCAACGAGCATATGTCCATCTTGCGCCGCTGCTGCGATTTCAGCACCTTGCGTGTTTTGGAACATGAGGGCCGGTGCCCACGGTGATTTTCTCGTGACCGCTGCACCTTTCATATTCATATGATCACGAAGCTTGACGATTAAGTCCATCGGCGACAACATCTTCCCAGTTCCTGTTGCCGGACATACATTCGTACAACGTCCGCATTCGACACAGGCGTATAGGTCGACGAGCTGCTTCTGGTTGAAGTCTTCAATCTTGTTGACCCCGAAGACGATCTCTTCATCCGACTCTTCCGCTTCTTCCATCGCTGAAAAATCAACAGGTGCCAAGCGACCGACTTTGTGCGTGCGACCGAGCCATACGTTGAGCGTTCCGGCAATCAAGTGTGCGTGTTTTCCTTGTGGGATGTAGACCATGAAGCTGAGCAAGAATAAAAGGTGCATCCACCAAAAGACGACGAATAAGGCGAAAGCGACAGAACCCGGTACCCAAGCAAACGCTGAACCGATGAGTGTCGCGACCGGTTCGCCCCACATTGGAAGCTCTTCTTTATAGACGAGGTAAAACCCGTTCCCGAACAATACGGAAACCATCAACCCGCCGATGAAGATGAGGGCAAGACCTGCTAAAAAGTTTCGTTTCAAGCGCACGAGCTTCTCGACGTAACGACGGTAGAATCCCCAAACGACCGCAACGAGAATCATGAGCATGACGATTTCTTGCATGAACGTAAAGATTGGATAAAGCGGACCGAGCGGGATATGCGGGAAACGTGTTCCCACCGCTAGTCCTTTCCAAATAAAATCAATCGCCCCGAATTGGACGAGGATGAAGCCATAAAACATCATGACGTGAATGGCGCCACTCTTCTTATCTTTCAACAATTTCTTTTGACCGAACACGTTGATCATGACCTGTTCGAGTCGTTCTTTGTTCGTTTGGCTCCATTCTGCCTTTTTCCCGAGCTTGATGAACGTATAACGCTGATGAACTAGCGTAGCAAATAAATATACACCATAGCCGAGGACGAGCAAGAATAGAATCCAGTTGACGATTAAAAATGTAGACATGCCCAAAACTCCCCCTTTTGAAAACGGATTCAATCTTGAATTCAGTATATCAAATGATGAATGAACAGTCATTCATTTTTGTGAAGTTCTCATCAGAAGTTTAGAAGATGTTTCAATATGAGCAATAATCCCCCATAGCTGCACACGGCCAATACGAACGTGCGGAAGTGCAAATTTCGGTCGGATGGCAGTTCAAACTTCACGATATTGAGAATCATCGCCCCGGCCACGAAGGCAAAACAGAGTGCTTCGACGTGCGCCGCCAAGTCAATCCAGCGTGAAAAGAACCCACCAAGTAAAATCCCACCACTCAACAAATAGCGTCCTTGTCGCATGTAACGTTCACCATAATGACGATTTAAGTCATGCCCGAGCGCTAAAAAGTGGACACCGAGCGCTGTCGCATAGAAACTTCTCGCAACGAACGTCACCGAGTCGGCTGTCACCACGTACGCCGAGAAGGTCATATAGGCCGTGAGGAGTGTCACCTGTAACCAATACGAAACGGCCCGGTCGACCGCCTCATCTTGAAAGTGAGGGGTACGAACGAACCGCATGGTGCCGTAAAACAACGTGAAACCGATGAGACTGACGATGTAGATTTCTGAAGGTAACGCCAAATTCAACCAATCGACACGAAGCGTGTCCTGGCGTTTGTTCAGGGACGGCAAAAGATACATGAAGAAGTACGTGATGGCGATGCCGCTCGAGAAAGAGAACCATTTTTTCGAAGGAACGGTCTCTTCCCGGAACAAATAGATGCCGAAGAAGTTAATCAGCGCCAAATAGATGATGATCCAGTTCGCCATCTCGTCCTCACCCTTTCAAGTCAATCCAAAACCGCTCGACGATTGTCCCGTCTTCTTCCGTATACGGTGTGTCCGCAATGCCACCATTGTTTAAAATGACTTGACGGGAAGCGATATTTGTCCGGTTACACGTGATGAGTGCCCGCTCGATTCCAAGTTCTTTCACTTTCTCAAGCGCAAGTTGCAGTTGGATTGTGGCGAGTCCACGCCCGCGTGCGCTCGGTTTCACCCCATACCCGACATGCCCGCCAATTTTCAAAAGTGATTCATTCAACTCGTGACGAATGTTCGCCGCCCCGAGAAGCTCTTCTCCATCTGTGAGCCAATACGTCGTGCTCGGGACCCAGCCTTCCTCTATGTTCTCACGTAACTCTTTCTGACGTAACGTGTTGACGTACGCCTCAAAGTCTGTCGTTTCACGGTCCACTGAAGTCGGGACGATTCGCTCATCACATTCGTACCATTCTTGTAAAAATGCGAGAATCTGTTCTTTTTGTTCGACAGATGTTTTGATTAGTCTTAACATCACATTTCCCCCTTTAACCATTTCCATTCGCGTTCTCTGTTTGATTTCCTTGTTCCTTCATCTTAGAGAAGATACCTTCGAAATAAAATGGACGTTCTCGTCGAAGTGTGTCCCCTTTCAGGCATGAAAAAAAGTGCCATCCTGTTCAGATGACACTTTTGACATGCTTACTCTTCGAGTCCGAGCCGTTGTGGCATATGTGGCGCGAGTTGTCTCGCTTCTTCCAACCGACCTGCTTCGACGAGCGTATGGAAATGTAAAAACTGTTCATGCGATGCATCACTGATGGCTGCCAAATAATCGACGTACCGATCGTAGACCGCTTTGTCTTCTGACCGCGCCTCAATAAGTGCGATGTACAGGCGAACGGTGTCTTCCCCGTAAAGGAGCGGGAACTCATCGTTCAATTGAAGCAGTTTATCAATCGAATTGACATCGACCCCGTTCTCCTGGTCATAGTGCGTGATGACTTGTTCGGCATGATCCTCGAGACGACCGCGCCACTCTTCATATTCTTCTTCGTTCGTTTCGAGCATCTCGAACCAGTCTTCGTTCAACATCTCTTCAATCTTGTTTACGCGTTCTGTAAAGTTCATCACTCTTCTCCTCCTTCAAATGTCCACGTGACACGTACTTCATATATGCCAACATCTTCTTCATTCATGGACAACTCATATACGAACGTACATGATTCTTCCGAGACATCGAGGCGCGATGTCGTCGTCGCCATCGTCATCGACATATATGGATTCTTGTATAGGCTTTGCGTGAAGCGACCTTCGATGAAAGAGTGATTCATCTCGATCGGTCCTTTACAGATCAGCGCCAATCGTTCCGGCGTGTACTTGATTGTCGTCGGGACCGGTCCGTCCTCTTGTTGTTGGTCAAACATTAAAATAAAGCCAGTCTTCAATGGATAGTATAAGCCGTCTGCCGAGAGTTCGATTGCCTCTGGCATGTCACTCATCCGTGTTTTTTGCTGGACACGCACGCGAAGTGGTTCAATCGCCATGCTCATCCCCCTTTCCGTCAATTCATCGTACCATATCTGACAGGAATCGTTCTATCGACGCTACTTCGCCCAATCATGTGTGAACCTGTTCATCCGTATTGCTTTTGTATCCCTTCAAAAAAACTTCTTCCAATTCCCTTCCGAAATCACATCGACGTTCCCATCCTTCACGCGAATCGCCGTCTCGTCGTCGATTGCATAGGCCGGTGCCTGTAACGCTTCCGCCCACTCTGCCGCATCTCGTGACGTATTCTCCGGTAGCATTTCGTGATCGAGATGTGGAAAAATCGAGAAGTCGACAAACCCTAACGTCTCATCGTTTTGGTCGTCGGATGAACGCCATCCGACAAATTCCTCTCCGATTCGCGGGGTCATCACCATACTCCCCGCACTCAATCCGACGTAGACGCCTTCCCAGGATGGGAGCAACGCCGCCACCCCGGACTGTTCCATCCAATGATGTAAAAAGAGCGGGTCGCCACCGTTCACTAACAGGACGTCGGCCTGTTCAAACGCCGGTCTCCACACCGATTCATCGATACTCGGGAGCGCGCTCAGTTCGAGCACCCCGACCGACTTCCAGCCCAACTCACACATCGGTGTCGAGAAATCCCCCTTGAAAAAGTTCCATGCATGCTGCGTTCCCCCGTTCAACGCATAGATGGCTGTCGGGATACAGAGTGCCACACACTCTTCAATCGGCTTGTCTAATAACTCGAGCAGTGCTCGTTTGATGCTTTCGTTCTTAATACCTGCTGACGTTAATAACAGTTTCATTTACGTTTCCTCCTTCTTCATCTCCCTATAAGGAGTTCGCATGAGTCGCCGTGATCCCCTTTTTCCAACAAAAAAGGCCGTAGACGAATTTTCGTCCACGACCTTGGAGTTCTGAAACATTAGCTAATTTTATACACGCGACCTTCGAACGGTTTCAAGTGAAGGAGCGATGATTCCGCATCGCCTTCAACCGGCATGTTGCTCAAGACGACATCTTGCGCACGAAGTGTCTGATCCATATCAAACATCGTCTCTTTCGCCGTCAAGTTCGTGACGACGAGGTACTGCGTGTCACCGAGCGTACGCGTATACGCATAGACTTCCGGGTGTTCCGGCAAGACGACATCATACGCCCCGTAAACAAACGTCTCATTATCTTTACGAAGTTGAATCATCTCTTTATAGAAGTTAAAGATGGAGTCCTCATCTTCAAGCTGTGATTCGACGTTGATATCCGTATAGTTCGGGTTGATGCCGACCCATGGCTGCTCTGCGAACGTGAATCCGGCGTTCGGGGCATCACTCCACTGCATCGGTGTACGCGTGTTGTCGCGTGACGAGTTCCACGTGATGCGCATCATCTCGTCATGACTCTTCCCTTGTTCGACACCGATATAGTAACGGTTGCGTGTCGCGATGTCATCATATTGATCGATCGAATCGAATTTGACGTTCGTCATCCCGATCTCTTGACCTTGATAGATAAACGGCGTCCCTTGCATGAGGAAGTACATCATCGCAATCGACTTGGCGCTTTCTTTCCAGTAACGCTCATCGTCTCCCCATTTCGAGACCGTACGCGTCTGGTCATGGTTTTCGACGTAAAGGGCGTTCCATCCATCGGCCTCAAGTCCTTTTTGCCATTTCGTCAACACGTTCTTCAAGTGAACGACATCGAGTTTCGAATCGACATCTTCACTCCAAAGGTCCATGTGTTCGAATTGGAAGACCATGTTCATCTTCCCTTCCTTTTCACCGACCCATAGATGGGCATCGTCAGGTGAGACGCCGTTCGCTTCACCGACCGTCATGATGTCATGTTTATTGAACGTCTCGTCACGAAGCTCTTCTAAATAGTCGTGAATTCCGTCCACGTTCATGTGCATCTCGAACGACGGTACAAAGTCGAGGTCGTTCGGGTTTGGCAAGTCGGCGAACGTCGGGTTTTTGCGAATATGGCTGATTGCATCGACACGGAACCCGTCGATTCCTTTTTCGAGCCACCAGTTGATCATGTCGTACACGGCTGTACGCATCTCAGCGTTTTCCCAGTTGAGGTCTGGCTGTTTTTTCGAGAAGACGTGCAAGTAGTATTGCTCCGTCGCTTCATCGAATTCCCAAGCCGAGCCACCAAAGATCGATTCCCAGTTGTTCGGCTTCGATCCGTCCGGCTTCCCATCGCGCCAAATATACCAGTCGCGCTTCGGATTGTCTTTTGAGCTCTTCGATTCAATGAACCAAGGGTGCTCATCCGACGTATGGTTGACGACGAGGTCGAGCAACAGCTTCATACCGCGCTGATGCACTTCGTCCAATAAGCGGTCGAAGTCTTCCATCGTACCGAACTCGTCCATGATATCTTGATAGTCACTAATGTCATAACCGTTATCATCGTTTGGCGATTTATACATCGGGCAAATCCAGATAACATCAATACCGAGGTCTTTCAAATAGTCGAGCTTATCAATGATTCCTTGAATGTCTCCAATTCCGTCCCCATTCGCGTCATAAAAGCTACGAGGATAAATTTGATAGGCGACGGCTTCTTTCCACCAGTTGCGTTTAAGCGTTTGTGTTTGTTGTTCTCGTTGTAAAAGTTGCATGTGATCTAGATACTCCTTATCCCAAAACTCACTGCTCATCATTTATACTTATCTTATTCGTGCTGTGAACTTTATATCATTAGCGCAATCGTTTGCACGATGCAATAAATTTATCTTACCAAAAAACATTCGATGATACAAAGATGTTTCATCAGCATACTCAACGTGTACCCTACACGATTTTGAAAAGAAATGAAAGCGAGGTGCTTCATCATGTTTCGATTTGCCACAATGGAGGATTTTTCAGCAGTCGATCAATTGATTTTAAAGAAAGCAAAAGAGTTCCAAGTAGCCGGAAAGTCGCAATGGATCAAATATTTAGAACCGAGTCGTTCCGACTATGTCCGTCACGATTTGATGAACGGGACGGTGTTTGTCTACGAACGAGATCAGCAAGTCGTTGGTGCCGTCAGTCTCATCCCACCGACCGACTGGGACCATCATCTATGGGATGACGCGGACGGTGCCGTCTATTTGCATCGACTCGTCACGGACTCGAACGTAAAAGGTGAACGCATTGGGGAACGTTTGATGCAGCATGCCTTAGCAAACACGTCTTCGACCATTCGATTGGACTGTGTTGCCGACAACGCCTTCTTGAATAACTACTATCCTCGGTTCGGTTTCCACTATATCGGTGAACGAAATGGATTCTCACTGTTTGAAAAACAGGCTTGACCTTGACGTGACGTCAACCTTTACGCTTTGACTAAGGAGGTGAAGGGATGTATTCGATACAACAACTTGCGTCACTTGCTGGAACGACAACGCGAACGCTTCGACATTATGACGCAATCGGTCTTCTCGTCGCGAGTCGCGATGTCAACGGCTATCGGCGTTATTCTTCGAGCGACGCGGAGCGATTGCAACTCATCTTACTCTATCGCACGCTCGATGTTCCCCTCGATCAAATCGAGGAATTGCTTGATTCAACGACGTTCAACCGGATTGATGTATTGAGCGAGCATATCGAGGCGTTGCGACAGAAAGCCGCCTATTTCGCGCAGCTCGCCGAGACGGCAGAAGCGACCCTCACCTCACTCAAAGGAGGGATTCCAATGGATGACAAGTCATTATTTGATGGATTATCTTATGAGGAGATTCAAGCTCACGAGGCGAAACATCAAGAGGAAGTGCAGGAACGTTGGGGAGAGACTTCAGCTTACAAGACAGCACAAGATCTGGCGCAGAAGCGATCGAAAGCGGATTGGGAGCGCATCAACCAAATGCAACTCGATTTAATTGCGCCACTCGTCGATTTATTTCGTTCACAAGTCGCTATCGAAGATGAACGAGTCCAATCGATTGTGAAAGACAATCATCGCTTCATCGACACGTACTTCTACGACTGTTCACTCGACATGTTCAGCGGACTCGGGCAGATGTATGTGGCGGATGAGCGATTCACGGCATTTTATGATCGCTTCGAGCCGGGGCTCGCTGCGTATTATAACGAGGCCATCCAATACTATTGTATCGCGAATAGTTAAGTCCAAGCCTCAGGCTTGGACTTTTTGTCGTCGCTCGGTGTCTTCTTGCGGTCCTATTTGAAGATGTTTTTGCAACATCGGGAGACTCGTCGCCAAATAAATATAAGGGAAGGTCGAGAAGTTGTCTGTTCCACCGGTATAGATGACCTCACTCGCTAGTGGGGTCCATCCTTTCTTCGTCCACTGGCAAAGTTGAACTTCTTTTCTCGCTGTGTGGGTATGGAATCCCCAATACGCGTGTCGTTGCCCAACTGCCATCGATGGGGTGATGGTTAAGATGGGAAAGTTCATCTCTTGTAAAAACCGTTCGTTCATTTCTGCAGCTTCGTACATGATGATGACGTCTGGTTGTAGGTGTCGAATCGTATGTTCTGCTTTCTTGTCTTGAAGGGAAACGACACGCGCTATACGCTGTTCTGGAATCAGATCGTCACAGAACGCATACCGTGACTGCAACTCCTTGATTCGTTCTCGACTGAATCGCCGCATCATGGGAGTCAGGAAGCGAATGTACGATTGTGTCAGAAGTCCTTTCCACGTGTCGACATGAGTCGGTGTCGGACCATCTTCCATAATCACATGCGTGACGCCTAAATCCCGTATCGCTTGATAGACAAGTGTTGAACTCCAATGGTCACCCGTGCAGAGTACAATTCGCATCTTCTCATCTCCCCCCACTCTGATTTGCGGTTTGACGCATCTCCCGGACCGCCACATCAAATGAACCAAACATTTGTTGAATGTCTTTTAATGTTGGACGGTTGCCCTTTTCTTTTTGCCACACTTCATACCCCCACGGTGAGAGAGCCGTCAAATGTTCATCTGCCTCGTGTAGCGCGTCCATCATCTGCTTCTCCGTGAACAGTTCGCGCGTGGAGATGCCAATCTCGTCTAACGCTTGGGACCAGGATCCGAAACGCCTCACGACTTTTGTGATACTCGGACGTTGGTTCTGCTTGGCCCATTTGGCGTAAGCGGTCGACGTCAATGGATGAATCTCTTCATTGGCATCGAGCAGTGATTGGATGATTTCGCATTTTTGATCGAGCGAAATGATACTCTTCAAATTCGCTTCAATCAGTGCCACTTTCCACGACCCGAACTGAATGACGACCTCCGTCAACGTCGGTGCATCATTGGTCATGGCCCACTTTCGATAATCTGCACTATTGAATGAATCGTGCTCTTTCGCCGCTTCACGAAGCATTTGAATCATTTCCTTCTTTGTGAACCGTGGCGTTTGCTGTTCCAATCCAGCCAAACGCAGTACGTTCGACCATGATCCGTACGTTTCCAATAATTCCACCACGGTTGCCCCGCCGTGAATCTTTTGCCATTTCTGATACATGTAGATGGTGAGGCGACCTTCTGAAGAAGCCTCTTGTAAGTGATCAATCAGTTGTTGCTTTCCCATGCCGCCTCCCCCTTACGTGATTGACGTATCGGCTCATCCCACTTCACGGCTACTAATTTGTGCGAACAGGTGAAGTTGACGACTTAAAATTTTCGTTTCGTCAAATTTTTCTTCGACCACTTCGCGACCACGTTGCCCGAATGAATAACACTGTTCAGGATGTTCAATGAACCAGCGCATCGCCAAGGTCAGCGCCTCAGGTCGACCGACCGGAACGAGAAAGCCGGTTTCCCCATCTGTGACCTCTTCTCGACAGCCACGGATATCGGTAGCGATGACAGGTAATCCGGATGCCATGGCTTCGAGAATGGAGCGTGGCAATCCTTCACGATAAGAGGGAAGTAAAAAGACGTCGTGTGCTGCAAATAATGAAGGGGTATCCCGAACGAATCCGGCGTAGTGAATCTGTGGATTTTTGGCTAAGTGCGCCTCGACTTGTTTCGCCGTCTCTTGATCACGTTCACTCGTCATCAACTCTCCAGCGATGGTCAACGTCGCGTTCGGATAGCGTTTCGTCAGTTCATCGAATGCCTGGAGTAAATCCAGGATTCCTTTTTCTTGAACGAGCCGTCCTACGAACAGAAACTTTAAACGTTCTGGGGAAATGTGTTTCTCTGTCGGATAAAATCGAGTCAAATCGATTCCGTTTCCGAGATGCATCAATCGTTCGTCTTCTTTGAAATGCCTTGTTTTGGCGAGTGAGTAATCTTCCTCGCTTTGAAGTAACAACCAATCGGTCGCCAATGCCGCGAGTGATTTTTCTAACCAGAAGACGAGTTCGTATGCGATTCGACCCATTCGTTCATGAAAGTAGAATCCATGTGCCGTATAGAGAATATGTGGTGTCCTGGCAATGCGGGCCGCGACTCGTCCTAATGCTGCGGCCACCGGGGTGTGAACATGGATGGCATCATATTTTTCACGACGCAATAGCCTCACCAACTCTTGAATGGTCTGCAGGTTACGCTTCGGGCTAAACTTTCGATCAATCGGCAACGTATGAATGACCCAGCCTTCGTCCCGAAGCCGATCCGTCCGATCACCGTAAGCGCACGCGACGTCGACTTCGTGCCCTTCCGCCTTGAGCGACTCAATGAGAGGACGTAGCAACACATCCGCCGTCATATCGACAGCGCAGAACTGGAGAATTTTTAAAGGCGCCATAAGTGCACCTCCTCCGGCTTCATCGCACGATCGAGCATGCCTTTCAAGTCAATGACGATACCACGGCCTAACTTCAGCTGACGTTTCGCAATCGTCCAACCCTCTTGAACGAATTCATCGTGAGACACGGCATAGATGACGACGTCCGCTGGTTTTAAGTCACAGTATGATTTGACGTCGATTCCATATTCACGTCGTACCTCTTCCGGATCGACGAGCGGGTCACACACCTGCACTTCTAAGCCGAACTCCTCGACCTCTCGAATCAAGGAAGCCACTTTCGAATTGCGAATATCACTGACGTTCTCTTTGAAGGACATCCCGAGGACTGTCACGCGCGCTCCAAGAATGGCCATGTTTTGGCTAATCATCGTTTTAATCAGTGATGTGGCGACGAAACGTCCCATCGTCTCGTTGATTCGACGACCTGCTAAAATCACTTCTGGATGATAACCGAGCATCTCAGACTTCATCGTCAAATAGAATGGGTCGACACCGATACAATGTCCACCGACTAGACCTGGTCGGAAGTTTAGGAAGTTCCACTTCGTCCCGGCAGCCTCTAACACCTCGAGCGTATCGATGTTCATGCGATCGAAGATGATGGCCAATTCATTCATCAACGCGATGTTCAAATCGCGCTGTGTATTTTCGATCACTTTGGCCGCCTCAGCCACTTTAATCGAGGAGGCGCGATGGACGCCGGCGTCGACTACCGTCTCATAAACAGCCGCTACCACGTCGAGTGTTTCTTCATCCTCGGCAGCCACGACTTTTTTGATTGTGCGGAACGTATGCTCACGGTCGCCCGGATTGATTCGTTCTGGAGAGTAGCCGACTTTAAAATCGATCCCGGCCCGGAGACCTGAAGTTTTTTCAAGTAAGGGGATACACTCTTCCTCTGTCAGTCCCGGATAGACCGTAGATTCGTATACGACAATCGTGCCCGGTCTTAAATGCGCCCCAACAGCACGAGTCGCGCTACAAATCGGTCCTAGATCTGGTTGATTTTGATCATTGATGGGTGTCGGCACAGCCACGATAATGAAATCCGCCTCTCCAAGTTTGGCGACATCCGTCGTATATAAGACCGCTGCTTGCTCAAGGTCTACTGATTCAACCTCTCGCGTGCTGTCGAGATGAAGGGTAAGCTCATTGATACGCGTTTCATTGATGTCTACTCCGATGACGTCTCCTACGCCACCTAGCGCAACAGCGACAGGGAGTCCGACATATCCTAGTCCGACTACAGCTACGTGACGATTGGCAATGGTTTTTCGTGTTGTACGTGATTCTGAGATGAGTTTATCCATGTCCATCTGCCTCCTGAGATTCGGAATTATGCGGTTTTATCAATCACAATGACTTTTCCATTCGGTCCCCGAGGAATTGATTGCACGGGGGTCAACGTAATCACGACCTCTTTACCGAACAGTAGTTCAAGCTCGCTCCTCATAATCTCTTCATGTTCTGGCTTGAAGCGTTCCAGATCCGGGACGTATTTTAGTTCGATATGATACAAATCATGTTGTCGATACTGCGTTTGGATAACCGAGTTGGGTAATACTCGGACAACGGTCGTCAAATCTCCTTCGTAGATTTTTTGTTTGTTCGGAGTGAGTACATAATTGCTTTCGCGTCCCTCAATGGAAGTGACGAACGTTCCTCCCTGTCCACAAGCACATGTCCCTTCTCCAATTTTCATCCGATCGCCAATCCGGTAACGAACGAGCGGTGTCCCATGGGTCGTAAAGCTCGTCACTAAAATTTCCTCGTGATCCCCATACGACTCGATCACGCCTGTTTCATGGTGGAGATGCATATTGCCATGGATACATTCCGTTAAAATCGGCGCGCCTTCAGAAGACGCGTACTGATCAAAGACCGGGGCATTAAACGCCTCTTCTAAGATGGCTCTTCCTTGAGGCGTAATCGTTTCGGCAGTCGGAAAAATAGCCAGTAATTGAAATTCAAGTGGAACCTGATTTTCTTTGATGTATTTCGCGATTTCAATCATGGCAGACGGTGCACTGTCTAATACGACTGGCTTGAATCGATTTAATGCGTCGATGTAATGAGGGATGGTCTGAGGATTGACATGATAGAGCGAGAACAGCAGTTGATTGAGCGGTCGATTGTAGCGCCAAAATACAGGTTTTTCTTGATTCGGATTACAAATTTTCCGTCCTGTGAAACTCGCTCGTTTCATTCCTCTGACAAACCCGTGCTGTGCTTTGAAAAAGTCAACGTGGGCCATACGTCTTTGATAGTCTTCTTTCGTAAAATGAACTTGTAGGGACGTCCCTGTCGTTCCACCGGTCCGTCCAAGAATGTCTGTTTTGATGTTCGAGTGGATGTCCGGATTTTTACGAACTGTTTCTTTTTCGAGGATCGGGATGCGCTTCAACTCTTCCATCGATTGGAGGGGAAGAACAATCTCGTTTTCTTCAAACAGTTTTTGATAATATGCATTGTGCATCGCACAAAATTCGAGAAACGCATTGAGTCGCTTCAATTGATCGGCTGCGACAAGTACCCCATCTTTTGGACGATTGGCTAAAACGACTAACTCACGCTCATATGTGCGTCCGTACCGTTCTTGCCATAGTTTCATTCCATATAATGTCGTCATCCATTGTTGTAATCGAATCGGTGATTTCATGTATAAATCACGAAGCGCAAACCCTGTCATGGTGTAGTCTCCTCTCGCTAAGTGTAGAGTCGTTTCACGACTCGGACTTTTCCGTTCTTTTCTTTCTTGATGCTTTTCACATCTCGTAAAAGAACTTTCATTCGTGAAGTAAACAGACGCTCGACTTCTTTTTGGAGCGCGACTTCATGTTCAGGCTCAAATCGTGCTTCATCCTTCACGTACAGCATCTCAATCTCGTCTATTTTGTGTTGCAACACTTGAATCTGAATAATAGAGTTCGGCAGCACGCCAACCGCTGCGGTCAAATCTCCTTCAAACACCTTATAGCCTTCCGGCGTCTCAACATAGTTCATTTGACGACCATCGATTGACTCGATAATGGTGTCCTGTCGTCCACATGGACACATCGCTTCACTGAGGGTCATCCGATCGCCAATGCGGTAGCGAATCAGCGGTGTTCCGTGCGTCGTGAAACTGGTGACGAGCGCCTCTCCAAATGCATCCGTTTCGATGATTCCCATCTCAGGACGTAAGTGCATCTTCCCGCACTCACACTCCGTAACGATAGGAGCCCCTTCCGAAGAAGCATATTGATCGTAAACCGGCGCTTGGAACATCTCTTCTAACAACAAGCGTCCGGATGGTGTGAGCGTCTCCGAGGTCGGAAATAAAGCCACCGGTCGGAACGATAACGTCTTTTGATGGGTTTTCAAATATTTTGCGATTTCAATCATATCGGAAGGTGAACCGTCGAGTGCGGCCGGTTGAAATTCGTTCAACGAATCGATGTAGTGTGGAATCGTTGTCGGATTCGAATGCACGACCGAGTAGAGCATTTGCTTCATCGGGGCATTGTACCGCCAATACACCGCATTTTTTTGATTACCTGGACAAATCATCCGTCCTGTAAAACTAGCTCGCTTCATCCCACGGCGAAAACCATGTTGTTCTTTAAAAAAATCGAGATGCGCCATTCGCATTTGATAATCGTATTCGGTGAAACGAACCTGAATCGATTTCCCCGTCGTCCCGCCCGTCATGCCGATGATCGGGGCATGAAGGTCAGAAAAGATGGTCTCATCCGTTCGAAGCGTCTCTTTCTCTAAAGGAGGGATCCGCTTAAAGTCTTCTAAGCTCTTTAAGGGTAAGGTAACCCCGTGTTTTTTGAAGAGTCGTTGATAGTACACGTTGTGTTGATTACAAAACTGTAGGAATTGATTCAAATGATTGAGTTTTGCATCAGGTGACGCTTCATTTGGAGCACGTCTCAGTCGCTCCAATTCCTGCTCATAATACTGACCGTATCGCTCCCGATATAACTTGATTCCATATAAGGAAACCAGCCAATTTTGGAGGCGAATCGGTGAGTGTGCATAAATCCGATCCTGTAAAATCCCCATTACTCGATGCCCTCCTTCAACACTTGATGATAGGCGATGTACCAGTCGATAAACGCGTTTACGCCATCGCGAATCGACGTCTGTGGTTGAAAGTCAATCGATTCATACAAAGAGGAGGAATCGGCAAAACTCGCGGGTACATCTCCCGCCTGAAGTGGTAACAAGCGGAGGATGGCCTTTTTCCCGACTCGCTCTTCGATCGTCCGAATAAAGTCCATCAAAGATACCGGTTGCTGATTTCCAATGTTATAGACACGAAACGGAACGTCACTCCGGTCAGGTAGAGGATGTTCATAGTCAAACTCCTCATCTGCCAACGGTGCGATATCCATAAGTCGGACAATCGACTCGATGATGTCGTCGATGTATGTGAAATCTCGTTCCATCTCACCGTAGTTGTAGACGTCGATTGGCTCGCCTTTTAAAATCGCCTCCGTAAATTTGTATAGTGCCATATCGGGGCGTCCCCATGGCCCATAGACGCTGAAGAATCGCAAGCCTGTCGTTTTCAGACCGAACAAATGGCTGTACGTATGAGCCATCAACTCATTCGCCTTCTTCGAAGCCGCATACAAGGATAGCGGATGATCGACCGGGTGTTGTTCGGAAAATGGCATCGCCTGATTCGAACCGTAAACCGAGCTCGATGAGGCATAAATCAACTGTTCTACTGGATAGGAACGACAAGCCTCCAAGATGTTCAAGAAACCAACGATGTTGGATTGAATATAGGCATCCGGATTTTCTAAGCTGTAGCGTACACCGGCCTGAGCCGCCAAATTGACCACGATTTGAGGTTGGGTTTTTTCAAAGACACGCGTGATCGCCATCTTATTTTCTAGGGCATCACGATAGAGTTTGAAACGAGGATGCGTCAACACATGAAGTCTTGATTCTTTTAATCTCGGGTCGTAATAGTCATTGACCACATCGATTCCGATGACATGATGTCCTTCTTTTAGCAACCGTCGAGCCAGATGAAAACCGATGAACCCGGCCACTCCTGTCACGAGAACTGTTTTTTTCATAACGACTTCCTCCTTTGCGTTGACTCGTTGACTCGCATCCGTACCGGTTCGATTTGTGGCGCAAAAATACTCTCCATCACTTCTTCTGGCAGTTCGTTATTTGCGACAAACAACAAGAAAGACGTGAGACCGTTCGATTGATCAAGTAGATATTCAATCGTTTTTAAAATTGGATCGACCGATTTAAATGGTCTTGTACACCCGACGAAAATCTTTTCATATACTTGATTCGTATGTTCGCTCGTCGCAAGCAGTTCTTCGAACAATTTTTCACCAGGACGAATGCCACTGAACTGAATCGGGATTTGCTCGAGGGTGAAGCCGCTTAGCGTAATCATCCGTTTCGCGAGATCGACGATTTTGACGGGATTTCCCATATCCAGTACGAACACTTCGCCGCCGTTTGCGCGCACGCTCGCTTGAATGACGAGGCGACTCGCTTCCGGGATGGTCATAAAGTATCGGGTCATCTCTGGATGCGTCACCGTAATCGGTCCGCCCCGCTGAATTTGTTCTTTAAAGAGCGGAACGACGGAGCCACGACTTCCTAAAACGTTGCCGAAACGAACGACCGAGAATGTCGTTTCACTATGTCGTGCCTGCTGTTGGACGATCATTTCTGCTACTCGTTTCGTGGCACCCATCACGTTCGTCGGATTGACCGCCTTATCCGTAGAGATCATGACGAACCGCTTCACTTCAAAGAAATCGGCGGCTTCGACCATATTCTTCGTTCCGTAAATATTGTTTTTCACTGCCTCTCTCGGATTGTCTTCCATGAGCGGAACGTGCTTGTGAGCTGCCGCATGATAGACAACGTCCGGACGATACTGATCAAACACTTCCGTCACCCGCGCCCGGTCTTGGACGTCACCGATGACGGGACAAATCTCTGTATCAGACCCGAGTAAGCGGAGTTCGCGATCGATTGCATATATGCTATTCTCGCCATGTCCAAACAGGATGAGTTTGCCAGGATTGAATTTCATCAATTGACGGCAAAGCTCTGAACCAATCGAGCCTCCTGCACCGGAGATGAAAATGGTTAATCCACTCAACGTTTGAGAAATCTCCGAAACATCGAGCTGAACCGGTTCACGGCCGAGCAAATCTTCGATGGCCACTTCTCGAATCTCATTTAATGAGACTTTTCCGGATGCGAGTTCCGCAAGCATTGGCAATGCATGGGATTCAACGCCTGTTTTCTCGATTCGTTTCAAAAGTTGGACCCGATCTCCGTAAGGAAGAGAAGGAATGGCCAACACAACCACTTCGATATCCAATTCTTCAATTTTTCGTTCCAGTAAATCGATTGAACCGATGACCGGTGTCCCGTGAATGTAGAGACGGTGAAGCATTGGATTATCATCCAACACCCCGACCACATGTAGCACATTCGTTCGATGTTCTTTCAGTTCTTTAATAATTTTTTGACCCGATTCCCCACCACCGATGACCAAGGTAGCTTTTCCATTCGACACCGGTGCGTGAAATTGGAAAAACGATCGTGTCCTAGCGACGAGTCGGATAAATAACATGCCGTTAAATGCGAGTAAGCTTTGAATAAAAATCGCTTGATAGGAAAAGCCATCCAATAATACGTATGATGCGAATAAGACGAACGTGTCACTCATGACCAACACAATCGCCAGTAATTGCAATTCACGCATCGATCCGTATCGCCAGTCGATTCGGTATACCCGAGTCACCCATCCTAAAATGAGAAGAACGAGCGTCTTCAATCCGAGGATCGTGATCAAATCTAGCGGGTCAGATGTTACCGTCGGATCATTTGCAAAGAATAGGTCAAACGTCACGAAAATCGCGAGCCCTGCAATCGTGATATCGAGTAACATCAAGAGCGCATTTTTTCGATCAATGGGAGACCGAACAGTTGGAGTACTCATCCTTTCACCACCTTCCATCCCAATCAGCTTCGAGTTGATGCTAGATAAGTACCCGTTCAAGATTCACAATCCAAAAGAAAAGAATAGCTTTTTGATACGAATGACATTTCGTCATGAAACGGTTTAACAAATGTGTAATGAGTTTTTACTTTCTTTTGTGAATATTTTTAATTTATATGGGTATTATGGGAAGTAGAAGGTAGGACATTTGGATTATTTTCACTTTGAGATTTTGCGAATGTCGCATTCTCCCAAAGTAGTCAATCGATTCAGGTTCCTCCCTTTTCATATCTCGTCACCGGACACATATTCTAGCTTTCCTTCAGGACCACCATTGTTTAACCACACCATGACCTTTGAAGCCACGACTTGCTTCTGAAAAGGAGAGACATCACGATGAAACGATGGACAGAGCAACAGATCCTCTCATGCCTAAGACAAGCAGCGAATGAACTTGAAGAATTTGACACAAAACAGTACACACTATGGGCCCGAAACAAAGACGTCCCCTCCCTATCGACCGTGATTTACAAATTTGGTTCTTGGCGGGAAGCCGTTCAAGCGGCGGAGATTAAGATGTTGTATCGCTATTATTCAGATGAAGATATTTTGACGGCACTGATTGAGGCATCAGAAGAACTTGAACTCTTCACGAGCCAAACGTATCGTGCCTGGGCAAAAATCTCGCAAGCCCCTTCTTTGACGCTGATCAGCAGCCGGTTCGGTTCGTGGTCGAATGCGTTACGTGAAGCCAAGCTTCAAACGACAACGGTACGGAACAATGAAGAACGGATCATTCAAGCCTTGATTGAAGCCTCCGAAAAGTTAGAGCGTCTCACGTCCCAACATTACGCCGTTTGGGCACAGGAAAAAGGCTATCCGACGGTAGCGACAATCGCTCGCAAATACGGATCATGGAGCTATGCGCTATTTGTCTTGGATATCGCTCCTCCGAAACGTAAATGGGATGAGGAAGATGTCATTGATGCCTTGCAGTTAGCCAAAACAGAGCTACCACATTTTAGTATCCTCCACTACCGGAAATGGGCTGAAGGTCGAAATGTTCCAAGTACATCGACAATCAATGCCTTATTCGGAAGCTGGACGGCTGCTTTAAAATGTATGGAGGAACAAAAAGTAAAACAGTAATCCATACAGATGAACTCATACAAAAAGCGCCGACTCTTTTCGAGTCGACGCTTTTTTCATGTGACGATCGCAATGTATAGCGGGATTCCAACTAACAGGTTGAACGGGAACGTGACAGCAAGCGAAAGGGTTAAATAAAACGATGGTTTCGCTTCTGGGACCGAGGCTTGTAACATGGCGGGAGCGGCGATATACGATCCACTCGCTGCGAGTGTCATCAAGAGAATCGTTCCGCCGTCAGATAAATTGGCGATTCCCGCTGCAATAAAGCCGACAAGCGCCCCGACTAACGGAAACACCATCCCCATCATCATAAATTTCAGTCCATATGACGGGACCGTTTTCAATTGCTGTCCGACTTTTACCCCTAGACCTAATAAGAAAAGGAGTAACACGCCTGGGAACAAGTCGACGAAAAATGGTTTGAGCGGTGTGGCGTCTGGTGTCACCAGTCCAACAATCAGACCTGCAAACATCAAGAGGATGCTTTTCGAGAACAAACTCTCCCGTAGCACAGATAGAGAGTTCGCCTTCCCTGACGTAGCCGTGATTCCCATCACGTGTGTCTGATTATACAGCAGTAACGCCACAATCAGGCCGGGGATTTCAAGGACGACGACTAGTGTTGTCATGAACGGCTCGTACGCAATCCCGAGACGCTCGAGCTGTGTCGACGCGGCCACATAGGTGACGAGTGACACCGAGCCGAACGTCGCAGCCATGGCAATTCGCTCAGGGAATGAGAATTTGAACATTCCTCCGACATAGAATGCGAGAAGCGGTAGCAAAATCCCAATCAACAGCGTCACGGTCAGCGGTAATGCGATGTCTTCAAAAGATACCGAGGCGAGTCCCATGCCTCCCTTCAGTCCGATAGCAAGCAGTAAGTAAATATTGAGCGTCGTACTCAATGAATCCGGGATCTTTAAGTTTGATTTTCCGACTGCGGCGATGACGCCCGTCACAAACAGTAGTACCGGGGCGCTCGTCAATAAAAATAAAAACAATTCCATACATCTTCCTCCTTGGCGACAAAAAAGCGCACACCTAAAGAAGGCGTGCGCTGTATGCCGACGGCTCGAATAATCGCTCCGTCAGGCCGACAACTGTCGGTTTATTGAATTGGTCAGTAGCTCCGTCATAAGATTTCGAAAGCACGCTTCATCATGACTCGTCCAGTCGCTCCTATATACGTCTCTGCCTATCATTTTAAAAAGTCGCCGTTTCGTTGTCAATCGGTTTGATCCCAAGGGGCATCTAGTCGGAACACGATGAGACGCTCCCCTGTTTTCGTACTGATGTCCGTATGGAGCGAGACAATCGAACGACCGAGTACTTGCCCGACAATCGTTTCGAGTTGACTCCGTCCTGATTCGACGAGATTGTTGCGGTATTTCTTCAATTGCTCGCGACCTGACGACTTAGTAGCCAAGTCATACTCGGCCGGCGTCAACACGCCTTGGAGTGTGACGATGGCGAGGTCTCGAAGCAGGTCTGCCTTACACGTCAATGACCCGCGACCCAAATATTCTTTTTCCCATTGGGTAATCCGAGCGCTCAGTTCCATTTCCAGCTGACCCTTTTTCCGCATTTACTTCACGAATCCAATCATCATCTCACGAAGAATCTTAGCTGCTGCGATGGCTGTCATGTCTGACTGATCGTATGCTGGTGACACTTCGACAAGGTCGGCACCGATGATGTCGAGGTCTGCGTTCGCAATGGCATGTACCGCTTCGAGCAATTCTTTCGTTGAGATGCCGCCGATTTCTTGCGTCCCTGTCCCTGGTGCCGCTGACGGGTCGAGGACGTCGATGTCGATCGTGACGTATACTTTTTTACCAGCGAGTGTCGGTAAGACACGCTTGAGTGGTTCGATCACTTCAAATTGATGCATGTTGTAGCCGACTTCACGAGCCCACTCAAACTCTTCTTTCATCCCTGAACGGATTCCGAACGAATAGCAGTTCGATGGTCCGATCAAGTTTGCCGCTTTTTTGAGCGGAGTCGAGTGTGAGAGCGGCTCGCCTTCATACTCATCTCGAAGGTCCGTGTGCGCATCCAAGTGGAGGATAACAAAATCGTTGCCGTACACGTCGTGCATCGCTTTGATGATCGGCCATGTGACAAGGTGTTCGCCACCCATGCCGAGTGGGAACTTACCTGCTTTGACGACATCTTTGACGAACGCCTCGATCATATCGAGCGACTTCGGTGCGTTCCCGAATGGAAGCGGGATATCGCCTGCATCGTACACCGCGGCATCAGCCAAGTCACCGTCTAAATACGGGCTGTATTCCTCGAGTCCAATCGATACTTCACGAATCCGGTTCGGACCGAAACGCGAACCTGGACGGAAGCTGACTGTCCAGTCCATCGGCATCCCGTAAAGAACCGTCTTCGCCTCTGTCACCTCTGGGAGGCTGGCGATAAACACTTTACCTGAGTAGGCTTCATCGAAACGCTTAATCATTTTGTTAAGTCCTCCACGAATTTCGGAAGAACGAACGCTGCATTGTGAAGCTTCGGCGTATAGTACTTCGTTTCGATGTCATGGAAACGCTCCGCTGATACTTGTTCCGGATCGTATTTCTTCGAACCGATTGTGAACGTCCACATGCCGCTCGGGTACGTCGGTACGTTTGCTGTGTACAATTTCGTGATTGGGAAGATTTCCTTCACGTCACGTTGAACCGTTTGAATCAGTTCTGGTGTGAACCATGGGTTATCCGTTTGAGCCACAAAGATGCCATCCTCTTTGAGCGCCTTTGAAATCCCTGCATAGAACCCTTTTGTGAAGAGGTTGGCTGCTGGTCCGACCGGTTCAGTCGAGTCGACCATAATGACGTCGTACTCGTTTTCTGACTTCGCGATATGCATGAATCCGTCACCGACGATGACTTCAACACGCGGGTTATCGAGCTCACCCGCAATATTTGGTAAGTATTTCTTCGAATATTCAATAACTTTCCCGTCGATATCTACGAGAACCGCTTTTTCTACTGATGGGTGTTTCATAATTTCACGGATGACACCGCCGTCTCCCCCACCGACTACGAGCACATGCTTCGGATTCGGGTGTGTAAAGAGTGGGACGTGTGCGACCATCTCGTGATAGACGAATTCGTCCTTATCCGTCGTCATGACCATCCCGTCAAGTAACAACATCGTTCCGAACTCGTCCGTTTCGACCATCTCTAGTCGTTGAAACTCCGTTTGTTCGCTCTCATAAACGTGGTTTACACGGAACGTAATCCCGTAATCTTCTGTTTGGTGCTCCGTAAACCATAATTTTAATTTTTGGTCCATCGATAGAACCCCTTTCTGTTCAAAAAGTTGTTCGTATGCGAGTGGCGTTTTGAGGCGCTTCTTAATCATACGATAGGAAGTATACAAAACCTGTACCCATTTTGCACGATTTTTTTGATGAATGTCTCCGGAATGTGAGTTTTTTGTGAGATACGACCGATATACTGAATGAACCAATTCTGTATCGAAAGGTGGAATAGTATGTGGTCACCCTGCGCTTCTTGTAACATAACCATCCCTTTGATTGCTCAAGGGACACTCGTCACAACATTAAAAGAATACCCCTATACATCGTTTGATGAACTAGATGTACTTCTCTCGCAAGCGGAGGGAACGGTATACTGTGTCGATTCTGCATCAAACGGTCAGACCCCGCCGCTTGAGGTCGAAGTGTTAAAGGATCAGCTTGCCAATCGGCACATCATTGAACAGATTCAGCATGGCACGTTCGAGAGTCACCTCCAGCCAATCATCTTCCTCGATTCTACGGAAACATTCGGGTATGAGGCACTCCTCCGTAGCGGCGCCAACATCTCGCCCTATGATTTATTCCGGACGGCAAATCGTTTCGGTCTTCATTCAAAGCTCGATCAACGCGCCCGCGCGGAAGCAATCAAAGCGACATTTGAAGCCGTCGCCCCTCACCAAAAGACATTCATCAACTTCTTACCCTCGACGATTTACAACCCGGACTATTGTCTCCAGCACACGTTCGATATTATCGACCGATATGACCTCAGCCCGGACCGTTTTATCTTTGAGGTCGTAGAGACGGAGAAGGTACATGACGTCGACCATCTACAACACGTGTTTTCAACATATAAAAAGCGGGGGATGAAAGTCGCGCTAGACGATGTCGGGGCAGGCTTCTCAACCATCGACATGTTGAAGCGACTCGAACCGGACTATGTCAAAATTGACCGTTCCTATATCTCGTTTTGTGATGAAGACGCTGAAAAACGCGCTTTCCTCAGACAAGTGCGTGCGTTAACCCACTCGATGGGGATCACTCTTCTTGCTGAGGGCGTAGAACGTATGGAAGAGGCAGATGTCTGTCGTGAGCTCGGATTCGATTTAGCGCAAGGATATTTCTTCGGAAAACCGGCTCCTGCTAATCAATACAAGATTGAAATCGCATAAGTCATCACGTTCAAAAGCACAGGAATCGACCTCGTCGACATCCTGTGTTTTTTCATTTACCGGTCCCTTATGATCACTTCCTTATTGTTTCATCTACTTTTAGGTTTCGTTCAGAGATGTTCAGGAGATAGCATATTATAGAAGGTTGACGGGAGCGAAAGAGGTGGATATGTAGATGAAATCATGGATTGTCAGTGGCTATGCAATCGTACTAGGAATCATCATCGGTTTAGTAAGTTGGCTTTTCTTGTCCGTCGTTTATAAAGGGATTCACGTTGTATGGCATACGGTACCTGAGCAATTTGATATTCCGTTTTATCTGTTTCTCGTACCGGTCATCGCTGGTGTAAGCATCGGTCTGTTGCAACGTCGGTATGGGCAAATGCCTCGTCTCATGCCAGAAGTGATGGAAGAACGAAAAGATACCGGTCGTATCGACTATCGCTTGATTGGATTCACAACATTGACCGCCCTCCTCGTTCTCATCGGAGGTGCAAGCCTCGGTCCTGAGGCCGCGCTCGTCGGCATCGTCGGCGGACTCACGACATGGTTCTCCGAGCGAATCCGCTATGTTCGTCAAGAGTTAGGTGAATTACAAGAAGTCGGTCATGCCGTCGTGCTCGGGATTGTCTTCAACGCGCCACTATTTGGTGCGATTGCGGCTGAGGAGAACGAGCAGAAGAAACAACCGATGCTAAATCTGCTGGCGACACTCGCTGGGATTGGAACGTTTTATTTATTGAACCAACTGGACGAGCGTCCACCATTCATTATCAAATTTCCGGAGCTGGAAGCAATTCAACTCAATTGGACCGTCATCTTGATCGTCCTGAGCGGCATTCTTCTCGGCTGGCTTTACTTAATCAGTGAGCATGCCATGATGCAACTCTTTTCGAACGTCCCCATCTTGTTGCTAACCACGCTCGGTGGAGTCGGAATCGGTGGGATGGCGCTCTTGTACCCGGACCTTCTCTTCTCCGGAGAAGAAACCATCCTTGAGTATATCGACGAGTGGCGTCTGATTCCGCTCTACACCCTTCTTTTGTTTAGTGTACTGAAACTGCTCTTTACCGCATTCTGTTTAGCGACCGGTTGGCGTGGCGGGCACATCTATCCTCTTCTTTTTTCTTCATTCACGCTCGGTTACTTTTTCAGTTTACTGTTTGACATCGATATGACGTTTTCCGTCGTCTTGACGACGAGCGCCTTACTCGCGACGGCGATGCGACAACCGTTGGCCATCATCGTATTACTCGTTCTCTTTTTCCCGCCGAATAGTTGGCTCTATGTATTCGCAGTCGTTGCGATTGTCTCAAAAATTCCGCTCCCTTCGTTCATTCACGCGCCAACGAAACCTTGATTTTAGATATGAAAAAAAGGGTAAGAGATGAATAGTTATGCACTCTCTCGAAAGGAGGAACGGTTGTGAGCGAATATGAAATGGCCATTGAAAACCTAATTGACGCAGTTAGCTCGGATTGGATTAGCATCATTTTAGCTATTTTAGTCTTAATTATGGGGATTGTCGTCTTCATCTATGTCATCATGACAATCGTCGACATGTTTTTATCCAAGGATATCGTCTGGGGAATCGTTGAAGTCATCGCTCTATTCGTGGGACTGGCAGTGCTTTTGTCCGTCTTCTACTATTGGAATCGGAATCGGGTCAAAGCACAGTTTGGTCTCTTCCTCGTCTTGTTCTCTCTCGCAGTGAATGTGTACTTCTTCGTTCGTTATGCGGACGAAATCAACGCTGTCTTGAACAGCGTGTACTAGAAAAACGAGGGGGCATCTCCCCTCGTTTTTCATCGTTACTGGAAAGGTGGTGTTTCGCTTGAAACGTCGCGTGATTCAACTGATCATCATGGTCATCAGTGTCATCTTGCTTATCGGTCTTTTGTTTTGGCTTGATGTCCTCATACCCGTACTAATCGGGATTGCCATCGTCGCACCGCTCGTCGTCGGATGGCAGATTTTATTTGACCAAGTACAACCTCAAGGAAAGCTCGCCTGGTTACTGACCGTCTTCTTTATTCCGTTCATCGGCGTCTTGGCATGGGTCATGTTCGGACGCACTCCCCGCCGTCATCGACGCTTCAAACGGACGTCATCAGAGATTCGGATGCTACGGCAAGCAATCGAAAGTGAGAAAATCGAGACCTCACCTGACGTCGTGTCCTCTTTTCCGTTGACACGGACACTCGAAAAACTAGGGGCCACGGGTGCGGACGCTCATACCTCGACTAAACTGCTCGTCAACGGGGAAGAAAAATTCGATGCATTGTTAGACGCCATCAACTCTGCAACCGATCACATCCACATCCAATACTATCTCTTTCGGACGGATGACATTTCGTTAAAAATTAGAGACGCCCTTATCCAAAAATCGAATGAAAATGTCATTGTCCGCTTTCTGTATGACGGGCTTGGCAGTCAAGAAATCGGGGAAGAGTTCATCCAACCGTTACGGGAGTCCCGTGTCCACGTTCAGGCGTTTGACCCTGTCTTACATCCATACCTCGTGTTTAACGCCAACTTCCGCAACCATCAAAAACTGATTGTCGTGGATGGGCGAATCGCGTTAACAGGCGGGTTGAACGTCGGGGATGAATATCTTGGGAAGAATGATAAACTCGGTTTCTGGCGTGACACCCACCTCCGTCTCGAAGGTCCGCTCGTCCGAGAATTACAGCAGCTCTTTGTCGAGAACTGGCTATACGCAGGACAAGGGACGAGTGATGAAACGTGGGATCTGTTCGCAGATGAAAAGCACCTCTCTCAGTACTTTGTCAATGAACCAAAAGGGCAAAACGGAGCGACACAACTACTCGTCACATCACCTGGTAAAGACGTCACGATTCGCGATGGACTCATGCGTCTGTTGATGGATGCCAAAGAATCAATTTGGCTCACCACCCCATACCTCGTCCCTCCACCTGAATTGTTGGCGATTCTCGAAGTCGCAGGTCGTAGCGGCATCGATGTCCGAATCGTCGTACCGGGCAAAGGAGACGAATGGTTCAGCTTTCATGCGACCGAGTATTATTTTGAACAACTGTTGAAGCGCAATATCAAAATTTATAAATACAACCGCCATTTCATCCATGCGAAAACGCTCCTGATTGATGGTAAAGTTGCCCTCGTCGGATCAGCCAACTTCGATTTTCGTAGTATGTTTCTAAACCACGAGATGATGATTGCCCAATTCGATACTACATCCATTCAAGAACTGCACGAGGCATTCCTGAAGGACTTTGAAGAATCCATTTTAATCGATTGGACCATGTTGCGGAAAAAGACGACCGGCAAACGTTTCGTCGAAGCGTTTTGTCACATTTTCTCGCCACTCCTTTGACGCATTCGCCAAACAAGATACGTCATGGCGACGACACCAACTAAAAACAATTGCCATCCAATCGTTAACTGCATCGCTGCCGTCACCGCCAGTCCTTCCATAATCAAGGCAGGAATCTTTCCAATCGTACTTGCTACTGCGAACGAGGCGAGGGTCATGCGACTGAACGCCGCCGATAACGTGACGAGACCAGAAGGAACGAATGGCATAAGACGCATCCCGAGGACGAGAAACCAAGCCTCGGCTCCTTCGGACTCCCGAAGCCGTTGAAATCGGCTACCATTCGGGGAAACATAACGGTGTAGGGCTTTCCGATAAAGAATGAAACTCACGACGGCGCCAACTGCTTCCCCGACAATCGATACGAGGATGCCCGGCACGAGACCGAGGACACTCACATTGATGGCTGTCAAAAAAGCACTAGGGAGGACACCGGCGACCGCAATCACACTATTCAGTAAAATACTGATCATCAAAAATAAAGGGAGCGGGAGCAGTTCCCATTCCATAACAATCACTCTTTCTATTCACAAAATAAGGACCATGACGCGCTTGTCATGGCCCTTTACTATATCATAGCGATGATGAAGAGGTCGCACCTGTTTCATCCCACGAGTCTTCATCGACTGGTGGTAGATGTTTTTCTTCTGTTTTCGATACGACAACCGCACATGCCGCATCCCCCGTGATATTGACTACCGTTCGAAGCATATCAAGAATTCGATCGACCCCGATGATGAGGGCAATTCCTTCTACAGGTAAGTTGACTGACTGAAGCACAAGCGCAAGCATGACGAGTCCGACTCCCGGTACACCCGCTGTACCGATGGAAGCGAGGACCGCCGTGATGACGACTGTCAACAACTCAGTCATCGTTAGATCAGCTGCAAACACTTGCGCGATGAAAATCGTCGCAACCCCTTGCATGATCGCCGTTCCGTCCATGTTGACCGTTGCCCCGAGTGGTTGTACGAACGACGAAATCGAACGCGGCACACCGAGTTTTTTCTGTGCGACTTCCATCGATACTGGAAGCGTCGCGTTTGACGAAGAAGTCGAGAACGCGAACGTCATCGCCTCATAGAAGTTCTTGAAGAAGAAGACTGGGCTCATCTTCCCGATGAAGTAAACCGCTGCCCCGTAGACAATCGTTGCATGTAAGAATAGCGTCAAAACGACGGCAATCATATACCACGCCATCGCGACAACCGCGTCGAGACCGATGCCTCCGATCGCCGAAGCAATCAATGCGAATGCGCCGTATGGAGCGAGCTTCATCACAAGATGAATCAAATACATCATGATGCGATCACCTTGTTTGACGAATTGACGCCACGTTTTCGCCTTATCCCCAAGGGCAATCATAGCGAAGCCAATCAATGCCGCAAAGACGATGATTTGAAGCATGTTTCCTTCAGCGAGTGCCGTAATCGGATTCGTTGGAATCATATTGACGAATGTCTGTACGATATTAGACGATTCCTCGGTCGCCGTTGATTCAAATTCAAGACCTGTCGTTTGGAAGTCCCCACGCTCCCCTGGCTGTAAGACGGATGCGACACCCATCGCTAACATGATTGCGAGCGCTGTCGTAACTAAGAAGAACAGAATCGACTTCGACCCGACTCGACCTAGTTCTTTCGGGTCCCCGAGACCCATGACGCCTAAAATAATTGAGAAGAAGACAATCGGTACGACTAACATTTTAATTAAATTCAAAAAAATCGTTCCGACCGGAGATAAAATATACGGATTCACAATCTCATAAACATTATCCGGCAAGCCCGCCAATCCGAGACCAACAACAACACCTAGCGCGAGACCGATTAAGATTTTTTTCGTTTCGCTCATCGTATCACCCTTTCTTTTTTTCACAATGTAGTCAGTATATCATAATACTGAATTTTCATACAATTACAACTGAATATCTCTTCAGTTACAAAATCTCTTGAAATTCCCAAAAACTTGAAACAAAAAAGATTGGAGACGAAAATTCGTCCAATCTTTTTACTCAGCGTCTAAACGCTCGAGCTCTGCATGAAGTTCAGTCGAGTTTGCCCAAATCTCAGGGCGATGTTCTTGTAAGAAGTTCGCTAAAACATCGCGGGACGGAGCGTCCATCATGTCGATTAAAATCCGACCCTTTAACGATTTATCCATTTGATTAACGTGATACGGTAATAATTTATAACCCCGTCTCGCTTCCACGTCAACTAACATGTCACATGCCGCGACGCCGCCATAATAAAAGCCTTCCGGTTTTCGACCGACCGTCACCCACACGATCCAATACGGTTTCCCGTTCGGTACCGCTTCCGGGTCCGTCAAAAACTTAATCCGTTTCTCGATGGCAGACTTGGCGTGCATCGCTCCCATATCGATTGTTGCAACGCCTTCTTCGACATCGATGATGACCGGAGACATGTTATTTAAACTAAGCGAACCGACACCAAAACCACCGTGTCCGTCCGTCGCATCGTCTGAAATAATATTAAAATTAATGTCTTTCATGTTCCACCCTCCCTCTCTACTGTACACAATGATATAGGATGGTGGCAATCCTGAGTCATACCCACTCGATTTGAAAGCGCCCCCCTGGACCGATCTGTTGGATTAATGAACGATCTTCTTCAATAATTCTTCCGATGACATTGACGCGCTCATCTGCCGGCAAATCCCGCTTCGTTATTTGCAGTTCCCCTGCATAACGACCGTAACGTTCATTGTCGATCGTGACACTGCCGAGCACTCGTTCTTCTGTATCTCGCGGTTGAATCAAATGGTCCCCAGGTCGTCCATACGCTCTCGATTCGACCGAACGGATGACGTCCCGGGCTGGGTCCATCCGATTCGTGTGACTGGTTATAAGCGAATCATCATGATTTCGTATAGTCGCTCGAAGAACGATGACGCCCTCGTCGTACTCCCGAAACTGTCGCATCGTCTGATTGGATATACAAGGATCCCCAATCAAGATTCGATCGACCGTCGCTTGTAAATCGATATAACACGCAAACGGAGATTGGTGGCGGTGCATCTCGAGTGTCGGTAATGTCTCATGAAGGGGGCCGCGTAACCGTTCATCTCCAGGGATGAATGCTTGTACCTTGATTCCTTTTGACCGGAGCCAAAGATTTTTTTCATCAAACCATGTACGGTCCAGCCCCGTTTCCGGACGAGGATAAAAATTATGCCACGCTTCTACGCGTTTTCGTTGTAATCCATACCGATGCATCTCTTCAAGCTCCGTTTCCGTGAGCGTACTCGCATTGAGGGCGACCTTCATATGTCGTGACAAATCTGCCACTTGTTTCGGTGTGACACCATAGTCAACACGTAACCCTGTGACGCCCCACTCCAACAGTGTATGCGCATCGTCCCAGGTCTTACCGAGTGCCTGTAGAGACGATGGGGCGATATCTGCCACGAGTTCCATCTTTAGACGCCTTGCCAACGTCCCTAACTGCTCGAGTCGTCCTGTATATAACGTCGAATCGTCTTCCGGAATATGAAGCGACGTGAAGATGCTTGTAAATCCGCTCTCTCGCATACGTTCGATCCAATCAATGGACGCAGACGTCAGTTCCTCACTTAAGTAAACCGAAATTCCTCTCATGTGAATCCACCTTTCCGAAAGTAGAGAAAAAGATGACTCGACTCGAGCCATCTTTGTTTGTCAAATTCCGTCCGCCATCTCTTCTTTGAAACCGAAGAAATAAGTGAACAGGAAGCCTGCCGTATATGAAATCAATAGTCCGGCAATGTACGTCAAATACATGCCATTATCAATCAATGGTGTGAGCGATAGACCGGAAACACCAACCCCGAGCGCCGCTGTCTTCATTGTCGCTTGGAAGGCACCACCGACCGCGGCCCCGAGACATGCCGTTAAGAATGGACGTCCGAGCGGAAGCGTGACCCCGTATAGGAGCGGCTCCCCGATTCCAAGGAAACCTACCGGAATGGCCCCTTTGATAATATTGCGAAGGCGTGGGTTGCGCGTCTTCACAAAGATGGCAAGCGCTGCACCGACTTGACCCGCCCCGGCCATCGCCAAGATTGGGAGAAGAGCCGTCGTTCCGACCGTGTTCAACAGTTCCAAATGGATTGGCGTCAAACCGTGATGCAATCCGACCATGACAAGCGGTAAGAAGAATCCGGCCAAGAGTGCCCCTGCGACAGGTCCCCCGAATTCAAGCGTCGCATTGATTCCTCGCATGATACCGTCTGACAATACGCCAGCTACCGGCATGATTGCATACAAAGCAGTAAATCCAACAATCAAGACTGTAAAGAGTGGTGTGAAAATAATATCAATAGATACCGGCATGAAGCGACGAATGTGCTTCTCGATATACGTCATGAGCCAACCGGCAAAAATAACACCGAATAATCCACCACGCCCGACGACGAGCGGCTCCCCATAAATGACGATGTCCGCAAGGAGCGGGTTGAACAGGATCCCCCCGGCAATCGCCCCGAGTACCGGCGTTCCTCCAAACTCTTTTGCCGTGTTCCAACCGACAAGGATGGCTAAGTACGCGAAGACCGTGCTACCGAGCACGAGTAGAATCTGCATCCACGTTTCTGTCCGGTCGACGCCGGCGTTGACGGCAAAGTTCGCTGCCCCGTTAATGATCCCCGATGCGACAAGTCCCGGAATGAGCGGAATGAAGATATTCCCGAGGCGGCGAAGGAATCGTTTGAACGGTGACTTTTGTTTTTCTTTCACCTTCTGGCGTTCAATCGCCGCACGCTCCTCTAACGTCAGGTTCGCATCAACCGACTCTTCCCCGATGGCGAGCCCTGTCTCATGACTCATATAATCCGCGACCCGATTCACAGTACCTGGACCGACGACGATTTGCAGCGTCTCATCATTGATGACACCCATGACCCCGTCGATCTTTTTCAATGCGTCAATCTCTGCCTTCGTCACATCCTTCAGCGTCAGTCGAACACGTGTCATACAATGCGCGAGTTGACGGATGTTCTCTTTCCCCCCGACATGTGCGAGGATATCCCGTGCTAAAACCTCTTCTTTCTTCATCTCGATTTCCCCCTTATAGCGCCTCGCGTACGAATCCGTTCGCGCGCTCTAATCGTTTGACAGCCTCCTCATAAGAGACGTCCGCTAAAATCATGACGATCGCCGTTTTGACGTGCCCCTTGGATGACACAAAATAACGCGCGGCCGTTTCCATGTCGACCCCTGTCGCTTCTGCAATCATCCGTTTGGCACGCACTTCTAGCTTTTCATTCGTCGGTTGCACATCAACCATCAAGTTTTGATACACTTTTCCTACTCCAATCATCGACGTCGTCGAAATCATGTTGAGGACAAGTTTCTGTGCTGTTCCCGCCTTCAATCTCGTTGAACCGGTCAGTACTTCCGGTCCCGTTTCCACTTCAATCGGGTAATCCGCATGTCGACTGATGACCGCATCGCGATTACATGAAATCGAAGCTGTTGTGGCACCGAGTTCCCGTGCATAATCGAGACCTCCGACCACATATGGTGTTCGACCGCTCGCTGCAATCCCCACGACCGTATCCTCCGCCGTCAAATGAAGCGCTTTCAAATCTGTGACTGCCAATTCCTTACTGTCTTCTGCTCCCTCAACGGCTTGAATGAGCGCGCGTTCGCCGCCGGCAATCAGTCCGATGACTTGATTGGGTGACACGCCAAACGTTGGCACACACTCCGCTGCGTCTAGAATTCCTAAACGTCCGCTCGTACCTGCACCGATATAAATCAAGCGACCGCCTTTACGAAAGGATGCGATGACTCGCTCCACGACTTGGGTGATGACCGGGAGTTGCTCTTGAATCACTTGAGGAACTTTTTGATCCTCTGCATTCATAATCGTCAATCGTTCCTCAATCGACATCTCGTCCAGGTGCATCGTTCGTTCATTCCGTCTTTCTGTAGCCAATTTATCTAGCATCGCCACCATCCTTTCTTCTCTATGATTTCATCGTACTATATTGAAGTTTAAAGTCAATTTATAATTTAATTTTTATGAAATTTAATTTCAAAACGGATTCAAAGAAAAACTCACTCTGGACGAATGAGTCGTTTCTTCAGGACATGAACGCGCAAACCCTTATTCGTGATCGAATCCTTTTCGTATACATAGCCGTTCCGCTCCCAAAATCGGCGAGCTCTAACATTATGAGGAAGCACGCCCAACCGAAACTCCGTTTGATACGGGTGCATATACTCTTCTTCCACTTGCTCATATAACGTTTGCGCCAAGCCAGTCCCGTGAAGGGTCTCATCGACGATGAACAATCCGAGCCAAAGCGAACCGTCCACGGGATGTCGTTTCAACAGGTCCGCGATGGCGACAACCCGTCCATCTTCACGAATAATGAGACTGACGGTGCCATCCGCTTCAAAATCCGCCACGTTCTCGTCACGAAACATCTCGACAGATTGTTCATTCAACCGAGCGAAGATATGTTGATGCATTAAAAAATCTTCTAACGCCGGTCGATCCTCGGCAGTGTATGGTCGAATCATCGGCGCAATTTCACCATCTCATCCCGGGCTTCTGCGTATCGATCGATCAACCCTTCTCCTTTTCGGTGGAGGAGTCCCATGTATAACGTATCGATAATCGTCAATTGCGTCATCCGTGAGGCGATACTTGCGATTCGGAAGTCACTCTCCACGTTCGGTGTACAGAGTCGTACGTCTGCTTCCCGATAGAGTGGTGATTTATCTAAATTGGTGATGGCGATGACAGGCACTCGTTTCTTTTTCGCAAATCGAACGAGTTCGAGCACATCTTTCGTTCGTCCGGACGTGCTGATTGCGACGAATACATCAGACTTTCCTAAATGCGGAATCAGCGACAACATATAATGAAAATCGGGAGAGGTCGTGGCCGCATATCCCAGTTTCGTGAACTTATATTGCGCATCGATTGCCGCAGTCGAAGACCCCCCGACCCCGTAAAAGATGACGCGATTCGCACGAGCGAACAGGTCCACTGCATGTTCAAGTTCTCGTTTGTCCATCGCTTCGGCGCACGCCTCGATGGCTGCTTTGTTCACATGGATGACTTTTTGGAACGAGTCATACGGCGTGTCCTTTTGCTGGAGGACGTTAAAGTCCGTCAGAGTCGTCTCCGTGACAGCCAAGTCTTTCACGAGCGCGAGCTTGAACGCTTTAAAACTATCAATCCCGACGACTCGTGCGAAACGAACGATACTCGCCTCGGATACATCCGTCTTTTGCGCAAGCTCTTTTGTCGTCATGTTTGGAATGAGTGTTGAATGGGACAAAATATAGTCGGCGATCTTCTTTTCGACCGCTGTCATATCCTCTTTCGCTAAATCAATTTTCGTAAGTAAGGATTCCATTTGGTCATCCCCTTCCTGCAACTGTTGTTCTTTTATGATAGCGGATTCCTTCCCCATATTCCAATCACCTAAAAAGATCGAGCGTACGCCCGATCTATAAGTTGTTCGTATTGAATGTGTCACCACCTTGAATCGATCCGTTCTCAAATCCTCTCTCGAACCACCGCATGCGTTGTTCCGATGTCCCATGTGTGAACGAGTCTGGCGTCACATATCCACGTGCCTGACGCTGCAGCGTGTCATCGCCAATCTGATGCGCGGCATTCATCGCTTCTTCCACGTCCCCCGCTTCAAGATACCCTAACCCTTGCGCGTGATGAGCCCATACGCCGGCATAGTAGTCTGCCTGCAACTCAAAGCGGACGAGATAGCGATTGAATTCGGTCTCGCTCATCTCGTTCCGAAGCGGCATGATTTCTTCTGTCGTCCCGAGAAGCGTCTGGACATGATGCCCGACCTCATGGGCGACGACATAAGCCATCGCAAAATCTCCTGGCGCATTGAAACGTTGACTCAGTTCATCATAAAAACTCAAATCGATATATAGTTTTTGGTCGCCAGGACAATAGAACGGACCAACAGCCGAGCCGGCAATACCACAAGCGGATTCAACCTGTCCGGAAAATAGGACGAGCGTCGGCTCTTCATAGGTCATCCCGTTTTCAGCGAAGATGTCTGTCCACACTTCTTCCGTATCCTTCAAGACGACCGCTACGAAGTCTGCCATCTCCTCTTCACGAGCCGTTCCCGTATACGTCCCCTCCGATTGAGGTTCCCCGATTCCGATGTTGTTGACGAAATCGGTCGGGCTTCCCCCATTCAATAATGTAAAGACGATGACGAGAATCAATCCGAGACCACCCCCGACCCCGGCAATCCCTTTTCCTCCGATGCTACGCCCACGTCGATCCTCGACGTTCCGGCTCTGTTGTCTTCCTTTCCACTTCATCCCGATTCCTCCTACATTCGCTCTGTCTTGTTTATTACCCCAAATTCGGTAAAAGTGAGCTCATGTTTCTCTGTAGATGAGAATTTTCTTTTCTAGAGGAAGGGGATTCTCTACAATGAAAGAGACTTCAGCAAAGGAGGAATGACCCATGCCTTATGTAACTGTAAAAATGCTCCCGGGCCGTACCGTGGAACAAAAACGCGCGTTAATCGAAAAGGTGACGGATGCCGTCTCCGAAACGACGAATGCGCCAAAAGAAAACATCACCGTCTTCATCGAAGAGATGGATGCGACACATTACGGACAAGCCGGTGTGATGCACGCAGATAAGAAGTAAGCGACGAACGGACTCCTGATATGGAGTCCGTTTTTTGTTCTAGTCTTCTCGGTTCACGTCGAACCGTTCACTCGGTACGGTCGGCTTAATCAAGTGACGTGTCGCTCGCCAGATGTGGTAGCCGATACGGTCGAGCCAGAGCAATACTTGTACTTTTTGTATCGTCTGGTCCATCTCCAATTGGTTCGCTGCCGTCTCTTCTAACAGCTCCGAACGATGTGCTTTCCGATACTCCGCTAGTTGTTTTGAGGCCTGTTTCCACAGCTTCGAATCCTCTGGTGGCGTATGATGATTCAGTTGATTCACAAGGTCAAGCTCATGCAACACGAGTTCTCGTGCCGCTAAAAAGTCCGTGTCCCGAAGTGCGTGGAGGGGTTCGACTTCTCGCAAGACATATAACCAGCGTTCCAGATGATCGATCGTATGCAAAAGGGATAGATGTTGCCCATAATCATTTTGCTTTCCTTCATCTTCAAGACGTATCGTGCTCAAAAAGACACGGACATCGCTCAACGTCTTGTCGACGAGCGTCAATTCATCTTCACGAAGACGTCCCTCACGGACGAGCAACTCGGTCTCGTTCCCTAAATAACGTTCGATTTCAAGTAAGGAACGTCGTGCCGCTTCAAGAGCAACGGTCGGGAGTTGTGACATGTTTTTATCGAGCAGACGTGTCAATTTTTCGGAGCGACTCGGAATCCACTTCAGTAATCGCCGTGCGAACGTTTGATAAAATGGTAGGAATAAGATCACACCTAGTAGATGGAATGTCGTATGGAATAAGGCGAGACGTAATAAGTCGTTCCAGTTGAACCAATCGGCTACTCGATTGACGACCTCGAAGAGAACAGGGAACGTCAGCCATCCAATGAGGACGATTGACACGTGGTAGATGGCATGCCCCAATACAATGCGTCGGGCTGACTTCCAGCCTCCGATTGAACCGAGTGCCACGACGAGGCTCGTCCCCGCACTTTGACCAAGCACCAAATAAGCGGCTTGCGGGAGTGAAATCGCCGCCGTCGCGAGAGCCGTCATCGTTAACACGAGTCCAATCGTTGATGACTGAAGGACGGCGGTCATCATCAATCCGATTCCAATCAGAAGTGCCTGATGCAGAACGGTCATATCACCGGCCGAGCCAAACGAGAACGTGACGACATCCCGCATCGCTTCTTGAAGTGTCCCAATCCCAACAAAAATCAAACCGATACTCACGAGCAACAGTCCCACACGGCGAAGGCGTGGACGAGAGAGACGAAACGCCATCCCGATTCCAATGAGCGGCAGAAACAACTGGCGCACGTCTAAGTTATAGCCGAGGATGGCAATGATCCATCCCGTCGTCGCACTTCCTACATTGGCTCCAATGACAAGAGGTAACGATTGCGTGAATGTCAGGAGCCCCGCGCTCACAAACCCAATCGTCATTAGTGTCGTCACCGAGGAAGATTGAAACAGGGTCGTCAGCATTGCACCGAGAGTCGCCCCTGACAAAGAGCCGTCGGTGAATTGATTCAACCGATGACGCAATCGTGTTCCCGCCCATTTTTTGAGCGTATCTGTCAGTAACGTCATCCCGAGTAAAAAAATTCCGATTCCACCAATCAGTGTCGCAATCTCCATCGTGTCACGCCCCTTCGCGTGTTTAATCGTCCTTCAATGTCGATAAAATCCACGATTTTTCATTCGCATAATCTTTTAAATTCAATAACACATCTTCCGGATAATAAATTTTCTCGTCCGACTGCCTCGAGTTCAAAATGGATTGAACGAGCATCGAGACCTCTGAAATCTCTTTTCGCTCCCCGTCATTCATCTGTAGATAAATCCCCTCGTATTTGCCTTGCCCTTTATATAAATCGTATGGCAATTGACTCAATTGATCTTCAAGCAGATAGTATGTCGGTGGAAGCCCGATCGTCTCCATCGTCTGTCGCAAGCGCTCCATATAACGGACACGATTCGCTTCCGGGAAGTTCTTATATTTTAATAATCGGCGATTCACGAAACGGCTTGAAAGATCAGCTAGAATGGCATCGTCTTCCTCCATCCACTCTTGGAAATAGAAATAGACGACTGCCTCGTCTAGCCTTAAATACTGTTCGAGTGACATACCGGTGCGTTCAAAAATCGGCAAGAAGTGTTTCGGCGTCATGTTAAACTCATAACCACTCTCATAGAGTTCCTGCGCCCGCTCAAGAATCGCTTTTAAAAGAAGATCACTCGACCGTGTCGCCGGATGAAGGTACACTTGCCAATACATTTGATAGCGACGCATAATATAGTCTTCAATCGTATGCATCCCCGACTGTTTGACCACGACTTGATCTTCATCCGGACGTAAGACGCGCAACATGCGCTCTAAATCAAACTTTCCATAACTGACGCCCGCAAAGTGAGCGTCGCGTAACAAATAGTCCATCCGGTCGACATCAAGCTGTGAGCTGAGCATATTGACGATCAAGCGATTCGGATGCGTCTTATTGATGATGGAGGCCACTTCTTCCGCAAACCCGACCCCCATCTCAGATAAAACCCTATTTACTTCGGTTTCCCCTAAAATGATGCGCTCCGTCCATACTTCATGACGAACGGAAAAGACGTGTTCGAACGCGTGCGAGAATGGACCGTGTCCGACATCGTGCAAAAGCGCTGCTGCCAACAGTAATTCACGGTCGCGGTCGTCCCATTCCGGGTACTGTTGGAACTGATCGATTAACTGGCGTGCGATTTCATATACGCCGAGCGAGTGATGGAATCGCGTGTGCTCCGCGCCATGAAACGTCAAAAATGACGTTCCAAGTTGTTTGATGCGACGCAAACGCTGAAACTCTTTCGTATTGATCAGCTCCCAAATGAGGTGATCGTAAACATAAATATATCGATGTACCGGATCCTTGAATACTTTCGATCCGGATAGTTGTCCTCGAGACGAGTACATGACATGCCCTCCTACGTTTCGTTATGTTCTAGATTCGACTTCAAACGAATCGTTCCCTCCATGCTATAATGAGGAGGAAAATTTTTTGTGAAAAGGAATTAATGTATATGATCCATCCATTGTTACAACAACCGAGCTATCGCATCATCGATCAGTCGAGTCTTGGCACGCTGTTTCAAGCGGAACAATCGTTCGCGACCGATGATACGTTATGTGCGTCAACGCAAGAACGAGGTGCCGTCTTGCGGGCATGGGTGCACACCGATACGATTGTACTCGGAATCCAGGATGCTCGGCTGCCTCATTTGAAAGAGGGAATTCGCTACCTGCATGAACAGGGATTCCGTCCCGTCGTCCGAAACTCAGGCGGATTAGCCGTCGTGCTAGACGATGACGTCCTCAACCTTTCTTTAATTTTACCCGAGAAGGACGGGATTCAAATCGACAGCGGTTATGAGGCCATGACCTCGCTCATCCAACACATGTTCCAAGACGTCACGAATGACATCGTCCCAGGGGAAGTCGTCGGTTCATACTGTCCAGGAAGTTTCGACTTGTCGATTGACGGCAAAAAGTTCGCCGGTATTTCGCAACGACGCGTTCGTGGCGGTGTCGCCGTTCAAATTTACTTGAGCGTAAGACAGAGCGGAAGCGCACGTGCTGAAATCATCCGTGACTTTTACGACCTTGCCATCCAAGGGGAAGAGACAAAGTTCACGTACCCAACCATTGTACCGGAAACGATGGCCTCACTTGAAGACTTGCTTGGGATCCCACTTACCGTACAAGACGTCCTCACTCGGGCCTACCGCGTTCTTTCCACTGTCAGTTCGCTCCAAAACGCGACATTAACGGCAGACGAGCAAACGATGTTTGCAAGTCAGCTCGAACGCATGTGGAAACGGAATGAGCCGTTACGCGACATTGAACAACAATTAACAGAGGAGTGATTCATCCAATGTTTAAACTGATCACAGACACCGGAGCCGATTTGACACACGATCAAATCATCGAATACGGTCTTGAGATTTTACCGCTCGGTGTCATCATCGACAACGAAGAATTTTTAGACGGCGAAACGATTCAACCGAAAGAAGTATACGATGCGATGCGTCAGGGTAAGACGCCAAAGACGTTCCAAATCGAGGCGTCACGAATCGAACACTGTTTCCGTCAGCATCTCGAGGCTGAAATCCCGTTCTTATATCTTGCTTTCTCCGGAGAACTCTCCGGTACATACCAAACCGCTGTAATGGTCGGCGAAATGTTGAAAGAGGAATACCCAGACAGTACATTCACGGTTCTCGATACACGGACCGCCTCTGTCGGACAGGCATTGTTCGTCAAAACGGTCGCAGCGTATAGCCAAGACCATACGTATGAAGAAACGGTCGAGTATGCCACTTCGCTCGTCGGCAAAGTCCGCCACTTGTTCACGGTCGAATCGCTCGAATATTTGATGCGGGGCGGACGTGTCTCGAAGGCGAGTGCTTTCATCGGAGACTTGTTGACGATTTTACCGTTATTGACGGTTGAGGACGGCAAGCTCGTCCCGATTGAAAAGGTACGCGGTCATAAAAAGGTCATGCGCCGGATGGTCGAATGGACAGTCGAATCGAAGTCGATCGTCGAGAACGGAGACCTCTTCATCGGTCATGGTGACGACCTAGAAAAAGCCGAACAGTTCGAGAAGATGGTCCGCGAACATCTCGAACCAGAGCACATCACGAAGACACTGGTCGGGTCTGCCATCGGTGCCCACACCGGTCCCGGTCTACTCGTCATCGCCTATTTCGAGGCATGAAAAAATGAGCTCTCCCGATTTTCGGGCGAGCTCATTTTCGTTTAGCGATTCCAGTTTTTAAATCCATCACCGAACTGCGCGTAATTTTCGTCTTGGAATACACCGTCCACAAATTTCGGTACATCTACCGGCAACTTCCCTTGTGGCTTCACTTCACCGAAGATGGCACGAATGCCTGCCGGTAAGTTCGGACCTGCCGACTTCAAGTTGCCCGCCTCCGAATCTGGACCGTTCGGATCGCCTTTGAATCCATAGATTAAGAGATGTGCCGGGGCATCCGGTTGAACGGCAATGTCGTATGGGTTGCGCAAACTGAGTAAAACCGATTGTTTCCCTGTCTCATTTGCATAACGGAACACTTCGGCCGGTACATAATGATCAGCTGATGTCGGTTTTAATTTCGCGCTGTTGTTCACGTTCGAACCGACGATGATATAGTCAGCCGCCTCAACTTGTTGCCGTAGTGCCGGATTTTGTTCTAGATGTGGGGTCGATGCTGAATAATTGGCCGTGATGACGTTCACGTCTTTCATATTCCCTGCATTCTTTTCTAGTGACTTGATCGTTTTCACCATGCTATCCGTTTGGTCTTTCGCTGGCGACAAGACGAGCACTGTGTCCCCTTTTTTCGGTTTAAATGGGAGTGTCTTCTTCTCGTTCTTCACGAGCGTGACAGCCGCTTCCGCGATTTCACGTTCCTTCGCTTTATGTTCAGCGCTTCCTACCGTGGCATTCGCTTCTGCGAGCTTCATCTCGAGCGTCGTGGAGTCCATCGTTTCTCCCCAAATGCCACGCTCTGCTTTCAGTTTTAAAATACGTTCTACTGATTCATCGATGGTCGCCTCCGATAAACGTCCATCCTTCACTGCCGCAATGACTTCCTCAAAGATTGTCTCGAGTTTGATCACATCCGCCTCTGAGCGTAAAATCGTTGGCATGAGTGCGATGTCTCCCCCTGCTTCAAACGTTTTGATGACCGCTTCTGCTTCCGTAAAGTTGTCTGCGATGGCTTGCATGTTGAGTGCGTCGGTCACCACGATTCCTTCATATCCGAGTTCCTCACGAAGCACTCCCGTGATGACATCGTCCGAAAGCGTCGCCGGGAGCGGGAACGTGCCGCGTTCCGATCTGACGACCTCGTCCTCGATTTGTGGCATCCCGATATGCGCCGTCATGATCATGTCAATCCCTTCCGTGATGGCGCGTTTGAACGGTAACAACTCGAGTCCGCGTAACTCGTCGAGTGATTTATCGACAATCGGCAACCCGTAGTGCGAGTCGACGGCCGTATCCCCATGACCTGGGAAATGTTTCGCCGTTGCGGCAACACCTTGATCTTGAATCCCTTGTGTCATCGCGGAACCAAGTTCACCGACTAGTTCAGGATCGCTCGAAAACGAACGGACGCCGATGACCGGATTCCCTGGATTGTTGTTGACGTCTAACACTGGTCCGAAGTTCACGTTTACCCCGAGTGCGTGCAATTCAGAACCGATGATTTCCCCTGCATCATAGGCATATTGACGGTTACGCGTGGCCCCGAGCGCCATATTCCCCGGTAGATTCGTTCCCGTCCCAAGGCGTGTCACAATCCCACCCTCTTGGTCGATCGTGACGAATAACGGGATATCATTGCTGGCATCTTGTTTCACGACTTCTTGCAAATCATGAACGAGTTTCGTCGTCTGTTCCGTCTCCTTCACGTTCTCCGCAAACAATATCACTCCACCGAGATCGAAACGATCGATGACACGCGCCACTTCCGGTGCAAGAGATGTATGGTTCGCCCCGTTCCATAATCGGAAGTCCGGCATGATCATCTGCCCGATTTTTTGTTCGAGCGTCATCGACTCTAGCTTCGTGTTGACGCGCTGGTCAATCGACATCGTCGGCGTCCCTTCCGCCACGACCGCGTCTGCTGCTGGAACCGACGAGACGAGCAATGCCGTCGTCAATCCGAGTGTTGCCGTCCAATTCAGTGCCTTGTTCATGTTCCCACTCCCCTTAGTCAAATTTGGCTGACCCCCAAACGAAAAGGCATGGAGGAAGAAGCGTTGCCTCATCAACGCTCGTTCACCCCATGCCTGATCGCATCAGTTACATTTGGTCCTTATTCAGGTGGTCAACAACAGTATAGCAACTCCACTTTTTAGAAACAATTGCTCAAGTGAAAGCGTAACCATTTTGAAACAATGTTTCTGTTTTGATACACAGTGAACTGTATTGGCAAAACCAATAATTTCTGTGGTTCGTTTTTGATTCGTTTTTTGGTAAACTCAATTCGATACAGGTTAACTTTCAAAAAGGGGGAAATTATTGTGGCAAGAGGGGAACTGAAACGTAAGCCGGAATGGTTAAAGATTAAATTAAACACGAATGATACGTATACCGGCCTAAAGAAAATGATGCGCGAGAAAAATTTACATACGGTATGTGAGGAAGCGAAATGTCCGAACATTCATGAATGTTGGGCGGTACGTCGGACCGCGACCTTCATGATTCTTGGAAGTATCTGTACACGTGCTTGCCGTTTTTGTGCCGTCACGACTGGGAAACCGAACGAGCTCGATTGGGAAGAGCCAAAGCGTGTCGCCGAATCGGTTCGACTTATGAACTTGAAACACGTCGTCATCACGGCTGTCGCGCGTGACGACTTGAACGATTACGGGGCTACTGTCTTCGCAGAAACGGTTCGCGCGGTTCGCGCCATGAACCCGGAGACATCGATTGAGGTGCTCCCGTCAGACATGATGGGTGACTTCTCTGCCTTGCAGACGTTGATCGATGCGGGTCCTGACATCATGAACCATAACTTAGAGACAGTCCGTCGCCTCACACCGAGAGTCCGTGCGAAAGCAACATATGACCGCACGCTCGAGTTCTTGAAGCGTTCGAAAGAATTGAACCCGGATATCCCGACGAAGTCATCGATCATGGTTGGGCTTGGGGAGACGAAAGAGGAATTGATTGAAGCGATGGATGACCTCCGCGCGCACAACGTCGACATCTTAACGCTCGGTCAATACTTGCAGCCGACGAAGAAACACCTTGAGGTGGAACGTTACTACCATCCAGACGAGTTCGCCGAGTTGAAAGAGATCGCTCTATCAAAAGGATTCTCACATTGTGAGGCTGGTCCACTCGTCCGTTCGTCATACCATGCGGATGAGCAAGTACACAAGGCGCGTCGCCACACGATGTTGCCAATCGACTAACAGAAAGAAGAGAGATTATGACTGGTACGACGTGGCATTTACTTAGAACTGAATCGACTTCCCCGGCCGAAAATATGGCGATTGATGAAGCCATCGCCAATTGGGTCGCGAAGGGAGAGCTCAAACCGACGCTTCGTTTTTATTCATGGGCACCTCATGCAATCAGCGTCGGACGTTTCCAGCGAGCGACGCGTGACTTGGACCGGGACGCCCTCGAAGCGAACAATATTCCGGTCGTTCGTCGCTTGACCGGGGGACGTGCCGTGTTGCATGCGGATGAGTTGACATATAGCGTCATCTTGCCCGAATCGACCCCTGCCCTCCCGACGAATATCATCGAGAGCTATCGCCTACTCACGGAAGGCGTTCGTCGCGGATATCGCGAACTCGGCGTCCCCGCCGAATTTTCGGTGCCATTGACGGAAGAGGACCGCGAAGCGCTCCGCAAACCGAAATCGGCCGTCTGCTTCGACGCCGCATCGTACTATGAGCTTGCTGTCGACGGGAAGAAAATCGCGGGTAGTGCACAAGTGCGCCATCAAGGGGCCGTGCTTCAACACGGTTCGATTCCCCTCTCTGTCGACGATGAGGTGTTGTTCGACTGTTTCGCGATGGATGAGACGGAGAAACAAGAAGCAAAAACCCGCTTCAGCGAAAAAGCCGTCGCCTTGAACGACACGCTAAAGCGTTTCGTCTCCTTTGACGAAGTAGCGGCCGCATTCGAGACCGGCTTCAAGGACGCGTTCTCGTTAACGTTCGAACCGCTTGTCTTCACGAAAGAACAGCAAGCCGAAATCGATTTGCTCGTCAAGAAGTATGAGAGTGATGAATGGGTCTGGAAACGCTAAAAAGATTGTCCCTTTTGACCAGGGACAATCTTTTTTTAAGCTGCGTTCGTTCGGCGCAAGAGATGGCGCACTTCTCGGAACGTGACGAATGTTTTGTTGTTCGCATCATACAATTTGTAACGTAACGATTTCAAACTTGAAAATAGTCCGATTGTCGTTGCCCGTTGTAACGGCGGTGTCGACGTATGTGCTTTCTCTAGATGATAGTTCGGCACGCGTGGACTCAAATGGTGCACGTGGTGGAATCCGATATTCCCCGTCACCCATTGAAGCACTTTCGGCAACTCATAATACGAGCTTCCTTCAATGGCCGCCTTCACATAATCCCACTCCTGCTCATCCTCGAAGTATGAATCTTCAAACGTATGCTGGACATAGAACAACCAGATTCCAAGCACACCGGCGATGAACATCGTCGTGCCTTGAACGATCAAGAACGCTTGCCAACCAATCAGATAGATGAGCGCGCTATATAGGACGACGAGAGAGATATTGATGAGATATGTGTTGTGTCGCTCTTTTTTCCGGGCGTCCTTTCGATTGAAACGACTCGTGACGAGAATGAGCCAGAGCGGTCCGAGACCGAACATGACGAGCGGATGACGATACAGGCGATACTTTAGACGAGTCCATTTTGACGCTTCTATGTACTCCTCAATCGTCATGACCCAGATGTCGCCGACACCCCGTTTATCCAAATTCCCACTCGATGCATGATGAATCGCATGCTCTCGTTTCCACTTCTCGTATGGAAATAACGTCAAGACCCCCGTAATGGTTCCGACAATGGCGTTCGCCTTCTTATTTTTAAAGAATGAACCGTGTGTGCAGTCATGGAAGATGATGAACATCCGCACGACAAATCCTGCTGCAATCAACGTGAACGGCAATGTCAGGAAAATCGAGACACTTAGTAGTTGGTACGCTAAAAACCACGATACGAGAAACGGTAAAATCGTATTGATCATCTGCCGCACACTGATCCGAATATCGGACTTTTCAAACGGCGAGACGTGCTTTCTTAATTGGGCAATCTTTTCTTTACTCATAACAACCTCCTTGAATTCAACAGCGTCACAACGCAAAAATATAGATAAAACCAACAACCAACGTTGTTCAATGTGAATTCATGGATCGGAAGCATTCCCTATCAAGAATTAACACTAGGTCATTATATCACGTATAAAACTCATGTGGTGAAAATTCAGAAAAAAGACTCGCCCCTATCTTTAGAGACAAGTCTAACTGATTCATTGTTGCGTATAGATGGAAACCGAGCCGCCGTTGACGAAGAACTCGCCCCAACCGTCCGCATTAATCGTCACGAGGCGCCCGTTATTACCGGTCATGTCCTTCCACACTTCTCCTGCATTCTGTTTTCCGACATACATCCATTTCGACCCGCCTGGTCCGTCCGACAAAATCGTCGCAAGACCTGACTTCGTACGGTCCGTCACCCCTTCACGAGTCCACCCGATGACGTCTTGGTGATTGATGTAGTCATGTTGTGTACCGTAGGCGAAATCTTTACGCGCTTTCAAAATCGGCTGAAGCGACGCTGACATATTCGGGATTTCACGGTTCGTCGTCCCTTTCGTTCCATAATAATCTCCGTAGAAGAGTGTTGGATATCCTTGACCGCGTGTCATGATGGTCGCATAGGCGAGCGGTTTGAACCAATTCGCGACTGTTGATTCCAGTGACTGTCCTGGTTGCGAATCATGATTGTCGACAATCGTCACAGCGAGTGTTGGGTGCTGCTCGACGACCGTACCTTTTAGAATGTTCCGCATGTCATAGTAACCGCCACCATTCCCTGCCGCTTGGAAATTGTAATGGAGTGGTACATCGAATACGGAATGAGTGTAGCCCGTCTTGGTCAAGTAATCATTGATGGCCCCTAAGTCATTCTTCCAATACTCCGCAACAGTGAACATCTCTTTTCCGGTTGCCTGACGAACACTCGTCACCCATTCCTTTAAGTATGAATGATTGATATGCTTCACCGCATCCAGTCGGAAGCCGTCCAATCCAAGCGAATCCGCGTACCATTTCCCCCAGTTTTTCATCTCCTGACGTACTTCCGGATGCTCAAAATCGACATCGGCGTACATCAAGTAGTCATAGTTCCCGTTCTCACCCGACACTTCACTATCCCATGCTTTACCCGTACTCTTGAATTTGTAGATTCGGCTCAGACTTCGTGATTGATCCCAGTCGGTCCCATCAAAATGATACCAACGCCACTTGAACGGCGAGTATGTATTGTTCCGTCCAGCAAAATTGAATCCAGTCCAGGCAGAAATGGCATATTCCCCAGACGTCTCTTGATTTCGGTTAGAAGGATTGACCTCGACCGCTTGAACGGACTCAGTATAATCCGCTCCGCCTTTATGGTTCATGACGACATCCCCATATACGCCAATCCCTTTCACGCGTAAGTTCGAGATCGCCGACTGTAGCTGCGCTTTCGTTCCATACTTCGTCCGAGTCGTCCCTTTTTGATTGAACTCTCCTAAATCATACAAATCATAGGCCCCGTATCCGACATCATTTTGAGACGTTCCTTTATACGCCGGCGGAATCCAAACCGTGGAGATCCCGATGTCTTTCAAATGCTGAGAATCATTTGAGAGTCGATTCCAATGTTGCCCATCGTTTGGAACGTACCATTCAAAATATTGCATCATCGTACCGTTCTGTGGGGTCGCTGCCTGTGCGACCGGTTGCCCTGAAAGCAGTGCAATCGATGTCACTCCGGCCAGGACGGCAATCCCTTGTCGTTTCTTCAACATCCTTCATTCCTCCTCAAATAATTAATGAAAGCGCTTGCATTAATTATTTTGAAGGATTTTGATTTTGTTGCATAGACCGATGTCCAAAAACAGTTCTCACTCCCTAACTATTTTCCGTTCGAATAGTTCAGTCGAACGAAGCAAAGACGGATGGCTTGTGCCATCCGCCTAGTCATCCTTCCCGACTAATTCGTTTTCGTTTGAAACGGTAGCCGATGTACGGTAGTCCTGTAAATATGAGACCGATCGTCACGAGTAGTTGAATCCCAATCAATATTGTCTCGACAACGGTTGGCCAATCAAACTGAAACAACGAAAAGAGTGCAATCCATAAAATACCTAGGATGAGCGCAGCTCTTCCCATCTGACGCTCCATGTCATGATATTTTTCCTCTGTTGTTTCGACATCCGAGTAAATCGGCTTGGCATCTCGATCTCCTTTGAAAATATGAATCTCATCCCCGGTTGATGTGACATGTTCCCACCCGCTCGACGCAAACAGGTCAAAGTAGTCTTCGTCTGGACGAGTACGATAGTCCAAACTATACTGAACGTCTTCCGGTTCCCCTTCAACGAGCGTGTATCCTAGCGGGGCAAACTTCTTCAAATGCCATCCCTTCGCCGCCATTCGTTCTAGTTTCCGCATCTCACGCTCTTCAGCAAACGCCAATCCCCAGCTCGACATATACTTTTGTCTCATCTTGATCCCTCCATATCCAAAATGGCACAGGCATCTTCGACCATCGCCTGTCGTCTCTTCACATCATCCGTTAAAATCGAGCGGCCTTTATTCGTGATTCGATAGTTCTTTTTCTTTCCGTCCCCATCCATCGGTTCAATCAGTTCGGCGTTCAACAACTTTTTGATAATCGTATACATCGAAGCCGGACCAATTTGCATTCGCCCTCGCGTGGTCTCTTCGACAAATTGCATGACCAAATAGCCATGACGTGGCGTCGTGAGCGCCAATAAGATATAAAACATACTATCCGTCAGTTCCCCTAACTCTAATGAGTCCGTTCGCGGCATCTTTCCACCTCCTATATCATTGAATGATACATTTCTTATACTCAATATATATCGTTAAATGATATATGTCAATAAATGATATAAAAAAAGCCGCACCTATTTAGGTATGCGACTTCAAGATAATCGGTTTTAACTAGTGACATAGTCTAAATCATGCAAGATATACGCCAGGAAGAAAATCATGCTTGGATTCTCATATCGCATCTGGACTTTACGGAGTTGCTCGCGATACGTGACCTCATACTCGGCCCCGTTCATCTTCCGCTCCATGTTCATCTTGATGAGCGCATCAAGCTTGTCCATCATGTCGACGAGCATTCCCTCATACGTATCGTCTTTCGAGTCAGCCATATATCGACGGAACGCCGGTTGCATATACTCAGGCAACAGTCCAAGTAGACGTTCACTTTCCGCTCGCTCGTATGCCTCAAACGCAGCCCCCGTCTCTTGCGTCGAATGTTTGACTGGACCGAGCACGTCTCCGGTCACCCCTTCAACTAAATCGTGACAGAGAAGACGAGCCACGAGTTCGGCGACATCGACATCGACGTCGTACTTCTCACGCTCTAAGAGCCCACTGAACATACCGAGCGCGGCAGCCCGGAAACCATGGATCGCATCGTTGTCGTCAATCGTGTTAAAGCGACCTTTCCAGCGACGGACACTATCCATCCGCATGACGTTCTCGATGAATCGCAACACATCCGTTTCTGCCTCAACCTGGTCGAACAGCCAGCGGACCGAATCAATCGGATGATGTCGGAGTGCGGCTTTCATCTCTTCTAGCTTGTCATCAAAGTGCGGAGAGCCGTGCGCGACTTCTCGTCGCACGAACAACATCGCATCGAACGAATCAATCCCGTCCACGATTCGACCTTCGAACGAATCATCTTCCGCTTCCACCACGAAACGATGAAAGTGAGGACGTAATGATTGCGACAGCAGCTCGACAAGACCGAGGCTTGCTGTTCGCTCCATACGTTCGATGTGACCGATCAAGGTCGGTTCTTTTTTCGTCCGGTGCATGATTGGGCCCGTCTGGACTTCATTCATATCGTGAAAAATGGCTTTCCCTAGCAAATCGAGTAAGTCGACTTCACGCCCGTTCTCTTTTTCCACATAAGCCGCGATCAAACTAAAGACCGCGACACGAAAGCTATGACTCGCTGCGTTATCATGATAATGGGGGGCATATTCGTCCCATCGTTGCACGTTTTGCATGCGTGTCATCTTTCGGATAAACGTACCGTTATGCATGGTTTCACTCCTTACGATAATCGTTCAAATACATCGTCATGACAGATGACGTAGAGCATATCTGTATCTTGTAGCGGCAAGTCGAGCATCGTCGCCACATCTATGCGGTCATTGACCGCGATGAGTGTCCCCCCTGATTCGAGTAACGCCGTATTGGCTTGACGAACATTTTGCCACTCGGCTTTTGGTTTCAACGCTTGGATGTTTCCGCCTGACTGTTTGCTTAACAATTGACGGAAAATTGCCGTCGTTCCTGGATGCAATGTTGCTTTTGCCATCAAGAGGGAGACCGAGTCGTTCGCTAAAATAAAATCGTCGACGCGGACGTGTTTGAATTTCGAGATGTTCCGCTCTTCACACACTTCAACGACCGTTTGTAAATCCACTTGATGCTCTGATGACAACGCCTCGACCGCTGATGCGATCAAAAGCGACTTCCCGTCAGCAAGTAACGTCTCCGTGATACGGGCATCCGCAAAAATCGCGACGCGTCGCGCCTTCAAGACGTTTGCTTGCAGCAATACCGCTTCATCCGAAGCATCGCCTGATACGAAGTGAACTTGATCGTGCACGTACGGTTCCTCAACTAACTGATCAATCAAGACGATCTCTGCTTTCGGTTCGTAGTTAAGCACTTCATCGATTGCTTTCTTCGTCTTCGGTGACCACCCGATATACACATAATGTCCTTCTCCACGATACACTAGTCTTCCCTCCCGTTTTAGCCGTTGAAACGTCGCACCGATTTCAACCAATTTTCCAATCAACGCCCCGATAATCCCAATCCCGAATAGGAATAAGAATATCCCGAGCCATCGCCCTGCCACGGAGGACGGATAAAAGTCCCCGTATCCGACGGTCGTCAATGTCGTCATCGTCCACCAGAACGAATCAAATAATGATCCGAATGTCTCAGGTTCTAAAACATACCCGAGCACGGTTCCTAAGATAATGATGCCAATCGAAGCTAAGACGACATTCAAAAATGATAATTTCGCTAACCCTTTCCACACACGAAATAAGATATGCACTGTTTCCCCCTCCTTCTCTCTTATATACTAAACGTAACCACAAAAAGATTCACGAAACCATTTTGATGGTGATTCCGTATAAGAAGAAAAAAGGAAGGACTGACTTATGAACTCCATCGTCTTAGAGTATCGTCTCTATAAAAATGAATTATCGTTCGAACCACTATACCATTACACGTCTCTCGGCTTAGACGAAGTGCTAGCTCGTCGTGAATGTGAGTTTTTCGTCAAAGACGGCATGACCTACAAACAACGCTCGTCTGCCCTTGAAGGCGATCAATACTTTTTAATTTATGTCGATCGCTATACAGAGGGACCGATGGACAAGCACGAAACGAGCGACATCAAAGTCGAAATCCGCACGCTCGACGACCGGTTTGACAACCCATTACTCGAAGCCTATTACGTCGACCGCCACCTTGATGCACTCGCCATGCTCGGAAGCCAATACTTGTATGTCGCCGGTAAAGAATATGAGCGCGATTCAGCAGAAACAGATGAAGATCGTGGTGTGTATGTTATCTACGTCACACCGACTGGTTATGAATTGGAGGAATCAACATGAAGACAAGCAAGAAAATTTTAAGCGGACTATCCGTTGCGGTATTGACCACTTCCCTTGCCGCGTGCGGTGGGGATGAATATGAAGAGGCGGCACTCCCGGAAGAACCGACCGGATACGAATGTGACGATTGGGACTGGGATGACGAGACCGAGTCGTATTATTGTGACGACGACCGCTCTCCGCACTATGGTAGCTACTTCTTACTCGGTAGCCTGTTCCGCTCAAAAAATGCGTTGAAGAGCTCTTCGTCGTATAAGACGTATAAAGCCAACGGTGGTGCGACCGGTGCCGTATCGAACGGCTCAAATTCAGGATCGTCAAAATCTGGACTCGGCAGTGGCTCTAAAGGTGGATTCGGCGGATGACGCGTGACGAACTTTACAGTCAAATCCCTTATTTTTGGCCCGATTTAAACGATGAAGAATATGCCTTATATGATTGTTTTGAGATGACCGCCTCGCAGGTTGCCTCTATCCGAGAGGCAACCGAGGCGGTTGACTCGATTTTTCGGAAGACGAATCAATTGTTACGCACCCTACCTGACGAGACGCTCCGACTGCTCGGTTACCCTGAGGCGAGTCTGCCGTTTTTACGGGAGAAGACGATGCCGCAGGAGACAATCATCGGCCGTTACGACTGGATCATGAAAGATGGTCAACTCAAATTGATGGAGTTCAATGCGGACACACCAACGTTCATTAAAGAACTATTTGACGTGAACGGTGTGGTCGCTTCCGAGTTCGGTCTCCTCGATCCGAACAGGGAAGCCACCGCCCAACTGAAAACCGAACTGCGCAAGGCCATCGTCGCCGCATGGAATCGACTCGAACGAGAAGGCACACCAAAAATCGTCTTTACGGCACATGACGACAACATCGAAGACAAATGGACGGCGCGCTTTCTGCAAGAGACCCTCGATTTACCGTCTGAATTCGTACCGTTGCACGCCCTACTCGTCGACGAAGACGGTGTCTACACGCCATCGGGCGAACGGATTGACATCTTGTATCGTCAAACATATCCGATCGAGCATCTTGTGGACGACCGGGCAGCAGACGGAGACTTGATCGGCATTCGGTTACTTGAACTGAACCTGCAAAAGCATGTGTCGCTGCTCAACCCGCTCTCGGCGTTCCTCATGCAGTCCAAAGGCGTACAAGCCCTCATTTGGGAATTGTATGAGACGGAGACACTATTCGATCAAGCCGAGCGCGACATCATCGGAACATATTTTTTACCGACTTACTTAGAAGACACACCGTTTCTCGGTGAATCGGACTATGTCAAAAAGCCGGCATTCGGACGTGAAGGGGACTCCGTCATCTTGTATACGAAAGATGGCCAACCGTTTCATCGCGAAACATTACAAACGTATGCGGAAGAAACGGCCGTGTACCAACAGTTCATCGAACTCCCGACACGGATGACGACAACCGTCAAAGGTCGTATGGAGACACATTACATGATCGGATGTTTTTGCTTGAACGGACACCCATCCGCACTCGGCGTCCGCGCCGGCAGCATGATCACGAACAACCAATCTTATTACTTAGCCGTTGGCACACCTATACAAAAGGAGACGAACTCATGACATTCATCACACTCGATTCAATCTTAAGCTTCCTGGCCCACCTCGGGACAGGATTCGGTCTCATTCTTGCGGGACTCATCATCTTCGCACTAACGACCAAATATTCGGAACGCAAGTTAATCAAAGAAGGCAACATGGCTGTCGCGTTGAAACTTTGGGGGAAAGCACTAGGACTCGCCATCGTCATTTATACAGTCTGGGCGAACAGCGTCAACTTGCTCGATGCGTTCATCTGGGGACTCGTCGGTATCGCCGCCCAAGTATTGGCGTTCTGGACGTTTGAATACATCCTTACACCAGGCGTGAATTTAGAAAAAGAAGTCGAGAATGGCAACATGGCCATCGGTTTCAGCTTGTTCGCCGCATCACTCGTCGTCGGGATCATCGTCGCCGCGAGCTTGACGTACTAATCAAACACCCCATGCACGCATTTGCGAAGCATGGGGTGTTCGTATTTATAAAAGTCAGGAGGAACAATCATGTCGAAGCGAATCATCTTACTCACAATCGTTTCCGGTCTCATCATCGTAGCCATCGCAATCGGTGTCGGACTTTACACCTACACTAACATTCAGGCTGGTGACTCATACGAAAATGCCGAAAAAGAAATGAATCGTTATATGACGACGAACAATTGGTATACGTTTGAAATTCATAATATGGAACAGTCCGTTCTCTCTTTTTACACAAATGAAGACCGCTCCGTCATCGGTCTAGCTGAGATTGATGTCGAAACAGGGAACTTAGGGTCTGTCACGAAACAAACAGAGCCGAATCAGCCTTTTGATTTCGTTATCCTTCGAGTTGAAGACATGGAGTACATCGGTGTTCACCTTAAAGAGCGACCGGAAGATGTCGTCTATTTACGGTTAAACGGTGACGATGTCTCAAAAGATTTTCTTGTAAACGATCCCGAAATTGAAAGCTACACCATGACATATGTCATTGAAACAACACAACCGTCAGATGGTTCGTGGTCACTTGAAACATTGGATGCCAACAAACAAGTCATACATTCAAGTAAACTTACGGAATAACCTATATTGTGCATCAAGACGACTTTTTCCAGTCGTCTTTTTTAGTTGGTCGCAAGAACTCCAGACGGTCCGAAAAATTCATATCGTGCCTGTGGAATAGCGCGAACGACCGTTTCCATCATCGCATTCGGTCCGCACGTATAAACATCATGCCCTTCCACATCAAGTTCCTCAAGGTGTGACTTATTCATGCAACCCGATACGTCATCTGCATGTGTGAGCAGATGAAGCCCTTCCTTCACGAGTTCATCGAGTTCGTCTCCGAGTGGACGAAGGTCCATACTCCGAACCGCGTGCAATAACGTGACAGGACGTCCTTGTTCGAGTGCCGTCTTCGCCATGTTGAAGAGTGGCGTAATCCCGATTCCTCCCGCGATGAGTGTGAGCGGACGTTCAGACGTTTCAAGGATGAATTCTCCTGCTGGTGCGCTCATCGGGACTTCTGTTCCGACCGTCTGCTCATGAAGCCAGTTTGAGACGAGTCCCTCCGCTTTCGGCGCAATCCAGTAGCCGTCCTCTGTCGTCTCGATGACACTATATTGACGATGATGTAGGATGTCCTCTCCTGCAATGCGCGCTTGAACCGAGACATATTGTCCTGGGATGGCTGTGCCAATAACTCCATCTTTCGCGACGAGACGGAATCGTTTCACTTCAGGTGTATCTACTATGATTTCTTCGATGACGAACGGTTTGAATCCGACCCATGGCGCGTCATCATACATTTTTTTCTCGAGTGAGATGAAGACATCGGCAATCACACCGTAAGCTTTTGCCCATGCATCGATGATGTCAGGTGTTGCAGCTTCACCGAGTACGTCTTGAATCGCCGCAAGCAAGTTCTCACCAACGATCGGATAATGCTCCGGGCGGATGTTCAAACTTTTATGTTTATGAAGTGCTGGTTGGATGGCAGGAAGAATCGCTTCGAGTCGGTCGATATGAAGCGCAGCCGCATAGACCGCGTTCGCGAGTGCTTCCGGCTGACGTCCTCGCTTTTGGTTCGTATGGTTGAAGAAGTGACGAACTTCTGGATTTTGTTCAAACATTCGTTGATAAAAATGCTTCGTGATCGTCACACCATTTTCTTTCAAAACTGGTGCCGTCGCCTTTACAATCTCAATCGTTTGTTGATCTAACATGTGAATTTCCCCCTTTTGTTTTGTACACGTTCATTATGTGAGTCAAGTCACTTTAAAGCAATATATTAAATACTTGTTTAAAGTAGATTTCACGTTTCTGACTTATTTTCGCCATCACCCTTTCACATTTGTTCGAATCGCACTTTTTTGGATTGTCTTGTACAATGAAACGAGAGGTGATGATGGATGAGACTCACGCAAACATGTGACTACGCACTGCGAACGTTGATGTATAGCGCTACGTTTTCACATCGGCTCGTCACGATTCAAGAAGTGGCAGACCAATATAACATCTCCAAAAACCATGTCATGAAGGTTGTATATGAGCTTGGGAAACATGGTTATTTGGAATCGGTGCGTGGTCGAGGCGGCGGCTTTCGACTCGCACGACCGATGGATGACATCAATGTAGGGGAAGTCGTTCGGACGATGGAACCGTTCGAACTTGTGGAATGCTTCGGGGAAGGCCGATGCGTCATCACACCTGCCTGTGATTTACGAGGTGTTTTGAATGAAGCCATGTTGGCGTTTCTTCATGTACTCGATCGTTACACGATTGCGGATCTCGTCGTCAACCGAACGAACGAACTCGCCATGTTATTAGGCGTACAAAACCCGACGGACTGAAATGGTCCGTCGGGTTTTCCGCTTACAAAGCCTTTAGTTTTGATTCGATTTCTGCTCGCTTTGACTCAAGAAACGGAGGCAAGGCTAATCGTTCTCCGAGTGTCTCAAGCGATTCATCCGTCGCAAATCCCGGTTCATCTGTTGCCAGTTCCACTAAGATTCCGCTCGGTTCGCGGAAGTAAATCGACTGAAAATAGTAACGGTCAATAAGACCAGAGTGGCTGATTCCATGTGCGTCAAGCTTCTCGATCCACTGCGTCATATCGTCTGTTTCTTCCACTCGAATCGCCACATGATGCACACTCCCTCGCCCTGGTCGTTCCGATGGCAAATCCGGCCGATTGACGAGATGAATCTCTGTTGCCACACCACCCTCGCCCGTCTCAAAGACACGCACGTCATGTCCATCCCGTTCAAATGTCGTTACATATCGATAGCCAAGCACTTCTGTTAGCACCCGTGCCGTCTTGTCAATCCGCCGTACTGTCCATTCACTGAATCCGAGACCGAAGATACCGAGGTCCGTTGGCACTGGACCTTTGCTCCAAGGTGTCCCGCTCCCTCCTTCTACAAGACAGAGACGTTGACCCTCATGATCTTCGAACGAAAGGGTCGCCCTTCCTAAAACCGACTCGATTTCTCCGTAAGATACATCGAACGCGTCAAAACGCTCCTGCCAGTACGCGAGCGCCCCATCCGGCACCCTGAGTGCTGTCCGGGAAATACTGCTTGACCCTCGATACGTCTGTCCGAGAAACGGTAACTCAAAGAACGTCAAATCGGTTCCAGGCGTACCCATCTCGTCTGCATAGAACAAGTGATACATCGATGGGTCATCCTGGTTAACCGTCTTTTTGACGAGCCGCATCCCTAGTATTTCCGTGTAGAATCGCAAGTTCTTCTTAGCATCCCCGGTCATCGCTGACACGTGATGTTGTCCACTAATCACCTTCATCCCTCATCTCCCCTTTCGACTATATCGTTATTGTATCATCCCCAAATGAGTAAAGTCCTCTTTACATTATGTAAAGTTTGTTTTACACTAGTGGTAGAAACTAGAAATGAGGTGGCACGATGCCATTGATCAACCGCGTGAAAGAACTGCGTGCACGGCACCAGTTAACCCAAGGTGACCTGGCCGAAAAAGTTGGTGTGACGAGACAGACGATCATCTCGCTCGAGAAAGGCAGTTACACGCCGTCGCTCATGCTGGCGATGCACATCGCACGGGTGTTTGAGGAACCGGTCGAATCTATATTCACAATCGAGGAGGAATCACAATGAAACATGTCGTCATTCAATCTATTTCAAGTATCATCTTGTATGTCCTGATGGCTTTTCTATTCAGTTCGTTTTTATCTGATATGTCGAAAACAGTCATCGAGTCTGACCGATTCTTAGTTGAATTTAATCTACTCCCACTACTATTACTCGTTGTTTTTGGCATCGTTTGGACAGTCTATTCGTTTAACACCCGGCCGAATAAACAGTTGAGCTTTGCCCAATGGTCCGTCCGGATGACAGAGTTCAGTGAGGTCGATGAGCGTGAACAAATCATCACAGCGAAAGCGACAAAAGCTGCCTACGTCTCGTTCGGCATTTCAGTCCCAATCCTTATGGGATCGTTCATGTTCTATCCGTTATTTGAAGAGACGCTCCCTGCCTATCCAATATACGCCCTTGCTTCTACATTGGTCATCGCGACACTCGTTTATATGACGACCTGGATTCGCGGCTATCGACATTAAGGAATTCATCACGGATTCCTTTTTTTGTGTCCATTTTTCATCGATTCGGCTATCATGATTGCCAATTCTATTACACCATGCTTATATATAACTAAATCGTTATATAAAGATTGTAAGGAGTCTTGCTTTGTGAAAACCGTCGATTTGACGATTGGAAACGTGCAACGCGTCATTCTGGCTCTTGCCCTTCCGCTCGTCGGTAGCTCGTTATTACAATTTACGTATAGTCTCGTCGACATGTTTTGGGTCGGTGCGCTCGGGAGCGATGCTGTGTCAAGTATCGGTGCGGCTAGTTTTTATATCATGCTCGGACAGGCGATTCAATCGTTGATTGTCGTTGGCGCCGGCATCAAAGTATCACAAGCTGTCGGGAGACGTGACCTCAATTCGGTTCAGCGTCATGTCCGGGCCAGCAGGCGTCTGAATCTAACACTCGGTCTTTCGTACGCCTCACTACTAATTGTGTTCGGTCATACCCTCATCGGCTTTTTGAATATGGGTGCCCCCGCTGTGGAGCAGGTTGCGTATGAATATTTGTTCGTCAGCGCGCCGATGCTCATCTTTTCTTTCTTTAATTTGCTGTTTGCTCGTCTATTCAGTGCATATGGCAATACGACAACAGCGATGCGAATCAATGCGACAGGTGTCATCCTCAATATGATTCTCTCCCCGATTTTCATTTATCCATTCCAACTCGGTGTGATCGGGGCTGCCCTTGCAACACTTGTCGCCAACGTCATGATGTTCGGATTGTTTTGGCACCGTGCTCGTACATTATTCAATTGGGATGAAGTCGTTCAGCCGACTCGAGCTGACTATAAAGAAATCATCCGTCTTGGTTTTCCGATGGCAACCCAACGGATTTTGTTCACGGTAATCAGTATTTTTCTTGCCCGCATGATTGGCTCATACGGGACGGAAGCGATTGCGGCACAGCGCATAGGACTTCAAATCGAATCGATTGCCTACATGATGATTGGTGGCTTGAACGGAGCAATGGCTAGCTATACCGGTCAAAACCTCGGGGCACGAAAAGTAGATCGTGTTTATGAAGGTTACCGGGTAACGACCCGACTCGGGATGGTTTACACAGGATTCATTATGTTGTTCTTTTTATTCGTCCCAGATTTACTCATTGGTCTATTCGTCGATGACGTTCGAACCATTGAAATTGGGGCGAGCTACTTGCGAATTATCGGCATTTCGCTCGTCTTCTCATCGATTGAAATGATCGGAAACGGATACTTCTCAGGACTCGGATTACCGAAAATCCCCGCGACCATCTCGATTATTTTCACAGTGGCCCGTATCCCGCTCGCATTTTTTCTTGAGCCTTATCTCGGAATCGATGCCATCTGGTGGAGTATCGCCATCTCAAGTATCACAAAAGGGCTTGTCTCTGCCCTCTTTGTCCGACTAACGAAAAAGGAAGTGATTTCCCTTGCAGAAGCAGTTTAATCAACTACCCCACCATCTCATCACAAGTGGAAAATTTGCCATCGAGCGAGAAATGTTACGAGTCACGTCAGAAGGCACACTAGCTGTTACGAAGCATCCAAAAGCACTCGGTCATAAAGCGACACATCCATACATCACGACCGACTTTTCTGAAAGTCAAATTGAGCTCGTCACTCCAACGTTTCCGACGATTGAGGCGGCACATCATTTTTTAGAAACGTTATACGACATCACGGCGCTAAACATAGGCGATGAACGCCTTTGGCCACAATCGATGCCATGTGCCTTGCCGGAAGGTGGTACGATTCCACTCGCTGATTTTGGTGTGTCCGGACTAGAGGCTAGTCGTTATCGTGAGCATCTGCTCCAAAAATATGGTGCGAAAAAACAACTCATTTCTGGAATCCATTTCAACTTTTCATTTTCCGATGAGATGTTATCCGCATTATACGAAGGATCCCCTGAACAATATCGACACTTCAAAGATCACCTATATTTGAAGTTAGTTCGTCAATATTTACGAATGCGTTGGCTCATCGTCTATTTGCTCGGTGCTACCCCCGCCGTACATGCGAGTTATGAAGAACGATGTGTCAGCCAGATGCAAGCGCTCCATGTAGACACTTTTTCAAATAAACAAGCATTGTCATATCGGAATAGCGACTGTGGGTACACGAATGTTGAACCACTTTATCCAAATTATGCGACACTCTCTAGTTATATAGATGATGTAAGATGGTTCATTGCCAAAGGCGAGATTGCCAATCCGAACGAACTCTACTCCCCCATCCGATTGAAAACATCGAAAGGTGGTAACGACTTAAGTCAACTCGAGGCACACGGTATCGATTACATTGAAATTCGCAACATCGATTTGAATCCGTTTGAAAAGACCGGAATTGCTCGTTCAGATTTACGGTTCCTTCATCTGTTTTTGTTGTACTTGACCTTTACTGAGGAGACATCTCATGTCGATTGGCAAGCTGAAGCGTACAATAATCAACAACGTGTCGCCAAAGAAGGCATGTCTCCCGCAAGCATATTGACTCGAGATGGTTACGCCATACCTTTACACACGTACGCGACAGAACTTCTCGACGCCATCGATTCGTTCAACACACACTATGACCTCGGCTTCGAAGATGTCTTTCCCGCTGTACGCGAAAAAATTGATCACGTGGACAGGACGTACGCTTCCCGATTAAAGACGATTATGATCGAGACAGGTTATCACGCATGGTCCCTCGCCCAAGCAGAACACTTTTATGAGGACGCCTATGCAAATCGTTTTCGCATTCACGGTTATGCCGACCTGGAACTGTCTACTCAAATCTTAATGAAATCCGCAATTAAACGTGGTTATCGTGTCGATGTCATCGATCGTTCTGACCAGTTCATTCGGATTCGAAACGGCAAACACGAAGAATACGTCAAACAGGCAACGAAAACATCAAAAGACAATTATGTTTCCGTCTTAATGATGGAGAATAAAACGGTGACAAAGTTTGTACTCGCAGAGCATGGCATTCGTGTCCCTGAAGGGGTAGAACTTCAAGAGGAATCGGATTTATCTCAGGCATGGCGTTCATTTTCAAAACAACCCATCGTCTTAAAGCCGAAGTCTACAAACTTCGGAGTCGGTATTCACATTTTTAAAGACGGAGCGACGTATGAGGAAGCACTGTCTGCATTTCAGTATGCGAAAACGTTTGATGATGTCGTTTTACTTGAGACATTCTTACCCGGAAAAGAATATCGCTTCCTCGTCATCGGGGATGATGTCGCGGGCATCCTCCATCGTGTCCCGGCGAACGTCACTGGAGATGGCATCTCTTCCATTCGTCAACTCGTTGCGACAAAAAATGAAGACCCGTTGCGTGGGAAAGGATACAAGACACCACTCGAGAAAATCGAAATCGACGAGGTCGTCATCTCATTTTTACGTGCTCAAGGTAAGACACCCGATAGTATTCCCGCTCTCGATGAGCGTGTCTTCTTGCGCGAAAACTCTAATATCAGTACCGGCGGAGATAGTATCGACTATACGGATCAAATTTCTGACATCTATAAGCGTGTTGCTGTCGATGCCGCTAAGTCAGTCGGGGCAACCATCTGTGGTGTCGATATGATGATTCCCTCTCTCGATCATGCGCAAATCGAATACGGTATCATCGAATTGAATTTTAATCCCGCCATCCATATCCACGCTTTTCCTTATGAGGGAAAAGAACGACCGATTGGTGAGATGCTACTTGATTTATTGTTTAAATATTGAGTATTCCTGTTTCGGAATATTCCTAATTGGGAATATTCCAAATAAGAGGACGGTGACGAAAAATGGAAGAGAGATTGGCTTCTTTGTTTCAAGCGTTAGCCGACCCGAACCGGTTGCGGATGATCGAATTGTTACGGAAACAAGAGTGGACGGTCGTAATGATGGCAAATCAGCTTGGGATCAGTCAACCGCAGGCATCGAAGCACTTGCGAATTCTGTATGATGCAGGTCTCGTCACAGTAACCATTGATGCCAATCGAAGACGTTATGCACTCAAGTCTCAAGCACTCGAACCGTTAGATGCTTGGCGGACCTATATGGCCCGGGAAACAGAGCGACTCGATCGATTGGAGACGTTTTTAGCGGAGTCACAGCGAGAGGAGAATGGATCATGAGTACGGTCAAATCACATGTAGAGGGCACGACATTGATTATGGAACGTCTGTTCAAGGCACCACGCCAACTTGTATTTGAAGCATTCTCGACACCTGCACATTTAGAGAAATGGTGGGGACCGTCCGGATGGGAGACGAAAGTATACAGCTTCGACTTCAAACCGGGGGGGATTTGGCATTATTGCATGACTTGTGTCGACAAAGAACAAGGTGACTTTTATAGTATGGAATCATGGGGCAAATCAACCTTTATCGACATCGATCCATACTCCCGAATCGTCTATACGGATGCATTCTCGGATGCGGACGGACACGTCAATCCGGACTTGCCTGTCATGACGATCACAAATGAATTTCTCGATACATCGGAAGGCACGTTATTCATTAGTCGCTCCGAATTCCCGAATGAAGAGGCTCTCCAACAAGTCGTCGAAATGGGCGCTGTCGAAGGGTTCACTTCCCAACTCGATCGTCTCGAAGCGATTGTAAGCCAGTAAAAAACATGCACCGTTCCCGAAAAGGAATGGTGCATGTTTTGATTCATCTGAACTGCCGAAACAATCTATCAAGCTGTTCTCGCGTAATCCGTTCAAACGTATCTCCGATGCTTACTTCGGTTGAACAGTGTCCGTCTTTTTCAACAAGATACCCCGTAATGCCTACTCCTGTTTCTTCTTGGATGCGCGCAATTTTCTCACCAATTTCTTCCTTCTCCCCTTGAAAATGAAGATGGAACATATTCGTGACCGGGATGCGTGGAGTCGTCCACACGCCATCGAGTTCATTGAAGCGCGCTGCCAAGCGGACAGCCTCGTTTCGATACTCGGCCATCTTGTCTTTTCGTAGCTCATAATAATAATCCGCGGACATGATGTATGGATATAAGCTGATCAAGTCACCACCGTAGCGTCGCTTCCATACTTTCGACGTGGCACAAAATGCCTTCGGTCCAGCAAGGATGGCACCGGCAATGCCACCGATTCCTTTATAAAACGAGACGTATACGCTATCAAAGAGCGCACAAATCTCAGATGCCTCTTTTTCATAATACGGAAGCGATTCGAACAGTCGTGCACCATCCAGATGTAGATGAATCCCTTTCTCACGACAGTGTTCATGAATCGCCACAAGTTCCTCGAAGGTCGGCAATTCCCCGCCGATTTCTCGTTGTGGCAGTTCGAGCAACAGACACGCGATGTCCGGTAACGCTTGAATCTCTTCGAGCGTCATCAACCGATTTTCGTCCCCGACTAAAATCGGTTCGATCTGATGCAACTCTTTCAAGCCGTCCTGTTCATGGATTTCAAGGTGGCAGAGTGGATGATACGCGACCGTGTTCTTCTCTGTCTCTTCACACCAAATGCGTAGTGCGATTTGTTGCGCCATCGTGCCGCTCGGAAAGAATACCGCTGACTCTTTCCCAAGAACTTGTGCCATCTTCTCTTCAAACTGGCGAATCGTTTCCCCCTGTCCATACTGGTCACTCGGCTCATCGTCACGCACCTGTTCAAACGCGCGTTTCAACACCCCGATTTCCCGTTTGCCGTGACCGCTCAACTGAACAGCTGTCTGACGATACGTATCTAACAATCGCTCCATTTATTCCCCTCCTCGACAAATAAACTCCCTGTCAGTATAACAGGGAGCCCTCTACTCAGTCGCGAATTCGGACGATGAGTTTACCGCGTACTTTCCGCGTTTGTAGTTTTTCGAGACCTTCTTTTAACTGGTCGAACGACAACACTTCTGTGACGAGATCGTTCAGTTCACCGGCATCGAGTAAGTTCATCATCTCTTCGGCCATATACGCCAAGTTGCGAATCGCATGTTCGTCCTCGCTCGCATGTGCCGCTCCGAGTGCCACTTCGTGAATCGAAGGAGATAACGTGAAGCCTTTCATGTTCGTCATGTCTGGTGGCCCGGCGATATAGGCGAGGTGTCCGCTGAATGCGAGACGATCTAGGTCTGCTGTCGCAACGTCTCGTCCGACTGTATTCAAAATCAGGTCGACACCACGTCCATCCGTTTCTTCCATGATTCGTACCGTCACGTCTTCGATGTTATAATCAATCACTACGTCCGCCCCGAGTGATTCTACCCACTCAAAATTCTCCGGAGATGCCGTCGTGAATACCTTCAGACCGAGGCGTTTTGCGAGCTGAATCGCAAAGCCACCGACACCGCCCGCTCCGGCGTGTACGAGAATCGTCTCCTTATCCCGCGTGTTCAGCTTCTGCATGACCGCCTCATAAGCCGTCATTCCGGCACATAGGATCGAAGCCGCCGCCTCATCGCTTACACCTTGCGGAACGACCGCACACGCCCGAGCAACGACGACCGTGTACTCGGCAAACCCTCCATATTTCGACAGATCCGTATGCACGGCTACACGTGAACCCGTAATGATGTTGGCGATACTCGAACCGACCTCGACGACTTCTCCGACGAGGTCGACACCGAGAATGTGTGGATATGCCCAGTTCGGGTTTCCGTTTGAACCGACTTTATAGTCGACCGGGTTTAAGGCGACCGCTTCGACACGGATCAACAGTTCGCCCGTTCCTGGTGTCGGTCGGTCGATTTCTCCAATATGCAGATGTTCTAGACCGGGTTGGTCGAGTAGCCATGCTTTCATGTTTAGTAAGCTCCTTCCGAATATGTGAGTTCGTATGAGTGTGAATAAATTTCAACAAGGTTACCGAATGGGTCTTCGCAGTACACCATGCGATACGGTTTCTCGCCTGGGTAGTATTCGCGAATCGGCATCCGTTGTTTGCCGCCATGGGCGACAATCTTCTCGACAAGTCCTTCGATATCAGGGTCTTGTACACAATAGTGGAAGATCCCTGTCTTCCAAAACTCGAAGTTGTCTTCTGGTGTTTCGTTGTTCGGGAATTCGAACAACTCAATCCCGATTCCGTCTCCCGTTGACATATGAGCGATTCGGAATTTGCCCCAGCCCGGTCCGAAGACGTCGGTACACATCACACCGATTGGCGAATCATCCTCGACGACGTCTGATGGTGTCATGATGGTATACCACCCCATCACGTCCTCATAAAATTTTACGGCCTCAGCGACGCTCGGTACAGAAAGACCGATGTGTGAAAACGTTCTTGGATATGTCATGTTTCATCTACTCCTTTTTGTTTGCTCAATTTAGCGGATAACGATAAGATACTGTCATTGAAGCAAGAAAAAAAGTACGCACATTGAAGTAACTACCCGAAAGTGAGGTTCCTTGAACATGACCACATCGTTCCCCGTCAACCGCGCACTTGAGATTATCGGCGGCAAATGGCGCCCCCAAGTGTACTGCACGCTTCAAGATGGACCGCTTCGTTTTTCTGATATTCAACGAGCGATTCCGGACGTCAGCCGAAAAGTGTTGACCGACCAATTGCGCGAGCTCGAGCAGCTCGGCATGGTTCGCCGTGTCGACTACTCGACCGAGAAGCACCTGCACGTCGAATATTCATTGACCGAAGACGCCCTCGGACTGCAACCCGCCATGAATGCCCTTTGTTCATGGGGAGAGTGCCACGACAAAAAATAATCCCGAGCCACATGGCCCGGGATTATTGTTATGAGGCGAACAGACTAATCAAATTCCCATCCGCATCGTACAGGATGGCGTAACGTTGACCCCAAAACGCATCCCACGGTGCTTTGTGTGACGCATAACCTTGTTCAAGGATTGAGTCATATAAAGCATCCAGTGACTCACGGCTTTCGCATAAGAAGGCAAGCTCGATCCGATGCCCGTCTGCCTGTTTCCATTCCCCGTATACTGATTCGGCTACTTCCACCGTATCGAACGCGAGACGCACGCCTCCTTCGTCAATCTCTACATGTGCTTCCCCGTTCATCGCTTCTGGAATCTCAAACCCGAGCGCCCGATAGAAATCGAGCGACCGCTTCATATCCGTCACGACGATCCCGACCATGTCCAATTTGACTGCCATCATGTTCCCTCCCCTTATTTTCATGATACGATTTGAGTGTAGCATGACCAATTCCATCAGAGACGAGGAATTTTTATGAGCCATACGTTTCAACCCCTCACCCAAGAGCAAACCGAATTGATCGCCTTCGAGTGGCGCTATGAAGGCGAATACGCGTTTTACAATATGGATGCCGACGAAGAAGATCTCGCCTTATTTTTAGATGCAGATGAGCGAAGTGATACAACGTTCGCCATTCTTGACGACGAACTCATCGGTTTCGTCACGTTGCAATTCGAATCAGTAGACGCTGTTTCTATCGGTCTCGGCATGCGCCCTGATTTGACGGGGAGCGGCAACGGACATCGATTCCTCACGTCAATCCTAAATTGGATTGAGGCGACATATGGGACTCGCACAGTGCGTCTTGCCGTCGCCACGTTTAACAAACGGGCCATCCGATTATACGAGTCTCTAGGTTTCATCCCACAAGACACGTTCATGCAGGAGACGAATGGTGGTGTGTATCCGTTTCTTTCAATGACACGTGAACAAAGCGAACCCCCGAACAACTGATGTCCGGGGGTTTCGTCATGTCCGCTGTTTCTTCTGAATATAAGAAAGACCGAGCGCTCCAATTAAAATCGTCCCTTTGACGATGTCTTGCGCATAATACGGCACGTCCCACATCGTCAGTCCGTTCAAGAGAATTCCAATCAAAATAGCTCCAATCAATGTCCCGATCACGTTCGGGCGCCCTGTCCCAAAGACGGCGTAGCCGATGTAGGCAGCCGCGACAGCGTCCATCAAAAGAGGTGCTCCAGCCGAGACTTGTCCCGTACCAATCCGAGATGCAAGAATGATTCCGCCGATGGCTGCAAACAATCCGCTGAGTACGTAGGCGTACAACTTGATGCGATTCACGGCGATCCCGGAACGACGAGCCGCTTCGGCGTTCGACCCGACGTAATAAAATTCACGCCCGGTCCGCGTATAAGTCAAGAATAGATGCGCTCCGATAAAGAACACCAGCATGAGCAGGGCGACGAACGGAATCGGACCGATCGTCCCTTGACCGATGAATAGAAATGATGGGATGAAACGCCCTGGCGCCGTCCCCCCTTCAATCGGCATGTTGTCATAAATCGAGAATCCTTTCGTATACGTCAACTGAATCCCGTTAATGACGTACATGATGGCGAGTGTCGCTAGTAAATCCGGTAATCGGAATTTGATTGTGACGAGCGCGTTCAACAGCCCGACGAGAATCCCGAGTGCAAGTGGAATCAGCAGGGCGACGAGAAGCTCTTGTCGATGAAGGACGAGACTTGCCGCTGCCCCGATTGTCGCAAGACTCGCCGTCGAGCCGACCGACAAGTCGAATCCTCCGACGATGAGCGAAAACGTGACGCCGAGGGCAAGTAGCGAAACGATTGAAACCGATTTGATGATGTCACTAAAGTTTGCGTATGTCAGAAATTGATCGTTCGTCACGGTAAAGACCGCAATCAAACCAAGGATTGCGAGTAACGTCCCATACTGACCGATATGACCGCTGATTCGTTTTCGTTCCTTGACCACCAATTGTGCCATCTTACACGCCTCCTTTCTCTACAATTTGTCCACGGTCGAGCCAAACGATTCGATTGGCGACCCGTTCGAGTTCATGTCGCTCACTTGACGTGAACAATACGGTCTTCCCTTGTTTCGCGAGTGCGATGACGCGTTCATACACGTCTTGTTTCGCTGCGATATCGATTCCTTTTGTCGGTTCGTCGAGCAGATAGATGTCTCGGTCATCGAGCAACCATTTGCTGAAGACGACCTTCTGCTGATTTCCGCCACTCAGCTCACTTACCGGTTGTTTCACGTTCGCATAGCGGACGCGAAGCGATGCCAATACGTCCGAAACGCGAGTTGCCTTTCCTGCGACAGCAATCACGTTCCGCTCAATCGTCTCGTCTAGAAATAATCCATGACGACGTCTCTCCTCTGGAACGAGTGCAAACCCTTCACGTACGGCATCGGTCGGTTCTTTGATCACATGTTCTTTTCCATCGATTGTGATGGATTGACGAATCCCAGAAAGACCGAACAAAGCATCCATCAGTTCCGTCTTCCCACTCCCCGTCAATCCTCCAATCCCGAGCACTTCTCCGCGATACGCTTCAATCGAAATCTCGGATTGGAACGCCGGAAGGGTCAACTGCGCGGACAAACAAATCTTGTCTTCTGGCACCGCCTTTTCTAACGCCGTATCAAATGTCGTCCCACTCAAAAATGTCTGCACCGCTTCAGAAGAGAGCGATTGGTACGGTCCATCGTACACGACACGTCCGTCTCGAAGAAACGTAGAGGTCGACGTGACCCGTGTGAGCTCGTTTGAACGATGCGTGACCAATACAATTCCGACTCCTTCTGTCGCAAGCTTCTGTAACAATTCCAGTAAGGCTTCGGCATCCGTTTCCGATAAGGCAGCGGTCGGTTCATCGAGGAGTAAATATTTGGCATCGCTCTCAAGCGCCCGAGCGATAAGCAGACGTTGCTTTACGCTGAGCGGGTAGTGACCGGCCGGACGCGTTGGATCGATCTCTAACCCGACCCGGGATAGCACGTCTTTTGCCCGCTGTTTCAACAGTTGTGGGCGAATCCGCTTCACTGTCTGCCATGGGAGAACATTTTCGTATACAGGCAAGTCCAAATAGAGCGCATCATCCACTTCTTGCGATACGGTGATGATGCCTTGACGAATCGCTTCCGCTGGTGTGAGGCGGATTGATTTTCCATCAATGGACAATTCGCCGGACGTCGGTTCGACCGTTCCGTTTAGCAGTTTGATGAGGGTACTCTTACCGGCCCCGTTCAGACCGAGGAGACCATGAATGTCTCCAGGCTTCAAACTGAATGACAGTTGATCAAGCACCGTGACGTCACCGTACTGTTTCGTGATTCGTTCCAAGCGAATCATCAGTCTGTCTCCTTCATCCAATCCGACCATGCCGCATTCGATTCGCCCCAACCTGGCACGTACTGTCCAAGATCATCCATCGTGACAGGCTCATTCGGCAAGACATCACGGTCCACTAGATATGGGTCGACCGAATGAATGGAAGGCGTCTCTTCCCCGACCACTTTTTGATAAGCGTATCGGACTTGAATGCGGCCGATTTCGGCTGGATCTGTGGCAGCTGTCACTTTCCACGGACTCCCCTCTTCTTGCATGAGTTGCAAGTCTTCGTCACTCAAGTCAATCCCGTAAACGGCAATCTCGTCACGTCCTGCCTGTTTGATGGCACGGCTCGCCCCTTTAGCGAACTCGTCCCACATCGCAAACACCGCATCGATTTCGCCTTCTGGATACTTCTTCAAAATCGCCTCCATCTGGCTTTGCGTATCGAGCGCCGTGTTGTTCGTCGCCGAACCGAACTTCGCGACTTCCTGGATGCCCGGATACCGTTTCAAGAATGCATCATAAATCGTATGACGGCGTTCCATCGGCGTGAACCCACCGACCCAAATCGTGACGATGTTCCCTTCGCCGTCCAAATCTTCCGCGAGTGCTTTGAGCGAGCGCCATGCGAGTGAATAATCATCTTGGTCGATGACCGTCACGCCTTCATTCGTCAAATCGTTATCGAATGCGACGACTTTGATGCCTTTGTCGAGCGCCCGTTGAACAGGTTCTTTCAAGGCATCGGCACGTCCGTGGTCAATCAAGATCACATCGACTCCTTGCGTCGTGGCCGTATCGACATAACTCGCCATTTTCGACAAATCATTTTCGGCGTTATACACTTTCACGTTGCCACCGAACGCTTCGACTTGCTCGGTCACCCCTTCGATATATTGCGAAGAGAATGTCCCAATCGACATCTGCATGACGAGGGCGACTTCTAAATCTTTCGGAAGTGTTTCATTTGAGACGTTGACGGTTTTCGTTTCCGTTTTACTTGTTGTCGTAGTCGTTTTCGGTTGCGCCTGTTCGTTCGTGCATCCGGCAAGCGCTAAGATGACGGTCAACAGGAAGAAGATGATTTTTTTAGACATATGTGTTTCCTCCTACATGTTCTACAATGACCGACTCAGTCGGTTCGAGCACACCAGTCTCTGTGATCAGACCGGTGATCAGTTCGGGTGGGGTCACATCAAACGCCGGATTGAAGACGGTGATGCCGACGAGTGCCGTTGGATGTCCTCCGATATGGGTCACTTCATGGGCGTCCCGTTCCTCGATTTGAATCGTGTCGTCCGCCTCTAAATCGAACGTCGAATGCGGGGCTGCCACATAGAATGGGATGCCGTAATGCTTCGCCAAAATCGCAAGCTGGAGTGTTCCAATCTTGTTGGCCGTATGACCGGTACGGGTGATGCGGTCCGCCCCGACGATGATGGCATTGATTTGTTTCGTCTGGATCGTCCACGCCGCCATATTATCCGTGATCAATGTGACGTCGATGTCCGCCCGGTCGAGCTCCCATACCGTCAACCGTGCCCCTTGAAGCAGCGGTCGCGTTTCCGATGCGAACACACGAAACGGGATGCCTCGCTCTTTTCCGACATAAAACGGCGCGAGCGCGGTACCGTACCGTGACGTCGCAATGGCACCGGCGTTACAAATCGTCAATACGTTCCCTCCAGCGGGCAACACGGTGAGCGCATGCTCCCCAATCGTGCGATACGTGGCCACGTCTTGTTCATAGATTTCAATCGCGCGCTGCTTGATGGCTTTTGCAATCTGTTCAAAGTCCTCTCCCACATTCAGTCGAAGGAGCGATTCGATGACATGCTGTAAGTTGACCGCGGTCGGTCTTGTCGCAATCAACCGTTGACCGACTTGATTCAATTGGAGATGAAAATATGGATTGTCTTGTAGACGTGACGCTTCTTTCGCAAGGACAAACGCCCCGAAATAAGCGATGGCCGGCGCTCCCCGGACTTGAAGCGACTTGATCGCTTGTTCGGCCTGTTCGAGCGTCAACACTTCGACATAGCGCTCTTCTTGCGGCAACAGCGTCTGATCTAAAATCGTCAACACTTCCGTGTCGGCATCAAAATGAATACTTTGTACACTCATACACGCACCTCCGATAGGACCGGGATCAGCTGATCGATCGATTGAATTTGATGGCGCTGTTTGATGAGACGCGTACCGAGCTCTAAGGCGTGGCGTTTCCGTTCGATGCGAAGGTCGTCTGGTAATGTCTCTAAGTCGGCGACTCCAGCCAGACCGACAGTCCGCCGAATCAATTCGCAGCCTGCGTAGCCGATGGCGTCACTCAAAATCGATGGCAACAGTTCGTCCACGAATCCCACCGTGTTGAACGGCTCTGTGGCCTGCGTGAAGCGGGTACGGAACGTTTTTTCGAACGTCTCCCAGACCGTGAGCACTTCTGTGAAGCGTTCGAATCGTTTCAACGGATGCGCATATGTTGAGAACACCAAATGAGCAATGATTTGACCGATGTCAAAGCCGAACGGACCGTAAAAGGCAAACTCAGGATCGATGATTTTCGTTTCCTGTCGGGTCGCAAAAATGCTTCCTGTATGTAAATCTCCATGTAGCAACGCTTCATGTTTGGTCACGAACCCAACCTTCAATTTCGTCACTTCAATCTTCAAGGCGAGGTCTGACCACAGTTGCTCCACATCCGGACGCAGGACTGGCTCGATTTGATTCGAATCTGCATCGCGATACGGGTCGGTGAAGATCAGTTTCTCCGTGATATCGCATAGCTCTGGATTGTAATACTCTTTTTCGATTTGTTTCTTCACGAGTGGTCCGTTCGCGTAGTCAGACGTCGCAAACAGGGTTTCACCGAGAAACGTACCGACGTGGCGGGCTAAATTCGGATAGCTCTCTCCTTTTAGGAAGCCAGTCCTAACAATCTCAAACGCTGACAGATCCTCCAAAATCGTATAGGCAAGTTCACGGTCGCTACCGAGTACATCCGGTACGAACTGAGGAACGACCTTAGAAAATTCACGGAGTGCCAGTTGTTCGATCCACGACCGGTCAAGCGTGAGCGGCCAGCTCTCTCCAACAACTTTTGCGTACGGTAACGCTTGTTTCACAATCAACGACGTCTCTCCTTGACGAATGCGAAAGACGAGATTTAAATTGCCATCCCCAATCTCCTCACATTCTGCATTCCCCTCTTCTAGTAACCCCAACTGTCGAACGTGTTCGACAACACTCTGTTCTGTAAACGCCTTATAAGCCATGATGATTTTCCCCTTTCTTAACTCTATGCATGAAAAAAGCCCCTTTCTCCGCGAGAAAGAGGCACACCCAAATTGGTTGTTCCTCTCATCTTTCAGACATGTGTCTGGTGGATGTAGCACCGTGCCAAATGGTCGGTTGCTGCGGCGTCTTAGGGCCAATTCCCTCTGCCAACTCGCGATAAGAGTAAATGATGTAATTGTGTTTGACGTGTTGAGACGAATATTACGGACTATGCACGCTAGTTGTCAATCCTCTATTTTCAGTCGCCTCCCTATTTTTGACACGCATATATAGAAACATTATTTTCAAACTTTTTTTCTCAAAAAAAGGAATTGACGAGTGAGCGATTCTATGTAAAAATTCAATTAAATTTCACAACTTCACAACTATTCTTATCAAGAGCAGACGGAGGGACAAGCCCGATGATGTCGCAGCAACCGACCAGAAATGGCACGGTGCTAATTCTTGCAGCTATCGCTGAGAGATAAGAGTTCATTGTTTTCGAATGACCTCTTGCCTTGGCATGAGGTCATTTTTTGTTTGACCTGAAAGGAGGAACATATGGGAATCATCGCGACTTATGAAATCAAACATACCGATCACATCGAGCGTGTAGCTGAAAAAATCGCACATGAGCTGACCGTCGGCACATGGACCGAATTGAACCATCTCGAACAGCATCAACTACAGGCGTTCCGGGGTGAGGTCATCGATACCTCCCAACAGGAAACGACGAGTCGTTTCTCGATTCGTTACCCGCTACATAACGTGACGCCGGACTTCTCGTCCATTCTGACGACGACATTCGGAAAACTGTCGCTCGACCCAAACGTCCAACTCGTCGACCTCTCGCTTCCAGACGAGCTCGCATCGAACTTTCCGGGTGCCGCATTCGGAGTCGAAGGTGTCCGCGACATCCTTCGAGTACACGACCGACCGCTCGCCATGAGCATCTTCAAAGGCGTCATTGGACGGGACCTTGATTTTTTGGCGACACAACTCCGGGACCAGTTCGAAGGTGGCATCGATCTCGTGAAAGACGATGAGATTTTATATGACAATCCGCTCACCCCATCGCTCGAACGGGCTCGGATTGGAGCATCGATCATTCAAGAACATAAAGAATTGACGGGTCGTTCCGTTCTATACGCCGTCACGTTGAGCGGACCCGTTTTCACCTTACGCGACCAGGCGAAGCGATTGATCGAGGCAGGCGCGACCGCATTGTTGTTCAACGTGTATACGTACGGGCTTGACGCATTGCGAGAGCTCGCCAAAGATTCTGAGATTCACGTCCCGATTTTGGCACATCCCTCTTTTGCGGGAGCGTTGACCGGATCGATTCGTCATTCCCTACTCTTCGGGAAACTGATTCGACTCGCCGGGGCGGACTTGACGCTCTTCCCTTCGCCATACGGTTCACTGTCGACACCGAAAGACGAAACACAACAGATTCAAACGTATGCGACGGAATCCCATTGGACGAAACCGATTCTGGCAGTCCCATCTGCCGGGATTCACCCAGGACTCGTCCCGGATTTGATTCGTGACTTCGGAACGGATGTCGTCATCAATGCCGGCGGCGGGATTCACGGACACCCAGACGGTGCGGCTGCCGGAGCGAGGGCGTTCCGCCAAGCGATCGATCAGACAATCGGTAAGACGAGCGAGACTGATGCCTTATCGACTGCATTAGATGCGTGGGGTGCGCGATGAGTACGCACGTCATCTGTGATTTCGACGGAACCATCACGGAAGAAGATAACATCATCGCGTTGATGCGACGGTTCGCCCCACCTGAATGGGTCGAACTCAAAGATGGTGTGTTGAACCAAACGCTCTCCATTCGCGAAGGCGTCGGTCAGATGTTCAGCTTGCTCCCAAGTAACCAGCAAGAGCGGTATCGTGAGTTTCTTCAGTCGACCATCACGCTTCGAGCGGGGTTTGTCGAGTTTTTGCAAGAGACCCAGTCGCACGGCTTTCGATTTGATGTCGTCAGTGGGGGCATGGACTTTTTCGTCCATCCGATTCTAGAAGGTTACGTCGAACCGGAACACATCTACTGCAATCATGTTGATTTCTCTGGAGAGACAGCGCGCGTCACATGGCCTCATGCATGCGATGTTCATTGTTCGAACGATTGCGGATGCTGCAAGCCGACGATTGCTCGACAGATTGTCTCACCTACCGACACGTTGATTGTCATCGGGGACTCTGTCACCGATTTTGAAATCGCCAAACGTGCCGATGTCGTGTATGCACGAGGTCAACTGATTTCGCTTTGTGAGGCGGAAGGAATTCGACATGTTCCGTTCGAGACATTCTATGACATTTCAGCTCACATGAAAGGAGTGAACGTATGACCGTACAAGAACGATGGGTCGAACTTGCCGACATTAAAGACGAGCTCGCCGCACGAGATTGGTTCCCCGGGACGAGTGGCAACCTGGCGATCCGCGTATCGGACGACCCGTTGACTTTCCTCGTGACGGCAAGCGGTCGTGATAAACGAAAGCGTACCAATGAAGACTTCGTCCTCGTCGATGCGACCGGTCAATTGATTGGAGAACAGTCAGGCAAACCGTCCGCGGAAACGTTGCTACACGTCGAAATCTTTAACAACACGAACGCAACCTGTTCCCTTCACGTGCATACGGTCGACAATAACGTCATCTCGGAACTGTATGCAGCACAAGGCCATGTGACGTTCACAGGTCAAGAAATTATCAAGGCGCTCGGCTATTGGGAAGAGACGGCAAGTGTCCGGATCCCGATCATCGAAAACCATGCGGATATTCCGACGCTCGCCCGTGCATTTGCCCCACATGTCACAAGCGATGCAGGTGCCGTCCTCATTCGGAACCACGGAATCACCGTTTGGGGCGAGACGCCAGCTGCGGCAAAACGTTATTTAGAAGCATATGAATTTTTGTTCAGCTATTCATTAAAATTACGCGCCTTAGGCGTCCATTCATAAGGAGGAATTCAACATGGCAACGATTTATTTCCAACAAACAGAAGAACGCGTCAGCGACCAACAAGAGGTACGTGCCTTTTTAGAATCACGAGACATCCTTTACGAAGCATGGGACATCGCAAAGTTACCGGCTTCTCTTCAGGAAAATTACCAACTGACAGACGAGGACAAAGAAACTATCTTGGCGACGTTCCGTGACGAGATTCAAGATGTATCAGCACGACGTGGCTACAAGACGGCTGACGTCATCTCGCTATCCGATGCGACACCGAATTTAGATGAACTGCTCGTCAACTTCCAAAAAGAGCATCACCATACAGATGACGAGGTTCGTTTCATCGTCAGTGGTCACGGCATCTTTGCGATTGACGATGCAGAACGCGGATACTTCAATATCGAGCTCAATCCGGGTGACCTCATCTCCGTACCGGTCAACACACGTCATTACTTCACGTTGCAAGAAGACCGTCAAGTCGTCGCCGTTCGTATTTTCGTGACGACTGAAGGCTGGGTACCGATTTACGACAAAGAGAATGTAACTGCATAAGAAAAGGTCTCTCGCTTAAAAAACGAGAGACCACTTTTTATTGTTTGACTGCTGTCGGTTTTGATGAGAACCAGCCCCATGTCGCAATCCCGACCATGACTGACCAGAAGAAAATCGTCCAAGCTGTCGAGTGGACGAATCCGTCAGGGAGTCCCATGAATTCGAACGGTGTACCGGCAATCAATTCCTTAAAACCAGGGTGCTCGAGTACGAGCACCGTCAACTTGACCCCGACCCAACCGACGATGATGAAGGCGGCCGTCTCAAGTGTCGGACGTTGATGAAGCAACTTGACGAAAATACGTGCCGCAAATCGCATCAGGACGACCCCGATGAGGCCACCCGTCAAGACAACGAAGAACTGACCCGAGTCAATCCCACCGATCTCACCGAGACCGAGTGGTGGCAAGCTGACCGCGAGCGCGACCGCTGCTAAGATCGAATCGACCGCAAAGGCGATGTCCGCAAACTCGACTTTCGCAACAGTGAGCCAAAACTCTTTCTTCGATACCGGCTTTTCCGTGACAGCCGTTTCTTCCTTGGCTTCAGCCGCCAACTCCTGTTTCGGCTCCATCTTTCTCGCCTTATAGGTCATATACAGGTGTCGCGCACTCATCCCGATTAAGTAGAGCGCACCGAGTGCCTGAACTTGCCATACGTTGATCAAGAACGAGATTAAGAACAATGCGATAAATCGGAATACGAACGCTCCTAAGAGTCCGTAGAACAATGCCTTCTTCTGCTCTGTGCGCGGCAAGTGCTTGACCATGACGGCCAAGACGAGCGCGTTGTCTGCAGATAACAAGCCTTCCAAACCGACGAGTACGATGACGATCCAGGCATACTGCAGGACTAACTGCCAATCCATAAAAACATCTCCTTTTTTCTTTCAATTCCTTCATATTTAATAGTGATCTATTTTTTAAGTTCACAGGACCATTTTATTCCCGTTCACAAAGTAAATCAATCCTCTTTCTTCAATATCTGAAGGATTTTTTTGCGATTGCATATTGAAAACATGTTATGAGAGCAAAATCATACCCGTTCAGCCATCATTTCGTGATAAAATCCTAACAAGAACGAGTGGTCCTTTGAACCGCTCGAAAAAAGGAGAATCCGATTATGTCTACAAGCCATGTCGCTTTACCTACTAAAGCAGAACGACATAAATTGTTCGGGTCGGTCCCACCGATTAAAGGAACAAAGCCGACCGAGAAAGAACAAATGGTCGATTTACAAAATACACCGAAAAACTTCTTATTTGCCCTCGACAGTGTCGGCATCTCAAACGTGAAGCATCCTGTGAACATCGAGACGCCAGATGGGATTCAGTCCACGGTCGCTACATTCGAATTGACGACATCGCTCGTTCAAGACCGTAAAGGGATCAACATGTCTCGTTTGACAGAGCAGCTCGACGCGTACCATCAACAAGGATGGACAGTCTCGAACCGCTCGTTAATCGAATTCGCACAGGAGCTTGCCGAGCGGATGGAACAAACGGAAGGTCAATTGACAATCCGTTACCCGTGGTTCTTCACGCGTAAAGCACCTGCGACAGGTCTTAGCGGTTTGATGAACGCCGATGTCATGCACCGTGTGACATATAACCTCGAAACGGGTGTTGCAAACGTGACAGTCGGTCTCGTCATCAACGTCACGACGCTTTGCCCATGCTCAAAAGAAATCAGTGAATACAGTGCTCATAACCAACGTGGGTACATCACGATTGAAGCCGGACTTGACGAGACGTCAATGGACGGGTTCGATTGGCGTGCAGCCCTTCTCGATGCAGCGGAGTCGAACGCCTCAGCACCACTTCACCCTGTCCTCAAACGTCCGGATGAGAAACGTGCGACTGAAATCGCGTACGAAAACCCACGTTTCGTCGAGGACATGGTCCGCTTGATCGCGGCTGACTTGTACGAGATGAAACAAGTCGTGAACTTCTTCGTCGAATGCCGTAACGAAGAGTCGATTCACCAACACGATGCCATCGCATCGATCACATTCGATAAGCGCCAAGACGCATAAAAAATGCGGAACCTCTGTTAAAGAAGGTTCCGCATTTTTTATAGACTTGTCACGAGTTCAATCATCAATAGGATGATGATGAGCATCACCCACACTGCCCAGACGAGTCGCCACTTCTCCCAGTCAAATCGCTTCATCACTGCATAGACCGTGAGGTAGAGCGCAATGAGAAGCGGTACGACGACCCAAGGATTCTCTAGCATCACGCCTCGATGTCGCCGTCCCAAGCGAGCATTCCGCCGTCGACATTGACGACTTTATAACCTTGCGATTCTAAGTAATCACACGCCGTCTGGCTCCGTCCACCTGAACGACAGATGACGTGATAGACATTATCTTGTGCCAACTTTTCTGTCACTTGTGGGAATTCCGATAATGGGTAGAGTGGTACGTTTGGGATATGCCCTGCCTCATATTCATCTTGCTCGCGCACATCGATGATATGGAGAGACTCCCCGTTCTCTAATTTTTCTCTTAATTCTGTCGCATGGATGCTTTGCATACATAGTTCCCCTTTCAATCATGGATTCCTCTTTTAGTTTACCTCAGCTTATGCTCCGACAAACTCCAGTTGATGGTCGTCTCAGCGTCACAATAGAACCCCTCGAGCTCACATTGTTTAACGACCTGTTCGATCAACGCGCGATTGCCACAAAACAACGTGAAATGGCTATCCCAAGGTGGTACGATGAGCCACTCATGATGGTAACCGAAAAACGTCCGATGTTGCATGCCCCACTTATCAGCAGCGAGCGTCTCACTGAGATGGATGAGATGCCGTTCCGTACAAAATTCGTCCCCAGTCCAGATCCATCCTTCTCCCATCTCCAAGAGTACACGCAACACTTGATTCTTTTGTAGATTCGACAGTTCCCCTTCACCTGGTGGAAGCACATTCTCACGTTCGCAATATTCGATGATTCGATTCGCCCCTGCTCGATCTTCGGCATGTGGTTTTAGCGCCCTAATCATCGTTCGGAGCGCACGGTCGATACGACTCTCGTCACGAAAACTTAGTCTTTGCCTCATCTCTTCCCATGTAACGGCCCGAAATTGCTGTTCGACCTCGTTTTTGTCCAGATCGGCATAACAATCAACCGCGACGGAGTGATCTATTGGAGCAAGGAATGGATGAAACGCGATGAAGACCGTTTCAAATACCCCTTCATAATACGTCTTAATTGGGTAGTCGTCCCCACCACCAAACATGGCGTAACGATGTCCTTCAGGTAACAAAACGCTTTCATCTAGTTCGTCCATTTCAACACTCCTTTCTTGAATAGTTTATAACGGGCCATCAAAAAAAGCACCCTTCTATAAGAAGGATGCTCCGGACTTACGCTTCGTTGCGCTCGTCGATTGCTTGTGCTGCTGTGATGAGCGTCAATTTGTAGACGTCCTCTTCGTTACAACCGCGTGATAAGTCGTTCACTGGTTTGTTGAGACCTTGAAGGATTGGACCGATCGCTTCGAATCCACCGAAACGTTGAACCATCTTGTAGCCAATGTTCCCTGCTTCAAGACTTGGGAAGACGAATACGTTCGCCTTACCAGCAACGTCAGAACCCGGTGCTTTCTTCGCCGCTACGCTAGGAACGAATGCCGCATCGAATTGAAGTTCTCCGTCGATTGGAAGGTTCGGTGATTTCTCTTTCGCAAGGCGTGTCGCTTCCACAACCTTCTCTGTTTCAGGTGATTTCGCAGAACCTTTCGTCGAGAAGCTAAGGAGCGCAACTTGTGGGTCGATGCCGAACGTCTTCGCTGTCGCTGCCGACAAGAACGCGTTCTCTGCTAAGTCCGCTGCGTCTGGTGCAATGTTAATCGCACAGTCCGAGAAGACATATTGCTCGTCGTCACGTACCATGATGAACACACCTGACGTCTTTTTGATGCCTGGTTGCATTTTAATGATTTGTAGTGCCGGACGTACCGTATCAGCCGTCGCGTGCATCGCGCCTGAGACAAGACCTTCTGCTTTGCCTGTGTGAACGAGCATTGTTCCGAAGTAGTTCACGTCTGATGTAAGGAGTTCGCGCGCTTGTTCAGCCGTCGCTTTCCCTTTACGACGCTCGACGAATGATTCGACGAGGACGTCGATGTCTTCGTATGTCGCTGGGTCATATTGTGTCAAACCTGAGATGTCGAAACCATGTTTCGCCGCAACCGCTTCGAGATCTGCTTTCGCACCGACGACGATCGGTTCTACCATACCGTCTGCTTTCAATCGAACAGCGGCTCCAAGAACACGCTCATCGATACCTTCCGGGAAGACGATGGTCGGACGAACCGGGCTAACTTTTTGCTTCAACGTTTCAAATAATTTCATAACGAATGAACCCCTTTTCTCAATTTACAGCATGACTGCTAATGGTTTTGCCGTTGACTTGTGTCTTTACGCGATTTCAATTATACACAGTACCCTTTTCAAAATAAACTATTCTGCCCATTTCGCCATAAATCGCTTAGAATCAATCATTATATGAATAGAACAGTTTTGACAAATCGACTGATACAGCCATTTTTGTAGCCGTTTTCATGTTTTTGTCCTCTGTTCTTTACCCGTCATGAATCGTGATAACCCTCACAGTGCCTCAAAGTTGCCAGTCAGTGAAGCGTGTATGGTAAAATAGACGGCGAAGCCAAGTCCCGAAAGGAGATTTTTTTATGTCAGAACGTCCAGTACCTACAACAGATACACAACATGCCGCCGCCACATTAGACGGATGGTATACACTTCATGATTTCCGCACGATTGATTGGGCTCGTTTGAAACTCGTCGATGCTGAAAAGCGTCAACAGATGATTGATGAGTTCACGACGTTCCTCGCGGATCTTGAAGAAGTGGAAGCAAAAGGTGAAGGAAGCCACGCCTTCTACTCGATTCTCGGCCAGAAGGCGGACCTCGTCTTGATGGTCCTTCGCCCGACATTCAACGAACTTGAAGACGTCGAGCGCGCATTCCGCAAAACAGCGCTATACGACTATATGATTCCGTCGTATTCATACGTGTCGGTCATCGAGCTCGGAATGTATCGCGGATCTGGAGACGGGGACCCGTATCAAAATCCTCATATCCGCTCACGCCTCTATCCGACACTTCCAAAAGCCGCACACATCTGTTTCTATCCGATGAGTAAAGCTCGTCGCGACGGCGACAACTGGTACATGTTATCGATGGATGAGCGCAAAGACCTCATGTATCGTCACAGCATGATTGGCCGTAGCTACGCCGGTAAGATTCAACAGTTCATCGGTGGGTCGACTGGATTCGACGCATGGGAGTGGGGCGTCACGCTCTTCGCTGAAGATTCACTTCAGTTTAAGAAAATCGTTTACGAGATGCGTTTCGACGAAGTAAGTGCGAAGTATGGAGAGTTCGGCGACTTCTACGTTGGGAACATCTTACCAAAAGAAAATTTGAACACATTCTTTAGCGTGTAAAAGGTTTACGCGTATAACACCTCGGGAATTAAGGATGATGTAAGCAAGTTATCCTGATTAACGAGGTGAACAACGATGCGCGTGTTTAAAGAAACCGATCGTGACACTGCGGAACGTTTAGATTCGTTCATCGAACGAATGGCACCGACAGCAGAATTAGTCCAACATCGATTTGAAGAGCAACTCAAACATACACAGCAAAAGGGTCAGGCGAGCGCCTGACCCTTATTTTGTCGTGGTGACGTGAAGTGCGTCGCCTAAGAACGTAGCCAATTCAAGCATCCCGTAGCGTCCCGCTTTCGCTTCAGCATCGGAATTATAGTTCGTGTTTGTATTGACATCGTATGCGTAGACGTTGCCGTCTCGGTCTCGAATGATTTCAATCCCCGCAATATCGATCGCATTCGCTTTCAAGAACTGTTCGAGCTTTGGAATGATGGGGTCATCGAATCCTTCGACGATTTCAAACTTCGCCGGCGGCGTCTCCCCGACTGGGCAGAACTGGTCTTCAATCGAGCAGGCATCAGCAGGACAGAGCTCGAACCCTTCCGACGTGTCGACACGGACCGCATAAAGGAACTTTCCGCCGATGAACTCACAGCGGGTAATATACGGCTCCGGGGCTTCGATATACTGTTGAATGAGCGTGATGCCGTCAACCGATTCCTCGAACGAGGGACCATATACATATTCTTTGAGTCCTTCGATCGTATGGAACAATTGGACCCCAAGTCCTTTTCCGGCACGATTATGTTTCGTGATGAATGGCGTCAAAGCTAACTGCTCAGCCGCATCGATGATTTGCGCCTTACCGACTGCCGCAATCGTCTTCGGCACGCGAATCCCTTCACGTCGAAGCGCCGTGTATTGATTGACTTTACTCACTTCGAGGCGGATGGCACGTGTGCCGTTGAACACGGTCCGGTCGTTTGCCTCTAACCAAGCGAGGACGCCTTCCGTCAATTCTGGTGCGTACCGATGCCCACGTGTGTGCGAGGAGGCACTCATCCGATTATAAAAGACACCTTCCGGGGGCATTGCTTCGAGATCAATCGTCCCTTGGTCCAAGTGCCACAATTCATATGGCAAGTTCAATTCTTTTAAACGGTGGACAAGGTGGTTCGTCCATTCTTCGTTTTCATGAATGACGTGAATTTTAGACATCATCATTCCTCCTTCTATGATGTGTTTACTTTACCATATTCATAACCGACAATTCCAATGTGTATGGTTTGCCTAATCCTCAATTCTGAAATATCAGACGATTTCATGGTATAATGAACTTAAGAGTATTGTTTCAGAAAGGAAGTGTTGTGTTTGCCCGTACCTGTTATAAGTACTGATGTACTCATTTTACTCTTCGGTCTACTTCTCGTAGCCGGTGTCATGGCGACACGAATCTCGACTCGATTCGGCTTGCCCGCCTTGATTTTATTTATGGGAATCGGCATGATCATGGGAAGTGACATTACTGGTCTCATCTTCTTTGACGACTCGAATTTAGCGCAGCTGATTGGAGTCGCTGCCTTGATTGTCATTTTGTTTGAAGGGGGTCTTCAAACGAAATGGTCATCAATCCGGAGCGTCCTCGCCCCTTCTGCCTCGCTGGCGACGCTTGGGGTATTGATTACTACAACAGTAGTCGCCGTGGCCGTTCGTTTCGTATTTGGTTTTGATTGGATTGAATCTTTCTTGTTCGGTGCGATTATCGGTTCGACCGATGCAGCGGCCGTCTTTGCCGCATTTAAAGGAAAGAACATCTCACCGAAAGTCGGTGCGACTCTCGAAGCCGAGTCCGGCACGAACGACCCGATGGCGATGTTTTTGACGATTCTCGCCCTCGACTTTATGATGAAGCCGGATACGACCATTTGGGATGGGGTATGGATGTTCGTCCTTCAAATCGTCGTCGGGGCATTGATTGGTTTCATCCTTGGACAACTGTCTCGTCTCATGTTGAATTATTTGAGACTTGATTCGAGCGGATTACATGCCGTCCTTATGATTTCCATGGCGTTCCTCACTTATGGTGTCACAGCTTACCTATTGGGAAGCGGATTACTCGCCGTCTATATCGCCGCCATGATTGTCGGAAATGCGGACACGGCGCATGAAGTGACAATCGTCCAATTCTCAGAAGCACTTGCGTGGATCATGCAAATCATCATGTTCGTCATCCTTGGATTGCTTGTCTTCCCTCGTCAACTCATCGAACCGGACTTGATTTGGAAAGGACTACTCATCTCATTCGTCCTCATGTTCCTGGCACGTCCGATCGCCGTCTATTTATCGACACTAGGCATGGCATTTACGAGAAAAGAAAAGTTGTTCATCTCATGGGCTGGTCTAAAAGGCGCTGTACCGATTGTCCTTGCGACATTCCCGCTTATTGCCGGTACCGAAAATAGCCAACTGTTATTCAATGCCGTCTTTTTCGTTGTCGTGACGAGCGCCCTGATCCAAGGGACGACGTTGACGCCACTTGCCGAGAAGTTAGGGTTGCTCGGTCCGGATAAGATCCGTTCCCCATACACAATCGCCCTCGTCTCAAGCAAACAGTCTCAACATAAGCTCGTACCTTATGTGGTCACATCAAGCTCCTCTATGATTGGAAAGACATTGGCGGACATCACGCTCCCACCAAACACTGTCGTGAACGCCATCGTCCGAAACGAGTACTTGATTCCACCGAACGGTCAGACAGTCATCGAAGAAGGTGACCTCTTATACGTGCTTGCCTCGATGTATCGTCATGATCAACTCGACCAAACATTTGGTGAAGATGGGCTAGACCGAGTGGAATTATGAGTAAACGAATAACCGGCGCCTCATTTGAAGCGCCGGTTTTCTTATACGTGCAAGTGTTTTGCTGATTGAATCAACGTCTCAACATCTTCTGTCCGTCCTTCATGAAGTGCCTCGACGATAAAGCTCCCGACGACGACACCGTCACACGCCTGTCCTAACGTCTGCACTTGCTCCGGACGATGGACTCCGAATCCTGCCAAGACGGGAACACGTGACTGCTCAGTCAATCGAGTCAAGTAGGCGAGAAGCTCGTCTGGGAATACATCCGCTTTCCCGGTCGTCCCTTTAAGCGTGACCGCATATACGAATCCTTCCGCTTTTTCTAAGATGGATGCCGTTCGTGCCTCACTACTCGTCAGCGTGACGAGCGGGATGACGGCGACGTCATGCCGATTGACATCTGCGAATAACTGGAGACTCTCCTCAAACGGAAGGTCAGGAATAATGACCCCGCTCACACCACATTCGTTCGCCCGATCAAAGAACGGTTGGACCCCGAACCGAAACACGGGATTCAAGTAGGTCATCAAGACGATTGGAACGTTAAATTGATCATTTCCTTCTATTAAATGGTTCAATACCATTTCAAGCGTCACACCTGCTTCAAGCGCGCGCATTCCTGCCGCCTCAATAATCGGTCCATCCGCTACCGGATCAGAGAAGGGGATTCCGAGTTCAATCGCCGTCGCACCCATCCGCTCTAGTTCCACGATGGTCGGGATGAGCCGGTCTATCCCGCCGTCACCGGCCATGATATACGGAACGAACGCCGCTCCTTCTCGCTGTCGAATCGCTGTCTCTAGTTTCATCGTGTCGCCACCTTCTCTCGGATTGTATGGACGTCTTTGTCTCCGCGCCCTGATAAACAAATCACCAGTGTATCGTTTTCTCCCATCGTCTTCGCGAGCGTCTCTGCGTAAGCAAGGGCGTGTGAAGACTCTAAGGCAGGAATGATTCCTTCTTGTCGGCTGAGGGCGAGACACGCATCGAGTGCCTCGTCATCCGTGACGGCCGCATAGCGCACCCGCTCAATGTCTTTCAAAAAACTGTGCTCTGGTCCTACCCCTGGATAATCGAGTCCAGCTGAAATGGAATGGGCTTCCTCGATTTGACCCGCTGCGTCTTGCAGGACATACATGAGCGACCCATGTAAGACACCGACTTCCCCTTTTGTGAGGGTTGCTGCGTGTTTATCCGTATCAATGCCACTTCCAGCCGCCTCGACACCGTAGAGCGCGACCGACTCATCGTTCAAGAACGGATAGAACATGCCCATGGCGTTGCTCCCTCCGCCGACACAAGCGACGACGGCATCAGGAAGGCGTCCCGTCTGTTCGAGGATTTGCCGACGTGTCTCTGTTCCGATCACGCTTTGGAAATCACGTACCATCTGCGGAAACGGATGCGGTCCGAGAACAGAACCCATCACATAGTGCGTATCGTCGACATGTTTGACCCAGTAACGGAGCGCTTCATTGACGGCATCCTTTAAGGTGCGACTTCCTGATTTGACAGGGACGACTTTCGCCCCAAGAAGTTCCATCCGAAACACGTTCAACGCTTGGCGCTCGACGTCGACCTCACCCATGAAGATGGTACATTCTAAATCGAGTAATGCACATACTGTCGCAGTCGCGACACCGTGTTGTCCCGCGCCTGTCTCCGCAACGACTTTCTGTTTCCCCATCCGTTTCGCCAGGAGCGCCTGCCCGATCGTATTGTTGATCTTATGGGCACCGGTATGGTTCAAGTCTTCACGTTTCAAATAGACATTCGTCCCGAGGCGACGACTTAGGTTCGACGCATAATAAAGTGGCGTCTCACGTCCCACATATTCACGTAATAAGGAAGAGAATCGTTCTTGAAACTCAGGATCTTGCTTCGCCTCTTCATAAGCGACCTCTAATTCTTCGACCGCCTGCATGAGCGTCTCTGGAATGTACTTCCCACCATATTGTCCAAACTTCCCGTTCACTGGTTGTGCATACATCATAGTTCCTCCTTAGCGCGTTGAATGAACGCACGAATTTTTTCGATATCTTTCACACCGTCCGTCTCGACACCGCTCGAGACGTCGACGCCGTCTGGTTGAATCATTTGAATCGCTTGTCTCACATTATCCGGGGATAGCCCGCCCGCTAGCCAAAACGGACGCTGCGGCCGGTCGATTGCGCCCCAGTCTAACACCTGTCCACTCCCCGGATTCGGATGATCCATCAATCGTACATCTGCCGTCTCCTCGGTCGACGCATCGATGATCGGTAACCCGAAGATACGGAGTTGTTCCATTGACTGCGTCCGATGGTGAATTTGTAAATCCGTCAGTCCCACGTTCAATGTTTCCTCAATCTCTTCCATTGAAGGACTTAAAAACACACCAACGATTCGAACCGATTCCGGGATGTGTGCGGCCAGTGTCTTCGCAGTCGCCACGTCGATTTGACGAGAACTCGGGGCGAAGACAAACCCGATGGCATCCGCTCCTGCCTCGACCGCCGCCTGAACAGCTTCCGTTGTCTTTAGTCCACAGATTTTAACAAACATGTTTTCAACTCCTCGAGTAACCGGGTCGGGTCCTCTTCACGCATGAGTGCTTCCCCGACGAGAATGGCGCTTGCCCCAGCTTCTTGTAAACGTGCAGCCGCCTCGACTGTACTGACACCACTTTCGCTAACGAATGTGACGTCGGGATAGCGTTTCATCAAATCGATCGATGTCTCGAGGGATACCTCGAACGTTTTTAAGTCTCTGTTATTGATACCGATTAACACGTCATCAAGTTCGAGTGCGATGCGTAACTCCGCCTCGTCATGTACTTCGACTAAGACGTCGAGACCGATGGAGCGAGCGTATCGCGTCAACTCATAGAGACGTGTCGGATGTAGTGCCGCCACGATCAGAAGTGCCACACTCGCCCCGTAATGCTTCGCATAGTCGAGTTGTCGTTCATCGATGATGAAATCTTTACAGAGCACCGGGATGGTGACGACATCGGCGACTTGTCGCAAGTCGTCAAACGATCCATTGAAGTACGTCGTGTCTGTCAAAACGGAAATCATCGTCGCACCAGCTTTTTCATATTGACGCGCCCGTTCGGCGACGTCGACCGTTTCCCGAATCATTCCTTTCGAGGGGGACGACCGTTTGATCTCTGAAATAATATGGAATCCTTCGCTCATCACATGTAAAAGAGAGATCGGCTTCGTCACGAGGACATCGATGGGCTGCATACCGCTAACCTCTTCCATTTTCGTTCCGATGATTTTTGTTAAATAACTCATGCTTCGACCTCCGTACGTTGTAAGTTTTGTAATACGCGTAAGGCGTGCCCTTCATCGATACTACGTTTTGCTTCTTTCACTCCTGCACGAAGCGTTGCGGTCGTACCATACGTGCAAAGGGCAAGTGCCGCGTTCAATAAGACGACGTCGCGTGCCGGCCCCGTCTCTCCGTTCAATACGGCGACGAGGGTTGCGGCGTTCTCTTCTGGTGTTCCTCCACGCAGCGCTTCGAGGGGCGCCCGCATCAAGCCGACATCTCGTGGATCGACCGCGTAACGCGCCGTCTGTTCCCCATCAAAGAAATATACGTCGTTCACACCGGCGAGGCTCGCTTCATCGAGTCCACCTGCGCCATGGACGACCATGCCACGCTCCACGCCGAGATGACGCATCGCGGTCGCCATCTTCTCGAGCAATGATGGATGATAGACACCGACAAGTTGTCGTTTCGGGCGAAGTGGATTCGTTAACGGTCCGATTTGGTTGAAGATGGTCGCCGTCGCGAGTCGTTTCCGGACCGGCATGACGTGCTTCATAATCGGATGGACATGCTGGGCGAAGAGGAAACTCAAGTTCGTCCGTTTCAAGTCAGCATGTACTTCCGCTGCCGTCTTCACAATCGGAACGTTCAATGCCTCTAAGACGTCCGCGCTTCCTGATCGACTCGAGACGCTTCGATTCCCGTGCTTGGCGACCGGAATGCCAAGACCTGCTAGGACAAAGGCGACGGTCGAACTGATGTTGAACGTATGCGCCCCGTCGCCGCCGGTACCACACACATCGAGTACGGGTAAATCACTTTGGGGGAACTGTGCCGCTTCACGAATGTATGCCGCGAGTCCTGCCATCTCTTCTGCTGTCTCACCGCGCTCTTTCATCGCCAAAAGCACTCGTTCGATTTGCGCTTCATCCGCTTGGAACATCTCGCTCGCTGCCACTTTCATATCTGCTGTTGATAATGCGTTTGTCTCCAATTGTTGAATCATCGTCGGTTCCCCCTCTAAAAATGTGTATAAAAAAAACTCCATACGACAGTCGTCGTATGGAGGACGGTTCAATACCGCGGTGCCACCTCTCGTTGATTCCAAAGAATCCACTCTCCGATGCAATCACATCGTATCCCGATAACGGGGGAAACCGTCACGACCTACTCTCTTCAGCCATGCTCTCATGAGCCCATTCACGCGGACGCCTCGGTCAGGATCTCACCATCCCTGACTCTCTGGACGAAACGTCTTCTCGCGCTACTCTTCTCAATCCTCGATTTATATTGTTGAAACGAAAAAGGGGTCACCCGTCTCCTCATAGCCTGCGCTATAAGAAGGACGAGTAACCCCGTGGTGCCACCTTCGTTGGTTCCAAAGAACCCACTTCACGGACAATCATCCGCTTCCCCGTGATAACGGTGGGTAACCCGCTAAAGCCTACTCAAAGTTCGGTTTAGAGCTCAGAAGTCCATTCGCGACGTCCCATATACTGATTCGCACCAACCATCAGCTCTCTGTCATACAGGATTCGTCGTTACTTCTCTTCGTCGACGCCTTTATTCGTTTCAGTTAAGTTAATTCGTACTATACAGGGCAGATGAATCCATGTCAAATAAAAAAAATATAAAAACTTTGCCTCTATATGTGCATCCAAAAATGAGAAACCTTCATCGATTTTTCGAATTGACATTGTTTTTTTTCGTCTGCTATAGTCGTCCACAACAACATTTCACTCAGCTAAAGGAGAATCGATTTTGGAAACAAATAAACTAAAACGCGAGCTGTCCACCCGGCAACTTACGATGATTTCCCTCGGGAGCGCCATCGGAACCGGGCTGTTCCTCGGAAGCGGTCTCGCGATTCAAACCGCTGGCCCGAGCGTGCTCGTCAGCTATGCCATCGGGGCGTTCATCGTCCTCTTACTCATGGGTGCTCTCGCCGAAATGACGGTCGCCCATCCAACATCCGGATCATTCGGAACGATTGCCGAGCGATACGTTCATCCACTCGCCGGTTTTCTCGTCCGTTACTCTTACTGGGTCGCGAACGTACTGGCTGTAGGGGTTGAAGTCAGTGCCATCGCCATCTACATGCGCTACTGGTTCCCAGATGTGAACGGGTTCGTTTGGGTCGCCCTCTTCGGTGGACTACTCATTTACGTCAATGCCCGTCACGTTCACACGTTCGGAACGACCGAATACTGGTTATCCTTCATCAAAGTAACTGCCATCATCCTATTCATCGTTCTCGGTGCCGCCACATTGTTCGGCGAACCAGGATCACCAATTGAGTCAATCACGACAGGAAACGAAGGCTTCTTCGCGTTCGGCTTTTACGGAATGTGGGTGACGATTTTCATCTCCCTCTTCAGTTTCCTTGGAACCGAACTCGTCGCTGTGACAGCGGGAGAAGCGAAAGACCCGGACCAGGCCGTACCACGCGCTTTACGCGCGACCGTGTTCCGCTTGACGTTCTTCTATGTCGTCACGCTCGCAATCATGCTCATGCTGATCCCATGGCAGCAAGCCGGGATCGACCAAAGTCCATTCGTGCTCGTCATGGAACAGTTTGATGTCCCGTTCGCGGCAGGCATCCTCAACTTTGTGATTTTGATCGCCGCCTTGTCTGCGATGAACGCGCAGCTTTACGCGTCGACACGTATGATGTACTCGCTCGCGGAAGCCGGCGATGCACCGAAAGCGTTCAAAAAAATCAGCAAAAATGGGATCCCAATGTTCGCGCTACTCGTTTCAACGGGCGGGATCGTCCTCGCCGCTTTGCTACAAGTATTCATGGAGTCGTCGTATCCATTCTTGATGGGAATCTCGATGTTCGGAGCTATTTTCACTTGGTTCATGGTCTTCGTCTCCCACTTGTTCTTCCGTAAAAAATGGACTGGGCGAAAACTCCCTGTCCGCATGATGGGATATCCATTTCTCCCATTGCTCGGGGCGGTCTTACTGCTCAGCCTGATGATCACGACATGGTTCACGGATTTCAACATCTTGCTGAAATTTGGCGTACCTTGGTTGATCGGATTGACGATCATCTATTACGTGCGTGAACAAATGCGTAAAAAACAAGATCGTCCAAGCGATATTGAACAAGCCAACTAACGAGTATCCCTTCGCAATCGCGGAGGGATTTATTACGCACAAAAACTCCTTTCGCAATCGAAAGGAGTTTTCTGGTTGATGCATCAGAAGAACTGACGCGGGTTGACCGTGCTACCTGCGCTCGTTGCCGAGTATGAGTAGCCGCCTTTATGAATCTCAAAGTGCAAGTGCGGACCTGAAGAGTTCCCTGTGTTTCCAAGTGTCCCGATGTTCGACCCTTGCGTCACACGCTGTCCAGAGCTGACAGATACCGAGTTCATGTGCGCATAGACCGTGGTCCAAACTTGACCGTTGATCACGTGTGCGATCATGACGTGGTTCCCGTATGCGCCACCCCAACCTGCTCGAATGACCGTACCTGTCGCAGATGCGCGAATCGGTTTCCCTGTTGGACCAGCGATGTCTACACCGTTATGGAACGTGTAACCAAACGCACCGCTCGCCGGACCCCATCCTTGTGAGTAGCGTCCTGAAGCCGGTTGAATGAACATCGAACTAGACGGAGCTGGCGTCGATGTCGTCGGCGCCGGTTTTGGCTCTGGTTTCGGAGCTGGCGTTGGAGCCGGTGCCGGTTTTGGAGCTGGCGTTGATGCCGCCGTGTTGTTTGAAGACGACGAAGACGGGGTATTCGATTTATTGTCTTGCTTTTGTTGAGCAGCTTGACGAGCTGCTTCCGCTTCTCGTTCTGCCTCTGCCTGACGGGCAGCCTCAGCTTGACGTGCAGCTTCTGCTTGGCGGGCTTCTTCCGCTTTACGTGCCGCCTCTTGACGAGCTGCCTCTTCCGCACGACGACGGGCTTCCTCTTCTTCGCGACGTTGCGCTTCGATTTCAGCCGCGATCGCCTGTTCTTGTGCGACTAATGTCGCTTCAATTTCTTGAAGGTCAAAGATCTGTGATTCGAACTTGATGTTCTTCTCTTCAAGCTCTTTGATGCGCTTTTCACGCTGCTTCATTTTCTTCTCAAGCTCGGCTTGACGCACTTCGAGTGCCTTTTGTTGTTGGAGAAGTGAAGCACGTTCTGCTTTCAAGTCAGCTTGCGCTTCTTTCAACGAACGCTGTGTCGCTTCATAGTCATCGAACAACTCTTGGTCACTACGCTGAATCGTTCCAGCTGTGATCATACGCGTGACGAGATCAGAGAGATTTTTTGAACCGAAGATGAATTCAGCCCAGTTAATTGATCCGCCACCGTTCTTTTGCATCGTGGCCATACGCTCTTTCATCATCGCTTCTTGCGCCTTCATTTTTTCTTGGTAATCTTTAATGTCGGCTTCAAGATCCTCAATCTTCATCTCGGTGCGCTTGATTTCTTGGCGTTTCATGGCGACATCATTGATGATGTCTTGCAATTGCGCGTCCATTTTATTGACTTCAGCCTGAACTTTTGAAATCTCTTCCTTGTTCACTTCAATTTTTGAAGATGTTTCTGACTGGTCTTTTTTCACACTGTCGCGCTTTTCTTTTACTTTTTGTTGTTGTTCTTGCTTCTCTTTAATCGAAGTCGATGCATCCGCAACTGTATGTGTGCTGATGAGCATCACACCGAGCGTCAACGTCGAGACTGTGCGTTTCCAATTCATGAATGGGGTACATCCTTTCTTAAATGACAAACGTGAGTACCTACTACACTACATATTTAAAGCCGTTTCAGTATGTAACAAAAACGATCATTTGGTTGAGTTTCAACACGACTAATTATATCTAACTGATAGATATTTTCCTGTTAAAGTTATATTTCAATTTTATTACGCAAGAACAAAGATGCGGACAGCGAATGCATAGAACTTATTATTTATCAATACCTTTTCAGACTGTTTGATTTGACATCTTTCTGTAATGTTTTATGTAAATAGAGAATTATTTACCCTATTTTCAAATAATATTTTGAATACATCATTGATAAGTTTCCAATTGATGGAACGACCCATCAAAAAAAATCCACGTCCTCGCCTCATGTACACATGAGCAAAGACATGGATGTCGGTTTGACTAGTCTTCTGTTATAACTTGGTTGCGCCAACGATCACAAAAATCCAAGCGGCGATGAACAAGACTCCGCCAATCGGTGTCACGGCTCCGAGTTTTGTAATTCCCGTCAATGCCATGACATACAAGCTTCCTGAGAAGAAGATGATTCCGGCAAACATGAGCCATCCGGCAATGTTAAATTGACTGATGCTCACACGCATGAGCAGTGACGCAATTCCGATGATTCCGAGTGCGTGCACCATGTGGTAGAGCACACCTGTCTGCCAGTTTGCCAACATGTTTGGAGCCAATCTCTCTTTTAGCGCATGGGCGCCGAACGCACCGAGTGCTACGCCGAGTGCCATCAATCCGGCACCAATCATTAATAAGATCTTCATTTCCGTTCCCCCTTATCTAACTTTACGTGCTGGTAAATTCCACTTCCGATAGTAGGATATCACTCGAAGTGTCGCGACGACAATTAATAATGCATAGACGGCAAGGCCGCCTTCGAGCTTGAAGTAATACGTGATGACCGCAATGAGAATCGCCCAAATTGCATACACCTCAGACTGTAAAACGAGAGGCTTGCGTCCGGCCAATAAGTCCCGAACCACACCTCCGCCAACGCCGGTCAAGACAGCTGCCGCAATCGCAGCAGATAAAGGTAAATCAAGCTTGATGGCGACTTGTGCCCCTTGAAAGGCAAACGCGACGAGACCAATGGCGTCGACAATGACACCCCAGCGTTCCCAATGTGGCAATACGACACTCGGGAGCAGGAAGATGAGGAGTGCGACAAGAAAACATAAAATAAATAAATCATTCTGTTGCCAAATTAAGCTGACGGGGTTTCCTAACAGGACGTTTCGGATCGCGCCACCTCCGAAGGCAGTGATAAACGCCAATAGCCATACCCCAAAAATATCGTATTTTTCATCCATCGCAATGATGGCTCCGCTCGCCGCGAACGCAATCGTTCCGACGACGTTGAGCAATTCCCACTCCATGAACATCCCTTGCCCTTTCTTCAACGCATTGTATGGTAAAGTATAGTTACAAAAATTCAGGTCAGTCGTGCGACTGTCGTAAAGGATGTCGGTATTACAATGAAACGTATCGCTTTGTTCCGCATATGGATTATCGTCACCATGTTCGCCCGATTCATCATTCGGCTATACGCCTTTTCACGCAAACAACAACAAGGCGTCGCCACGACAGAAGAATATGAAGCACTCATGCTCAAGCTCGCGCGTGAATACAAACGAAACGCGCTACGGCTCGAGGGCTTGTTAATCAAACTCGGACAATTCTTGTCGATTCGTGCGGACTTATTGCCACCCGCCGTCTTGAACGAGCTATCAGAGCTCGTCGACCGTGTCCCGACGTCTGGTTGGGAGAAATCGCGCGCGATTCTAGAAGCGGAATGGGGCGTGCCTTACTCACAAGTCGTCAAAGACGTCGGCATCGATGCCGTCGCTTCGGCTTCCATCGGGGAAGTATATGGTGCCACGCTGCTCGAAAACGGCAAGCGGGTCGCCATCAAAATCCAGCGTCCGAATATCGAAAAAATCATCCGGACCGACTTCCGTGCCATGCGAATTGTCACGTCGATGTTAAAGCGGACATCCCTCGCTAAATCAACCGACTTAGATAGCTTATATCGCCAGATGATTTTTGTCATCGGGGATGAACTAAATTTTCAAACTGAATTAAAAAATGCCCTGTATTTTAAAGCCAAATACGCGGATAACCGAGACGTTTATATCCCGGACTATCACGAGCATCTCTGTACGAACCGCGTCTTGACGATGGACTGGGTCGATGCACGCCGGATCACCGACCTCGCCTTTTTAAAGGAGAATGGAATCGACCGTTCCGCACTTGCTGAACGACTCTTCACACTCGCTGCTGAACAGCTACTGTTTGGTGGACAGTTCCATGCCGATCCACATCCCGGAAACGTCCAGATTCGGGCAGACGGAACGATCATCCTCCTCGATTTTGGTATGGTCGGACAGACGACGGCACAAGACATGGCCACGATTCGGAATATCTTACAGGCGTTCATCTCGCTCGACTATGACAGCATCGTCGATGGATTAGAAGACTTGCGATTCCTCTTACCAACGGCGAACAAACAAAATATTCGCCAAGCGCTAGAGAAGGCGGTCACCTTCTACTTAGAAACGGACATCGATACCGTCGATACGAAGTTGATTGAGAAGGTGTTACAGGACATTCAATTGCTCGTCAAAAACGAGCCGATTCAGCTCCCGGCGGAATTTGCCTTCTTCGGTCGTGCCGCTTCGACCTTACTCGGGATCTTGCAAATCCTTGACCCAAAAATCGACCTGTTCACACTCGGTAAACCGATTGTCATCGAATGGCTCGAGGAGGACGGGACAACGCTTCAAAATCGTTACGTGAAGACCGGAATCAACTATGCAAAGAAACTGTTAAACGTTCCTCCGCTTCTCGATAATTACTTAAAAGAACCGACACGAAAACGCCTGTCGGAGCAAGCCATGTTCCAACGAACCCTAGAATCCAAGGAACTCTTGCACCGCCAGACGTTCAATGCCATCGTCATCTTGCTCGGCCTGCTCGTCGGGCTACTGGGTTATATCCGACCGGATGAATGGCTCTTTTGGTCAGGTGGCGTCGTCTCCGTTTTAGCTTATTTCAATTGGAGACGCCTCGGACGAAAGATTCGTCATTTGGCACGCCAAGACTTTCGAGTATAAGCGAACCGTCACTTTCAGAAGTGGCGGTTTTTTGTTGAATCCATTGTGCGATATAAGCACCGACGTCACGCATCATGCGAGGTGTCGTCCAACCCATGGTCGATACTTGAATGACGTTCGCCCGTTTCAAATAGTCACTCTCATACTGAACGAGATAGCCTTGATACGACAGTTGGCGCCCGAGCTCGACCGAGGACAGCTCGCACGGTACTCGAATCGTGATGATGCCAGGTGACTGAGCAGGATACACATCGACCGTTAAACCGTTCTCTTGTAAGGCATTAAGCAACGTAGTCATCTTCACAGAATGCGAAACGACTTCTTCTTCTGTCAACTCATCCAGCGCAATCGCCATCGCTGCAAGAAGTGGTTCCGATTGTGTGAAGGCAATCGGCTGATAGAGCGATAAATCCAAATAGCGCGCTGTATGTGGTGTCGCAATCGCCGGATGCTTCATAGCGACGAACGCGAGACCCGGAGCGTTCCGTAACGCCTTTCCCGAAGAGAAGGTCACGTAGTCCGCAAATGAATAATCATAGACGAGCGTCCCGACGGCACTGATCGCATCAATGGCGACAACGCCTTGCCATGTATGGAGAGGTTCGAGGTTGATTAAAATCCCTAACGATGTCTCGCAATGAACCGTCCATACCCAGTCTGGTGCAATGCGCTCAAGTTGCGAAATATCCCATTGTCCCTCTTGGTCCACTGCGACCACGTCAAAAGACAGACCGACACGCCGGGCATGGTCAATCAAGCGTTCTCCAAATTCACCCGCATTGAAAATGAGGCCGTGTCCGTCCAATCGAGCCGCGACCGCATCGTTAGCGACAGTCCCGCTTCCAAGGAGCGTATAGACATGAGGGAGTCCGATTCGTTCCGCCAGTTTTTGTTGCACCGCGTCAAGCACTCGTCCCGTCTCGTTTGAACGATGTGGGCGCGGCTGCATCGAGAGTCGTCCTCTCACGCGCTCTGAACATTCAACGGGTCCTGCTAGTAAACTTTTCGGACGTAGGGTCGACGCTGATTTGGATTCATAAAAAGCCGAACGCGTTAACACCATCGGTACATATCGTGCTTCCTCTGGACCGATTGGATCCGCAAATGGGACAAACCCAAATCGACGATAGAGCACTTGTTCACGTGTCGTCCCACTGATGACAATACCATCGACATCACGCTCTGTCGCATCGTCGATGACCGCGCGCATCAATCCAGCGAACGTCCGATTGCGCCGATAGGGTTTAGTCACAGCGAGCAGACGAATCTCGATCCAATTCCCTTCAGGAATGCGCACTCCCTTTTGTTCCAATGAAAATGGTCGTTTACCACGTAACGCACACATGGCAATCACTTCACCGTCCGCTTCCCCGATCCAATATGTATTTTCTTCGTGAAACTTGTCGACAAGTCGCCTTTCCGGATTCGGTGGATGTTGCGGAATCTCTTCGACGAATGTTTCGTAATTCAACCGATGTATCGCTTCAAAATCTGATACTTCGGCTTTTCGGTACACAATCATGCCTTTTCCTCCTTCACATGATGATAGATGATAAGAATCGTAATCAGCGTGGCCCAGATGACATTTTTGACATCCCAAAGTGCAGCGAGCGGAAGTAAAATGAGCATGACCAGTCCCGTCTCGCGAGAGTTCCCTGTTAATTTGATTAAGAGTAACAAGATAGCAAGACCCCCAATAAACCACCACGGGTCATATGCCCATATGATTCCAGAAAAAACGGCATATCCCTTCCCACCCGCACGAATTCGCCAAAATGGATAAATATGCCCGAGCGTGAGTGCGAACGCCGTCTCCCAAAAATACAATCCACTCATCTGTAGGACGAGAATCGTCTTGAGCACGTCGAATCCATAGACGATGAGAAACGCCTTCACTCCACCGATGCGATGTGCATTGCGTGCACCGGTATTCTTCGAACCAGTTGTCGCTAAATCACGTCCACTTAGCACCCCGTACAGCCTACCCCCGAGCAGACTTCCGACTAAATAGCCAATGATGATAATCAACATAGTATCCCCTCATTTTTTGGAAATTTGTGTGCGTTTCAGAAAAACGGGTATCCTCTAATTAACTGTGCACTTTTTGGAAAGGGGAAATCAAGATGCGAGAAGAGAAAAACTTCATTAATGGGGAATGGACAGAAACGGGACAAACGATCGAGGTACGCAATCCGGCTACAGGCAATGTGATGGCCGTCGTGACAAAAAGTGATACACAAGAAGCGACACAAGCCGTCGACGCTGCGCATGAGGCGTTACAAGAATGGAAACAAAAAACAGCAGAAGAACGAGGGGAACTACTCAATGAGTGGCATCGTTTGATTGCAGAACATACAGAAGAGCTTGCCCGAACCATGGTCGAGGAACAAGGGAAACCGCTCAAGGAAGCAATCGGTGAAATCAACTATGCAAATGGATTCATCGACTGGTATGCAGCAGAAGGACGACGCGTGTACGGAGAGACGATTCCTGCTTCATCAAACCAGAAACGGATCTTTGCCATCAAACAACCGGTCGGCGTCATCGCAGCCATCACACCTTGGAACTTCCCAGCTGCCATGATCACACGGAAAGTCGCTCCAGCGCTCGCTGCAGGCTGTACGGTCGTCATGAAACCAGCATCGGCAACTCCGTTGACCGCCATCGAATTGGTCAAATTAGCGGAGAAGGCCGGATTCCCAAAAGGGGTCATCAACCTTGTCACTGGACAAGCGTCAGATATCGTCAAAGCGTGGCAACAAGATAAACGGGTCCGAAAATTGACGTTCACAGGATCAACGGAAGTCGGAAAAATGCTCATGCGTGACGCTGCGGACACGATGAAAAAGATTTCACTCGAACTCGGTGGACATGCCCCACTCATCGTCACGGCCAAAGCGGATTTAGATAAGGCTGTTCCGCAAGCGGTCGCCACGAAGTTCCGAAACGGTGGACAGACGTGCGTCTGCGCGAACCGAATCTATGTCGAACGCGCCGTCGTCGATGAATTCTCGGAGCGTTTCATTAAAGAAGTCGAAGCGTTGAAAGTCGGGAACGGACTAGAGGAAGGTGTCGACATCGGTCCGCTCATCGATGACGATGCGCTCAGTAAAGTCGAAAAGCATATCGAGGACGCTCAGATTCGTGGCGGTGAAGTGTACGGTGGTGAGGTGCTAGACGGCTTGTTCATCCGTCCTGCCGTCATTCGTTACGCGAATGAAGACATGCTCTGCATGAACGAAGAGACGTTCGGACCTGTCGCACCGATTGCGACGTTCGATTCACTCGATGAAGTCATCAAACGGGCGAACAACACGCCATTTGGCTTAGCCGCTTACCTGTTCACGCAAGACATCAATGAAGCGGTCTATTTAGCTGAATCGTTGGAGTACGGGATTGTCGGTGTGAATGACGGACTTCCGTCAACGCCGCAAGCGCCGTTCGGTGGTTGGAAAGAGAGCGGACTCGGCCGTGAGGGTGGACATCACGGCATCGAGGAATTTTTAGAAGTAAAATACATCTCACTCGGGTTGTAAGTGTAGGTATACAAAAGGCTTGTCGACATATGCGACAAGCCTTTTCTTATCGGTTGACCCACTCGACTAAATCATGCGGAGACTGGATCACGTGATTCGCAAGTGCCCACTCTTCTTCATTGCCGAATCCGAACCCTGTCAAGACGACCGGGAAGTCATGAGCGCGAGCCGCCTCGACATCCGACTTACGATCGCCGACCATAATATAGTCCGCCTCTCCGTGCCGGACACGGTGTGCTGTCAGAATGTCTGCCTTCTTCTCGCCTCCAACAGACTCTAAGCATTCGGGTGCCGTCATATATGGACGAATTTGTTGCGTATCTAAAATCAAATTCATGTAATGAACACCACAATTACTCGCTGTCGTCAGCGTATGACCTTGCTCATGAAGCGTCTCCAACATCTCACGAATTCCGTCAAACAAGACATTTTGCCCTTCCATCGTTTGCTCAAGCGTCGTATGACGGAGTCTGCGAATGAGACGAATCTCTTCAAGCGTCGCTTCCGGGATGACATGCTCCCAAAACGCGTTACCTGCCAAGCCGTATCCTGAGCGGACCGCCTCTTCACTCGGTTTCGGAAGATGAGGAAGCTCCTCGAGTGCCTCATGAATCGCCTTCGTCATCGGTCCGGTCGTATCTACTAACGTGCCATCGATATCAAATAAAATCACTGCCATTGGATTGATCCCCTCTCTTTCACTCTCTCCTTACCGTAGCAGAATCCCCGAAAATGCAAAAGAGAAAACGTGATGACAAAAAAAACGACTGAACCGATTCGTCCAGTCGCCTCTATTATCCACGCCAGAAGTTCATGCCACCTTTTACAGAATAGACGTCGGTATATCCGGCACTCTTCAGCATTGCTGCCGCGCGTTGGCTACGCATCCCGCTCTGACAGATGACATAGACAGGACGCTCCTTTTTTTTCGGATATTTCGCTTGAGCATTACCGAATCCGGATAAAGGTACGTTTTTCGCCTGCTTGATATGTCCCCCGCGGTATTCATGCGGCTCCCGCACATCCAACAATTGAATGTTCCGTTCTTCTGCGATTCTCCGTTTTAAATCGTCCGTCGAGACAGTTTTTACATTGTTTCGACGACTCCACCAGAAATACACAAGTCCAATGACGACCGCTACAAAAAGAAAGTCCAACATATTCACGCCTCCATTTGCATTCATTTCTCATACTCATTATACCCCCTATGGTATTTAAGTCAATGAATGTGAATCCACAAAAAAACCACATGTGATGCACATGTGGTTCAAAAATCGAGCAATGAATCCGATTTCGGTTGTTCGTCTTCCTCCATCGGAATGCCGAGAAAGGCAGCCATCTGTCGATCAAGTGGCGGTTTTGTCTCGTTCGTAGGTGTCGACGTTTGCGGCACACCGACCGCTTTCGCTTCTGACGTCTCATCTAGAAGTAATTCACAAAAGCCCATCAACTTTGCCAAATGACGCTTTTGCACTTCACCGGTTGACGACTCAATCTGTGTCATCACCTGACGCATTTGGGCGATGACTTGTTGTTCTGTAATCATAGTCCGTACACATCCTTTACACTTCCATTGTGAAGGATTTCATCCTCGATTCGCAAGTATCTTTAACGATTCCTTGACTCGACCCAATTTAAAAAGGCTTCATAGTCAAAACGAACTTGATTCGCATAAAAATCAGCCCATCTCGATAACTGTCGAATAAACAGGGACGGGGAGTCACCGATTGCCGCCGCGATTCGTTCGCTTGCCGTATAATCGAGCACATTCGATGACGCATCGGCCCGTGCGTGAATCTTCGCCGTGATTTGCGCTTGCACTTTCAACGTCTCAATGAGCGACGTCTCATCTTTCATGTGTTTCGCTTTCACTTTCCGCTTATACGGAGAACGTTGCCTCACATAATATTCTTTATCGTCGATTGTCAAATAGCCGAGATACGGGTCACGACTGTGGACCATTGCTCGTTGTGCGGCGACGACACGAGCGCCTTGATGCGACAATCCGTTCTCAAACAGCGGATGTGTCGGAAGAAAGAGAGACGGGACGGCGGACTGTGCTTGCTTCATCTCTAAAATAACATCTTCATCATGTTCTTCGTCGGCACCTTCAATCAAAATATAGTAGCGTTCTAAACCGATTGAAGCCGTGCCGCTCTGAAGTTTGATGGCGACATCTTTGATTTCGTAGTGATCGGCATGATGTCGGTGTTGGTCTGACAATGAAGACAGATAATCGCCCCATGCCGCTTCAATTTCCTCCCGTACTTCTGAAGAGACGGGAAGCAGGTCGTCACTCGTCGAAAAATAACGTTCCTCGTCCCGTACCTCCGTCCGTTCGGACATGAATTCATCTTTCTTCTTTTCCGCTTTTTTAATGACTTTTTTGACCGCTTTACACGTATTCTCTTTCGTGAATTGAATATGCTCACTCCGTCCAAGCGCATGTTTTTCAATGGCTTTGGCATAGGACTCAGCAAACGCTTGAATGGCTGCCTTGCCATCGAATCCTGACTCGGCGGCGAACAAATCGACAGAGACCGCCATCCGCAACAAATCGAACAGATAGGACCCGATATACGCCTCATCAAAGTCGTTCACGTCATAGATGATGGTGCCGGCCCCGTCTTCGAACACACCGAAATTTTCAAAGTGTAAGTCTCCTTGAATGAACGTCGGATGGTCAGGACCTGTGTCAAAGGCGATCGGTACTTTCGCAAAGTCGTAGTAGAACAAGTGTGAGCTCCCTCGAAAGAACGAGAACGGGCTTGAACTCATCTTCGCGTACTTCTCTTGTCTCGCCTCTTCCGAAAGCTGTCGAATCGACTGGTCGTAAAAATCAAGGACGGTCCCGATCGTCTCGCACCGAATTTGTTGTTTGACGGCTGTGAACATACGGCTCTCCCCTTCACTTGTTGAATAAGTGTTTATATTCCCCGTACCCCGCCTCTTCAAGCTCTTCTACAGGAATAAATCGGAGAGCGGCCGAGTTGATGCAATAGCGTAAGCCGCCAAGCTCTTTCGGACCGTCATCAAACACGTGACCAAGGTGACTGTCCCCTTGTTTTGAACGGACTTCTGTCCGTACCATGTGGTGCGTCGTGTCCATGTTCAAATCGACTCGCTTCTCCTCGATTGGGCGTGAGAAGCTCGGCCATCCGCAATTCGACTGAAACTTATCGTGCGATGTGAAGAGTGGTGTCCCGTCGACGATATCGACGTACAACCCCTCCCGCTCTTCATCCCAATATTCATTTTGGAACGGTGGCTCTGTCCCGTTTTCTTGCGTCACTTTATACTGCATCGGTGTCAAGCGTTCACGAAGTGCTTGTTGTTGTTTGCGATCACTCCACGCCTCTTTGATGAACTTCGCGCGTCCTGAACCGACACGGTACATCTCATAGCGGAACGGATTTTTTTTATAGTAGTCTTGATGATAGTCTTCCGCTTCCCAGAACGTTTTCGCAGGGCGGATATCGACTTCAATCGAACGATCGAAGCGACCCGAATCTTCCACTTCCTGTTTCGAACGCTCCGCTGCAGCCCGCTGCTCTTCTGAATGATAGAAGATGGCTGGACGGTACGATTCACCGCGGTCATTGAACTGCCCTCCACCATCTGTCGGATCGATTTGACGCCAATAGATGCGTAGCAACTCCTCATACGAAATGACTTCTGGATCAAATGTGATTTCAACCGCCTCTAAATGTCCTGTCGTCTCCGAACAGACTTGTTGATACGTCGGGTTGTCGACATGTCCTCCTGTATATCCAGAAATGACACGCTCCACTCCCTCATATTTATGAAACGGTTTGACCATGCACCAGAAACAGCCTCCCGCAAATGTAGCTTTTGCCATGATAAATCCCTCCTTACTTTGTAGTGTACCCAAAAATGTGGCAAGACAACAAAAAACGAGAACCACAAAATGTGTTCTCGCTTTAGTCCTCTTCCACCTGATTCACATGACGCATCACCAAAAATAAGATGACTCCAACAATCGCAGCCCCTAATAGCGTCAACACCATATTATCTCGAGCCGATAAAGTATAAAAGATCGCTAATCCAATCAAAATGAGCGCAATCGGAATAAACGCTCGTTTAAAATGATCCCAGTAACGCACGGACAGTCCTCCTTTTCTCTTATCATACCAAACTTTCGATTTTCCATAACGAAAGTTCTAAAAGATGAGGAGAACCTGAACAAATCCAAAAGGATTCCAAAACGATTTGCTTGAATAATCATTCAAGAGAGTTTCTTTCCGCAAGCAGGTTATTCCTGTTTGTTTCCAACTAGATGCTATATACTGTAACTAAATATTTCCATACGGGATAAGGGGGAGCTCCGATGCTCACAATCATAAATGCGTTCTTTATCAACTTGTGTATCTTGTTCACGCTCTTCACGATTTCCTTTTTACCGTTTCGAAACCGCCCTCGTCTGACGCCACAGTCTCCTCTCAAAGGAAGGATTTTACTTGGGGTACAGACCGGATTGATTGCCATCCTCCTTTTAGTAAATGCCTTACCTCTCGAAGGTGTGCTCATTGATTTACGCGCCATCCCAATCATGCTGGCTGTCTTATTTGGTGGTTGGGTCAGTGGGACGGTTGCAGGTATCATCTATTTGATTGGTCGCGCGTTTGTCGTTTGGTACACAAACGGCGCTATGATTGGTCTCTATTTAGCGTTTGCGACAATGTTCGTTCTCGTGGGATCAATCAGCATCCTTCGAAAACGCATGGATAATACCCGCCCAACTTTACTTATATTCACTACGATCAGCATCGCCATTTTTGGAGCAGCGATTTATGCCGCGCTTCCACTAAACTTGTTCTATCCCGTCTTAATCGTCTACACGTTAATGTCTTACGGCGGAGCTTGCGCCGCCTATCGATTGTTGCTCGAATTGCGCCGCCATTTCGAGAACGTCCAGCATCAACAGCAACTGGCGCGTACGGATGCGCTCACCGGGATTGCCAATCGGCGTCTCTTGAACGAAGCGATGGCCAACTTGACGGTCGAGGCAGAAGAATACGCATTGATTTTGGTCGATATCGATCATTTCAAACGGGTAAATGACACATACGGTCACGACGTCGGAGATGATGTTTTGCGCGAGCTCGGCATGCTCCTCGTCAACGAGAGCGACGATCGCCATTTGGTCGGCCGCTTCGGTGGCGAAGAATTTTTAATCGTCATGCCACATGCGACACGTGACGAAGTATCACGGCTTGCTGAATCTATTCGAGAAAAGGTTTCAACGTTCCCATTCGAGACGAGTGCCGGTACGCTCCACATCACTGTTTCGCTTGGAGCTTGCCATTCGAATGATATTGAAATCGACAGTGTGTTAAAACATGCAGATGAAGCGTTATATCACGCAAAAGAGTCCGGTCGAAATCGTTTCATCCTCGCCTCTTAATGTGTCAAACTCTTCACACTTGAGCGCGTTTTCTCGCTTTACTTTCTCGAAATGAATCGTTAAACTAGGCTAGACTTTGATTCAGATCGATACATCATGATTTATTCAGAAAAGGGGAAACATCGTTCATGTCAGTTTTGTTATCTTTATTTGGAATTATGTTTATCGGCTCGTTCGCGATTGACTATAGACGTGGAAAGACACTTCAACAATCGGCAATCGGGGGGATTCGTTCGATTCAGAACAACATGTGGATTTTCTTCCGGACCTCACTTTCGATGATGATTATCATCGGTCCGCTCTTGTTGATTTCAGGTTTCGTGTTCTCGGATTTGGTGAGCTTTAACACGATCCCAGCATTCATCATCGCCGTTCTCAGTATCGGCTTTGCGGAACGGATCATCGGGATGACCGTGGCTCCACTCGTCCGCACATTTTGGCATCAACGCGGTCGTCTCATGCCACTTTATTTAGATGCCGCTCTCTACGTATTCCTACTCTCTATTCTCGTATTGGAGTTCTTGATGAACATTCCGGGGATTGATCTTCAGTCACCGTTCATCGCGCTATTCTATGCGTTCGCTCTCTTCTTCACGAGATACTTGTTCAGTTTGATTCGATTCACGGTTCAAAAAGGCGTAGCCTCGAACTAATTGAAGACCCAATCCATACGTGTTCGCACGTATGGATTTTTTTCATTATTCTCATTGACAATGAGAATCGTTATCAACTATACTTTAGTTGTAGCTTCCCAAAAGCTTGACGTGCACGTTCCCCAAACATATCACGTCACGTGGATTCCCCTCCACGACACTCTTTTTGAAAGCATTGCGACAACCCCCATTTGTTGCACCCATATTTGCCAAAAACAAGACGAGCAGCCCACCGACGGGGCTGCTCGTCTTTTTCATGATGCGAACACTTCTTGCTCGATTTGTTTCAATTCATAGAACATGCCACGTTTCGTCATCAGTTCCTCATAAGAACCGACCTCAACAATTCTTCCGGCTTCCATAACGATAATCTGATCAAACGTTTCGAGACCCGTCAAACGGTGACTGACGAGAATGAGTGTGCCTGTTCCGGCTTGCTGTAACAATTCAGAAAAGACATGGGCCTCCGTTCCTGCATCGAGTGCCGATGTCGGTTCATCGAGCAACCAGAGAAGTCCGTTTTTAAGAAGTGCTCGTGCGATGGCCAGGCGTTGGCGTTCTCCACCTGACAAGTTCGCCCCTTTCTCAAGGACCGGTTCGTCTAGCGTGAACGCCAAACGGACCCGCTCAAGCGCTACGCTCATCTCTTCATCTGTGAAGTCACCGGCTAACGCCAAGTTGTCCCGTACAGTTCCATAAAAGAAATGATTGTCTTGCAAAACAACGCTCGCATGTTGCCAAATGGCTGTCTGTTTGACATCGTTCACGTTGTACTCATCCAACCGAATCGTGCCGTCTTCCGTCCGAACGAAAGCCAAGAGCAGTTGAAGTAACGTCGACTTCCCTGACCCGCTCGGTCCAACGATGACCGTCTTCGAACCACTTGGAATGTGTAACGTCACCTCATCGATGACATCTCGATACGTATCCGGATAGCGATAGCGAACATGATCAAATGAAATGGATGGTGCATCCGTAAACGTCACGTCCTGACGTTTCGCCTCACGCGCCTCAATCGTTTCACTCGGCTCCGTCACTTCAAACAAACGATCCGCTGCTTGCTTGCTGTCTGCAAAGTGACCAGGGAACACGGCCATCGGCGTCGTATTCTCAAACGCTGTGAGCGACATCATGATCAGCATTGCCAAGAACAACCCGTTCAAGTCTCCATTTACCACCTGATACGCACCGATGGCCAAGACGCCCCATGAGACGAGTAAGGAAGCGGCAACGACGAGCGCCGAATTGAAGAACTGATTCGTCGTGTCTTTCCGCTCTGCCTCCATGTAACGCTCACTGTGCGAATAGACAGCTTGTTTCGTGCGGTCAAGTTGGTGATGAAGTTTTAAATCCCGGTATCCGAACAGCATCTCTGTCAATTGAATCGACACATCTCCACGCAATCCACGAATCGTCTCGTCATGACGGGCACGAATTCGTGCAAATCCGAGCGGAATCAAGAATCCTGTAACGAGTACACCAAACAATATCCATAGGCTGACCGCAAACGAGAAGAAGGTGACAAAGAAGATGGTACTCAAAAAGACGAGTACGAGAATGATCGGCGGATAAAACACGCGAAGGAAGTAGTTTTGAAGACTCTCAACGTCCCCGACGACGCGTGCGAGCAAATCGCCGCTCCGATATTTCGCGAAGATGGACGGAACGAGCGGCTCTAACTGACGATAGAACCGGACGCGCAACTCACTTAAAATCGTAAACGTCGCCCGGTGTGAGGCGAGGCGTTCCCGATAACGGCTTCCTGCCCGGATGACACCGAACAGTTTAATTAAGACAACCGGTACCATGAGTGCATACAGTGGCGGGACGAGCCCTGCGCGTGATACGAGATAGCCACTTGCCGCGAAGAGGGCGACCGCTGCAATCCCTGCCGCATATCCAAAGAAGATGGAGAGAAGAATGTCTTTCTTCTCGCGCATCATCCATTTTGTGATGGTCCAAAGCGAGTTCATCGGCTCACCCCTTTCTGAAGTGCAAACAGTTCTGCATACTCTGGGACAGCGAGTAACGCTTCGTGCGTCCCTTCTGCGATTCGTTTCCCGTCATCCATGAACCAAATCGTGTCCGCCTCTTTGATCGTATGCAGACGATGCGCAACCGTGATTAACGTCGCACCTTTCGACAGCTCTTCAATCGAGCGTCTGACAATCCGCTCTGTTTTCAAATCAAGGCCGGTCGTCGGTTCATCAAACAATAAAATACCAGGTCGCTTAAAGAAAGCCCGTGCGAGTGCAAGGCGTTGCCGTTCTCCACCAGATAGTCCAAACCCACCTTCTCCGAGTTCTGTCCAGATTCCGTTCGGCAACTGATCAATCACCTCGGATAGTCCAGCTGCCTCGGCTGCCTCGAGTAACGCACGCTCGTCAGCCACTTCACCTAAAGCAATGTTTTCGGCGAGTGTCCCGGCGAACAGATACGGATTTTGAGAGATATACGCAATATTTCCATACCAGGCAGATTCCTCATACATATGCAAGGGTTCGCCATCCACGAGGACGCGCCCTGATTTTACTTGCAAAAGTCCAGAGATCACGTTAAGGACAGTCGTCTTCCCGGAACCGCTCGCGCCGACTAACGCAAGGTGGGTGCCGGACGAGATGCGACCACTCAATGGCTGAAGGGAAAAGCGTCCACCAGCGTACTCAAACGATATCTCTTCAAGCTCAAGGTCCGGTGTCCGTGAACGAAGCGACTTCGTCCCCCACTGAATGCGATCATCCGGGGCGTCTAATACGTCAAAGATCCGGTCTGCTGCGCCCATACTGCCACGTCCCGTATGAAAGGCGCTGCCCAGGTCTTTGATGGCCAAGTAATACTCTGGCGCCAACACAAGAATCAAGAATCCTGAGAAGAACGTCAGGTTCTCCCAAACGACCATCTGTAGCGCGACTTCTAGTGCCACAACGCCGGTGCTGAGCATGGAGATGAATTCCAACATGAGGCCAGATAAGAATGCCGTCTTTAAGACGACCATCGTCGCATCCCGAAAGTCGAGACTGCTCTTCTCAATCGCTTTCGCTTCTTGTTCGGTCCGATTGTAGAGTTTGAGTGTCGTCAAACCTTGTAAGACATCCAAAAACTTTCCGGAAAATTGATTCATCTTTTCCATCTGTTCCTCAGATTTTTTCTGTGTCGCAATCCCAATGATAATAAAGAACAAAGGGATAAACGGTGCCGTCACCATCATGATGACACCTGAAATCCAATGTTGGCTGAAGACGACAACCAAAATCAGAAGCGGGATAATCGAGGTTTGAATCACTTGTGGCCAATACTGACTGAAGTAGGCGTCAACCTCGTCAACAGCATCCATGAACACACTGACCTTCTTCCCAGATTGTCCCGTCAAAGACGACTCGACGGGGCTCGTGGCATAGCGATCTAGCAATTGCAGACGCAACGTCTGCTTCGCCTTTTCCGATAAACTCGCTCCGATTCGTCCGGAGACGTATCCAAAAAGTGCTCGTACCAATAGGGCGACGACGAGCCAAAGTAACGCCGGAACGACGGTTTCAAACGATTCATCTTTTAAAAAGATTCGGTCGACAATGTCGACGATTAAATACGCTTGCGCCAAAATCGATAGTCCAATCATGACCGCAGACAATACCAGTCCGATGATGTGACCTCGTTCGGCGAACGCAAGGGCTTGCAGTCGTTTCACTGCATTCATCCTTTCTCTATTCACAATCCGATTGCTTTGTGAGATTCATCACTAATTATACAATATGACACGTCTTGAAGCGAACGCTCCGCTCGTTCCGACATGCAAAAGACGCCCTCTCCTGAGTGGCGTCAATCGAAGTCTTGCTCAAAGTATTCAGGATGCCCGATTACAAGTTGGTGGTCATCCATTCGAAGCACCTCTTCTTTACGAAGCTTCGCTAAAATCGTAGAAACCGTCTCTCGAGACGTTCCAGATAGACGAGATAGCTCCATCGCCGTGAACGGACAGCGGACACGTACCCCTTGCTCATCCGGTTCACCTAAATCTTCAATCAAAAAATGGATGGTATTGAGTACACGTTCTTTCGCGCTCGGGGTAATGATTTCTTGGACACGTCGTTCATGTAAATCTAAAATACGATTCATCTGTCCGATGATATAAAGCAGCATATTCGACTGTGTGGATACAAACCGCTCGAATCGGTCGGTCGGGATGTAGATGACGTCAATATCCGTCACAGCTTCTGCCGTATGACGGTAGTCTTCCTCCGTGAACAAACCATTGTACGGAAAGAACTGTTTGGGCTTCACGTAGTCCGCATATTGATGCGTCGCATGCTCGTTCATCCGCTCAAGTCTGATGTATCCACTCATTAAGAAATACACGCGCTCTCGTGGGTCTCCTTCCATGAATAAGAGCTGTCCTTTTCGATACGTTCGGCAATAGACGTGCGGGACGAGCTGTTCAAGTGCCCGACTCGAACAGTTCGCAAACAGTGTCAACTGTCGTAAATCATCAATCGTCCACTTGTGTCGCATCTGTATCCCCTCATTTCTAATTGGATCTTCTACCATAAGTATAAAGCGATTCAGAATGATACCGCTTTCAAAATCCGACAGTTTTCTGACATGACAAAAGGAGGTCTCCCCCCTTTTCAGTCCAACATCAGTTCTAATAGGGCGTCTTGCAAATCTCGGTCGAGTTCTAACGCATGGAGGTCAAACAGCCAGGCCTCGAGACGCGTCTTCGTCGTCGCCATCTGGTACAAACGATCTTTCAAATCGTAGGCGATTTCCGCGCGGTCTAAGAATCGATAGAGACGATCAAGTCGATGGGCGTTCTGTGTCACATCGACGGGGAGCGTCACCGTCTGCTCCTGCTTCAATTCACCAATCGGGATGTGTAGCGTCTGCGTCTCAGCGTCATAGTCCCCTTCCCCGACAACGCCTCGAACAAGAACGGTCAATGTCCGATTCGCCGGAACGAGGGTCAGGTCTCCTGACATCTCGATGCGAAGCGTCCGCGCTTCCCAGTCGAGCGTGAACGTCGTTTCAAGTGAGGCACCTGTCTCATAATCGTGGCTTTCCCCGTCATCTTCATACATCGTGAACGTGTTCGAGGCACCTGGAAAGACGAGTACTTCTAGCTCGCTCGGGTTCCCCGTCTCGTTCTCATGCGGTTGATGCGGCATGAGGGGAACGATAGCACCCGCTTTGGCGAAAACCGGTTGTCCATCGAGTCCACGGAACACACGAATCGATTTGTCGCCTTCGTAACGATGTCCTGTGAAGAAGTCAAACCATTCTCCTTTCGGTAGCCAGACATTCGTTCCGGCGACGTGGAGCTTTCGGTCCATCGGCGTGACAATTGGAGACACAATGAGTTCACTGCCAAAATAAAACTGATTCGGTACTTGATAAGCCGCTTCGTCATCGGGATGTTCGATATACATCGGCAGCACGAGCGGTAACGCATCGGCATGGTTACGATAGTTCATCGTATATAGATAAGGGATGAGTTCGTGACGCAGACGTAAGAATCGCTTCATCGACTGCTCGGCTTCGATCCCGAAACGCCAAGGCTCTTTCCCGTTGAATGTGCTGAACGTTGAGTGGAGGCGCATGATTGGACTGAATACCCCGTATGCGACCCAACGCGCGGCGAGCTCATCGTCTTTTTTCCCACGATGATGGCCTCCGATATCGTGACTCCACCAACCGTAACCGATGTTTGTCGCTGTCGCTGTAAAATAAGGTTGGAAGGCGAGTGAAGCCCACGAGATGATCGTGTCTCCTGAGAATCCGACTGGGTAACGGTGGCTCCCTGGTCCTGCGTAACGAGAGAAAATGAGCGGACGCTTACCGTCACGGGCGATATCGATGGCATGATAATGATTTAGCATCCATAGCGGGTCGAGTCCTTCCATCTTCGAGGTCGACCCTTGTTGCCAGTCGATCCACCAAAAATCAACGCCATCCGCCTCATGTGGATGATGCATCTGCTCAAAGTATGCTTGAATGAATCGTTTGTCCGAAAAATCGAACGGGATTCGGTCCCCCGATTTCGGATCGACGCCCATGGCCTCGGCCATCGCCACGTACTGGTCTTCAAACGCACGCACTCCGTCCGCGGGATGCAGGTTCAACGTTACCATCATTCCCTCATCCTTTAACCAGTTGAGGAAACGTTTCGGTTCGGGAAACAAGTTTTTGTTCCACGAATAGCCCGTCCATCCACTCCCGTACTCTTCGGGGATGTCCGTCACGTGCCAGTCCATATCGATGACACTGACCGAGAACGGGACATCTTCTGACTTGAAACGGCGCATTAACGTCTTATACTCTTTTTCGTCGTATCGCCAGTACCGGCTCCACCAGTTCCCGAGCGCTTTACGAGGAAGCATCGGTGTCGGACCCGTCAACGTGTAAAAGTCTCGAAGTGCCTGTTTATAGTCATGGCCATATCCGAAGTAGTAAATGTCATGAATTCCTTTTCGTCTCGGCTCGACGAAGCGATCGTCTGTCATCAAAAACGAGGATGAATCATCAATGATCGCATACCCTTGTTTGGAGAGGATCCCTTCTTCTAATTCCGTCGCCCCGTCCACATGGTCGAGCGTCCGCGCCGTCCCTTTCAGCGTCCGCTCCGGACCATTGAACATGTAGCGGCTATAATACGTACTAAAGTTCCCTTTCACGTCCACATAGAGCGTGTTCGGTGCGAACGGACCTTTCGTATAATACAAATGAACATGTTCTGTGATGATTTGGAGCTCTGTCTCATCTTCAATCACTCGGAATTGTGGAACGTCAAATTCCCGATTCCACGCCACTTGGGTGGCACGGTCTTCAAAAATTCCGTCTTCCGCGTATTCCATCCGAATCAACTGACTCGTCAATACGGTGAAGCGATAGCAGCTTCCTTGTACGATTGCTTCTTCTCTTGCTTTTGGTCTCATCCACGACTGGTACACATGATTTTCTTCGAATAGGCGCATACATTCGAGCGTTTCCGCTCTCCGTCACTTCCTTCCTGAAATTAGTGCAAACGTTTACACTGAATATGATAGCAATCTCATTTTTGGCATACAACCTTCGTTCCCCTTGAACCGGAGCAGAAAACAAAAAAGTCGCAAACGCTTCACGTCTGCGACACATTCTTATTGTTGGAGCGATGGAGCTAGGCGGACACGTGTGCCCGCTTCTCCGTCAATGGCTGCTAAAGCCTGATCGAGCGACGTGATGATGGCGACACGGTTCGTACCGGATTCGGCAAACTGAAGCGCCGCTCTCACTTTCGGCAACATACTGCCTGGTGCGAACTGTCCTTCCGCGATATAGGTCTCCATCTGTTCTTTCGACGTTTCTTGAAGTGCCATCTCGTTCGGCTTCCCAAAATTGACATACACATGTTCGACAGCCGTCAAAATGAGTAAGACGTCTGCGTTGACGAGGTCAGCCAGTTTCGCAGCCGCGAAATCTTTATCGATGACCGCTTCGATGCCGACGTATCCGTCCGCTGTCTCCATAACCGGAATGCCACCGCCACCGGAAGCGACAACGATGTGCCCCGCTTCAACGAGTGTTCGAATGACGGCGTGTTCGGCGATTTTCATAGGGATTGGACTCGGCACCACACGACGATACCCTCGTCCTGCATCTTCTTTGAAGACGTAACCCGTCGTCCGTTCGAGATGGAGTGCCTCTTCTTCCGTATAAAACGGGCCGATCGGCTTGGTCGGATGATGAAACGCACTATCGTTCGGATCGACAATACTTCGTGTCACGAGAGAGGCCACATGCTGTTCAAGACCACGTGCACGAAGCGCTTTGGTCAGTGCATTCTCGAACCAGTATCCAATCATCCCTTGCGTCATCGCACCACAGACATCAAGCGGCATCGCCGGTGTGGCCGAACTGTCTGATGCGGCTTGTTGCAACATCAGGTTTCCCACTTGCGGACCGTTCCCATGCGTGATGATGACCTCGACTCCTTCCGCGATGAGTGCAGCGAGAGATTCCGCCGTCGCCTCAACCGCCTGTATTTGTGCTTCGGCTGTCGCATCTTTCCCTTGTTGAATCGCATTCCCGCCTAAAGCGATGACCACTCGTTTTTTCTCCATATCCATACCCCCGATCAGATGACTGAAATATTACCCGATAGTATGCGTACGACTGCGAAGATGGCGAGTGCGGTCAACACACCGGCGACCATCCATTCCGTTTTAGTGAGTGACTTGATGCCATTTTCACGTTGCGCCTTCATGTAAAGAAGGGTTCCGGGTGCATATAAAAGTGTGGTGAGAAGTAAATAATCGATTCCAGCGGCGTAAATGAGCCATAGTCCATAAACGGAGGCGACCAATCCAATCGTCAAATCGCGTGTTTTCCGTTCACCGGTACTATATCCGATTCCGTTCTTCGCCACTTTCACTTGATAAAAGGCCGAGAACACGTATGGGATCAAAATCGCACTCGAAGCGAGAGAAAAGGCAAAGTTATATGCGGCATCTGAAATCAAGAATGTGAAGAGGAAGAGCTGAATCAATCCGTTCGTCAGCCAAAGGGCGTTGACGGGAGCCTGATTTTGATTCTCTTTCGTGAACCATTTCGGGAAGACCCCGTCTTTGGCGGCAACGAATGGAATCTCAGCTGCTAAAAGCGTCCAACCGAGCCATGCGCCAAGGACAGAGATGACGAGCCCTCCGTTGATGAGCATCGCACCCCACGGACCGACGGCCGACTCGAGCAAATATGCCATCGCGGGTTGCGAGGCGTTCGCCACGTTTTCCGGTGTCATGAGACCGAGCGACATGATGGAAATGAGCAAATAAATGACGAGCGTACCGAGCAACCCGATTACGGTTGCTTTCCCGACGTCCGAACGTTTCCGAGCACGACCAGAAAGAACGACGGCTCCTTCCACACCGATAAAGACCCAAAGTGTCACGAGCATCGTCGAAACGACTTGGTCACGCACACTTCCCCACGAGAAGCCGCCTTGTCCCCAAAAATCGAAGGTGAAGTTTTCGAGATTAAAGAAGAACAAGGTAATCGTAATGAATGCAAAAATTGGGACGAGCTTGGCAATCGTTGTGACGATGTTGATCATCGATGCCTCATGTACCCCACGTAAGATGAGTGTATGCACGAGCCAAAGCATAATCGATGCGCCAATAATCGACGCGATATTCTGTCCCCCTTCAAAAATCGGGAAGAAATAACCGACCGAACTGAACAATAGTGTGGCATACGCCACATTCCCGAGCCAGGCAGACAACCAATATCCCCAGGCCGAGTTAAATCCGACGAATGATCCAAAACCTGCCCGTGCATAGCTGTATACGCCACCATCGAGATCTGGACGACGCATCGTCAAATTTTGAAAGCTAAGACCGAGCGCGATAATCCCGATTCCCGTGATGACCCAACCGATAAGAATGGCACCCGCATTCGCACCTTGTGCCAAATCGGCAGCCAAGTTAAAGGCGCCACCGCCAATCATCGACCCGACGACAAGTGCTGTCAACGCTCCGAGACCTAACCGCTTATCTTTCTTTTCAGGATGTACTCCAGCCGAACCACCTGAGTCATGCTCCAACTTCGTAGACATTCTACTCATCCCTTTCGCTTATTTTAAAGCAGGAGGGGGAATCCCCTCCTCGTCAACGATCAAGCCATTCGCGTGTCTCCGTGAGCGTCGCCGCCATCACCGCCTTGATGGTATGCATCCGGTTTTCCGCCTCATCAAATACGAACGAATGACGACTGCGGAACACTTCATCGGTCACTTCCATTTCCGTCAAACCGTACTGTTCGTGAATCGCTCGACCGACTTCCGTTTCTAAGTCGTGGAAGGCAGGGAGGCAATGTAAGAACATGATGTCTGGATTGCCACTCTTTTGAAGCATGTCCATGTTCACTTGATATGGTCGCAACAGTTCAATCCGTTCTGCGAATGCCGCTTCCTCGCCCATCGATACCCAGACATCCGTGTAGACGACGTCCGCTTGATCCATCGCTTTCTCAATGCGCTCCGTCAAGGTGATCACAGCACCGGTTTCAGCAGCGACCGACTTCGCATAGTTCACGATTTCGTCAGATGGCCAGAGCGATTTCGGTGCACAGATCCGCATATCCATCCCAACTTTTGCACCACCGATCAACAGCGTGTTGCCCATGTTGTTCCGTCCGTCGCCCACGTACACGAATTTGATTCCGGCAAGTTCTCCTTTTTGTTCTTTCACCGTCAAAAAGTCAGCCAAGATTTGGGTCGGGTGATACAAGTCGGTCAAGCCGTTCCATACCGGTACGCCGGCGTCTTTCGCAAGACCTTCGACCGTCTCGTGGGCGAAGCCACGGAACTGAATGCCGTCAAACATGCGCCCGAGGACGATTGCGGTATCGCGCACCGATTCTTTCTTCCCGAATTGAATGTCATTCTTGCCTAAATATTCGGGATGCATCCCTAAATCGATGGCAGCAACGGTAAACGCACACCGCGTCCGCGTCGATGGTTTTTCAAAGAGCAAGGCAATGTTTTTACCTTCACAAATCCGATGTGGAACACCTTGTTTTTTCTGACGTTTGAATGCAGCAGACAAATCGATCAAGTAGTTGATTTCTTCACCCGAAAACTCGTTTAGCGATAAAAAATGACGACCTTTCAAATCAAAATTGAACGTTGTAGACATACTGCTTCCTCCTTATCACATTTAGATGTCTTGGCGGATAATCGGACAACTCATGCAACGTGGACCCCCACGTCCGCGCGATAGTTCACTCGACATGATTTCGATTACTTCGACGCCTTCTTTACGAAGTAACTCATTCGAGACATAGTTTCGGTCATACGTGACCACGACACCCGGGGCGATGGCGAGCGTGTTCGATCCATCATTCCATTGTTCGCGAGCCGCTGCGATCGGATCGCCACCGCCACAAGGAATCAACGTCGCCTCTTGTAAGCCAAGGACGTCTTTTAACACCTTCAACAAATCCGAGTGCTGAGCAATCTGAAGTTCACCTTCCGCGTTTAGCGTGAGCTCGAAAATGTTCATCTTCCCTTCCGGTCCTTGAATGAACGGATGGATGGTGAATTTATCATGATCGACCATCGTGAAGACGGTATCAAGATGCATGAAGGCGCGTGATTTTGGAATTTCGATGGCGATGACTTTTTTGAAGCTGTCTCCATGCTTGAGTAGGTTGAGGGCGACACGCTCGATGCCTTGCGCGGTCGTTCGTTCCGAGATGCCGATGGCGACGACTTCTTTCGACAAGACGAGTTCGTCTCCCCCTTCCATCGCAAACCGATAATCGCGGTCCGACCAGATGGGAACATCATGTTTTGCAAAGCGTGGGTGATAGCGCATAATGTATTGCGTGAAGAGCGATTCACGGCGACGTGCCGGTTCTTTCATGCGGTTGATGGAGAGTCCGTGACCGATTGCAGCGGCCGGGTCTCGTGTAAAGTAGAGGTTTGGCATTGGATCCAAAAAGAAGGGGTACGTATCTTCAATCATTTCATGCAGATGTCGGCGTTTTTCTGGTTTGATTTCCGATTTCCGGATACCGGCCATCACCGTCTCAATCAACATTTCGTTATCAAAATCGAGTAAATACTCTTTTAATGTTTCGTAAGAACCGTTGATATTTGATTTGGACTCCGATAAGATATCCGCGACAAACTTTTCGCGCACACCAGGGAGTGATAACGTTTCGGCCATTAGTTTTTCGAGGTAAAGGACTTCCACACCACGATTTTGAAGCGCACTCGCAAAATAATCGTGCTCTTTTTGAATGACCGGCAAATGGGGAATATCATCGAACAAGAGGCGCTCTAAATATTCTGGAGTAAGGTTCTCTAACTCCCGGCCCGGTCGCTTCAGTAATACCGTTTTTAATTCTCCAATTTCTGAATACACATGAATCGGATGTTTCAGCGTCGTATCTTGTGAAATCGGTTGATTCGTCATTGAGATCATCTCGCTTCCTCCTTGTGATTCGGGTGTGTGACTACCCTTACCTTATCACTTTACCAAATTTGCGAATGTCTAATCCGACAGTTCATCTGTTGTCGATTCCGCATTGATCTGAATAAATGTTCACTCATGTGAATGAACAAACAATGCTCTAGAAATCAGGACGATGGCAAAGGGAAATAAGATGTATGGCTGATGTATAGCATCGCCCTAAAAAAAGCAGAAACTTTTTTAATTCACCGTAAAATAAATTGAAAACGTGAGAGATCAGGATGTGAGCATATGAAAATTGAAGAAACGGAATACAACGAACATGAAGCAGCACTTCGCACATTGATTCAAAAGGGAGACCCGGTCGATTTTCAAGACCTCTTTCTCTCCCTCCACCCGGGTGAACAGGCGGATCATTTTATCGAACTGACTCAAGATGAGCGGTCGTTCGTGTATCGAACCATCTCCCCCGAGGTATTCACCGATCTATTTGAAAAGCTGACGTTAGAAGAGCAATGTACATTCATCCAAGAAACACCCCAACCGTATGCCGTCCGAATCTTGAATGAAATGTATTCGGACAACGCGGCCGACTTGATGCGGGAACTACCCGATGCGTTCATGGACACGCTATTTGAGCAGATGGATGATATCGAGGAAAAAGAAGTCAAAGACTTGATGCAATATCCGGAGGAAACGGCTGGATCGCTCATGACGACCGAGTTCGTCGTCCTTCAAGCTGATAAGACGGTCGGACTGACCCTTGAAGAGTTGCGTGAACTCGGACCAGATGCCGAAACGATTTATTACCTATATGTGGTCGACCAAGCGCACCAACTGGTTGGTGTTGTCTCCTTACGTGATTTGATTGTCGCACCACTCGAGGCGAAAATTGAAGACATCATGGGGTTCCGCGTCATTTCGGCAAACGTCATGACCGACCAGGAAGACTTGGCCAGGATTGTCCAGAAGTACGATTTGTTGGCCCTTCCCGTTATCGATGATCAGCAAAAGCTACTTGGCATCATCACGGTCGATGATGTATTAGACGTCATCGAGCGCGAAACGACCGAAGACTTTGAAGAACTCTCCGCGACAAAGGGTTCGTCTGATATCAACATGAGCCCGCTTGAAGCAGCGAAAAAACGTGCCCCTTGGATTGTCAGCCTCATGTTTCTCGGCATGATTACAGCTTCGACGATTGGCGGTTTCGAAGACACCCTTGAAACGATTGTGCTTCTCGCTGTCTTCATGCCACTTGTCATGGGCTCTGCCGGGAACGCAGCCACGCAATCACTCGTCGTCGCTGTGCGCTCAATTGCACTCGGGACCATCAATCGAAAGAACGTTATGAAGATGATTCGACGCGAACTCGGAACCGGCATCATCTTAGGGATTGCGTGTATGATTGTCATTTTTGGCGTCATCACGCTGCTATACGACAATATGCTGATCGGTTTCATTGTCGGAGTTTCTATCTTCGCCGCACTGAGTGTCGCCACGATGATTGGAACGATTGTCCCGCTTCTCATCAATCGGCTGAAGTTAGATCCTGCTGTGGCCTCGGGACCATTCATCACGACACTGATGGACAATCTAGGGCTCATCATCTACTTCACGGTTGCGACGTCTATGCTCCAATTCTTTTAACACTCGAGACATCGAGTGTTTTTTATTTTCTCTGATCAAAATGACTACAGTACAACATTTTAGGGTATTTCCTAAAAATACATATAAAACATAAGTAAGGAATGAGGGGATTTCATGACATTTCAACAAGTACTCTACATACTCGTGACCGGTGCCCTGTTCATGGCGCTCGTCGCTTACGTCTCGTATCGCATGACGAGAGGAAAAGTCGAAAGCGCCGACGATTACTTCTTGGCCGGTCGCGGTCTAACAGGCGTCTTCATCGCGGGATCGCTCCTGTTGACCAACTTGTCAGCGGAACAATTGATTGGCTTGAATGGCCAATCGTTCGCCGGCAACATGTCAGCGATGGCATGGGAAGTGACGGCCGGTATCGCTGCCATCATCATGGCGCTCTTTTTGTTGCCACGTTTTCTTGGCATCGGAATTTCGACCATTCCTGAATTTTTAAGTCAACGCTATGACGAGGACGTTCGTCGATTGACTGTCTTGTTATTTCTACTCGGCTATATGTGCGTGACGATTCCATCGATGCTGTACTCGGGTGGATTAGCCGTCCTGCAACTGTTCGATGTGCCGGCCCTTCTCGGCATCAGCTTTGAGCAGTCCCTTTGGCTCGTCGTTTGGTTCATTGGGATTATCGGGGCGATTTATGCCATCTTCGGAGGTCTTCGTGCCGTTGCCGTATCGGACACGTTGAACGGGATCGGACTCATCATCATTGGATTCCTCGTTCCGACACTAGGCTTTCTCGCACTAGGGGACGGGAATTTATTGGACGGGATGAAGACGATTGCGACGACGAATCCAGAAAAGTTGAACGCCATCGGCTCAGCCAACGACTCAGTCCCGTTCCTATCCATTTTTACCGGAATGATTTTTGCGAACTTATTCTATTGGGCACTGAATCAATACGTGATTCAACGGGCCCTCGGTGCAAAAAACTTAGCAGAAGGTCAAAAAGGCGTTCTCTTTACCGGCTATTTGAAGTTACTCGTTCCAATCTTTATGTTGTTACCTGGTGTCATCGCGTTTCACTTATACGGGTCGAACGTTGAGAAGGCAGACCTCGCTTATCCGAGTTTGATTGCCGAGCTGTTACCGATGTGGCTCATGGGCTTCTTCCTCGCTGTCTTGCTCGGTGCCGTATTCAGCTCGTTCAACTCGCTTTTGAATAGTATCGCGACGCTTTTCGTTCTCGACATTTACAAACCGAAGTTCAAACCGGATGCCTCTGACCAAGACTTGATCCGTGTCAGCAAATGGTTCGGGACGTTCGTTGCACTCGTCTCGTTCTTTGTCGCCCCGAATCTTATGTATGCGCCAGATGGCTTGTGGGACTTGATTCGTCGCTTCACCGGCTTCTTTAATATTCCGATTCTCGTCATCGTCTTAATCGGGATGCTTGTCAAACGTGTGCCGCCAATCGCCGCGAAGACCGTCGTCTTTTTCCACGTCATCGCCTACTATTTCCTCGTGTGGGGGACGAAACAATGGTTCGGTGTCGAAATCGGCATCAACTTTATCCATATTTACGGAATCCTCTTCGTCATCGAGACGGGGATCATGCTCGTATTTGCGCGTGTGCGACCAATGCTTCAAGCAAATCCGATCCGAATCGAACTAGGGAGAGTCAAACCATGGCGTCATGCCCTTTCGACATCCATTTTGCTCGTCGCTTCCATGATTTTCGTTTACCTTGTCTTCTCGCCAATTGGACTCGCTTATGCGAACGGCATCGTTTCCGGATGGTTTGCTCCACTGACAGTGGGACTTGTCGTCATAACGTCCGGGCTCATCTGGGCATCTTACCGCTATGGTATTTCTCGTTATGAACGCTATCTAAACAATTTGGGTGAAGAGCCGTCCGATGTAAAAGAACAAAGCAGCTAAACCAATAGACCTCCTTGAACTTACACGTCAAGGAGGTCTACTTTTTGTTGTCGCTTCCGTTCATACATGGCATCGTCCGCACGTTGCCAAAGCGCCTCAATCGTTTCCGGACGAGACGCCCACGCCAACCCGATGGCGACAGAAATCGATTCTTGTTCACAAGTCACTTCGATTTGACGAACCATTCGTTCACATGCGTCCTCAGGCATCATCTCTAGAAACAAGACGAATTCATCTCCCCCTAACCGATATACGGAGGATTCGATGTCTTGTAGGATTGTCCCGACTCGTTTCAACAAATGGTCACCAGCAGAATGTCCTTCCTCGTCGTTCACGACTTTCAAATCGTTCACATCCAGCACGATGATTCCAACGTTACACACATTTTCAGCTTGAGCAATCGTCTCTTCAAACGCCCGACGATTGAAGACACCGGTCAAACTATCGTGGCGACTTTCGTACATGAGACGTTCACGCTCGGTCATGGCTGCTTCGATGTTCCGAATCACACCTTGAACCGCTACGATTTCACCATTCTCATAGATTGGTGTCGTATATTCCTCGAACCATACATAAGCGCCGTCATTCGTCCGCCATCGCTGAAGAATCGCTTCTTCATAATTGACGCGTCCCGCCACTTTATCGAGCAAGAGACGTCGATCATCCGGATGGATTCTCCGAAAGCACTCTTGTGCATCTGAATAACTTCGCATCACCGTTCCTTCTCCAAGATATAAATCTAAAGAAGGACTGATGTATCGGAAACGCCAGGTCGGTTTTGTTTCAAAAATGTAAATGACATCTTTCGTTTGATTCCCGAAATGCATAAACGAAAGAGCCGGTGCATGTGGCTGTGGACGTTTATATAGCCACAAGGCAATCAAAAATCCAACGAGTATCCCCCAGAAGAATAACGTCATTGAATCCACTTCCTCTCTGTTCGCCCATATCGTACCACGTTCGAGGTCAGACACCTGTCTCAATTCCTGTTATTTGGTAAATGTTTTTTTGAAAATTGAGTAAATTTAAGAGAGATTGTGACCGACATGATATAGTCGACTTATTGAATCACTCAATATACGGAGGTTTCTCATGACACATTTCACACATCCATCGATCGACGAGACATGTTCGGGTGTCTATTTGGTCACGAATCGAAACGGATCGATCCACCAGTCATACGGCTATGCGAATCGCTCAGAACAGATTCAGCATGACGTGACGACACGGTTCGGAATCGCGTCCGGTTGCAAGCTGTTTACAGCAATCGCGATTTGCCAGTTAGTCGAGCAGGGGAAACTATCTTTTTCCACCTCGCTTGGCTCATTTCAAACATTCGCCTTACCTCATCTGTCACCAAACGTCACCGTGAATCAACTGTTGACGCACACGTCGGGAATCCCTGACTATTTTGATGAATCCGTCTCTGATGACTTCGAAGCGTTATGGCGTGATATTCCGATGTATCGACTTCAACAGTTACGTGATTTTCTACCACTGTTTCAACAAAAAACCATGAAGGACGAACCGGGTTCTCGATTCTCCTACAATAATGCGGGGTATATTTTGTTAGGGTTGATTATCGAGGAAGTGACCGGACAATCTTTCACCGATTACGTCGAACAATCGATTTTTCAGCCTGCCGGTATGACCGCTTCCGGATACTTTTCACTCGATGCCTTGCCTGCTAAAACAGCGCTCGGTTATATCGACAACTCGGACGGCACGTGGCGTACAAACCAATATGCGATTCCGATCAAAGGAGGAGCAGATGGCGGCGCATTTGTGACCGTTCAAGATATGACCCGTTTTTGGAAAGCATTGTTTTCACATCAGCTACTGGACGCCGCATCCACCTCCCTCCTTCTCACACCACACGTGACGGTTAATGACCGCGGCGGAAGTTATGGATACGGACTTTGGATTCAACATCACACATCGGGAGATGTCTATAAATATCACGTGATGGGCTATGACCCTGGTGTCAGTTTCCATTCTGGTTACTATCCAGAAATCGATACCATCTCGGTCATTTGTTCAAATCAATCAGATGGGGCGTTCGACGTCATGAAACAGATTGAAATGCAGATTGGAGAACGGATTGAATGAACATTCGTACTTATATGGAATCAGACTTTGACTCGATTCAACAACTTAATCGCGATGAAGGTTGGAGCCAATTGGTAGAACGTGACGCGTTGACCCGTGAGGCATGGCGTCAATCCAATATCGCCTATGTAATGGAATGTGAAGAGGGAAAGATTGTCGCTTATTTGCGCGGATTGACTGATACGACAGTCAGTTTGTATGTTTGTGAACTGTTGGTCGCTTCTACATATCGTAGACGTGGTCTTGGCGAACAGTTACTCCAACACGTCCATACACTTTATCCAGACACACGGCTTGAGATGCTCGCAAGTCAAAACTCGCACACATATTATGAAAGATTGCGGTTCCGTCCGTTTTATGGGTTTCGAAAAACGATTCACGAATAGGAGGAATGGATATGAAACTTGCTCTCATTACCGGCGCATCACGTGGTCTCGGCCGCGCAATCGCTCAGGAACTACAAGCTAGAGATTACGAGGTGGTCGGGCTCTCTCGCTCACAGGCGGAAGACGTTACGTATCAGCAACGATCAGTCGACCTATCAAACGTCTCGGGGATTGATGCAGTCATTCGGGAGATCACACCGTTTCTAGAGCGGGCTGATTCGGTTTTGCTCGTTCAAAATGCAGCATGGATTGAACCGATTCATCGTGTCGGACAATTAAATGGTGAGAAAGTGACCGCTCATGTCCACGCTAACTTGCTTGCGCCGATGCTACTGGCGAATGCGGTCCTCGCTTTCGATAAGCCGACTGAGTTGATTCATGTGACGTCTGGCGCTGCTAAGCGTCCGATCTCAGGTTGGAGCGCATATTGTGGCACGAAAGCAGGACTCGATCATTTCACAGAGACACTTGCACTAGAGCTAGAAGGAACCTCACATCGTGCGGCTCTATTCAATCCAGGTGTGATGGATACGTCCATGCAGGCAGAGATTCGTTCTTCTTCGAAAGAGGCGTTCGCTGACCTTGAACAATTCCGCTCATACGAAACAGAAGGACGACTCCGCTCTCCTGAGACGGTTGCTCGTGTATTTGCTGAACAGTTGATTGACCGCCCTCTAGAAAATGGCAAGACGTATTCGATTTACGACTTGATTAAATAATTTACCAGGTAAAAAAAAGAAACACCCTTCTCTCGTCAAACCGTCTACACTACATGCATAGCTACGTGAAAGGGTGAATTCTATGAAAACAATTGCTGGAGGATTACTGCTATTTGGACTGTTCAGCCTCACCATGTCATTCACAATGATTGGAGATACCGCCGTCGTCGGGGCGATGGTGAGTGGTGTCTCAATTTTATGTAGTGTCGGCTTGTTATTTGGGGCGACTGAACTCAGTCGGATCCGTCACGACCTGCTCCACGACAAAAAAACGTCTTTCCCATCTGAATGAGGGAAAGACGTTTTTGATTCAATCTTCTTCGTATTCCTCTAATAAATCATCAACATCATATTCTTCGAAGTCGTCTTCATCGATAAAGATATCGCGATCGTTCACGACGTGAATCGGACCATTGGCCACATCGATTCGAATCGTCCACGCCCAAGGAATGCGTAATCGGTTATAAACACCTGTCCAGAACTCCATTGACTCTTGCTCATACTGTTCAAATTCTGTCAGAAGTTCTTTGAACGACACGCCTGTTAACTGGAAGTTTGAATCTTGGAGCCGTTGAAGCGCATGATGCTTCGCTTCTAATTCGGCCGCTCGAACCATTTCCTCAGCTGTCGCCATCTCCAGGATCGTCCCGTCTGGTGGGAGAATATCGTATACGTTGAACAATTCGCCTTCTTCTACTTCTACATCGTCAAACTCATAGTCATCGTGCCGCATACTACATTCCTCCTTACGCAATTTGAATCCCCTCTATTGTACCACTCTCTCCCCCATTCCCCCTAAAGATTCGTGCATATATTTCATTTTGCGAGGGAAAGAGTGTTACAGTGAGGACATCCATAGGAAAAGAGGTTAAGCAGATGAATGAATCATTCCAAGCACTCGTGCTAGACCAACACGAGGAACGCCTTCATGCCGAAGTAAAAGAAGTGAACGCCGACGTCCTTCCGAAAGAAGAGGATGGAAACGTCTTAGTCGAAGTCCACTATTCCGCATTGAATTATAAAGACGCGCTCGGATTGACGACTTCAGGAAAAATCGTCAATCGCTATCCGTTCATTCCGGGATGCGAATTCGTTGGAACTGTCGTCGAATCAGACCACCTCGACATCAAAGTTGGCGATGAGGTGATTGCCACTGGTTTCGGGATTGGGGAACGGCATTTCGGTGGATTTAGCCAGTATGCGCAAGTGCCGGGGAAATGGCTCGTGAAGTTACCGAAAGGAATGAGCATGCGGGATGCGATCGCCATCGGAACACCAGGACTCACCGCCATGCTTTCCATTGATGCACTCGAACACGCTGGTGTGCATCCGGGTGAAGAAGTGCTCGTCACAGGCGCGACAGGTGGTGTCGGAAGCTTCGCGATTACGTTGCTTCGTCGCCTCGGCTACCATGTCGTCGCCTCCACCGGCAAAACAGATTCACCATACTTACGCTCACTCGGTGTCGAGACGATCATCGATCGAAGCGAATTAGAAGGCCCTGCCCGTCCCCTCGCCAAGCAACGTTTCGATGCCGCCATTGATTCGGTCGGTGGAAATACACTCGCCAACATCTTGAGTCAGATACGATATGAAGGTGCTGTCGCCGCATGCGGTCTCGTCGGAGGCGCCGAGTTGCCAACGAGCGTCTATCCGTTTATCTTACGCGGCGTGAAGCTCATCGGCATCGATTCGGTCATGCAACCCATGGTTCGTCGTACGAACGCATGGGAACGTCTCGAAGAACTCATCGATCCGAAAGTTCTCAATGAGATGATCCATGAGATTCCGTTACACGACGTCCCTCGCCACGCCGAAGCGATGATGCGTGGCGAATTGAGCGGTCGTACCGTCGTCCGCCTTCGCTAAGCACATGAAAAGAGGCTGAATCACTCACGATTCAGCCTCTTTCCTCTCTATTCTCCATGGTGTGAAATCAGATGGTGAATCCGGCAGGTGCGTCTTTCACGACAACGAGTACCTTCCCTTGATCTAACTTTTCTTCGAGACGCTCTGATTCTTCTTTTGTGAAGCCGAGCTCCTGAAAATCGGCTCGCAGTTCATCTCCTTTTTTGCGGAACACGTTTTTGGCAGCTGTCCCCAAACCGACGTCACTTGCCGAGACGGTGTTCGCATCGGCATTATCCGCGACACGTTTGCTCCGGTCATCGTCATGTGTGATGACGTAGATGTTGGATTCATCAATCCCATTTGTTTTCATCGATTGAACGGCGGTAACGACTTCTTCATCATTTGTAAATTCTTTGTACAAAACTGACATGTCTATTCTCCTCCTTCAATTCTACTACATTACTAGGTATTACCTTCCTTCACATTCTTCACACATTAAAAAACGATGACAAACGTCATCGTTTTCAGCTTGTTGACAAATAAGATGTTCGAACTCGTCCTTCCGGCGCCCACGCTTTCCGCAGGCAATCCCGGAGCCGCATCGCGACTCAGGTCGCTGCTGGGTCTCCGTCGGATTGCTTTCCTGCAGGAGTCGGGGCGCCGTGGGACGAGTCACACGAATGGTCGCCACCTTTGGCGGCCATTTGTCTTTTTCTGAGGCCTCGATGGCCGAAGAAAAAGCCCGATACATACTTCGAACCCTTACAAACGGGGAAAGAAGAAGGTAAACACCAAGTTCGCCCGTCATCAAAAGGAGGAACCCGATATGTATCGCGCCCATTCTGAGAAACGACATGAACCGATCCAGTCGAAGACCACGTTGGACCAGCTGGTCCCGCAGGATCATCTCGTCCGGAGACTCGACCGTCACATCGACTTCTCGATCGTGCACCGGCTCTGCGCCCCGCTCTATTCGAACACCGGGACGCCCGGCATCGATCCGGAGATCATCATCAAGATCATCCTACTCGGACCCCTGTTCAACATCCGTTCCGTGCGCCAGACCGTGAAGGAGGTTCAGACGAACCTCGCCTATCGCTGGTTCCTCGGTCTCGGCATCGATGAGAAGGTTCCCGACCATTCGACGATCAGCCAGGCCTACCGCCGACGCTTTCAGGGGAACGACGTGTTCCAACAAATCTTCGAGGACATCGTCCGACAGGCGGAATCTCACGGTCTCGTCTCCGGACGCATCCTGATCACGGATTCCACGCACATCCGGGCGAACGCGAACAAGAAGAAATTCGACACGGTAGAGGTCGAACGGGTCGTCGGTGCGATCGAGGACGAGCTTCTCACCCGCGTGAACGAGGAACGGGCCGAACGCGGAAAAAAGAACTGAAACCGGCATCTGAGAAGAGGGAGCGCCGGCTCGTCAAGATGAGCCGGACCGACCCGGATGCGGGATACATGTATCGTGACCAGAAGCCGGAAGGCTTTTTCTGGCTGGCGCATCGGACGGTCGACGCCAAGCACAATTTCATCGTCGATGTACACGTCACACCCGGGAACGTCTCGGACAGCACCGTCTATCTCAATCGGCTCGACCATGTCCTCGAACGTTTCCATTTCCCGCTCGAGGCGGTCGCACTCGATGCAGGCTACTTCACGACCGGGATCGCGAAGGCGCTCGTCGAACGGGGCATCTTCGGGGTCATCGCCCGGAGGCGTTTCGGTGGGAAGAAGGGGATGTTCCGCAAGACCCGGTACACGTACCTGCCCGAGGAAGATGCGTATCTCTGTCCGGCGCGACAGCGCCTCACCTATCAGACGACGGACCGCCACGGCTATCACCATTACGTCTCCGACCCCTCCATCTGTCAGAACTGCCCTCTCCTCGAGAAGTGCACGTCCAGCCGGACGCACCGAAGGGACATCACACGCCACGTCGATGAACATTACCGCGAGCAGGTGAACGAGAACCGCCTGTCCGCGTCCGGGAAATCCCTCTACCGACTGCGGCCGCAGACCGTCGAGCGCTCGTTCGCCGATGGGAAAGAGCTCCACGGGCTCCGTTTCACCTTCTACAGGGGGACCGCGAAGGTCCAACGCGCCAATCTGGTGGCAGCCACCGCACAAAACATGAAGAAGCTGGCCAACCTGTTGGCCAGAAAGGACCGTCTACATAACATTTCTTCAATCTTTTGTCGGGCAGAACGCCTCAAGCTCGTTGAACATAAAAAAAGACGAACCAAATCGCCATATGCGATTTGGTTCGTCAACAGCCTGAAAACGATGACAAACGTCATCGTTTTGTTAAACGGCAGGCTCTTGGCCTTTTCGTTTTTTCAATTCTTCCAATAAAATGTTCGATTCATTGAATGGAATTGACTGTCGACCGATTCGTTCAATGTGGTCATGTCCTTTTCCGACGACCACGACACGCTTTCCTTCTAACGCTTGCGTGGCCGCATGTCGAAGGGCCTCTTCCCTTGCTTCAAACGTCACATACTTCACATCTGGTTGGATACCTTTTACTAAATCACGAATGATTTGTTTTGGGTCTTCCATGCGGACATCATGTACGGTGACAATCACCTCGTTCGAATAGCGACTTGCGATACGTCCCATATCTTGACGTTTCGTAGGATCACGGTCTCCTGCCGCACTTAACACGACGACAAGTGCACGGTCGTCTTGTTGCAATGTGGATAGACATTTCTCTAGCCCGTCTGGTGTGTGGGCATAGTCAATATAAATCTCAGCATCCTCTGTAGCCAAACGTTCCAACCGCCCTTTTGGCAAAGTGAGTCCTGGAACATTTGAAACGATGGTTCGTAACGCCATATCCGAAGTCGACACGAGCCCGATTGCCGCTGCTAAGTTCGCCGCATTGAACGCCCCCATGAATCGAACGGGCACTTCGAGTTTGAACTCCTTCATCCTGACGAGTACCGTCTCGTCACGCCAGATGACTTGTACATCAGCCTCTAAATCTACTGTCGTGCTATACATAATCGCTCGACGTGTCGGCGCAAACTCAGCCATGACATGACTAGCCGGATCTTCCGCATTTAACACGATCGCCTCACCGTTCGTCACTTCCACCTGTTCAAACAATCGCGCTTTGGCTCGGGCATACTCATCCATCGAACGATGGTAGTCCAAATGGTCATGCGTCAAATTCGTAAACGCGGCCGCATGAAAGTGGATTCCCGCTACGCGACCTTCCATCAAGGCATGCGATGATACTTCAAGTACGCAATCCGTGACGCCTGCATCGACCATCTCTGCTAAGATGCGATGTAAGACGACGGCTTCTGGTGTCGTATTGGCTGTCTCAATCGTTTGATTATGAAAACGCGCGCCAATCGTACTCACGATTCCGGCACGACGTCCTGAAAGACGCAACAAGTCATAAGTCAATGTCGCTGTCGTAGTTTTTCCATTCGTTCCTGTCACACCGTATATACGCATCCGATGAGAGGGGTAATCATAAAATACACTCGCAACCGCTCCTGCCGTTTGTTTCGTATCGGCAACAACCACATTTGGTACATCGAGATCGAGTGGATATTCTGAGATGACCGCACTCGCACCGTTGGCGACGGCGTCTTCTGCGAACTTATGACCGTCAACCGTATAGCCGCGAATGCAAATAAAGACATTCCCTGAACTGACCTTCCTAGAGTCCGTTTCGACTCCGGTCACCCATGGATCAAAGATGTCATCCATCTCATTTTGTAAAATGGCGGATAAACGTTTCGTTCTCATGCTGTGTACGTCCTTTCTCATGGGTGTCGCTAGGTTCATAAAACCTTATCGTCATGTTACTAGATTTTAACGGCAATTGAGATGACAAATATATTACTTCCCGTTTTCAAAGGAAAGCAATCACTTCACAAAAAAAACCTAGACGTTTCATTCACGTACTAGGTTCCTCTTCCTTAAATGCTAAGTGATGTTTTAATAGCTCTAGCTCAAGGACGCGAAGGGCATTCGGTCCGATTCCATGCCAACTCGCAACCTCACGGCGTGTATAGGGACACAATTCATGCAGAGACTCGATTCCTTTAGCGACTAGTGCCCTTTTAGCTGGCGCTGCTAACGTTGGTAAAGCAATCATCCAATCTCCGCCTTTCGCTTTCTAAATCGTTCGTTGATGGGAAGACAGGCAAGAACTTGCTCGATTCGAAACGTTCGTCTCGCTTGTTTATTCAAATCCCATGCCACCACGTACTCTCCTTGCACTTTAATCAGTTTGACCCGCCGCTCTGAAAATGTCCCATGTCGATCGACATACACCATTTCTGTGACTTGTCCCGAACGCATCCATCGTAACAATTCTTCTCTCATCCTGTTTTCCCTCCTTTATTTTCATTATACAGAACATTTGTTCCCATTTCTATTGATAAGCTGTTCGCTGATTCAAATTTCGATTATGATGAAGGAAATCAAATGAGAGAGGAAAAAAACGATGACTTATGTATTGTTACTGATCTTGGCTGCCTTTTTATTTGGGGCCATGATTTTCGCTGCACTGGCGTTACCAAACCTTCGCAACATTTTATTCAATCGTGGCAGTCTGTTCAATCAACAGAGTGAGACCGTCACTTGTCCGAAGTGTAAAACATCATTTAAACGCGCGCCGGGAGATGCACAGACTTGCCCGAATTGTTATCACACGTTTTGAATCGTTGTAGGGTATGCATATTCGACCGCTATTCTTCATATTCCTTGGTTTGAACGGGAGCAAATGAGTGAAAGAACAGAGAGGATGCTTTATCTGAGTAAAGTTCCTGATTCTTTTATCGTTGAAACCTTCATTCCATACGAAAGGAGTTGCATATGCTTCCTACACTCGATGAACGCCTGGTCGATCAAATCCGTCTTAAAAATCGCCAAGCCTTAGAACATTTATACACGCGCTATGAAAGTTTGCTTTATCGATATGCGCTTCATCTGAATAACCATCCTGCAACTGCAGAGGCGGCCATGACCGATTTATTTTGTCGGATTTGGCAACAACGTCTCGACTTCAATCCACATTCCGAAACGATTCGTGCGACCCTCATCCGTTCTTTAGAGGAAATCATGCACTATATGAAAGAGGACAAATCAGATTCCAATACTTCTAAAATCCCTTCTGCATAAGGTTTTGTTGTCATCTCTGGATACATCTGTTTTGCCTGTTCGGTCGCATTGCCCACTAAATAGCCTTTTCCAACATGCGCTAACATCCCAAGGTCATTTCCACTGTCGCCGAACGCATACGCATCTTTACGTGAAAAGGAAGCAGTGGCGCATACATATCGAACACTGGATTCTTTCCCGGCATGGAGCGGGTAAAAATCAATATCCCATGCATCCATCGGATCACCTGCCTTCGGATTGCATCGGCTGATATTGACGGCAATCCCTTCTTGATCAGCTAGCATGCGAAATGTTTCACTCCAAGACCCGATTTGGTCACGGAGGTAATAACTCCGGATCCAAGGACTCGTCCCAAAACCCGGTTGCGCCTCTAGTTCAACCTGCATCTGTCCAATCTGTGACGCAACACGTTCCACACGAGATACAAAGTCACTTGGGAATGACGCTTGATACGGTTTTTCTAAGGAAAACGTTCCGTCTAGGTCAATCCGATACAATTCCGTACCTAAACTTGAAGCGATACGGTGTGGCCAAAAGCGAAGGTTTGCCTGCTCAACTTTTTCACGTAGCGATTCGAGTGAACTACCCGTCACCCACATCGTCGACAATTGATGGGAGTAGCGTTCCAATAAGTCTTCGAGCCGTCGAACGGATGCCAATTGATCTGGTGTACATGCATGAGGAAAGTAGGTTTCATCAAAATCAAAGCATACGAGGGTGTGTCCTTCATTCGTAAATCGCTTCATAATCTCGTCTCCTTATCGTTTTCTCTTTCTCCTATAGTACAATGAAACAAAGGAGGCATCTTATGATTTCACGACTCGCTCAGACTTATTGCCAATTGAGTAGCTTGTTTACCGGATTCCTTATTGTCTTTTCTTTTCTTTTTGGCATTCGCACATACTTCTTTTGGGCGACGGTGAGCGCTCCCTTAACCGCAATCGGATTGATGCTGATGACGGCGATTGGGCTAAGTGTCATCACCTACCTTCTTTCAGAGAAATTAAGATTATTCATCTATTCGAAGCTTCCGGATCAAGCAGTGACATGTTCAATAAATAGTCACACAAAATAGGCATCCATTTTTCGATTTTATACGTTAGATCAATACAAGGGACATCCCTTCTGCGCAAAGGAGTATGTTATGACTGACTTAGAGTTATATGAGCGTGTCAGGAAAAAGGACAAAGAAGCGCTCGAAATATTGTATGATCGATACGAACGCATTTTATACGCATTTGTCCTACAACTGACAAAAGATCGTGATTTGGCCGAAGAAGCCATGCAAGAAGTATTCATCAAGCTTTGGCGTGGCGGAGGCGTTTACGATGAGTCAAAAGGAAAATTTCGTTCTTGGCTCTTCACAATGAGCCGTCATGTGGCCATTGATTTAATTCGGAAGCGTAAACCGGATTTACAATTAGATGAATCTTACGCTGAGGCCATCCCTTCCGACTCACCGTCCGTCGAGAAAGAAGTCGAGTGGCAAGAAGAGCGCGCCCAAATCGAGACAGCCATGGCCACATTACCAGCCGAACAACAGCAGGTCGTTCGACTCATGTATTTTCAAGGATTGAGCCAGCAAAAAATTGCTGATGCATGTGGCATCCCGCTCGGAACGGTAAAAGGAAGGATTCGACTGGCGCTGAGGCAACTGAGGAAACAGTTATCCCATGAATTCATCGGAAAGGAGGTAGAACAATGAACGCATGCGACCAATTGATTGACTACTTCAACCAACATTTAACTGAAGAAGAGCGAATGAAATTTGAACAACATCTGGCAACGTGTAAGGACTGTCAAGAAGAGCTCGAACAACTTGAAGCTCTTGTCGGTGGCGTCGCGTTCTTGTCTACTCCGACTGAGCCACCCCGAGGCATGAAAGCGCGTGTCCTCGATCGTGTATTCGAAGAAGAAGACAATGAACCCGTCACAATAACCGACACTTCTACATCAGTTCCACCGGCGACACCGTTCAAACAGAAGAAGAAACGGAACGTACCGGTCTGGGGAATGGTCGCTTTAGCAGCGGCACTCCTTCTCTCCTTGATTGGGAATGGATATTTGCTTACCAATCAACCTGATGCCCCTGGCATCGCATTAACCGAAACGATTCCACTCGACGGCGAATCTGAAGGGACCGCTTATCTTGCAGAGCAGGACGGGACGACACAACTGATCGTCCAAACGAACGGCCTAGCCTCACTCGATGCCAATGAGGTGTATCAAGTATGGCTCTTAAAAGATGGTGCCCCGATTCCGACCGGCGCTTTCGTCACCGATGACAAAGGGAACGGGACGGTCATCTACACACTCGACTCGGATGAAGTCGACGTCGACTGGGATACCGTCGCCGTCACAAAAGAACCGAATCGCGGAAATGAGACGCCACAAGGTGAAATCGTCTTAAGTGCCAGTCTTTAATCATTGAACCGGACACATTCGTTGTCCGGTTTTTTGATATGATGAACTAAAGGAGTGAATGGGATGCAAAAACCAAAAATCGGTATTGTCGGACTTGGAAATATCGCTCAAAAAGCGTATTTACCCATCCTTTCGATTCATCCTCGAATCGAGGTGGTCGGCGCCTTTTCCCCGAACACATCTAAGCGAGACATGATTTGCCAAACGTATCGAATGACCTCGTTCGACACGTTGAATGAACTCGCCTCATCCATCGATGCAGCGTTCGTACATAGTTCAACGGAAACCCATTATGACATCGTATCGTATTTATTAGAGCACGGCGTCGATGTTTATGTAGATAAGCCTCTCGCCGAAACAATCGAGGAAGCGGAACAACTCGTCATTCAAGCTGAACGTCTTGGGCGTAAATTGATGGTCGGGTTCAATCGACGTTTCGCTCCGCTGTATATGCGTCTTCAAAGCGAGTCCTCTGTCCACATGATTGACGTGGTAAAACATCGAGAGAACGATGTCGGTCCTAAGGATGCGACCTTCACCTTACTCGATGATTACTTGCATGTCATTGATACGTTACGTTTCCTCGCTGGTAATGAGCTCACACTCGTCTCGGGTCACGTCGACGTCAATGACAAGCATGAGCTTCGATTCGCCCGCCACGTATGGCAAGATGAGCACGGAATGCACACGACATCGATGCATCGCACGTCCGGAGCGAACCATGAGCACGTCTCGATTGTACGGGATGGGGAACGATTGTCCGTCGAAGAGATGGTCACGCTACATCGTTTCAAGCACGGTCGACATGAAGTCGAAACGTTCGGTTCATGGGACACGACACTCGTGCAACGAGGATTCCAAGGCGCGATTGACCACTTCATTTCCGCACTCGTCGAGGATACAGCGATTTTAACAGACGGTCGTGTTGCCCTTGAGACACAGCGGCTTGTCACGAACTTAATCAACTAAAGGAGGGATACACATGGATTTCTTTTTCTACATCATGGTCATGGTGATTGTCGTTTCATCGGTCGGCGCCAATACAATCATTAAAACGAGAGAAGCGCGTGTCGAAGAGCGTCGCCTAAAAATTGAAGAAGAGAAGCTCGCCATCCAACGGCTTGAACTCGAAATGAAACGCGAACAAGACAAACTTGATCATCATGGATTTTAATCAAAAGCGGTCACCCTCCAAAATGAGGGCAACCGCTTTGTCGTTACAGATGACGGTTTGAAATCGGCAGTTGTTGTCGCCGTTCCGCGAGCGTCGACCACGTCACGGCCGTCATGATACAACCGGCACCGATAAAGAAATTCAGATGGAGCGTTTCATTCAAGACGAGCCATCCGAGCGTCCCTCCGACCAAAGGCTGGAAGAAGAAAAAGAGTGACCCGACACTCGCATCCATCAACTCGAGTCCTTTGTTCCAGAAGAAGAACGCCCCTGCCGTCGACACGACACCGATATATAGGACACTGAGCCAAAGGACACCATTCAATTCTGGAAAGCCGTTTTGAATGACCTCTATACTCATCAAAGGGGTCATCAACAACCAGGCAACTCCAATCGCAAACGTCGTCAGTGTCAACGTCGATAAGGTCTGTGTTCCGATTTTGACGTAAATGGACATGAGCGCCCACGTCACGGCGGCTAATACGAGTATAAAACTGCCTAAGCGATACGTCCCTTCCCCTTCCCAACCGACGACGATGAGAACACCGACCGTTGCCAACCCAAGCGCTCCAACCTTGACAGGAGTCAGTCGTTCTTTCAATAAGATTCGGGCAAATAAGACCATGAAAGCTGGTGTCGCTGCGGTCACAAGGGAGCCGGTATGTGCATCCGATAGCTTCGTTCCGATAAATTGAAACGAAATCGAAGCGACGTATCCAATGACGCCGACGAGTCCGATCCACTTCCAATCCGCCCGTCGAATCGATTCCCGTCCAAACCGAAACCAAACGACGAAAAGGACCATAAATGCAACAGCGTATCGTAACCAGACGAACGTGAACGGTTCAATATATGCGAGCGCATATTTACTGACCACATACATCCCGCCCCATATACTCGCCGCAAGGGTCAAACTGAGTGCTCCTAGCCATTCTTTCCTCATTTCTTCGCCTCCTCGATGGCGACTATATACGACATCCTTGCTTCCATTTCCTTTATTTTCATTGTCAGTCGTAAGAAAAACGCTTACAATCAAGACATAGATGAATGAAAGGAGGGAGAAAGGTGAAATTTGTCGGACGTACGCATTGGACAACTGAACATTTGTACATTTTGCGTGCGATTTTTCACGATGTCGCTTAATCAAGGGACCCGTCTGTCCTTTTTTAGACATTGCTGAATACACGACAAAGCGCCTCTCTCTTTCTAAACCGAGCGCTTCTTTGTGCTCGGTTTTTTTGATAGGCCCTAACTTTAGGAGGAACCTATTATGTTGATCGATCTTCAACACATTCAAAAACAATACGGTGGGCACACCGTTCTCACAGATGCGAATTTATTCATGAACGAAAACGAACGAGTCGGTCTTGTCGGCCGAAACGGCAGTGGCAAAACGACGCTTTTACGAATCCTTGTCGGCTCTGAAGAGCATGACGCCGGTACGATTTACCGCCGACAACGACTCTCTATCGGCTATTTGGTGCAGCTTCCTGACTACCCTGGACGCAGTGGTCGTGACGTCCTCTACACTGCGTTTGAGGAAGTGATTCGTCTAAGCGAAAAGATGGCTCGTCTCGAGCAAGAAATGGCGACGTCCGAACAGCTCGAACGCCTTCTCGAATCATACGGTGCTATCCAAGAACAATTCGAACATGCGGGTGGATATGTCTACGAGTCAAAAATCAGCGCAATGATTGATGGACTCAAATTGACCTCATTCGTGGACCAACCGTTCGATACGCTAAGCGGGGGCGAGCGTACAAAAATCGGTCTCGCCCTGGCGCTCCTTCAAGAACCAGAACTACTCATTTTGGACGAACCGACGAACCATCTAGATTTAGAAGCGATGACTTGGCTCGAATCCTATTTACAGGATTACGATTCAGCGCTCCTCATCGTCTCCCATGACCGGGTCTTCTTAGATGCGGTCGCCACACGAATCGTCGAGTGCGAGGATGGAGAATTGACGAGTTATCCTGGGAATTATACGGACTTCGTTGCCCAAAAAGAAAAACAGTTGCTTGACCAGTTTCACGCTTACACGGAGCAACAGAAGAAAATTAAAAAAATGAAAGAAACGATTCGACAGTTGCGGCAATGGGCCAACGAGGGCAATCCGCCGAATGAAAAGTTCTATCGTCGCGCCAAATCGATGGAAAAGGCTCTCGAACGAATTGAACGAATCAAACGACCACAACTCGAAGCCGAGCAACCGAATATCCAGTTCACGACGAACGGGCGAACCGGGCGCGACGTCTTCGAAGTAAATGACGTGACACTTATCTATGATCGTCCTCTGTTTGAAGACGTGCACTTCTACACAGGGCACGGGGAACGCGTCGCCATCGTCGGACCGAACGGGAGTGGAAAGTCTTCGTTTTTGAAAATATTGCTCGGTGAAGTTATCCCGCAAGCCGGAACCGTAAGGCGAGCCGACCAAGCCAAAATCGGCTATCTATCGCAACACATCACATTCGACGAATCTCATCGCTTAATCGAGGCGTTTCGGGATCGGATTGCAGTCGATGAAGGCAAAGCGAGACACCTTCTCGCTCAATTTCTGTTTTACGGCGCGAGTGTGTTTAAACCGGTCACGAATTTGAGCGGCGGGGAGAAGATGCGACTCATGCTTGCCATCCTCGTCCATGAAGAAATCAATGTCCTTGTCCTAGATGAGCCGACGAACCACCTCGATATCGAATCGAGAGAGGCACTTGAAGAGGCACTCGAACGTTTCCCTGGAACGGTCGTTACGGTTTCCCATGACCGCTACTTCTTGAATAAGCTGTTCCCTATCACGTATTGGCTCGACGGGACGATGACACGTTTCGAAGGTAACGTCGCCTATGCCCTCGACAAACGTGGACAGGAATCGAAAGATGAACCTAAAACGGAACACATCAAACGATCAAAATCGCTGAAGCAGACGAAACCCGCTCCATCTACGGTTGATGAGGAAACTCACCTGACTCAATTAGAGACAGAACATCGGGCACTGCTCCAACGGATGAATGAATTGGATGACCTTGATGAATTGATGGCGTTACAACGACAAGTTGATGCATTGCAAAAAGAAATCGATGACGTGATGACACGTTTGCTCGAATCTTTATAACCTAATATAGAGAAGCGGCACCCAATCAAGGGCGCCGCTTCTTTTGCTCGAATCGAATCTGTATGAAATAGCCGATGACCGCGATAGCCATCAACCCAATTGGGAGTATGCGGTAAAGACCTTCCATCGTTCCCGTTGTCAAAAGAATCACTCCACTAAGGAACGTTCCGAACCAATATAGCTTTGGCATATAATCCCTCCATCGGTTGCATTCACTCAATAGGATACCACAAGAAAAGCGCCCTCACTCGGCGCTTTTCTTGATTCTCTAGTCCCCGGACTTTCATCCAACCAAGCCCTTGCTCGATTGACCGTCCCATCCATGATTTGGTTCGACTAGAGATGTCCAAGCCAACGTGACGCATCATTCCAATCCGTTCATCGTCCATTGGTTCACCAATTGTTTTTCATTCGAAAACATGAAATCGAATAGGTGACTCATAGACATTTTGATTGAATGGGCACGAGAGGACTTGGCACCTATGATGTCCACTTCTGACGCGGATCATGTGGAATTCCGTATACAAACAGTCTGTCTGGTATGCTTGCTCGTATGGCAAGCAGAGGCCGACGCATCATCGTTTGGAATACACGATTCACGTTCATATGGACTTTGCCCATCCCTTTCATCCATAAGCGACAGGTGACGAAAGTGCCTCCCCGTTCCCCGACTCATTTCAGAAAGTGAATGGTTACATGTATACAATATCCGTTTTAAGTGAGATTCAATCCTCGTTCACGATTTCTCCATAATCCAATTCACACATAATGCGTCAGCGCGTAAGCGACCCCGTCCTCTTCTACATCCTTTGTAATATGCGTGCTCAAATCTTTTAACGGATCCACAGCATTCCCCATCGCAATCCTTGTTTCTGCCACTTCGAACATCGACACATCATTCAGATTGTCTCCGATGGCGACGACATCACGCATCGGAATCTGATAATGCTCAGCTAGCTGTTTCAAGGCTGCGCCTTTACTCGCATGAGGATGTCCGATTTCAATTTTCGTCCACCCCGCAGTCGTAATCAAAATATCGTTCCGTGGTTCATAGATTTTACGCAACCGGTGTAGCTTTCGGCGATCGAACGAATAGACAAACACCTTGTACACTTCATCTCGTGCAAAGTCGATGTCTGCCATCGAATCCATATATGCCAGACCGAACTGCTCATTTTGGATTTCAATCTCACGTTCCGCCCACTCACGGGTGAACGATTGATCATGTGGCAACACCTCATTGAGTTCCCGTTTTAATAAATCACTCCCTGAACGGAGTACTTTCACTCCCGCATTCGTATAAAATTCGACGTACGCATCATCTGCGTTCGCGATTTCCCATAGCTCGTCTACAACCGTTTGATCCATCGCATGATAGTAAATTCGCTCGTTCTCATAAAACCCGATTGCTCCGTTACCTGACAAAATCGGACAGACGAGGTCACTTCGCTTCAACAGCTCCTCGATATCATGAATCGAACGTCCTGAACAAATCGTGACGATATCACCCTGTTCTTGCCGACGACGAATCGCCTCCTGGTTTGCCTTTGTGATCACGCCCGTGCGCGATAACAGCGTCCCGTCTAAATCAATCGCAATCAATTTCATATCGTTCCCTCCTCCTTAGTTCTTTTCCCGATTCAACTGCGTAAAACACGATGAAGGGAATACCAATGTGTATGATGTCTACCTGCCCTCGTTGTTTGTTGACTTCCTTATGTCCGATTGCTACGATTTTGACAACGTACAAGCTTTAAAGGGGGAATATGGGGAGATGAACGATTTCACACGTGCTTACGCACAACAACTAGACAAACAAGACCCGCTCGCATCGTATCGGGAAGAATTTTATTTACCGGAACACGGGATTTATATGGATGGGAATTCACTCGGTCTCTTATCGAAACGAGCCGAGCGCACACTCCTTGAATCACTTGCGGACTGGAGAGAGCTCGGGATTGACGGCTGGATGTCCGGTCGCCATCCTTGGTTCAACTTGTCCGAAGAGTTGGCCGCACTGAACGCGCCGCTCATCGGTGGAAAGCCGGAAGAAGTGATGGTCACTGGTTCGACGACCGTGAACTTGCATCAACTTGTCGCTTCGTTTTTCAAACCAGAAGGCAAACGAACGAAGATTTTGGCAGACGCCCTCACGTTCCCGTCTGATATTTACGCCTTGAAGAGTCAGCTCGAACTTCGTGGACTCGACCCATCAGAGCACCTCGTCCAAGTCAACAGTCCAGATGGGCGCTTCTTGGTAGAAGACGACTTGATTGCCGCGATGACTGACGAAATCGCCCTCATCGTATTACCGACCGTCCTCTATCGGAGCGGTCAGATTTTAGACATGCCTCGTCTGACGAAGGCGGCGCACGAGCGTGGGATTTTGATTGGTTTCGATGCCTGTCACTCCGTCGGTGCCATCCCTCACGACTTCCATGATTGGGGTGTCGATTTCGCATACTGGTGCAACTATAAACATTTAAACGGGGGTCCGGGAACGGTCGGTGGCTTATTCGTACATGAACGTCACTTCGGCACGACACCTGGACTCGCCGGCTGGTTCGGTTCGCGCAAAGATAAGCAGTTTGATATGGATCATACGATGACACCTGCCGAACATGCCGGCGCATTCCAAATCGGAACACCACACGTTATGAGTCTTGCCCCTCAGCTTGGCGCGCTTGAGATGTTCAACGAGGTCGGGATGGAAGCGATTCGCCAAAAATCACTCGCGCTCACGACGTATATGATGGACTTGATCGAAGAGATGCTCGCACCACACGGATTCTTCATCGGTAGCCCGACGGACACACGACAGCGTGGCGCTCATTTGAGCCTCGAGCATCCGGAGGCGGCACGTATCTGTAAGGCATTGAAGAAACATCACATCATCCCAGATTTTCGGGCACCGAACATCATTCGTCTCGCACCGGTCGCATTGTATAACACGTTTACCGACGTGTATGACGTGATCGTGACGTTGAAGAAAATCATGGATGACAAAGAATATGAGGCGTTCGAGAACGTCCGCGAAGTGGTCGCATAAGGGGGAACTGTCATGAGTGAACGCACGGAACATAAAGTAGAAAAATCGATTCAAACGGATTTCTCAAAAGACATGTCGTATGGGGACTATCTCCAGCTCAACCCGATTTTATCGAGTCAGCATCGCCTTTCCGACCATCACGATGAGATGCTGTTCATCATCATCCACCAGACGAGCGAGTTGTGGATGAAGCTCATCTTGCATGAATTGACAGCAGCCACGGCGGCCATCACGAACGGGGAGCTCGAGCGTTCGTTCAAGATGCTCGCCCGCGTCTCGAAGATTCAGCAGCAACTCATCCAGTCATGGGGCGTCCTCGCGACGTTGACACCGGCCGAGTATTTAGAGTTCCGAGACCAACTCGGCTCGTCCTCTGGTTTTCAGTCTTACCAAAACCGACAGATCGAATTCGCACTCGGCTTCAAAAACGCACGGACGCTCAGTGTTTACGCACACGATAAAAAATTGTATCCATTACTCGAAGGCTCGCTACAGGCTCCTAGCATTTATGATGTGACGGTCCGCGAAATGCATCGTCGGGGTCTATCGATTGATGCGAGCGTGCTCGAACGTGATGTCACCCAGGATTGGGAATGGAATGAAAGTGTCGAGAAGGCATGGGTCGAAGTCTATCGAGATGTCGATACGTATTGGGACTTATATGAGCTCGGTGAAAAGCTACTCGATATCGGGAGTCAGCAACAGATGTGGCGCTTTAACCACATGAGTACCGTGGAACGCATCATCGGACAGAAGATGGGGACAGGCGGCTCGTCTGGCGTGAACTACTTGCGTCGCGTGCTCGATCATCGCTTCTTCCCAGAGCTTTGGACGGTCCGGACATCACTATAAGAGGAGCTGAATGCAATGACTTGGATTGATGTATCACAGCCACTTCATGCCGATGTTGCGACATGGCCGGGAGATACAAAATTTTCGTATGAAATCGCGTGGCCGATGGCAGAGAGTGGTTCCGTCAATGTCGGGAAGATGACATTGAGTTTACATCTCGGGACCCACATCGATGCACCGTTTCATTTTGACGACCATGGGAAGCGCGTGATTGACCTCGATCCGTCCGTATATATCGGACCAGCCCGTGTGATTCATCTACCGCATAAGGCAAAGATTGAATCATCTGATTTGGATGGTCACGATTTGACTGGGGTGGAACGCCTCATCTTAAAAACGGATGGTTGGCCCGATAAGAGCGTCTTCCCCGAGACGATCCCTGAACTGACACCTTCTCTTGCCAATCTTCTCGGAGAACTCGGAATCTTCTTGATTGGACTCGACTTACCGTCCGTTGATGCGATTGACAGTAAAGAGATGGACGCCCATCACGCATTAGCACGAAATGGTGTGCATATCCTAGAGGGACTCGTTTTAGACAATATCTTACCGGGAGATTATGACTTGAATGCCGTTCCGCTCCCACTCGTCGAAGGGGATGGAAGCCCCGTTCGTGCATTGCTTCGTCCTATATCGTAAAGAGATAGCCGGAATCGGCTGTCTCTTTTTTGATTAGACAGGGATAGTCTGACGTTTGGCGAAATAGATGAGAAACTCTATTTGAAGAGAGGACATTCGATGAAGATTCTATTATTATCTGGCGGTGATGGAAAAAGACTATGGCCACTTTCGAACAATTCGAATGCCAAACAATTCATTCGTTTATTGCCTAGCAGAGGTGGAACGAAACAATCAATGCTTGAGAGAGTTTATAATCAACTAAAAACACAAGATTTAGACACTAACGCTTTCATTATCACAAATGTTCAGCAAAAAGATTGTGTCATTCATCAAGTTGGTACAGATACTAATATCATTTCCGAACCAACTCGTCGTGATACATTTCCCGCTATCGTTCTCGGGGCAAGCTATTTAAACGAGCAACATGTGCCTCTGGATGAAACGGTACTTGTGATGCCGGTCGATGCTTACGTCGACCTCCGCTTCTTTGAATATTTCCCTCAAGTCGATGAAGCAGTCCAAGCGAACGATGATGCTTTGCATCTAATTGGGGTCACACCCCTTCATCCGACATCAAAATACGGATATATCGTTCCAGACGAGACGGCCCAAATGTCCTCGGTTCGCCTATTTCAGGAAAAACCGACCGTCGATGTAGCAGAACAGTTGATTGGACAAGGTGCCCTTTGGAACTGTGGAATCTTTGCTTGCAAGTTACATCTGTTACTTGATGAACTAGCAGAACGAAACTTACCGACAACTTATTCAGACCTCACTTCACGCTATGACGAATTAGAAAAGACTTCGTTTGACTATGCCGTTGTCGAACATGCAGAGTCGGTATTCGTTCACCGCTACGATGGCGATTGGAAAGACTTAGGAACATGGAACACATTGACTGAAGAAATGACGTCCACAACTCACGGTCAAGTCGAACTGTTCGAATCGACGAACACACATGTGATCAATGAATTGAACCTTCCTTTGATTGGGATTGGGCTAGAAGACCTTGTCGTCGCCGTCAACGCGGATGGAATTCTCGTCTCGAAGAAAGAGGCGACCCCGCAGCTGAAAGATTATCTCGCCTCATCCGACGACTATCCAAAATTCAAATGGAAGCGATGGGGGCAGTCGGAAGTCATCCATCATGAGACACTCGCCGATGGGCATCACAGTGTGACACGTCGCATGCTCGTTCAAGCAGGGAAAGAACTCAGTTACCATTATCATGAAGAGACCGATACAATTTGGACGATTCTCCAAGGCACAGCAATCGTGACGATTGATGGAGAATCATTTGAGGTAAGACCGACCAATGCCATCTCAATTCAACGCGGAAAAGCACATATGTTAAAAGCAAGCGAAACCGTCATTTTAATAGAAGTGCAGTACTCTTTAAAATATATGAACAACGATACACAATTTCTCATTTCCCCATATAAATAAAAATGACCTCACGAGCTCTACCCGAAATCAAGGCATCGTGAGGTTTCTACTTACTTATTTGATTAATTCGAGTTCGACCGGAATGTTTTCCTCTACTGTTTCACCTTTCAGGTGGTTGATTGCCGCTTCTACACCCAACTTCCCAATCTCAGCTGGTTTTTGGGCAACCGTTGCTGCCATCGTCCCACCTTCGACCGCTTTGACGGCATCGTCTGTCGCATCGAATCCGATGACTTTCACGTCACTCATTCCAGCCGCTTCGAGTGCTTGAACGGCACCGAGTGCCATCTCATCGTTATGTGCGAATACAGCGACGATGTCTTTATTGTCCTGTAGGATGTTCTCCATGACCGTCAATCCTTCTGCACGGTCAAAGTTTGCCGATTGTTTTGCCACGACTTCCAATTTCCCATCGATGGCTTCGTTGAATCCTTGTCCGCGGTCACGTGTCGCAGACGCTCCTGGAATCCCCTCGAGCTCGACGACTTTTTGCCCTTCGCCTACGAGTTCGACCATGTAGTCACCCGCCAACTGTCCACCTGCGACGTTATCTGATGCCACGTGGGCGACGACGTCCCCTGTTTCAGCGTTACGGTCTACCGTGATGACGGGAATGCCCGCATCGTTTGCTGCCTGTACTGCCGCGCCGACCGCTTCTGAATCCGTCGGGTTGATGAGAATCAAATCCATCCCCTTTTGAATCATATCTTCGACGTCATTCACTTGCTTCGCCGCGTCGTTTTGCGCGTCCGCTACCGTCAACGTCGCATCCATTTCGTTCGCCTGTTCTTCTGCGCCTTCTTTCAGTGCGACGAAGAACGGGTTGTTCAATGTTGAGATCGATAAGCCGATTTCATAATCGCTATCTTTCGTTTCCGTTTCAGACGATGACCCCGGTTGTTCAGTCGAGCAAGCTGCCATCAGTACCATTGTCAGTGCGAGTAGCCAAGCTGTCCATTTTTTCATGTTCCGTTTTCCCCTTTCGCGTGTTACGCGTTTTGTCGACGATCAAGCAATACTGCAAACAATATAACTGCACCTTTTACGACGAGTTGGAAGAAAGATGATACGCCGAGAAGGTTCAATCCGTTGTTGAGCGTTCCGATGATCAGTGCCCCGATCAACGTCCCGACAATCCAACCTCGACCACCCGCTAGGCTCGTTCCCCCGAGAACGACCGCTGCGATGGCATCGAGTTCGTATGATGTTCCTGCCGTCGGTTGTGCGGAATTAAGGCGCGATGTCAAGATGATGCCGGCGAGTGCCGCAAGCATACCGGATAGAGAGTAGATCATGATTTTGACTTTATTGACGCCAATCCCCATTAATTTTGCCGCTTCTTCATTTCCACCGATTGCGTACGTGTGACGACCAAATGTCCTCTTCTTCAAGATGAAATACAGGACACCGAATGCGAGTAGCATCGTCAATGCCGGTACTGGAATGATCCAAAAGTAGCCGCGTCCGAGCATCTCGAACCAACCGGAATTCCCGAGACCCGTAATCGGTCGTCCGTCTGTATAGACGAGCGTCAAGCCCCGATAAATGGTCATCGTAGCCAATGTCGCGATGAACGGTGCCACTTTCCCGTACGTGATGACCGCCCCGTTAAAGGCCCCGAGAACGGCACCTGCAATCAAGCCGAGTGCAACGGCCATGACGGCATGTTGACCATCCACCATCATGCCTGCCACTAATGCAGAGGCGAGCGCTAAAATCGACCCGACCGATAAATCAATCCCACCTGTCAAGATGACGAATGTCATCCCGAAGGCAATCAAGGCATTGATCGACACTTGGCGGAGTACGTTGAAGATATTATTTAATGATAAAAATCCTGGTTCGAGCGCCGTCACGACGACAACGATGACGAGCAGACCAAACAGCGGTCCTAATTTTTGCCCCCATCCGAGTCGACCCGGGCGCTTCAGTCCGGTCGTTGCTTTCAATTCCATATCATTGCCCTCCTGTCGCATACGTCATTACTTTTTCCTGTGTCGCCTCATCTTTCGTGAGCGTCCCGGTCACCACACCTTCTCGCATGACGACGATCCGATCGCTCATCCCGAGTACTTCCGGTAAATCAGAAGAGACCATGATGATGGCGACGCCTGATTCCGCGAGATCGCTCATGATATTGTAAATCTCTTTCTTAGCACCGACGTCGACGCCTCGGGTCGGTTCATCCAAAATCAAGACGTCCGGTTCGACACCTAACCATTTACCGAGCACAACCTTCTGTTGATTCCCACCAGACAGCGACTTCACTTTTTGTTCCATCGAATGATGTTTGACCCGCAATTTTTGTAAGTATGTCTCGGCGAACGTCTCCTCCTGTTGCTTCGAGATGACAGACCCTTTTGCTCGTTTATCGAGTGTCGGGAGCGACAGGTTTTCTCTTAGGGAGAAATCGAGGAGTAAGCCTTCCCCTTTTCGGTCCTCTGTCAAAAACGCGATGCCGTGCTTGATGGCGTCGGTCGGAGTTTTGATTCGAATCGGTTGCCCGTTCAGTTTGATGACTCCCCCTTTGTGGGTGTCTGCTCCGAATAAGGCACGCATCACCTCGGTCCGTCCCGCTCCCATCAATCCGGAAAACCCGATAATTTCTCCGGCACGGACGTTGAACGAGACGTTGTGGAACCGGTTACCGATTAAATCATCCACCTCGAGCACGACGTCCCCAAGTGTAGCGGTACGTGTCGGATAGCGTTCCCCAATCTCGCGACCGACCATATCGCGCACCGTTTCCTCAAATGAGGTGTCTTGAATCGTACGAGTCGAAATGGATTGTCCATCCCGAAGTACCGTGATTCGGTCGCATAAGTCAAAAATCTCTTCCATCCGGTGTGAGATATAGATGATGGACACGCCTTGATCTCGTAAGGCACGAGACACGGCGAAGAGCGCCTGGATTTCGCGATCCGTCAAGGCGGCTGTCGGTTCATCCATGACGATGACCTTCGCATCTGTCATGAGCGCCTTGGCAATCTCAATCATCTGTTGCTGACCGACCGATAAATTGCGTGCCACTTCATCGACATCCATGAAAACGTTCAATTCAGCCAAGTATTCTCGAGCACGTCTTGTCATCTCCTGCTGTTTGACCATCCCGAACGGTCCTGTCAGCTCTCGACCCAAAAATAAGTTTTCTGTCACCGTCATCTCCGGTAAGATATTGAGCTCCTGATGGATGAAAGCGATGCCTTCTTGCTCCGCTTCTTTTGGGTGTTTGAATTGACGTTTCGCGCCGTCGATGAGAATCTCACCTTCATCCTGCGCATGCAGACCGGTCATCACCTTCATCAATGTCGACTTTCCGGCCCCGTTCTCGCCCATAAGTGCATGAATTTCTCCAGGCAACAGTTCGAAATCGACTCCTTTTAAGACGGAGACTGGTCCGAACGACTTATGGATGCCTTTCAACTGAATATGCATCGAATCCCCCCTTAAAAAATGACCCCGGCGTGTAAGATGACGTTGGCGTAAGGTGTCGCTTCTCCAGTTCGAATGACCACTTTCGCTTTTGCGACCTCTCGTTTGAAATCTTCATGTGAACACATGTCGATGCTCGCGTATCGTTCTTTCAGTGAATCCGCTATCGTCGGGTTGTGTGTGAGGATTTCCTCGGCAATCGTGATGCGCTCGACGACCAAATCCGATTCGACGACATCGAGCACCTCAAGAAAGGAAGGATCGCCGATACGGAGACTGAGGTCGACCCGCTTGACCCCGTCTGGAATCGGTAACCCACAATCGGCGATGACGACGCGATCTGTATGCCCGAGGTCGGCAAAGACTTTTGCTAGATGACTGTTCAAAATTCCTTGTTTTTTCATCACACGCGCTCCAATCGTTGTTGTACGTCTTGCCGTGTCGGCATACCACCTTGTGCCCCAAAGCCTTCGACGCTCATGCCGGATGCGACCACGGCAAACCGTACGGCCGTCTCCAAATCATCTTGTTCGATGAGGGAGACAGCGAGCGCGCCGTTGAACGTGTCACCAGCTCCTGTTGTGTCGACGACGTTTGCTCGGATGGCTGGCACATGCCGCACGTCTCGTCCGTCGTGGAATCGAACACCATGGACGCCTTCCGTGACGAGTAACTTGTTCGGATAGCGTTTGAGAACATCATCTACGGATATTCCGTTGAATAAGTCACGGCACTCATGTTCGTTCGGCGTCAAGTATGTGACGTCTTCAATCACTTCTGGTGGAAGCGGCTGAGAAGGTGCCGGATTGAGCAGCACTGGGATTCCTTTCGCTTTACAGTAAGAGGTCACTTGCTTTACCGTCTCGATTGGAATTTCGAGTTGGAGGAGCACGAATGCCTGCTCGTCAAGAAGGTGTTCGAGTTCCTCATCTGTGAAAACGACTCGTTTGTTCGCCGATTGGACGACGACGATCGAATTATCTTCCTCAGCCAATACGATATGGGCCGTACCCGTCACTTCATCCGGTATGATTTGAACATGTGTGACATCCACATCGTGTCGTTTGAAGTTTTCAACCACCTGTTGTCCGAACGGATCACTTCCCACGCAACCGACCATCTGAACAGTGCCGCCTAATTTGGAAGCAGCGACTGCCTGGTTCGCACCTTTTCCCCCTGGAACGGTACGGAACGATTCACCGATAACCGTTTCTCCAGCTTGTGGACGTTTGTCGGACGTGACGACAAGGTCCATCGATATACTGCCAATGACAACAATGCGTTTCATTCTTTATCTCTCCTTCCGCTTTGTCGTGTGTCGTTCAAGTAACGTGACCGGTAACAGCATTTCTCTCGGTCGTGTGTCTTTCTTCTCAATCAAATCGAGCAATCGCTCGGTCGCGAGTCGTCCCATCTCATAGATTGGCTGGACGATGGTCGTCAGCGGCGGAGACGTCATCTCGCCTAATTCGATTCCGTCATATCCGATGACCTGTAGCTCTTCTGGGACACGAATGTCTCGACGGACTGCTTCCTGTAATACGGCGGCTGCAATCACATCGTTCGCTGCGAAAATGCCATCGAATGGCCAAGCATGGTCGAACAGCTCTTGGGACGCTTTCAATGCGTCTTTGAACGTGAACGTGGATTCGGTCATCCCGACGAGCTTCTCTCCCGCTACTTCGACAAATCCTTCGGTTCGGCGTTTGACCGTTTTGAGATGATCCGGTCCGGCAATGTGTGCTAGTCGTGTCGCACCACGTTGTAACAGCGTGTCGGCCGCCAACTTTCCACCCTCATATCCATCTGATACAACGGCGTCGATCCCCGCTTTTACGATTCGGTCTAGTGCGACCATCGGTAAATCCAACGTCTCATAATTCGGATTGTGCGAATGATTTGTTGTAATAATCAGGCCATCGACGTGCATCGTTTGCAAGGCGACTAAATACGTCTGTTCTTTTTCAAGTTGTTCATCCGTGTTACATAAGACGACTTGATACCCATGTTGATTGGCGACATCCTCAATCGCCCGAGCCAGCTGTGGAAAGAACGGGTTCGTGATATCTGGCATGATGAGTCCAATCAAGTTCGACGATTTTTTATAGAGCGAACGTGCGACTCGGTTCGGCGCGTAATTCAGTTCCGCAATCGCCTTTTCGACCGCTTCTTTCGCCTCTTCGCTCACATATCCGCTTTTATTCATGACGCGTGATACGGTCGCCACTGAGACGTTCGCATGTTTTGCTACTTGTTTGATGGTCGCCATTTGACATCCTCCGTTCTGGAAACGCTTACAAAACCATCTTAATGTGTAACCGGTTACATATCAAGAGATTTTTATGATTTCATGAAAAAACACATTGAAATCGTGCTTCAATGTGTAGAGAACGTGGGATTTAGTTGAACATAGACGAGACATTCTACCGTTCGTCCATCGAGCCGGGTCAATTCTTGTGTTTTCGTGAACGCATAAGTGAACCCACACTTCTCAACGACGCGTCGCGATTGGTCATTGAAGCTGAAATAGCCGCACCAAATCCGTTCTAGTCCTAACGCTTCAAATCCGAATCGAATCATCGCCTGAACGGCTTCTGGCACGTAACCATTTCCCCAAAAATCTGGACTGAGCACATAACCGATCTCACGCTGTGCATCATGTTGAATCGACGGGTCTGGTCTTCGGTCGTGTAACCCGATGCTACCGATCACTTGCCCGGTCTCTTTCAAGACGATAGCCCATACATCTGCTTCCTCGATAAACAGTTGAATGACGTCCCTTGTTTCTTCAATCGATTCATGAGGTGCCCAACCGGCCATCGGTCCGACTCGCTCATCTTTTGCATAATGATACATATCCTCTGCATCCTCTAGCGTAAATGCTCTTAAGACCAACCGTTCTGTCTCCATCTTGATCATATCAACCCATCCTTTTCCTTCAAGTTGTTTCCTCGACCGACCTAATGGGAAACGTTAGGCGAGGAGGAATGAACATGCCATTTGACTATGATTTAAATTTTGATGAAATCGACTTCCGAAAACAACCCGAACTGTACCGGGTCGGTCGTGGCGAACAAGGTGTGCTACTTGTCGAACCGTATAAAAGTGAAATTTTGCCTCATTGGCGATTCAAGACGCCCGAGATTGCGAAGCAATCTGCCGAAGAAATCATGGAATTGTTTGAAGCGTATCGCGCGAACGACGATTTCGTGGGGATGGACATGTCCCGAAAGTTCATCCAAATGGGTTACACACGAGCCCGACGCTATGCTAATTATAAAGGCGGTCGTAAATATAAAGAAGATGGTGACATCCATGAGCGCGAAATCGACGAAGAGAAGGCAGAGTCTGCCCGCATCTTCAAAACATATTGGGATCAACTTCGTGCCGATGAGGATTATTTGCGACGTAAAAAGGCACATCAGAAAAAATATGGTTAATCGCGTACCATCACTTGAAACGGAATCTCATTTCGCTCGAACGATGTGATCGTACGAAATCCAACCGTTTCGTATAGATGAATCGCTCGTTCGTTGAAGGAGGCGACGGTCAAGCGAAGCGGTTTTCTCCGTTCCATCGCTCTCTCCATGACGTATGTCACAAACGATTTTCCATATCCTTTCCCCGTCAAATCAGGTCGCATCCCCAATCCGATGTCCGTGAAATCTGACGAATATGGATATGTCGAATTGGGCACTTGAGCCGGGGAACCGATGCAATAAAATCCAATCAGCTCATGCTCCTCTACAATCGCCTGATACGTCATTAACTCGGCGACTCCCTCTTCAGAAGGCGGTTGATTATAAAAGTCATAAGGAGCTCCGTACGTCCATTCTTGAATTTGACCTGCCCATTCACGCGTCATCGGTCGGTGATGCATGCGTCTTCCCTCCGTATTCTTTTCTTACTTCCTATGTAAAAAAGATGAGGTCGCCCCCATCCTTATTTCCGAATCCATTCTGCCGTCATCGCTACGTCTGCTGCATGCATGAGATTGTGAATCGGACAACGTGCCTCGACAGCCTTTCTTAATGCTTCGATTCGCTCATCTGATTCGGTCGTATCCAATACGATTTTCATATGTGTCGACTCAAAGTAAGTTCGGACACCTTCCATCCCTTGGAATCCTCGAGGATCGAGCGTCCCTTCTGTCACGAACTCGACCCCTTCATACTCAAAGTTCAAATCCTGAGCGGCATAGGCAATCATAATGGTCGTACAGGACGACTGGGCACCGAGAAGATACTCGAGTGGATTCGGTCCCTTGTTCGTTCCACCGAGTCGTTCTGGCTCATCTACGATAAATGGAGTGTGCTCGCCTACACGCACAGTCGTCTTAACGCCTCCGGCTTCTCCCTCGGCGCGCATCGTCACTAACGGTCTTTCTGACATGTTGCATCCTCCTTTCCATAATCAAACACTTCTATTTTCCCTTTATTTAGGTCCATGTAACGCCTCGTCATAGATGGCATAATCATTTTTTCCGTCCTGCTTGATCTGATACATCGCCTGATCCGCTTTATGAATCAATGTGTCTAAATTTGTTCCTTGGTCGGGAGCATGACTGACCCCAATACTCGCCCGGATCGGAATCGACACATCGGACGTTTGGTACGGGTTTTGATTTAACGTCATCTGAAGTGTATGAATAAAGTCGCGCACTTCCGATTCCGTTAAATCCACCAAATAAATATAAAACTCATCCCCGCCAACACGAGAGGCCAAGCCAACGTCTCGTGTCGAAGCTTCCAACAATCCACCCAAATGAGTTAAGAAATGATCTCCAATCTGGTGACCGTACGTATCATTGACTGCTTTAAAACCGTCCAAATCAATAATCAATAACGACAGCATCGAGGAACTAAGCAACACCTGGTCTGCTCGTTCATAAAATGCACGTCGGTTGGCCAGCTTCGTCAGTGGGTCATGATAGGCAAAGAATCGGATTGTTTGCTCGGCCTCTTTGAACGAGTGGACATCCCGAATGATAATCATCCCGTGAATCGTGCGGTCGATATCGACAAAATCACCATCGATGACGACGTAAAGCTCTTGCCCAGACTTTGTCATAATCTTCGTTTCGAACTCTATAAACTTTTTACGTGTCCGAAAATGTTGGCTGTAGTGTTCCATCCACTCTGCTTTTTTCTTTTCTGGCAACAAATCGATAAACCGTTCATTCACGACACGGACAGTATGAAATAGCGTGCGCGCGGCCGGATTCGCACTTTCTACTTTTCCATCGGGGTCAATCAACAAGATGGCGGATGGATTTAAATTATAAAGTGTCCCATATCGTTTTACGTAAGAGGTTAAGAAGTCTAAACGATTCATCGCAATGACCAATGCTACCGCCCAAACAAGCCCCCCATACATGTATGAATAGGGTGGGATCAACCCACGAAATTGAAAGTAGCCGAATACAATATCCCATATTAGTACGGCATTCGCAGTCCAAAAAAGCATGCGCAATACGCGTTGGTGTTCTCTTCGTTCTGCACGTTTGAGGGCATAAAAAATGAGCCCGATGATCAAGATGTGAAAGATGTTACCGACGGTCAACGTAGTTAAATACGATGAATTGAACTCGGGATAAATCCATATCCCCACTTGCTCAAACTGTTGACTGTTGATGATGTTCTCTCGCCGGATATACGTTAATATGACGGGAATCAGAGGTAAGTACACGACCCAGGGATAGAGCCACTTCGGTGCCTTCGCGCCGACGCCTGTGATGCTCAATATGAAATGAACAGAGAAGATAAAAATGAAAATCCCGGCGTTCCCAAACCAATAGGCAATGAGTGCCGGACTATATTCAATCGGCGATAGATGGCGGACAAATTCAGCCAAGAAGAGCATCGAATAACCGAACACAAACAGGCTCAGCAAACGATGCTCGACTTTATTCGGATTTCGTTGAAAGACATCGAGTGCTAAAAAGCCGAGTAAAAATGACGGCAACAAATAGACCGCTAAATAAATGAACATCTCGGTCATGCGGAACCTCCTCACCTGTTCGTATTCTTCTATTTCGTTATCCTGCGTTCTTTTCCCTCTTTAACGCGACAAAAAACGGGATGGTTTTCTCATCCCGTTTTTGATGTCACACACTTATAGCGTTTCTTCGATTGGGGTATCCCCTTTGATCAAATCAATTGCTTTGTTCTGCACGTTTGAATGGTTATGAAGGACATGCACCAAGAATGATGCGACGTCTTCGCGTGGAATCTCTCCACTTCCCTCGAATTTCGTGTTCACTTTGCCCGTTCCCGCATCATCTGTCAATGCACCCGGACGAACAATCGTGTACGTGAGTCCACTCTGTTCGAGTAAACGATCTGCATGATGCTTCGCTACGTAGTACGGCTTCATCGAATCTGGCCAAGCTGAGCGATCCTCTGCTTTCAAGGCACTGACCATGACGAAGTGTTTGATGTTCCCGTTCGCTTGTGCTGCTTCGATACTCTTCGCTGCACCGTCTAGGTCGATCAAGAGTGTCTTGTCTGCTCCAGTACTTCCACCAGAACCTGCCGCGAATACGATAACATCCATTCCATCAATCGCTTTTTGCAAATCATCTACTGAACCTTCGAGGTCACCGAGTACCGCATTGTACCCTTTTGACTTAAAATCCTCGAGTTGTTCTTCTTTACGCACCATCGCCGTGACGTGATGCTTTCCTTCCTTGTGTAACTTCTCCACCAATTGATGGCCAATTTGACCGTTTGCACCGATTACAAATACGTTCATCTGTCTTCCTCCTCAAAAATGAATTCAGAGACAAGCGAAACGCCGGGTAGCCGTTGCTACATCCGGTGCAGAAGCAATGGCAGAAATGACGGCAACGCCGTCTGCCCCGTCACGAATGATTGAAGGCACATGCTCTGGACGAATACCTCCGATCCCCACAATCGGAAGCAGTGGATAGTGATGGCGAACTTGTTGAATCAGTTCCGTGCCACGCACATGTCCTGCATCCAGTTTACTTTGCGTCTCATGAATCGGACCAATGCCGACATAATCTGCAAATGGAAGAGCCGTTCTGACTTCCTCCATCGTATGGACAGACACCCCCAACCATTTATCTGGTCCTAGCCGTTCTCGAACCTGTTTGGCAGGTAAGTCGTCTTGTCCGACGTGAATGCCATCCGCGTCAATCGCGAGCGCCAAGTCGACGTCGTCATTGATGATGAACGGAACACCCGTTTCTCGACACAGACGTTGGAGCGTCCTTGCCATCGCTTCTTTTTTATCTCCATACAATGCATCTTTACCTTTTTCGCGAAATTGAAAACATGTCACACCACATCGAAGTGCCGTTTTGACGGTCGCCACCAAATCGGACGCGTCCGTCGTTCCACACACAAAATAAAGGCGAAGCTGCTTAGCGAGCGCTTGTTTCGTACAGAACGTCAACGGTAATCACCTCTTCTTTCGCTAAACGATGTCCCCAATGATTCGTCGGTCCATGCCCCTGTCCAATCGATAATCCATGTGCAATCGCCTGATGAATAAACTGCTTCGCATCTACGACGGCTTGGCGTAGTGTCTTCCCATACGCTAGTTCGGCCGTCAATGCGGCAGAGAACGTACATCCCGTCCCGTGCGTATCTTTCGTTTGGATTCGAGGTGCTTTTACACAGAACGTTTCAGTCTCGCTCATAATCAAATCAACGGCTTCCAAATCATCCGTATGCCCACCTTTGATAATGACGGTATCGACACCAAGTGCTCGAATCGCCTGTGCGGCTTTCATACGGTCTGCCTCGGTTCGAATTTCCATTCCTGCCAGCACTTCTGCTTCAGGAATATTCGGGGTCACGATGGTCGCCTGTGGTAGCAGCTTCGTGCGCAGTGCTTCGACTGCACTAACTTGCAACAAGGAAGCGCCACCTTTCGCCACCATGACCGGATCGACGACGACATGTTGGAAACGATGACGTTCAAGTGCTACGGCTACCGCTTCAATCCGCTCCGCATCCACCAACATCCCGGTTTTACAGGCGGTGATGTTAAGATCATCCACTACCGCATCAATTTGTTGGATGATCATTTCCGTGGAAATCGCCTCGATTCCATGAACCCCAAGTGTGTTTTGGGCGGTAATCGCAGTCAACACACTCGTCCCGAACACACCGAGCTCTTGAAACGTTTTTAGATCGGCTTGAATCCCAGCTCCGCCCCCTGAATCAGATCCTGCAATCGTCAATACTTGCGGTCTCATGATGTCGACACCTCGATTCGATTCGTCGGGATGGTATATTGCGTCAATTGATGGAGTGCATTTAAAAAGTGAATCGGGAAGTCTCCCGGCCCTTCTGCCCGTTCACTCGCTAGCTCCCCACAATAGGCGTAGCCTGACATGGCGGTCACCGTCGCTTTAAGGGCATTCTTTTCGACTGCTAAGCAAGCCCCGACCACCGCACTCAGTAAACACCCTGTACCAGTCGTCTCAGTCATCCGTTTCGTCCCACCGCGGACTTCCATGACGACATGTCCGTCACTGACCATATCTTCTTTTCCAGTCACGGCCACGACACATCCGTATCGTTTCGCTGCTTCAAGCGCCAATTGTCTCGGCTCGCATGCACCGTCACCCGCATCGACACCACGAGCCGCCCAATCGACACCAATCAATGTCGCAATCTCTCCTGCATTCCCTCGAATGACCGACACACGAACGTGACGCATAATGCGTTCGACCACATCTCGACGAAATGACGTCGCTCCGACTCCGACTGGATCGAGGACAATGGGACATCCGGCTTCATTCGCCGCCTGCCCTGCACGAATCATCGTCGCTTCGGTCATTGTTCCAAGTGTCCCGATATTTAACACGAGCGCATCGCTCACGAATGTCATCTCCGCTACTTCTTCAATCGCGTCTGCCATCACTGGAGAGGCGCCGATGGCGAGCAGTCCATTCGCTGAAAAATTCGCCACAACCGTGTTCGTGATGTTGTGAATCAACGGAGCCTGCTGTCGAATCTCATTCCAAATCTCATGTCTCATTGGTTGACCTCCTGCGACAATGACCACGACTCAAGCGTCCAAGCCATTTCCCAAAAAGCGACTTCGTAATAGCAACTCTTCAAGAACAGTTTCGTATAACGTACACGTTCCTCTTCCGTCGCTTGACCAGCCAGTTCATCCAACCGATCGATTTGCTCTTCCACCAGTTCGCGGAACCATTCAGAGCCGTATGTCGCAATCCAGGCCGAATAAATCGGATGGTCCGGACGCTTGTCTTTCAGACGTTCACCAATCTCGTAATACACCCAGTAGCATGGAAGAATCGATGCCAGCACGTCCCCGAGTGTCGGTCCTGCCTGTTGCATATGGAGCGCATACGCATAAGCGGTCGGTGCCGGTTCAAAGGTCGCCAATTCGACATCCGTCACGTCGAGCATCGTAAAGAACTCTCGATGAAGGGAGAGTTCCGCCTCAATCGTGTGTAGCGCATGCGTCAAAAAGCGGCTCGATAGTTCCATCGTCGGAGCGAGGGTTGCCCCTTTGGCCTGCACTTTTGAAAACTGATTCAAATAGTATGAGTCTTGCATGACGTAATGTCTGAATTTCTTCTCATCGAGCGTCCCTTCTCCAAGTGAACGAACAAATGGGTGATGAAAGCTTGCCTCAAACAATCCATCCGCCTCTTGACGTAAGTGATCTGTAAATTTCATACTAACTCCCCCTTATAAACTGATAAAAAGACGCCGCCTCCCATAACGGAAGCGGCGTCTCGAACAGTCATATCTAGGTAAAAGCCATATGAGTCGTCTCGCCCACTTCCCTACGCTAGCGTGAACTAGATCAGGTTCGAAGGGTCTGGACCATGTCCATCTCAGCCGCGTGACGCGACTCCCCTAGTGGCAAACATTATGAAATTCAGTCGTCTTCGACCACATTCTATCAATCTTTTCATCAATTGCAAACCTTTTCTGATTCCGTTTCCTATTCTTCGTTACGGGAATGGGTAAGTGACTCTGTTCGTACTGAAAAGGATGTGTAGAGATTGAATACCATTTTATTGACGATTGCCTTACTGTTCATCAGTTTGAACGTATTTTGGTTTTTCAAACGTCGAACGTACAAGCAAACAGGATTTGATGGAAGATTGTTCACTCAGTTGTTCGTCAGCCTATTCGGTGTCATGTTAGGATTCACATTGATTTATTATGCACTGTCTCGTGATTCAGTCATTCTCGTGACTTCACTCGAATCCATGAATGCCGTCGAACCGACTTGGGAAAACCTCCTGTATTTCAGCGGGGTCACTTTACTGTCCATCGGATTTGGTGATTTGTTACCGGTCGGTTTAACCCGATTATTCGCTATCATCGAAGGCGCCATCGGTATTTTGTTACCGAGTGCCTTCTTCATCAAATCGATTTATCAAAAAGACAAGTGAAAATCTTCCTATCGTCCCGTGATGAGTAAAAACATATTAAATGCCACGAGACCAAGGGGAAGCATCGCAACCAAAATAATCGGCCATTTCTTTAAACGAATGCCGACAAAGAGGACCAGACTCCCAACAAGTAGGGCAATAAATGTCGTGTATGGATTCATGAAAAAACGCTCCTTTCTCTATAAGGAGCGTTTCCCGGCTCTCGCCGTCATTAATCGTTTGAATGTCGAAGTGTTGCACATGCGGCACGAACGCGTCTCGCTTCCTCTTCTCGAAACACGAAATCTCCTTGTTCGGCGACACGTTGTGCACAAAAAAAGAAGAGCGACTGCAACCGATCATGCGTGTCTTCGATGGCACTCAGCTCAGCGGAAGCGTATGTCGCCGTGAGCATCTCCCATAACTCTTCTGGCAAGTGGTCGCGGATCCCGTCACCAGACTTTCCGAGATTCACGGAGAAGTCCGTCGCATAGCCGATGTTCCATTCCATCATCTGCCGGAGCATGTTCCGCATGATATCGAGGTGGTCGAGCGCGTATAACACCTGGTGTCGCTTGATTCCTTTGACAACATAAAGTGACACCCACCAAAACTCATTCCAACATGCCGAATACTCGTCAGCAGACGGACGTTTCACACGATACGACATGTCTGACGGCGTTACGACCGGATGATGATCTCGGTCAAAGATTATTTGACTGAGCGAGTCGGCTTCAAGCATGGTTTCAAGTTGATCCACACTTCGAATCGTCAAATCAATCCGATGTCCGTCCACATATTGCACTAAAAACGTTATATGTCGTTCGGGATCAGTCGTTTCAGGTGTCTGCATGATCAAGACCTCTCCACATGTGTCAATCCATGAGCGATCGGCCGCAACCGCTCGGACGTCTTCCACATAAAAGGCAAGGTCGACATCCTGGTACGGGTCTGGTCGGATGTTCGGATTGACGAGTGAGCCGTTCAAGACGACCGTTCGAATGTGCTCACGTTCTTTTGCGAACGCAATCAACTGTTCAATGATTTGTTCTGGTTTCATTCTACAATCGCCCCCAATGAGCGCGCGACTTGAATCGCCTGCATCGCGTCTAGTTTTGTTTGTTGTAACGTCACGTTCGAAAAATCAACCCCATCGACGATTGCTCCTTTGAAGTCGGCACCACGGCACACCGCATGTTGGAGTGTCGCACGGGTCAAATCGGCCTGATGCCAAATGGTTTCGGTCAAATCGGCACCGTACAGGTCCGCCTCAACCAATCGTACGTGGGACCAATCCATTTTTTTGAGCGACACGTGACGAAGGTTGACGAACGACCAGTCCCCCTCTGTTACAAGGACGCCTTCAAACTGACTTTCTTCAAAAGATGACCCGGTCATTTTACATTGTTCAAACTCACTCGTGAACAAGTTGGCACCATGAAACTGACAGTTCAAAAATGAACTCCCGACATGACGGGATGCATTCCATTTCGAATCCGTGAAATCACAGTTGATGAACTGACAGCGCTCCGTCTGTAGTTCCGTCGCATCGACGTATGTGAAGCGACAGTTCTCGAACGTGATGTGTGACAGTTCTTCGTCACGGAGTGTCACGTCACGGAAATCTTCATCTCGATATTGCGTATGTGGTTGAAACATATGATCCCTCCTTCAGGTATACTAGAACAGATTACAATGATTGGAAGTGATATAGATGGATCTCGTATTTCCTACTGAACACGGCGTTTTCAATTACCGCGTTGCCGGTATTTTTGTGAAAGACGGTCACGTATTGATTCACCGAAACGTCCGGGATGACTTTTGGGCATTACCCGGCGGTCGCGTCACGCTCGGTGAAGAGGCTGCCATGGCTCTCGCACGCGAGTTACATGAAGAATTGAACATGCGTGTGACAGATACCTCATTCGCCTTCGTGCACGAGAACTTGTTTACCTATAATGACCAGCCGTTTCATGAGATTGGACTATACTTTTATGTAAATGGTGACCTCCCGCTCCAAGACGGAGACTTCTATGGACCCGAAGGAGATCACCTGATTTATCGTTGGCAAAAGCTTGACCGTCTTCAAGACGTCACGCTCTATCCGGAAGTACTTGCTCAACTACCAAATCGCTTGCCAGCTCATTCACTCAATCCAGCTTGAACTTAGAGTAGCGATTTCAACTCGTTTAAATGTCGAATCTCATACGTTGACTCGATCGTCGCGGCCACTTCGTTTGGATTGAACCAGCAAGTATCCAAACCATACATCCGCCCACCGGCGATGTCTGCCGTGACTGAGTCGCCGATGATTAAGCCCTTCTCTGGCTCTACATTCGGGATTCGGTCGAAGACGTAGTCAAAGAACGGTTTCATCGGTTTTTGCGAGCCGGTCGCATCCGATACGAAGACGTCTTGGAAGTACGGCAATAGTCCCGATGACTCTAGCCGTTTGAATTGCGTCTCTGTCACACCGTTTGTGACGATATAGAGTGGATAGTGCGCGCTCAGCGTTTGGACAATCTCTAACGCGCCTTCAATCATGTGTACGCCTGCATGTAAGTAGTCCCGATACTGCTGTTCGACCTGCGGACCGTCCACCGTGAGTCCGAGCGAATCAAACAGTTTCGTGTGACGACCGATGAGTACTTCTTCACGATCTACTTCGCCACGCTCAAATGCGCGCCATAGACCCGTGTTGATGTCGACATAACGCGACTTCACCTCATCCGTCATCCGCACGTTGTAGGATGCAAGTAACTGTCCCAAGGCGACATGTTCACTTTGTTTAAAATCTAGTAGCGTGTCATCAATATCAAATAAAATCGCTTCATAACGTTTCATATTTCTTTCTAACCCCTCTCTTCGTCTAACTGTACAGGAAGTAGAAACGAACATCAAAAAAGGGAGATATGACGTATCCCCCTCTCAATGTCTATTAGATGACTGGTTTGATTTTTGAGCTCCATAATTAATCAATATCACGAGTACCCCAATCAATATCACGACCGACCACATATGAACAATCCCCATAAGATTTAACGGCTTGAAGAAGTATCTCCAATCGTTCTCAAACAAGTAGGCCAAATAAACCGACACACCATACGATCCAAGCAAGGAAGCTAATACAAAGCGTATTCGTAAATGTCTCAAAGATTGCTTCGTTACCCACCAAATGATCACCGGTACAATCAAATATCCAAATGGAAAACCCCATACATAATCCATTGCCGCCACAAAAAATGCCCAAGGCACGAAGAGGAATAAACTCACACAGCAAGTTTTCATCGTCTGCTCCTAAACTTGTTGAATTTACTTGATTCAAGTTTACCAAATCCAATACATTGATATGTTTATTTTTCTAAAACAAGTGAATACTTCTTATGGTGAAGAAAAAACAAAGGAGTGTTCAAATATGCATACAGATTTTACGAACATGTACATCAATGGTGAGTGGGTAAATGGATCAAGTGAAAAGTCGATCGACAACGTCAATCCGTTCTCGAACGAGACGCTCTTCTCGATTCAATCAGCGGATGAAGAGGACTTGAATCGTGCTTATGAAGCAGCCAAAGCGTCTCAGACGGACTGGGCCGACATGCTTCCACAAGCACGACGTGAGTTGATTGAGAAGTTTGCCCAGCTGACGATGGACAACAAAGACTTTATCGTCGACTGGCTCGTGAAAGAGTCCGGTAGTACACGTATCAAAGCAGAGAGTGAGTTCGCCGCATCAATGGCCATCATCAAAGAAGCCGCGACGTTCCCTTTCCGTATGGACGGGCTCATCAAACCTTCGATTGTTCCGAATAAAGAGAACCGGGTATATCGCAAACCACTTGGGGTCATCGGCATCATCAGCCCATGGAACTTCCCATTCCACTTGGCTGTCCGTTCAATCGTGACAGCTCTTGCAACCGGGAATACGGTCGTCGTCAAACCGGCCACGGCGACACCGGTCACAGGTGGTCTCCTATTCGCATCCCTCTTCGAAGAAGCAGGACTTCCGAAAGGTGTGCTCAACGTTGTCGTCGGACGAGGGTCTGAAATCGGGGACGCCATCGTCGAACACCCAATCCCACGTCTCATCTCGTTCACAGGTTCGACTGAGGTTGGTCAAGGGATTGCAGAAAAGGCAGGTCGTTTGTTGAAGAAAACAGCACTTGAACTCGGGGGAAATAACGTGTTCGTCGTGCTCGATGATGCCGACCTTGACCGTGCCGTCGAATCAGCCGTCTACAGCAAGTTCTTCCACCAAGGACAAATCTGTATGTCGACGAACCGAATCCTCGTCGCCGAATCGATTCATGACGAGTTCGTGGATCGTTATGTCGAGCGCGTTAAACAGTTGAAAGCGGGTGACCCGAATGAAAAAGATACGCAAGTCGGCCCGCTCATCGACCACGATCAAGTCGATCGCATCTTAGACCAAATCGAGAAAACGGTTGATGCCGGTGCGACCGTTCATACTGGCGGGACAGCGGACGGCAACGTCCTCGAACCGACCGTCCTCAGTGGCGTCACGAATGACATGCCGCTCGCGAAAAACGAAATATTCGGTCCTGTCGCGGTCATCCTTTCGTTTAAAGATGACGAAGAGGCTGTTCGTCTTTCGAACGAATTACCGTACGGATTGAGCGGTGCCGTTCATGGCTCGGTTTACCGTGCAACCAATTTTGCACGAAAAGTCGAAACTGGCATGATTCACGTCAACGATCAGTCGGTCAACGATGAACCGCACATGCCGTTCGGGGGCGAGAAAAACTCTGGTCTCGGACGCTTCAACGGTGAATGGGTACTCGAAGAGTTCACGACGCTTCAATGGGTGTCCGTCATGCATGAACGTCGCGAGTACAAACCGTTCTTCTCTTAATACAATCAATAAAAACCAGGCTTGTCGGCCTGGTTTTTTTGTTTGACGGTTTGTCAAATTAAGCGCAACACTTCCTCGGCAAAGGCCTCGTGTGCCTTTTTCCAGTCCAGGCACTTTCTCGGTCGCCCGTTGATCTTGGCGAGCGCGTCCGCGAGTTCGTCGCGCGCCACCTGCGCGAAGTCCGTTCCTTTCGGGAAGAACTCGCGGAGGAGCCCGTTGGCGTTCTCGTTGCTCCCCCGTTGCCACGATGCGTACGGGTCGGCGAAATACACCGGCACGCCGATTCGTCCCGAATAGATCCAGCGGTAGATGGTGGAGAAGGCGAGTTTTCCGTTGAAGAGCCATCCCACGACCTGTTCCGGGGACCAGGTCGCACGCAGCTTCTCGACGATCGTCCGGCGTATCGTGTCGTCGAGCTTCGTCTTGGCACCGCAGTTGGTCTTCGCCTTCTCGTAGCGCCTCTGCGCACGTCCCGATTCATAGCCGGGGTTTCGTCTGATCTCCCGCGAGACGGTCGAGGGCTGTCGCCCGAGTCGTCTCGCGATGGACCGGATGGACATCCCGAGCTCCAGATAGATCTCTATTTTCACGCGTCCCGTTGTGGTAAGATGGGTGTAGCTCATGAGATTTCCTCCGTTTGAATGTGTGTTGTGGTGACTTCATTCTACACGAGGAAAGCGTCATGGGCTTCTTTGTGTTCACTTTCGGGTGTTGCACTTAATTTTATAATTCATCATGTATAAATAAATAGAATTTAAAGATATTCTTACATACCTTGACCTATAAAAATAAACCCCAAAAATTAATTTTAGTTAAATAGTGGTTTATTGACATTTTTTTAAAATATTATTTCCCCACTATGGATAATATAGTAATATTTAGGTTCGAGATATATAAAGAATATTTTGGGGGAATACGTATGTTTTTTAACAAATCATTTATTAAGAAAGTTTCTGTAGCCACAGCATTCACTCTTGTCATTAGTTCGGTTCCAGTCACTGATATTTTCGCTAGTGGTGAAGAAAATAATGGTTCTGATTATCTTTTATTGAATGATGAGACTACATTGAATATAGACAATGAAAATGTGAGTGACTTTTTAAGTGAAGAGGCTTTAGCTGAAGATTTTGATTTATCAGTGGAGGCAGAAGAAATACAATCTTTGCAAGATATGACAGAGGAGCAAAGAGAGAACTTTGACACTATAGTTGAAGAATTAATTGCAGAAGATGGTCACGATGAAGAAGTTGAGGTCTTACTTAAAGAATCTTTGTATGATTTCTTTGATGAAAATTCAGAAACTTTCAGTAATTTAAACGAAGCACAAGATCAAGTTGAAGAAGAAGTTTTGAATATTGAAAATCAAGAAGAAGCTTCGAACATTCTAACGAGTCTATTTGTTACTGAATCAGCTCATGCCTTCCAAGCAAGATTAGGAGTGAAATTTGTGGGTTACACAATTAATGCTCTTATTGCAGTAACTGTAGGGGGATCAGCAGTAGCTGCTGTCCGAGCATTCATTGTCGCAAAAGGAAAAAAAGAGGCTCAAAGAATGTTTACTAAAACAGTAAAAAGTCGTTTAATTGCCTGGGGTGCTCCAAGTTTAGCTATTACTGCTGCAGTAGCAATAGAGGTTGCTATGGCGTACTTTAATCTCGGTGAGCGAACTGCTATGTTTTTAGATTCTAAAGACCGGAGACCGAACAATGGTTGGATTGAATTACATTAACAAACGAAAGGATATTTTAATCTAATGAGAACTCTTCTTACCTACTTCGCAATTTTTGTATGGATTATAATATATTCATACATTTCTGAAGCTGTTTTTCCCAGAACTCTTCTCTCTTATATTATCGAAGTGATACTTTTAACCTTTACGGTATTCTTAATAATCTTTATTATATGGAGAAAGAAATTAGTAAATAAATGGAAAAACAAAGGGGACTGAGTAAAGTTTTTCAAAGTGCAACGATTAATTCATGAGAGCACTGAAAAACTAAAATGAAGTTGAACAGAGGAGCGTCGTTCTGAAAGGGATGACGCTCCTCTGTTTTCATTAATTTATTTTAAAGGACGGTTTGTCAAATTAAGCGCAACACTTCCTCGGCAAAGGCCTTGTGTGCGGTTTTCCAGTCCAGGCACTTTCTCGGCCGCCCGTTGATCTTGGCGAGCGCGTCCGGAGACGACGGTGTCGAGCTCCCAATGCCCGAATGTCCGGCGACCCCTGACCTCTGGAGGTCGTTTCGAGATGGGGAGGCCGACGTTGATGCGACCGCGCGTCTCGGTCGGCTTTTGACGTTTCCCCTTCTGGCGGGGCACGGTCACGGGCACGTCGATCCGTCCCGCATAGATCCATCGGTAGATGGTGGAGAAGGCGATTTCCCCGTCGAAGAGACGACCGACGATCTGTTCCGGGGACCAGGTCGCACGCAGCTTCCCGACGATCGTCCGGCGTATCGTGTCGTCGAGCTTCGTCTTGGCGCCGGAGTTTGCCTTCTTCTTCACGTAGCGCTGCTGGGCACGTCCCGATTCGTAGCCGGGGTTCCGTCTGACCTCCCGCGAGACGGTCGAGGGCTGTCGCCCGATCCGTCTCGCGATGGACCGGATGGACATCCCGAGCTCCAGATACGTCTCTATTTTCACGCGTTCCGTTGTGTTAAGATGGATGTAGCACATAGCGATTCCTCCGTCTGAATGTTTGTGTCGTAACTTCATTCTACACGAGGCCATCGCTGTGGGCTTTTTTGCGTTCACTTTCGGGTGTTGCACTTAATTTTATAATTCATCGTTTCTTCATTCTATTTTTTCACAAAGGAGATTTCGGCTTCTCAATCACGACTTTTCCATGTTCATCTAAGAGCGGCGTCATTCCACTCAATCCTAAACCACTAGTCATGATGTAATGCACGCCCGTATACTGATCCACGACAATTTTAATGATCCCGCCACTCATATGCTGTTTCGACTTCAATATAAATCGTTGTCCCACGACATACCTTCCCCCTCTTTTTCGATTTAGAATGCCTTCACAATCATCTCATATCCACACGAAATATATACCATTTTTCACCATTTTAATCATTCTAAGAGTTCATTTACATCCTTGATGTATTTTTCATCGACTTCAAAATACTCGCGACTTTCTATCCCTTTTGAAAAAACGAACTTGTTGTTGCCACTTACCCAAAAGTTCACCATCAATTCCATCGTGGATTCAGCTGGATTATTGATGGTCACGACATAGTGAGGAAGCCCTTCTGGACGTTCATTTGTGATTGAACTCGTTTCATTCATCATTTTGAAGTCCTCAATCTTTTCTTCATCTGTCACCCTATTTTCAGCGTACACAATCGTTTGTTCATCAGTATAGTTGCCAACAACTAACTCTCGATCTTGTTTACCACATCCCATTAAAATAAATAACGAAATCACACTGAGGAAGGTAATCATTTTCTTTAAAAACATGTTCCATCTCCTCCACTCCTTGGTTACGCTTACATAATTACTATAAACAAAAATTTACAAAAAAGACGAATGAGGCCGCATTATACGAACTCATTCGTCAACAATTTGACTTTCTATTAAATTTTCTTCACAAACTCCGACTTCAACTTCATCGCACCTAGACCGTCGATTTTACAATCGATATCATGGTCACCTTCCACGAGTCGAATCCCTTTCACTTTCGTTCCTTGTTTGACGACAAGCGAGGTCCCTTTCACTTTCAAATCCTTAATCACGGTGACGGTGTCTCCGTCTTGAAGTGGGTTTCCGTTCGCATCTTTGATTTGTGAAGCCGCTTCCGCTTCTGCCGCCTCGCTCGGTGACCATTCATAGGCACATTCCGGGCATACGAGCAACGGACCATCCTCGTACACATAAGATGATTGGCATTTAGGGCAATTCGGGTACTCAGTCATTCCATTTCCTCCATTCGATTCACTCGTTTCAGTATATCGTATGGTGGCTCCATCTTTCTAGACCGTTCATTCTTCGGTAGGCGATGCAGGACCGTCTAAATCAAGTTGATAAAACGATAAATCGAGCCATTTTCCGAACTTATATCCGGCATTTCGAATCGTACCAGAATGAACGAACCCAACTTTTTCGTGGGCACGGATACTCGTCACGTTCGATGCGTCGATTCCACCAATCACCGTTTTCATTCCTCTTGTTTCGGCGATACGGATGATTTCTTTCAACAGTTTGTTGCCAATGCCTTTCCCGCGGTAACCGGGATGCACGTATACCGAATGCTCGACCGTGTAGTGGTAAGCCGGCCAAGGGCGGAATGGCCCGAACGTCGCAAACCCCATGACCACATCATCCTCGACCCACACGATGATCGGACAGTCTTGCTCTTTCTTCTCCTCATACCATGCCACTCGATTGTCGAGTGTCACCGGTTGATAGTGATAGACGGCCGTACTGTTTACAATCGCATCATTGTAAATATGTAAAATCATTTGAAGATCATCTCGTCGACAATTGCGAATCATCCCCATACCACCTTTTCGTTTTTTTCATTATACGAATCCCCTCTTCAAAAGACACGAAAAAAGTGACCGGTCCCATCAACCGGTCACTCAACTTATGCGGCCAAGCGGTCACACATCGAGGCGCATTCTGTACAAACTCTTGCGCATTCTTGGCAATGTGCGTGCTTATGTTTCCCGCACTCCTGTGCGCATGCTTTGCAGATGACCGCACACGCTCGCGCGAGTTCAGGAACGAATGCCGAATCACGCGTCATCGCCTCGGCAAGAAACGCACAGGCAGCGGCACATTCCCGATCCAGTCGGATACAATCAACCATCATCTGTACATCTTTTTCTTCTAAACAAGATTCCAGACAATAGTTGCACGCTTCCACACATTCGTGGAGCATTTCGAGTTCGTTCGCATAGATACGATGAGCCATACATCATTCCCCTTTCATTTCTTCTGCAATTTCGGACACGTTACTCCTGTTCCCTAATCGGCAAAAGAAAAACGACCCGGCTCAAGAATCCGGATCGTTCACGAACTTACGATACAAGTAAGCGATTCGATTCAGTAATGTCTCATCATATTGTTTCGGCATGAAACGATAGCGATACAATCGATACATTCGTTTCAAGTCTTCCCACTGATGATCAATTTGTTGCCCTTGTCTGAATCGTGCCAAATCAATCAAGAAAATCTGTCCGTTCGGTGTCAAAATGATATTACGCAAATGGACATCCGATGGCGTTAGTCCTAATAACCGTGCTTGTCGAAGCGCTTCATCCACTACCTCGATGTAAGAAGGGTCAATCCAAACGCCTTCCGTCAGACACTCAAATAGCGTCTTTCCTTCGATGTAATCCATCACGATATATGACGCACCGGACTCATAGCACTTCGGAAAGTAAGGGAGTCCCCTTAGTTTTTTATAGATTGCTGCTTCTTCGGTTGCGATTTGTTCATAGCCTGGAAAGAACACTTTAATGACACGATCCTTCTCCTTTAAACGAAACACGGCCGCACTTCGTCCAATTCCATGTAAACGAAGATCTGGGTGCATCGCGGCTACCTGAAACGAGTCACCCACCTGCTCGAAGGTGACGTCCGCATATTGTTCATAGTCACTCATCTGTCACGCCTCTTTCCTATTTCTCTTCTCTCTCATCATAGCGCATACAAGCTCATTTGACGCCAAAACTGCTCGAGTAGGTGACAAGTGACGTCTTTTCTCGTAAGACGTATAATGAAGAGCGACTGACAACCAAGGAGGAGTTATTATGCAACGCATCGCTTTGACAGAAGAATTATCATTCTCACGCATCGTCCATGGAATGTGGCGTCTCGCTGATTGGGACATGACCCCACAGGAACGCCTTACGTTTATCGAACAATGTCTCGAACTGGGCATCACGACATTCGACCATGCAGACATTTATGGCGGTTACACATGTGAAGGTTTGTTTGGGGAGGCCTTAAAATTAAAGCCTGAACTCCGAGACCAAATGGAGATTGTCACAAAGACAGGAATTAAATTGACAGGGTCGTTCAATCCGGGTCAAACACTCAATTATTACGATACGACAAAAGAGCATATCATCGCGCAAGCAGAGCGTTCGTTAAAAGAATTGGCAATTGACCACATTGATACGTTACTTATCCATCGTCCAGATCCGCTGATGAACCCGGATGACGTGGCCGAAGCCTTCATCACCTTGCGTGATAGTGGGAAAGTACGTGAGTTCGGTGTATCCAACCATGTTCCGTCTACACAGAACTTGCTTCAATCACGCCTTCCATTCCAACTTGTGACGAATCAACTCGAACTCTCTCCGATGCAATTGAAACATTTTGAGGATGGATCGGTCGATTTGTGCCACGAAAAACGGATGCCACTCATGGCTTGGAGCCCACTAGCCGGTGGTCAGCTCTTTAAAGGTGAACAGTATGCTCCCCTTCGTGAAAAACTTGAGGAAATTCGTGCACGTCACAATGCGAGCGGAATCGACTCGATTGTGTATGCATGGCTCGTCAAACATCCTGCAAACATCATGCCGATTATTGGATCCGGAAAAATCGAGCGCGTTCAGACAGGAGTCGACGCTCTTCAAATTGATCTCACTCGTGAAGAATGGTTTGAAATTTTGAAGGCGGCACGCAGTCGAGATGTTGATTGAAGGAAACTTCATCAAATAAATCCCACTGAATTATAAAGTGATAATTTAGAAGAATAATCGGCTTTTTCAATGTCTTGTAATATCAACGTTTTTTCGTCAAAAATCGACATACAAAAAAAGTTGAAAAGTAAAAATAAGTCATAAATGGTTTTATCCCCCGTCCAGTTCAAGTTGGACGGTTTTTTTGATTTTTTTTCGAAATAACAAATTAATTTTCCTAAGACTAAAGTCACAAAAAATTGGTGCTAGAATGGTGAAAGTGATTCATCGAAGGAGAGTACCGATGTGAAAAAGTACCTGATTTTCAGTACCCTCGTCATCCTGTTTTTCTTATTCGGATGCGAGGAAGAACGCGCACTCCGACTCCAACCCGCTCCTGAATATTATCAAGGACGTGCCCTGTTACCAAACGGACAACAAATTGAAATGCCCGAATCGGATCGTGCAGCGATTATCGAGTTATGTCAGCCTGACAACGCGATTCAAAGAATTCCAAGTGGTGAAAGACATTGGCTCGGGACGGTCACATTGAACCAACCGTTGACTGATGCCGCCACCGAATCCACTTTTCCAACCGCAACTTTTTTCACTGTCGAAAATAAATCATATGTCCAATGTCAACTTGATTCCATCACATATGCCACCGAGATTCACACGCTTCCCGAGAGCTTAAACGATGTTCAATATACGGCCGAACCTTATCCGGATGTTCCGAAATTCCGATTTGCTGAGCCTCATGAATATGAGCATTTCGCACAAGAGATGAAAAAGCCGATAGGTAATGAGCCCTATCCAGAAAGAAAAGGGATCGAGCATACACTTTTCCATATCACGATGCCTTTCAGTGGTGAATTTGAACTGACCTTTACATCGTCCGAAGCCAAAGACCGCCTCGTCATTCCTGTCGAATCAACACGGCATCCCTATTTGTCACTCGGGCTCGGGACAGAAAAGTCTGATGAGATATTACAATACGCGATTTATACGAGCCGAGATCAAAATGACTATCAAGAAGTATTGCGACCGAAAGAAGCGCATATTTCACAAATGTTCGGAGCCAAAACAGCTCCGCAACTCCCTTCGGTTCTTGTACCGGGTCACGAGTATCCACTCTACAGTTTTACGTTCATGAAAAACGGAACGGCCCATCGTCAGAACGTCTCCTTGACGTATCATGAACCCAAGTTGTTGTATGGAAAAGAATTGAGTGAACAAATTCACGACAAATTAAGTAGTAAACGTCATGTCATTTTTCATGACTTGGCACTCCTTGGAACGGAATCAAAAGATGCCTCCTTCCTACAACATGTCGGTCAAGATGAAATGGAATTTATTTTTGGCGCCATCAAACGAGCTAACGCGACCGCCTATGCAGGCAAGACCGCTTCCACACCTTATGTGACCCTATTTCAAGGGATATGCGCCCAAACGTTTGATGTTAGCTATGATGGTGCAGATGTGTACGTGACCAATTCAGAGACAGGCGCCCATTTTAAGCTACTACGTGAGGATGCCATCAAGTGGTATAACCTGTTTGAACAAAACACTTAATCTGACAGATGCGAATGCGTCTGTCTTTTTGCATATTCATGAAGCAAATATAGTACGATGAGACATCTTTTTTGGGAAGATAGGAAGGGAAAGGAGTGAATCTTTGTGACAAATCCATTTATACGAGATGTGAACCATCATTGGCGCGTCTCCTATCGACAAAACGGGTATCCCCATGTGCAACAGGGCTGGGTGTTGCCCCCAGAACATAAAGAGGAGTTCGATCCATTTATTTTGATGGCAGAAGACTGGTTCAAACGTGGGACCTTTTCGGACCATCCCCATCGTGGGTTCCAAACCATCACGTATGTCATCGATGGTCGTCTAGAACATATTGATAATCATGGAGGACATTCGATTTTGGACGCCGGTGATGTTCAGTATATGAACGCCGGATGGGCCGCTAGACACGCCGAAGAAGCGGTTGACGATGATTTGATCCATACGCTGCAGCTCTGGCTGAATTTGCCGAAGTCGTTAAAAACGACAACCACTTCCTATCAGAACGTATACGTCGAGGACGCACCCCTCGTTCCTTTCGACGGTGGGCAGCTTCGTGTCTATTCCGGCGAAATCGCGGGTGTAAAGGGACCGATGGACAGTCTCGTCCCCATCACGATGACAGAAATAACGCTGAAGGAAGACAGCGAATACGAACACATCTTGCCTGCGAATCATAACAGCTTTTTGTACGTACTCGCTGGTTCAATTGAAGTTGGGTCTTCCAAAATTCCGCTCAGTAAAACCGATGTGGCGACACTGACGTTCGATGAAACATCTGAGACGATGAGCACACTTCAACTGAAGGCCACGACACGTACACGGGTGCTCGTCTATTCCGGAAAACCGATTCGGGAGGAGTATATTGCGCATGGTCCATTCGTGATGAATACGGAAGAAGAAATCCGCCAAGCCTTCCGCGACTATCATAGTGGTATGTTCGGTCCCCCAGCCGTCAAATAAAAAAAGGGAGCCTCTCGACTAGAGAGCTCCCTTTTCTGATTATGATCGATCTGGTTGTAGGACCGTCTGTTGTGTCGGAACATGACCGATCGGGACAGTCCGTTCGACGAGAACGTAACGCTTGCCCTCCACTTCAAACTTGCGGTCGCCAAGATAGTGAGCGCTCTTTCCATCTTCGTATAGTTTCGACAAGATAGCAGGTACGTACTCTTCTAGTTTTGTATAGTGCTCATCGAGGGTCATGACGATATTGCCCCCCTTATATCCGAGCCAGTAACTATAAAAGAACCAACCTAACGACAGAACTCCGAGAATACCAATTCCAATTGTAAGTAACTCCTCCATGATCTCATTCCTCCAATTTTTTCATGACAATCTGACGTTTTGGGGTGAACCCGATTTCGCCATAAAACGAGGCGGCATCTGTATTGCTCATCCAGTAATCTAGTTCAATCGATTTGAATTGGTGGTCAAGCGCCCATTGCTCCATCCATTCCATCACACGTCGACCGTAACCGTTCCGTTGATACATGGGGTCGATACTGATGTGATGAACATACACCACGCGAACGGCTTGACGAAACGCGTTCGCCTCACCCACTTTCTCTTCGAACCATATGTAACCGATTGGAGTTGCTTCAAGCTGCATCACCATATAGTGATGGCCGGGTCTTCCAATCAGTGTCGAAAAGGCTTCGTACATCTTCTCTTCCTCATACTCCGCAAAAAAGCTCGGATTCATATGGACGTGATGCTCGTGGATGGAACGATTCAATCGTGCGATGAGGCGGGCATCGGTCGTAGGGGAAAATGTGATTTCCATCATCCGGTATAGTTTGAATGGTTTCGATCTTCGTTTACACCGTGCGGTTTTTCAGTTCCGCGCAACGTATGCTCACTCGAAGCCTCCGTTCCTTTCCCATTTAGGCGACGTTGAAGCGGACGAGCCAAAAAGTAACCAATCAAGAGCGAACTAGGTAAGACGAGAAAAAATGTACCGAGCAATGTCAACATATATCCTTTGTCCGAGTCTCCGGCAATCGCGCGGAGGACAAAGAACAGACCGACGAAAACAAGTGCGGCCAAAGCGTATTCTACACATTTCCCGAGAAATCGTTTCACACGACATCTCCCCCTTCAAGGTTTGATGTATTATACGACCATTTCCATAAAAAGGTTTCACGCGTCTTGATTTTCTTTATACCAATTCGTCGCCAACCGTTCCGTCTCGATAATCCAGTCATGCTTTCCTTGAATGTATCCTTCCATGTCATCTGGATGCTGTGCCGCAAGTTGAAGTTTCAGCTCACCATACGCATCGCGAACTTCAGGATAAGCTCGCAAGTAATCCCGGAAGGCCAGGTGTCTTATGATATCTGGATTCCCTTCTTCAAACACATGCACGTGAACCGTCCGTTCTTCTTCTCCTTTACGGAAATAGCGACGCTTCGGAATCCCATATTCACCAAGGCCACGGTATCCTAGTGCCTCCATCCGCTCCGTGTAGTCGTCTACTCGTTCGATGTCCCGTACGACCGGCATCATGTCGATGATTGGTTTTGCCGCCAATCCTTCGACCGATGTGCTCCCAATGTGATGGATCGCGACAAGTTCCTCTTCGAATAATCGACTTAATTTACTAGCCTCTTCTTCAAACTTTTGATTCCATTCCGGATTGTATTTCACTACTTCGACTTTTCGCATGATTCGTTCCTCCTCTTTAGAATCAATACTCTCTATTCTCATCATACCCTTTCTAAACATTGCTCGACATGAGGGATTCCACTTCAAAAGGTTTGTACACAAATAAAATGGGAAACCTTATATTAATGACTTGAGAACTGGAGAGTGAATGGATATGTTGACTGAAGAGCAAATCGAAACGTTTAAAAAACGATTATTGAAAGAAAAAGCAAAGACCGAAGGATATATGGATAGTCGAGAAGAGACGTATGATGAAGGAGAGCTCTCTCATTACGACAACCACCCTGCCGACTCGGGCGAAGAGCTTTTTTTACGGGAACGAGACCAAGCCCTTAATGAGCTCGATGAAGAGTTCTTGAGTGACGTCGATAAGGCGCTATTAGCCATTCAGAATGGGACGTATGGACAATGTGAGGTGTGTGGGAAAGACATTGAACTAGACCGTTTGGAAGTCATTCCAGAAGCCACCCTTTGCATCGAACACGCTCGGGCACAAGAAGAGGAAGAACACGCACATGAGCTCGATCGACCGGTCGAAGAAGACGTGTTGAATCCAAATGAGACCGCCCGACGCAAAGAGTTAGACGGGACGGATCAACCTGGTCAAAAAACGGACGCCTTCTCCCAAGTAGAAGACTACGGAAGCTCAGATACGATTGCCGACAGCGAAGGCAACCACGATCCGACGCGGGAACAATAAAAGATGCCCTGACCTCATTCGAGAGGCTCAGGGCATCTGTCTGCTTAAAACGTGGCTTTTACCGGAGAAGCACCACCGAGGCGCTCTGCCAGTTTCATCGGGTCGACGGCATTCCCAGCTGAACTAGCAGAGAAAGTGTAGTCCCCTTTATGAATCTCAAAGTGTAAGTGCGGACCTGACGAGTTACCCGTGTTTCCGATTTGACCAATCGGTTCACCTTGGTGTACCGACTGACCTGTCTTGACATCCACTTTGTGCAAGTGTGCATACACGGTCGTCCATTTTTGACCATCTACGTTGTGTTCGATTTGTATGTGGTTCCCATAAGGCCCACTGGAGCTGACTTTTGTCACTTTTCCAGCTTCCGCGGCGTATACAGGTGTGCCTGTTTTGGCGGCGATATCGAGACCGTTATGGAATGTGTATCCGAACTGCCCACTCGCCGAACCGAATCCTTGAGAGAGGCGACCTTCCGCCGGCATTAAGAACCGATCGGGTGCCATCGCTTCATACTGTTTCTTCAAGTCACTCAACTGATTCGTTTGTTTCTTATATTGTTTCGACTTTTCGTCATACGACGCTTTCACATCTTGACGTGTCGCTTCAATCTGCTCTTGCTCTTCTTTCAGTTGCTTCAATACTTCGTTTGCTTGGTTTTTCTTTTCAACAAGCTCTTGATGCGCTTCTTCCGCTTCAGCGGCCTCAGCTTTCGCACTCGGTAACACGGAAGAAACGACTTTTGCGAAAAGTGACTGTTCTGCCGGAACGAGCGACTCTTCCACTTCTTCTAATTCTCTAGAAGTCCCTTCAATTTTGTCTCGCAACGCCTCCGCTTTATGGTCGACTTGCTTCAACTTTGTTTGAATGGCTTGAATCGATTGCTTCGTACCTTTTACTTGCTGTTTCGTTTGTTGCAATGACTTTTCCGTTTGAACGAGGTCTTGCGGGGACATGTTGTCGGCAGATGCAGTTTGTCCTTGGAATAAGAGAACACCAACACCCGCTGTCATGATGAGTTGTTTCCACATATATATAATAAACCCTCCAAATTAATACATTCATGAGCTTCAAAAAAAGCTACATGTGCGAATATACCACTGGGGGTTAAAAATTTCAATATATGAAGTTTTTCATTTTCATGTCATACATGACAGCATGATGTGATATTTTCAAGTGTCACTTCACAAGGATTTCACTAGCGTTTTTTTGTATAGTATCCCACCCAGACGATACCACCGATGGAAAGGAGTGTTACACTCACACTAACTACTAGTATACCTCGCGACAGGTCGGGAGAAAGATTTGTTGTCAGCGCAATCAGGGTCGCGGTATTTCCACTAATCAGCGCAATGATACAGATGACCAACAACCGCTTCATCAAGCGTCCTTCAACATTTCAAATTGGGCAATCTCGTCTTGGACAAATCCCAATCGTCGTGCCGCTTCGACCCATTCAGGACGGTCTGATGTCAACGTGACATGAAGTGGCGATCGGCTCGCGGCCGCCCGCAATAGCCATTCCGCTTCTTCTGCTTGTCCAAAAACATCGAGCAAGACGTGATCGCGGTATAACAAAAATCCTATTCGATTCCCTTCTACGACTTTCACTAACTCAGCAGCTTGTTGGGTCACGCGCACATCGCGTTGCCAAATCGGAACGTGACTCGCCGCCGGATACAACTCATCAAATAACGTTTGAATCGGTTCATACGTCATGTCTGCGTTTGTTTCTAATGACACCGCTTGGAAGTAGAGGATTTCTCGAGTCGTTTCGTAACCTAGTCGTTCATAGAGAGACACTGCCGCATCATTGCCTTGAATGACTTCGAGTAAACGAGTGCCTACTGCCGCCTCTTCAAATCGTTTCATCAATTCGGTCGCGACTCCTGCTTTTCGGACATGTGGGGCGACAGCAAGCCCACCACAACGTGTCTGCCATCCTGAATCAAGATGTGCAATCCCGGTTAACACGACACCGACAGGTTCTTCACCATCATAGGCTACAATGGAACGGGACGGCTGATTTTGATCACGAACAAGAAAAACATCTTCGAACGTCTGCTCATCAAATTGAAACGGAATAATATAATCAGAAAAACCGCTCATAAACGCACGGTATAAATCTTGTATTGGTGGATTTTGACGGTATGTAAACTGTGTCGACATATAATTCCCCTTTTCTGAATAAAAATCAATAATGCTCGAAGGAGACTTCTTATGAAAATCACGCTCGAATATCGAAATAGGACGCATCAATCGATTCTCGATACGTTCGCACTACCGACGGACCAAGAAAAGTATACGACCCTGCCCAAAGACATGGATGATCCATTACCTGATGGCGTTCATCCGATTGTCATCGTCGCATCGAAACCAGTCGGGATGTTCTTACTCCATGACAACGAACGCGTCATTTCCTATACGACCGAGTCGAATGCTTTGCTCTTCTCCGCCTTTGCTATTAACTATGAGGACCAAGGGAAAGGCTACGCTAAAGCGGCACTCCAAGCACTTCCGCAGTTCGTAAAGCAACATTTCCCTCACATTCGTGAAATCGTCCTGTCGGTCAATCTGAAAAACGAAGCCGCCTTCTGCCTTTATATGAGCGTTGGGTGGAGCGATACTGGACGTCGAATCGGTGGACCGATCGGCGAACAGCGTATTCTTTCCTTAACGATTTAAAGCATCCATTCGTGTCAAACTCTCAAATATGTTTTGCCAGTAAGTCAGACGATGCGGAACTAAATCGGCTTGCGTGATTTGAACAAGATGATTTGTCATTAAGGAGTTCCCTTCAATCGTCCGCAATCTTCCTTCTGTAAGCGCCAAAAGCTCGTTCCTGTTTACAGCTACGACATCCATCACTTCCTGGTCGTCAAACCGAAGTGTTTCACCTTGATAGAGATAGCAATACGTATGTGTAAACTCGCGATCAAGAAACTCGTCCAGTTCAATCACGTCTTCAAAGATTCCCATAAAGGTGAGCTGGTCGAACGTCAATGACAGTCCGAGCTCTTCTTCAATTTCACGAACGCCATTCGCTAATGTCTCATCTGTTGCGAGGTGTCCCGCTGCCGTAATATCATATTTCCCGGGGAAATCCTGTTTCTCCATGCTTCTTCGCTGAAGATAAATGAGGTCTTCTTTCCAGAACCAGCAGTGGAACGTCTCATGCCAATCCCCGTCAAGATGAACTTGATTTCGCTCCTTCTCCCCTATTTTCCGGTGATTCTCGTCAAAAATAGTGAGGTGCTCCTTCATTCCGACACCCCATCTTCTAAAAATCGGATAACCCTATTAGTTGCATCCAACTTAACTTGAATCCCAATCGGGAAAACGTGTGATGGAAAGGTGTGACCGATATCGACATTCGTCAAAATCGGAAAATCTTTTTCTCCGATGATTTCAAGCAACAAGTCGTTGAATGAGAAGGGAGCTGATTGATCTTGAAAATGCTCATGCTTCCCGATAATCAGACCCGAAATCTCATCAAACACACCCGCCAGCTTCAGCATACTAAGCGAACGTTCTTCTTCAGCCATCGTCTTAAACGAGTCTTCTAGGAATAGAATCGCGCCTTTCAAATCGGGATAATAATCCGACTTAAAGAACCCAGACATCGTGTTCAGATTCCCGCCAATCAACGTTCCTTGTGCCTTTCCATCCTTCAGAGAAATCCATCCTTCATTCGGTTGGAACGTCTTGACACGTTGTTGCGTCGACCAATCGAGCATCTCTTCCGTCTATTCATCAGGGATATGTAACTGAAACGGAGCCGTTCGTTCTAAACAGAGAATGTCTTTGACATATTGCTCCCCCGTCTCGAACATCCCTCCGTATTCACCGAATGAGGGGACGATTGCCGGACCGTAAAATGTGACGACGTCCGTTTTGGCATAACAGGCCATCAAGATTGCCGTGACATCACTATATCCCATGATGATTTTAGGATGACGTCGGAGTTGTTCATAATCGATATATGGTAACACCGAGTTCGAATTTGTTCCACCAATTGTACTGATGATCGCTTTCACTTCAGGATCATGTAAAAATGCGTTTAGTTCGTCAGCACGATCCCGAATGGACGAGGACCGATATCCTTCTGTTTTATATGTACACGTGCCCTCTTTCACCTTGAATCCCATCCGCTTGAGCTGTTCAACCCCACGTTGGTAACGCCCCTCAAACTGAACAGGTGCCGGAAAAGAAGGCGTAATGATCCCTATCGTATCCCCCACTTGCAACTTTGGTGGTTTCATCATGATCCCCACTCCCTCGTAACATCATTATGACCGCATTATACCGTAGGAGTGGTAAGTCATGCTTCAAAATAAATCAGGGTCTTCCGATAACGTTCTCACTTTTCGAACTTTCGCCGGGCGTCCTGTCCATCCGAGTGCCACAAAGAAAAATGCACCTGCGAGTACGCCGAATAAAGCGGTCAACCCTACTTGAATCCCAACAAATCCATACTGTTCTCCCAGTTTCACGAGGAAGAGCGGTGCGAACAGGCAAGTCATACTGAGTGAAAAAAGACCTCCCCATACCCGTCGCTTTGCATTACCAATGGTGAACCAACCGAACGCGATCCATACACAAGCAACCAATCCTAGCGCACCAACCATCATCCACATGCCCACACCTCACCTTTTCGTTTTTCTTTCTATTCCCCATTTTTCTTGTGATTCCTACTATTTTTTCAAGTAATGAGAGAATTTCCGGGTAAAGGTAAATTAGACAAGATGCGAAACGGGACAACAAAGGAGTGAGGTGTGCATGCGTTCACGATTAACCTTTGCCTTAATCTTTCTCGGTCTTTTTTTAGTCGCCGTTTATTGGATGAGCACGTGGAATGACAACTTAGTCGAGGGACAGATTGAACGAGTCGATATCCCCCAAATATTGATTGAATCTACCGGATCCTCGGAAGAAGTCACATTGCGCGTCGTCTTGATCAATGATCAAACCGAAGTCACCGGCATCGTCAATAGCGTACAAGGGTTACAGAGCGGACAACTGGTGACAATCGAGGTCATCCCGACGGATTCGAATTTGAACATAGCACGCACCATCGAAGTCAACGCTCCATGATTTTTTGAAATGAAGCGTAACTTTTCCAGAACTGTGGAATATGAGAACAGAATCATAAAAAGGAGTGATCGGATTGATTTCAAATAAATTACTATCTGGAAAAGTAGCTTTTGTGACCGGGGCAGCCTCCGGAATCGGACGTGCCGCGGTCATCCGCTTCATTCAAGCCGGAGCGAAAGTCGCCATTGTCGATTTGAATGAAGAAGATGCGATGCGTCTCGCAAGCCTTGTCGGGGAAGAACGCGCCATCGGCATCAGTGCAGATGTGTCAGATGAATCTGCAATGAAAGAGGCCTACGAACGGACAATGGAACGATTTGGTCAACTCGATATCGTCTTCGCGAACGCCGGTCGAAACGGGACCATCACACCAATCGAACATTTATCATTGGATGATTGGAATGGAGTGGTGGAAACAAACCTCACGGGAACCTTTTTGACCGTCAAACATGCTATTCCCCATTTGAAAGAGAATGGCGGGAGTATCATTATCACTTCATCGATTAACGGGAACCGTTATTTTAAAAATTTCGGATTCAGTGGCTACGCGACGACGAAAGCAGGTCAAACCGGCTTTGCAAAAATGGCTGCTGCGGAACTCGCTCAATTCGGGATTCGTGTCAATTCCATCTGTCCCGGGGCCATCGATACGAATATTGACGATTCGACCAATCGAGACGATGCGTTGCTCGAAGAAGTCGTCATTCCAATCGAATATCCACTTGGGAATCAACCGCTTGCCGGAAAATCGGGCTCCGCGAAACAAGTCGCCGATGTCGTCTTATTTTTCGCGAGCAACATGTCGAGCCACGTGACCGGCTCTGAAGTATACGTCGATGGGGCTGAATCGCTCTTGTAATCGAAAAGCAGGTCACCTCACCCGAGGCGACCTGCTTATTTAAGGATTGGACTTTTCATGACCGCTTTTTGATAGAACGGCTGAAATCCAAGCCGTTCCATATTGCGACCAGACGCCGAATCGACTTTCGTCGTAACCGTTAACAGATTGCACCCAAGTGCTTTCGCTTCGGCAATTCGTTCCAAAATAAGTTGTGTCTGGTACCCTTTTTGCCGATACGTCGGAACGGTGCTCGTCAGAAACAACTCTCCAATCCCGTCTTGCGTGGCTAAAATCCCACCGGCTACGACAGCATCCTCTTCTCGCACGAGATAAGCATGATTACTCGGTAGTGCGTAAAAGCCTTTGGCTGTATCGACCGTCTCTTGAAGGATTGTGCCCGACTCGGCGAATCCAGCCGCAACGGCGTATGCCCACTCATGGAGTGTCTCATCCTTCACTTTTTCGACCTGAGTCGGTACAGATGTGGAGGCATGCTGTGTCAAATCCAACGTCCATACGTCCAAAAAATGATCGAGCGTGTAGTTACGTTCTTGCAATAAGCGGAGCAAGGAATCTTCCGCTAATGGACAAACCTCAATATGTAGACGCGAGACATTTTTCCCGCGTACCCATTTTTCCATTTGATGCAGGTCATAAAAGCTTGTCGGCCGATTCAATCCAAATCCGACCGCAAAACTCATATTCCCCATTTTAAACACATGTCCTTTTCCTTCTACGTGTAGTTCCGCACCTTCATAGGGAGGGGTTTGTTTACGATGTCGAATGTAAGCAGACGTCCCCTCTGCTTTGATGCGTTCGATACGCCTTGCCAATTCTAAACGATTCACGCTGTTCCCTCCCTTGTATATTCTATGTTGAGTGTAGCACATGTTCACGGTCGAATGAGATGACCGTATTGAATCAGCCGTTCCCGGACTGAAGGGACGAGTTCTACACACTCAAGGACCGTCTCCCACTCTTGTAACGTCACATCGACGACTTCATCTACTTGCAGTAATAGTTGTTCGAGGTCAATCGGTTTCTCGCACACGAGACAATACATATCCAAGAAATATGTGCCCCGCTCAATCGTTGTCACGAACCGGAGTTGCTCAGGCAATACATATAGTCCCAACTCTTCTTTTAGCTCACGGACCGCACCTTGTCGACTCGTTTCCCCAGCCAAAATCGAGCCGCCCGTCCCTTCCCACAGAAGCGGATACGTCTTATCCGGATGACGCTTCGACAGCAATAATCTCCCATCTGGATCGAACGTGAACACTTCGATGACCGTGTGAAACGTATGCGGCTCTAATTCATCCCCACGAAAGTGCGTTCGACCGAGCGGTTGCCGGTTTTCGTCGAGTAAATCCCATACTTCTCGATTCATGGACGAATCTCATCAATCACGAACGAAGAGGAACCTTGAATCTCTTCGATAAAGTGAGATCCGAATAGCATGGCTGGTGTAAAGCTTCCGGCAAGCATCCCACCCGAACCGAGCAACCGCTTGACGACGGCGAGCGCCCCGTAAACAGTGAAGGCATACGTACTTGCCGTTTGAATACGGACGACTACTTTTCGTCCTTCCTCATTCGTTGCTTCGCCCCATACGTACGTCGATGATTTTTCACGTACAGCCTCGTCTGGTCCCGATACGTTTTCGTCGACATAACGGAGCAAGCGTTCCTGCACGGCCTCTTTTCCGAGAATCGGGCTGAACCATGACAAAGCGCGAGCAGCATAGGCGGCCGCTGTCGGTACAGGAACCCAAGTCGTAATATTCGGAATGTCCGTCGTGTAGTAGGCGGTCGAAACGTCTCCCCACGGAATCGCAATGGCGGTACGGCTTCCGCGACCAAAATCAATCGTTCTCCGCTTTGCCCCAATTGGAAATGATGATAATTTGCCGTTCACACGTTCCACACTACTCGACCCTAGTCCACGAACGGCCGTCTTCATGGTTCCTGGTGAGATGCCGGCTGCCGCCGAAAAGCCAAGAGCGAGTGTTGTCGCATCCGGTATCAACTCTTTTAATTTCCGCGCGACACAGTCGGTCGGAATGACATCAAATCCGACACCCGAGCATAAAATCACACCACGTTCTTTGGCTTGAGCCGCTCGCTGTTTAGAATGGACATATTCAAACACTTCGATTTCCCCGGTAATATCTAAGTAATGCGTACCTGTCTCTAGACATGCCTCGATCATCACTTGGCTCGTATCCGTGAAAGGACCTGCACAATGAAGGACTAAATCTACATCGTGAAGCGCCTCGATTGCGGCTTCACGACTCAATGCGAAAATCGATGTTTCGCAACCCAGTTCATCTCCTAGGCGATGAATCGCTCTTGCGTTTCGTCCGGCAAGAACCGGACGCATTCCGTCACGAGCGGCTTGTCGTGCAATCAGCTCACCCGTATAGCCATTCGCCCCATAAATCATCCATCTCATTTTTACCCCTCCTTATGTTAATGTATCCTTGTTCGTTTCCCTAAAAGAAGTTGAATCGAACGAAAAGATCTTGGATGACATCGATGATATACACACTTCCCGTTACAATAAGCAAATATCCGATTGGGATGAGCAGACTTTTCACTGTTTGTGGTTTTGTTATGTCTCCCCGATGCTGTAGTAGACGATCCACCAAGTAAAACAAGGTCGCTGCGAGAAGACTGAGCCATGACAAGACGAGCCCGAATAGTATATGTAAAACAAGCGAAGTGAACCACCTGAATCGTTTCGAACTGAGTCGATTCGCCAACCGGTCACTGCACCATGAGATCACGACACCGTAGGTCAACATAATCGGAAAACTGACCGCTACATAGGCAACCGTCATCAAAAGGAAGCCATTCAGTACGCCACTCATCCCTCCATTTTCTCGTACCCCCATCATAGTGACCCCACACGCTAACAGAATCGCATAGACGGGCGAGGCGATGGATGCTGTGACGATTTTACGATTCCACATCTGCACTCCCCCTAATCCCTTCCAACTTTACACGACCTGTTCTGAAAACGCACAAAAACCAGCCTAAATTCAGGCTGGCTTCGCGATTTGTTAATTGTTTGCAACTTCTCCGGCTTTCGTACGGACCGATTGCATCGCTTCCGTCCATGGAAGGAGTTGGTCGAGCATATCGTTGACCGATTGTGCTTGAACTTCTTTCGGAGCGAAATGCGTACCGTTCTCGAAGTCCGTGAAGAGTGAGAGTGCAGGGTGGACACGTACGTGAGCGATTGACAATTCACTCAAAATGCCCCGTAAATGTTCTGTTGCCCGTGCTCCACCAACAGAACCGTATGAGACGATTCCGGCTGCTTTGTTGTTCCATTCGACGCGTAAGTAGTCGAGTGCGTTTTTAAGAGATGCTGAGATGGAATGGTTATATTCTTGGACGATGAAGATGAATCCGTCCATTTGCGCAATTTTCTCCGACCAGGCTGCAACGCCAGATGCGTCTTGACCCGCTTCGCCGAGAAGTGGCAAGTTGTAGTCTGCGATGTCGATGACTTCATAGTTGGCATCGCCACGTTTGTCGGCGAGTTCTTTCACCCATTCCCCGACCTGTGGACTGACGCGACCTTCACGAGTTGATCCGAGTACGATTCCGATGTTTAACATAGTAGTTCCTCCTTGGTTATGTTGTGATGCATCTGATTTTCCAAACAAGCGATTTAAGAAACTCATTTCATGCCCTCATATTCTTTCTCAAATGTTTTCGTGCTTCTGACCGTATCGATTGGTCGTACCATCGCCTCGATTTGCGAACGTTTCGCTTCGAGGAACGGCGGGAGTGACAACTTCTCACCGACCGTCTCGTACGGCTCGTCTCCCATGAATCCAGGTCCATCTGTCGCCCATTCGAACAAAATTTGCGGCGCGACACGTGCATAGGATGATTCAAAGAAGAAGCGATCGACGTAGCCAGAAGTCGGCAAACCGAACTGTTGGAGACGTGCTGTCCATTCATCGAGGACGCTACGGTCTTCGACACGGAATGCGACATGGTGCACGGTACCGAACCCTTGACGCGCTTGTGGAGATGTCTCGTCGTGAATGACGATCACTTGCGCTCCGTTTCCACCTTCACCTCCTTCAAAGAGATACACATCACCTTCTCGCCCGATCTCTTTAAATAGCATCACTTGCTCCATCACTTGTTTGAAATATGTGATATCTGCGATGCGAATAAAGATTGGACCGAGTCCCGTAATCGCGTATTCAAGCGGGATTGGACCGTTCTTCCACGGCTCGCCCGACGCGATGCCTTCGTTGAACTCATCCGAGATGAGTTGATACGCCTGCTCATCAAAGTCGATGAACGAGAGCGTCTTCTTCCCGAACTGTTCTTGAATCCCTTCGTGCTCGACGCCGAGACGGTCGAAGCGACGGACCCAATACGTCAACGCTTCATCTGTCGGTACGCGGAACGACGTTTTCGCGATTTCATTCGTTCCGTGCTTACCTTTCGGGATACCTGGGAAGTCGAAGAAGGTCATGTCTGTCCCCGCGTTTCCTTTATCGTCCGCAAAGAATAAGTGATACGTTTGAATGTCGTCCTGGTTGACCGTTTTTTTCACCAAACGCATGCCTAACACGTGAGTGAAGAAATCGTAGTTTTTTTCGGCACTACTCGTGATTGCTGTGACGTGGTGAATTCCTTTAACATGATTCATCATTCTCTCTCCTTTTATATCTTGATTTCAAGATACATAATTAAATTTTTTTGCGGCTTCTGCCCGCTTTCCTATTTGTTTCAACTGTTCAATCGTTTCGTTTAATTGCATCCCTTCAAACACAGCGTTCATATGCTCCGTATGCTTAGGGAAAATATCTTGCATCAAGCGCTCTCCGTCATCTGTCAGCGCAGCGTATGTGATGCGACGATCGCTCGGACAAGCCTTACGAATGAGATATCCTTTTTCTTCTAACCGGTCCACGACGTACGTCATGCTTCCGCTCGAGAGGAGAATTTTCTTCCCGATGACTTGAATCGGTTGATCCCCTTTATGATATAAAAACTCGAGTACGGCGAACTCGGTCGCGTTTAATCCGTAAGATACTACTTCCTGCTTCACCAGGTCTTGTAACGACTGAGAGGCACGTAACAGCACAGTAATTGTTTTTAATGCATCAGATGGTTCCATCTGTCTCCCTCCTTTGTCCAAGAGAGTCATTAACTTAAATTCAAATATCTTTAATTCGAGATAAATATATCATGCGAAGATTTTCCCGTCAATCGATTTGATTTAAAAAAATGAGACGGGTTGTTCCCGTCTCATTCTCCTCGCCGAATCACAGCCATTTCGCGACCGAATCGATGGCCTTCATCAACGAATCCTAGGCTTTCATATAAGTGATGCGCCGCCTCATTCTCGGGGTGATAGCCAACGACAATCGGTTTTTCTGGGCCGATTTCTTCAAGCATCAGCTCTGCCGCCTGTCGACCAATCCCTTTGCCTTGATGAGCATGGTCGATCATGATTCGGTAAATCCACCATGCATCCAACTCTTCAAGCTCTGTATTGTACATAAGGAAACCAACCATCGTCTCATCTTCATAAATCGCACGTGGACGTAGCGTCGGTTCGTACATCGCTTGAAGTAACGAAATCGCATTCGGCTCCATATACGACTGTTGTTGGTCACTTAATGCCAATTGACAGCATGTATACCAATTTTGTGCATCGATCGGACGTAGTGAAATCATGTCATTCTCCTTTAGTCATATGTCTCATTTAAGTTTCTTGCATAAAATGCGATGGCACGGCGGTACTGCGCGATGCTCTCGTCCGCTTTCGGACTTGCAAGCAGCTCAAGTAATGTTCCCGTCGCTTCTTCATGGCGACCGACGTTGTAATGGGTCATCGCTTGAAATACCTTGAGCGCCCCGTGATTCGGGAATTGCTCGATTGCCTCTTCAAATAACTGTTCCGCTTCCGTGTATCGTCCGAGTGCCCGATACGTACTGCCGAGTCCGAGATATGATTCCGCCAACTCTTCCCCCGTCAACCCGAGTCGGATGGCCCGTTCATAATGCGGGACCGCTTGACGTTCTTCACCGAGCGAGTCATAGCACCACGCACAGTACGCATGTAGCCTCGGATTCTTTTCATCTTTCCGCAAGAGCGACAGGAACAGTTGCTTCGCCTGCTCGAGTTGTCCCTCCTCACGGAGACGGACGGCTCGATCAAAGTCATGGTCTTCTGGCACGTCGGTCACCTTCTTCGCAAAATCTTCGTCTAACCAAGCTTGCAATGTTTCGTAATACTTTCCGATATGTACTCCATCGACGAGTGCATGATGGGCTTGGACGGATAACGGCATAACCAGACGCTCGCCTTGACGTTCGAACTTGCCCCAGGCGATGCGCGGCACGCTGTCATGTTGTTGCTGATGCGTCGGATGCATGATACTCGTGAATGTGACCCACGGGACACTCGTGATATACAGTAAGTCGTCGGGCTCGTCATCCCCGACCACGACTTCATCGGCAGCTCGCTCCATCCGCGTCGTCACTTCCTGTAAGAATGTCGGTAAATCCTCATTGAACGTGGCCGCACAAAAGTTGAAGACATCCTCGTCTAACATGACCGTGAACGAGGGGTGGACCACCTCGTGTTCGACGACCTCTTCACCACGAATCCGATAGCGCAATTCCGGAATCGCGTTCGCCGCTCTCACCGCACCGTATAAAAAGAGTTTGAAGAACGATTGATCGCTCGCCTTGGCATATGTATAGAGATTTGTCACATCTACGTTTGCCGTCACGTTGAAATGTGGCGCATCAAACGCTTTGAAAAACGCGAAGTGCTTACGTCGTGCCCACGTCTCGATTTCAATTTTTTTCATAAAAACTCCCCCTCCTACGCTCTTACTGTAGCAGAGAGAGTTTGTTCGCTCATAGCTTTTGTTTTAACTGTTCGTAATGTCCTTTTGCCAAATCAAAGTAGATGAAGTCTCCACGTTCGATCCGTTCGAGCGTCGCTTCGAATTCACGCCATCCACGTTCGACTTGTTCAGGCGTCAGCTCACCGCTTTCGGCCGCCTCCTCGAACTCATCCTCATCCTTTTTGACGATATCCCCATTTGGAAACACTAGAATATCGAGCAACAAGTCGTCCATGTACGGAATGCCATTTTCTTCGCCGATTCGGTCGACGAGGTCGATATACCACTGCACGATTTCCCCTTCCGGATTGATCATCACTGTCACACCGAACGGTTCATTGTCCGGGAAATATTGGAGCCAAGCAAACCCGGCATCCGCCACGATGAATTCTTCCCCTTTATGCTTTTTATATAATGGTGCCCGAACCTCATCGATTTGGAATAAGGCAACCACCCCGGAAAATTGTTCCGTCTGAACGCGTTCTTGCGCATAACGGTTCTTTAAAATTCGCTCCCAGTCTCGTCGATTCGCATACTTCCGTTTTGCCATATGGATCTCTCCCTTTCGGTCATCTCTGTATGATACAGTTCGCCAGAAGAAGGAAAGTTCCTTGTTAGTCGTACAGGTTATGCTGATTGAACCAGACGAGATGGCTTTGCTTCAAGCGTTTCCGCTCGACCATACGGACGAACGCGTCTGTCGAGATGAAACGGTTCCCGGGATGGAGATTGGCCAGCATCAAGAGGATGAGGCGTGAACCTCGTTCTCCCTCTTGAAGAGAGATATGCTCCATCTTCCCTTCACCATTGAAACGGTTGATAAACAGCTCGACTTTACACTCCTCTTTTAAAAGTCGGGTCGTCACGTACGCGACTTGGCTGATGATTGACTCGAAGTCATGATGGAGCGTGTAGCCGGACGGCCCACTCAAATCGACTGCGAACGTGAACGTATCGAGTGATGTCTTTTGAAAGACTTTCGACTGGACACGTCCGAGCTTCGCCGTCGCGACCCAGTCGATCTCTTTGACCGGTTCCCCTTCGTAAGGCTTCGAACCTAGAACCTGAAGTGGATTCCGTAAAGGTGATGCGGTCAAAGGACGGTCACCGAGTGCCAAGCGTTTCGTGCCGACCGGAGGATGTAACGTGAGGGACGGCAACACCGTCCATCGCTTCTCGATCGGGCACTCAAGAAGATACGTCCCGAGATGAAACGGGAGCGTCACAGCAAGTACGCACTCTTCGATATAAGCTGGTCCCCGGAATTCAGCCTGCACACGAAGCACGTGACGAGCCTGATCTGTCCGTAACGTCAAATCCAGACTGTTCGGGGACCGGTCGTGGTCTGGAAAGCTGAGCGCTGTATTGGTTTTCAAGCGAACGCGAACGGGAAGCCCGAGTCGTTCGACGGTTTCACTTCCATCTAAAATCAGTTGTACTTCCGTCTCATCCCCGACGAACAGAAGAGACTCGTGCGTATGTATATGAAGACGAAGAGCTTGTTCCAACTGTTTCCGCGTCCGTTCAAAGAACCAGACGATGCCCGCAAGTAAACAAAGTGCATACCCGACAATCTCCATGTACGGGACAAATACGAGAATCACTCCGGCGAATCCGTAGACCGGGATCCATTGTTTCTGTAGGGCGTTATGTGTCGAGAACGTCATCATCAACCCTCGACTGGAACAGAAACGGTGTCTAGGATGTAACGGATGATGTCCTGTTTCGTTGATTTGATGCCTCCTTCAAGCGTCAACGTCAGGCGATGTGCCAATACATAAGGTGCCACGGCTTTCACATCTTCCGGAATGACATACAATCGATCGTTCAGATAGGCATAACTTTGAGACGCTCGCATGAGCGCGATGGCTCCACGTGGACTGACACCGACCTCGACGGATGCATGTTCCCGGGTCGCATGGACGAGCCCGAGTAAGTAATCGAGGACATCATCTTGAATCGATACTTGCTTCACTTCCTCCTGGGCACGGCGTAACTCGTCTAACGTTGCAACCGCCTCTACGGTTTTCCTCGTTTGGCGCATCACTTGTAAGAGGAGTTCTCTCTCTTCCGCGACATCAGGGTAACCGACCGGAATCGAAATGAGGAAGCGATCGAGCTGGGCATCCGGTAACGGGAACGTCCCCGCTGATTCGATCGGGTTTTGCGTCGCGATGACAAAAAATGGTTTCGGCATCGGATAGGTCTCTCCCCCGATGGAGACTTGTCGTTCTTCCATCGCCTCGAGCAAGGCGGACTGCGTTCGTGGGACCGCTCGGTTGATTTCATCAATCAAGACGATATTCGCAAAAATCGGTCCTTGGCGATGATCGAACGTCTGCGTCTTCATGTTGAAATAGTCTGCGCCAATCACGTCAGACGGTAACAAGTCGGCCGTGAATTGAATCCGGGAAAACACCCCGTCGAAGCTGGCCGCAATCGTCTTGGCAAGTAACGTTTTTCCGGTACCCGGTACATCTTCTAATAGAATATGTCCTTCCGCGAGTAACGCCGTACAACAGAGGCGTACGACATCCTCTTTTCCTAAATACACTTCGTTCAACTGTTTGATGACCTGCTCCATGCCCATATGACGACCTCCATTTTTTGTCTTAATCAAACTTTACCTTTTTATGGTAAGATAAACAACAAATAGTCTGAACATTCAAAAAGGAGGTAACTTCTTGCGCTGGACGAACAAGTTTTTTCTCATGATTGCCGCCACACTTCTCGTCACCTTTACAATGATGGTGGTTGCGACCGGGATATTCGAATGGCTCTATAACCCGGAAACGATACCGGTCGAGGAAAATAATAGTCCTCCTACGGATTTCATATCAGATGAAGATAGTAAGCTTTTATTAGATGAATCTAAAGCAGATTATCCGTATGAATTAGATCCTCGAAAAGGAAAAATAAAACCTCTTGAGAGATTTACGGGCTCTGGAGAGTCCACACGACGAAATCTCGGGTTATTCGTCGCTTTGCTTGCGCTCGGTTGCCTGTCCTTTTATATCTATCGAAAACGGAAGCAACGTTTGGCGCGCGCACGAGATCATGTTGATTCAAACGCAGACCCGCTTTTCGAATTGCTACAAAACAAGAACGCTTCTTCCGTTTCGACGCTCACAGCGTTCACGAACGTCCCGATTCGCGATGCGCTGATCACATTCAACCGATCTCTCGTACCAGCCAAGCGATTGCGTGCTCATGAGACACTGCAAGAGTGGTTCCAACGCATCGATTTACCGATGAACCCGTCCGTTTATCATGCGGTTCGCTACGGCAACTCTTCAGGTGTGACGATTTCTGAAGAAGATACGCTGCACTTCAAGAGCACCCTCGATGATTATGCGGGACGTCCTCACCCCGAGTGAGAATGTGCACAGGTTCTGCTTTTTCACAACGAATGATAAAATGGTGGAAAATGTAAGTTGAGGGGATGAAATCATGAGGCGATGGACGATTTTCGGATTAAGTGCACTTTTACTGACGGGTTGTACGGATACAGTGGCAGACAATCCGATTCCGATCGAATCACCGGATGAACCCATCACAGAATGGACGCGTGAGGACTTTAAAGACGTCTATGACCAATACGAACAAACGAAACCGCTCCTTACTGCCCTTGAACAACAAGGAATCAAACCGTTTCGGGAGACTTTCGAACGCGTCATCATCGCAGGCAACGGCCTCGAGCATACGTATGCGGATATTTATCCATTCAAGCTCGATGACGGAACGTATGCTACCATTTTCGACAGTCAGGACGGAACGGTGATCAACGGCTCTGAGTCAGTCGCTCCGCTATTCTGGCAAGAGGAATCCTTCCTTCAATACGTTGAAGAGATTGAAAATCGGAAATTCGGTACAAGTGCCCCACCTACCGATGTCGTCCTCACGCAGGATGAATTCCAAACGGTCTATGACCGCCATGCCTACACGTCAGCTCTCCTCGTCGAACTCGATGAAGCGGGCGTCGAACTGGCACGGGAGCCAATCGATGATGTGATCATCGCCGGGAACGGCGTGACTGAAGTCACTGCCGACTTGTTCGTATTCGATGTCGAGAGCGGGTATGCCATCGTATATGATCAGGACGGAGAAATTTTAAAAGGCCCCGAATCCATCTCACCGCTCTTTTGGAACGAGAAGGACTATGAGGACCTGTTAGCCAAGAATGAGGGATAATTTCGCCCCTTTTCCGATTTTAGCTATGCTATACTCAAATCATTGAACCACCTCCACCTACGCTTCGCTTAGAAGTGGAGGATTCCTGAGTTATCCTCTCTAACGAGAGAAACGTGATCAGGCTAGCCCCGTCGTCCCGACGGTTGAAGAAGCCAACAGGCGCTCGGCTTCTTGTCTGAGGTTCAGTCCTGCGTTCACATCACGGTCGTGGTGGACCCCGCAGTTCGGGCATGTCCATTCACGCAAGCCGAGATGCTTCACGTCTTTGTGTCGATGGCCGCAACCCGAACACGCTTGGCTCGAGGCGAAGGTCTTCCCGACCTTCACGACGGTCTTCCCGTACCAGTCGGCCTTATACTCGAGCATGCGAAAGAACGCCGACCAGCTGACCTCGGAGATCGACTTGCTCAACTTGCGGTTCTTTTGCATGTCCTTCACCTGCAGGGTCTCGATGCCGATGACGTCGTGGTTTTTGACGATCTCGGTCGACACTTTGTGCAGGAAGTCGGCGCGTTTGTTGGCGATCTTCTCATGGATGCGGGCGACTTTCCGCTTCTGCTTCTGGTAGTTCTTCGCCTCGGAGAGTCTCACCTTCTTGTTCAGGGCGATGCGCTGGCGACGGGACAACTTGCGCTGCTCCCTTACCAGCTTCTTCTCGAGCGTACGGAAATAACGGTCATTCTTGTACAATGTGCCGTCCGATAGAACGGCAAAGTTCTTCAGCCCGACGTCGACGCCGACCGATGAACCGGTCTTCGGCATTTCACCGATCTCCTGCTCTACAAGAAGGGAGACGAAGTATTTGCCCGAAGCCGTGCGTCGGATCGTGGCGCTCAGGATGCGACCCTCGACCTGTCTCGATTTGGCGAACCGCACCCATTTCAGCTTCGGGAGTTTGAGTCGATGCCCGACGATCGAGACCTCGGGGAGCTGGGAATTGCCTTGGATGTTCGTTTTGTAGGATTGGACGGGGTTTCGTTTCGACTTGAAACGAGGTCGCTCGTTCTGCTTCTTGAAGAAACGGTCAAACGCATCGGCCAGGTGTCTGACGCTCGTTTGGACAGACGTGCTATCGACCTCCTTCAGCCACTCGAACTCTTGTTTCAAGAGAGGGATTTCTTTCGAACAAGAACCGTAGGACAATCCTTTCCCTGTCAGTCTGTAGCTTTCATCCCATTTCGCCAGGAAGTGATTGAACACGAACCGGGAACAGCCGATTGTCTTGGCGATCAGAATTTCCTGTTCCTTCGTCGGATAAATCCGAAACTTGTAACCCTTGTGCTTCACCATATGACGTTCACCTCCTTGGTGGAATTATACCCGAAAGACAGGCTGGCGATTCATCTCCCACTTTCACGTAAGCCCTGTCCTTAACGTTTAGAAGTGGGAGTATTCTCGCCTAATTTTGATAAACGACCACTAGGGGAGCCTTCGGGCTGAGACGGCATTTGCCGGACCCTTTGAACCTGATCTGGCTCATACCAGCGTAGGGAAGTGGCTTGGAATACGTCTCTGTATGTCCACGCCATTTTTCCGTCTGGAAACGTGGCGTTTTTATTTTGAAAGGAGACTATTCATGCGTATTCAACAACTCACTTGGATGGCAATGCTCGTTGCCATCGCCGTCGTCGGTTCGATGTTCATCTCGATTCCTACAGGTGTCGCCCGCGCTTATCCGATTCAACATATGGTGAACGTGATTGCCGCAGTCACCGTCGGTCCAATCGGAGCCGTTCTCGTCGCTTTCGTCACCGGACTCATTCGCGTCATGACCGGTACAGGATCACTGCTCGCATTCCCTGGTGGCATGATTGGCGCGTTTCTTGCCGGCATTTTCTTCGTTCGCACGAACCGCGTCTATGCGGCCGCTCTCGGAGAAATCATCGGGACTGGGGTTATCGCTTCGTTGATTGCCGTCCCGTACGCAAAACTGTTGATGGGTTCGACGTTCGGTGCATTTTTCTTTGTCCCGGCGTTCCTTGCCTCTAGTTTGACGGGCGCGCTTCTCGGTTGGCTCGTCTTGTCGCGTGTCAAACAGTTGCGACCGAGCGTACTCAAATAAAAGCTCTCTTTTTGGATGAAAATGGTAAACTATAGACAACATCTATAGAGGAGGGGTTTTATGTCTCGTTTCAATCAACTTGTAGCGGGTGGTATTTTGTTGTTTTTGTCCGGACTCTTATATACGCTCGAACGCATCGCACTCTACATACGTTGGTACGCCGAAATCTCAACCGGGAGCTGGTTGGAAAAACCGACGTTTGTCGATCCGTTTCTAAACAACTGGTTCGTTTCCCTATTCTTGTTTGGCGCTATCGTTCTCTTTTCGATGGGCATGAATGCCACGAAGACAACAAGTCCATCCGAGAACCCGACCGACTCATGACGGTCGGGTTTTTGTATGATAGACCCAGATTGCTTCGCCGTTCCATTCATCGATTAAGCCGCTGTCGACAAAGCCGTTCTTCACATAAAATCGTTTCGCGGCTTCATTCTCTTGATGGAGGCTGAGGATGATATCATCCACGTCGTATTGTGTCTGGATGAATTCCACTGCCATGCGTAGGCACTTCGTTCCAACGCCTTTCCCCTGTTCATGTTGATCAATCATGAAGCGGTCGAGCCATACATAACGTTCTGTCTGGTTTTCTGCTCCGATCATCATGAAGTCAACCGGTCGCTCACCTTCATAAAATGCAAAGCTCTGCCAATTGTATTTCGTATCCTCAGCCATCTCTTGAAGGGATTCGGCATTCGTCTCGATGAATCGTGTTTGGTTCTCGTCCACTGTCAGGGCGATGACCGCCTCTCGATTGACTCCATCAACCGGTTGAATCGTGATTTCATTTCCTTTCATGCTTTCACCTCATTAATTTTCTCTTTCTTCCATACGATTTCTCCCGAAAAAGTTTCTTCTCCCGTATCTTCGAAGGCTTGTATTCGCTACACTAACAATAGAAAAGGAGGGGATCTTATGTTCCGAATCGGAAGTATCTTCATTCCCGTATCAGATGTAGAACAGTCTCTGAACTGGTATACCACTTATTTTCATGCCCAAGAAATCGGGCGCTGGGAAGGGGGCATCGGAATCTGTCTGCCAGATGGCTCGACTCAACTCGGATTGATTCAAACTACTTCAACGCAACCTGCAACATTTAAGGATGCGTCCGGACAAGCCCATGTTTATTTCAATATCATCTGTGAAGACATCCAGCTCGCGTATCAATCGTTCGAACAAGCAGGGTTAATTGCGACCCCGCTTCACGATTTCGGTGGTATGTCCTGTTTTGACGTACGAGACCCGGATGGACATACGATCAGCCTCATCTCAGAAGAATTGACTTCCCCGTTCCACCGTGATCGAGTGAAAGAGTTGCAAACGAAAGGAAACAACTAATGAAACAAATCCATCATATCTGTATCCAAACACCGGATTATGCTGCATCGAAGTCATTTTACGAAGCGCTCGGTTTTGAACTCGTCCAGGAGTCGCCAAACTTCCATACGCGTGACTTCAACAGTTGGCTCAAGCTCGGTGATTTTTATATTGAGCTCCAGACTGCTAAAACAGATGAAACGTTACAAGACTACTCGAAACATGTGGCCGGTCCCGTCCATTTTGCCCTCTATGTGGACAATCTCGAAGCGGAAGTCGCACGACTCGAACAACTCGGCGTCATGTTTTTACCGAAGCACGGTGGCAACATCTACTTCGTCGTCGATGGACATTTAAGTAAACTAAAAGCACCGGAAGGAACGATCATTGAACTGCGTGATACGTTCGAGATTACATAATCAGAGCTTCACAGTTATCCAACAAAACCAGGTCCATGTTTGCATGGGACCTGGTTTTGTTATGCACTCTTAAAGACATAGATGTCCTATTTGAAGTAAAACGAATATATCACCTCGGTCATGAAAGCTCACGATTTTTTCTAAATGACCGTTGAAGTGAAATGAATTGTGCGACCAGAAGTAACCCATTTGAAAGAAGTGTCATTGCTAACAAGTCCATCCAAGAGTAAACCACTACACCAGTCACCTTTAATGCTATTGCCACTCCAGCAAACAAAACAGCAAACTTCGATGTAGAACCAATCAGTTTCCGTAGTTCCATTTTATATTCAGATTTCTCAACAACGTTTGCATACTCCATACCTGAGACAATATAACGAATCCATACATAGAGACTTAGAATTGCTATAACACTCAATAAAATATATATAGACTCAGTGTTGAATATACCTGAAAATCTATTCAATAGAACGACTACTCCCAAAAATCCAATGAACAAAACGAAAGCCTCGGCTATAAAGTACAATATCTTCCTTTCTTTATATTCGTCATTTGGTAAAAACATTGTGACCCATGATTCTTTCATCTTTTACTCCTCCCAGAATAAATCATTTAACGTGACGCCCAGAACCCTCGCAATGGCAATACAGAGTTTCAAAGAGGGATTATATTTATTCGATTCGATCAAACCGATTGTCTGTCTAGTCACACCGATCGCCTCTGCCAAATCGCTTTGAGTAAGATTCTTTTCTACTCGATGTTCTTTTACTCTATTCCCCATGTCTATCTCCTAATTTAGTTTCGCAATACTTAAAATGTAATATATATGTTCCATTAATGCAATATATATATTACATACTTGTGATTACGAATGAATCTCCATCACACTTTCTACGTTTTCTCTGTTCATAAGAAAGGAAAGGATACAGTAACTACATCTTGAGTTAGGAGATCACTAATGAAATATTTCGATTATTGGAGCTACTTGTCACTCTCTTTGGCAAAGCTCTTCTTTTTTAGCTGGTTGACCGCGACGGCGTTCGACTTCTCGTTTTTCCTCATCAATTTGGCGACGATTTTGCTCCTGACGAGTTGGGCACTCGCCGTGTCTTATCCGATCCGCCGATGGATTTTATACGTTTCTCTGTTCTTGCATAGTACCCTGCTCGTCTCGGACGTCTGGTATTATCGCTATTTTGAAGACTTATTATCCGTCGCCTTACTGTCCGATATCGGGCAGATGGGAGATGTCGGTGGAGGCTTTTTGACGCTCATCCGCCCAATCGATGCGTTCTTCTTCATCGACCTCATCATCTACGGTTTGATTTTGCGTTATATGAAACGTCATCCTGTCCGTGAAGAGAAACGAAACGGAAGACGATTGGCGCTCGCTGGCTTCACACTCGGATTTCTTCTCTTCACAATCCCGCTCACCCTCAGTTATCAGCGTGGAGAAAAGTGGATCGCAGATGACCCCATCTCGAATATGCGTGAATACTATCATCTTGGATTTTGGGGCTACCACGCGATGGATGTCGCCCGAGGCGTCGAACGTGCTATGGGATGGAACGAAGCCCTGACAGACGAAGAGCGTTCTCAAATTCAAGCACTCTCTTATCAAGAATTAAGTGCCCCAAGTCCAGATACGAACGTTATCGTTTTACAACTCGAATCATTCCAAACATCCGTCATCGATCAACAGATTGATGGACAGGAACTGACCCCGAATTTGAACCGACTGCGACGTGACATGCTTTACTTCCCGAACGTGTATCATCAAACGCATGAAGGGCGAACGTCCGATGCGGAGTTTATCGTCAACACGTCACTTTATCCTGTCAAATCTGGTTCCGTCTATACGCGTTTCCCGGGAAATCAATTCAGCGCGCTCTCTCAATCCTTGAACGAGGCGGGCTACGATACGGCAGCCATGCATTCGTTCCGAAAAGACTTTTGGAATCGCGATGACTTTTATGACAATATCGGGTTCAATCATTTCTTTAGCGACAAAGACTACCCCGATCAAGGAATCATCGGGATGGCACTCAACGACCAGGAATTCTTGAATACGTCGGTCGGATTCATGGAAGAGTTGGATGAACCATTTTACGCATTTTTAGTCGCTTTAACGAGTCATACACCGTACGATATCCCGGAAGACGAGAAGCGGTTGGACCTATCTGATATCGACGATCCCCTTCTCGAAAACTATTACCATACCGTCCATTTCGTCGATGCCGCTGTCGGTCAGTTCATCGAACGATTGAAGCGAGATGGGCTGTGGGATGAGACGCTTCTCGTCATGTATGGTGATCACGATAGCGGTCTGACGGCGCCAGGAGACGAGATGGCTACCCTCGAAGAAGTGGACTCTACGGTTGACGCGTTTCAACTCGACCGTGCTGTCCCTCTCTTCATCAAACCACCTGGACTGACGACAGGAGAAGTCATGGAAGCGAGTGGTGGGCAAATCGATATCGCCCCGACGATTCTCGATTTACTTGGAATCTCTCCAGCATATATGCTTGGCGACTCCCTATTGAATGATACGTCAAATCTAACCGTCTTTCGGACGGGCGCATTCCGATATGAAGATCATTACTATGAACCAGACTTGACCGAGCGTGCCGGTAACGGCACATGCTATTCCATTGAGACGGAAGAACAAGTCGCATTCGATCGATGCGCCCCTTACATCGACCGCGCGGCCAGTCAGCTCCGGCTCTCGGATACCATCATCGAGAAAGATGCCCTCTCGCAAATGAGTCCATGAAAAAACTCCCGAGCTATTTGTCTCGGGAGTTTTGTTCAGTAAGCTTTACGCAACGTCGCGATATCAAGCTTTTTCATGGGCAGACATGCCTGTACGACCTGTTCAATCTGCTCTTGCGAACCAACCGCCATCATCTCTTCCATTTCCCACGGGATGATTTGCCAGGAGACGCCATAGCGATCTTTCAGCCAACCACACTCCTCTGCTTCCGGTACAGCCGATAGCTTCTCCCAGTACGTATCGACTTCTTCTTGCGACTCACAAAAAGCGATGAGCGACTGGGTCTCGTTAAACGAAAATGTATGATTTTCATTACTGTCCATCACGACAAATTCTCGACCGGATAAGACGAAACGAGCATAGTTGATTTTCCCGTCAAGCTCGTCCCCATCTTCTTCCGTGTATCGTACCGTATGTCCGTCCAATACATATGAATCTTTGAAAATAGAGATCCAATCGTTCATCGCCGCCTCGGCACGACCGAACGCTTCTTTGACAAACAATAGACATGGCGTCACGAGCTGAATGTCCATCCCGCCATCATGCATAATTTGCCAGGAGACACCATAGCGGTCCTGCAACCACCCATAACGCTGACTGAAGTCGTAAGTGTCTAATGGAATCAAGATATCCGCTCCGTCAGATAATCGTTCCCATAGCGCATTGATTTCTTCCGTCGTCGGAAGCGACACCATGTAGGAAATGGACGGATTCCGTTCTTGCGCCGTCCCTCCCCCAAGCAACTGAAAGAATTGTCCAGCGAGCGATAGCGTCACAATCGTCGTCTCGCCTGCTGGTGAACTTGAAAATCTCGTCGTATAGTCGACAAACGAATCTGGAAAGATGGATACATACCACTCGGCAATCTCTTCAACGTCCTGCTCAAACCAAATACACGGAATCACGGGTTGTGTAATCATGAGAATGTCTCCTTTCAGACTTCATGCAAACGATAGACCTCACGGACGGCGAGAAGCTCTCCGGCTTCATCACGATACGCCTGATAGTGCGACGACTGGATATGGTGATTGAGTGCATTTTCATCCTTATACTTTTCATAGAAGACAAACGTACCTGGTGAATCGATCGCCTCGTGAAGAACGTACGCGAGACATCCTTCTTCCGCACGCGACGGCGGAATCACACGGTACAGCGCGTCACGTAACGCCTCTTCTTTTCCGGGATGGGCTTTCAAGATTGCAGTAATGACGATTTCCATACAGTATTCCTCCTTAGATAATGGACCTGCCTTTCTGTTCCCGAATCCACTACAATCTATCCCAAAAAACGGATATCTCATCATACGAGACATCCGTTTCTGCTTATGACTTTTTCTTTTGTCGGAATGGCCACCAGACACCATCGCCAAATGAAATCGTAATGGCTGGGATCAAGAGGGGTAACACAATCAAGCCATACAATAACAAACCGGTGATGACGATCGTCGCGATTTGGACGAGACTGAGCACGCCTGACGGAATCATGGCACCGAACGTCCCGGCGAGGATGACCGCGGCTGTCATAATGACGGTACCCATCTTCGTCATCGAGTGGATGAGCGCCTCACGGACCGTCTTCCCATTGATTGTCTCTTCCCGGAATCGATCTAACAAGAAGATGGAGTAGTCAATTCCAAGGGCAATCAACATAACAAAGCCAAAGAATGGAACGGCCCAGCTAATCCCGTCATAGCCGAGTCCTTCTACAAAGATCAGCTCTGTGATTGCCGCTGACGTATAGTACGTCAAGAGAAGCGAAGCGATCATATAGAGTGGCATGATCATCGAGCGGAACAGTGCTGTCAAGACGATGAACAACGTCACGAGCATGATGGCTACCGTTCGATTGAAATCATTCGTCGATGTTTCATTTAAATCGCTATTGATACTTGAAATCCCGGCATATCCGATGGTCGCATCCGCATATGGTGTTCCCGTCACGGCACGATTCATCGTTTCTTTGATTGTCTCGACGGTATCAATCGCTTCTGGCGAATACGGGTCCATCTCTAAGACGACCTCGAGCTGAGTCGCCATTCCTTCATCGAAGACATAGCGTTCGACGGCAGGTGAGAACTCATCCGATGTGAGCGTCCCTTTCGGAAGATACACACCAGTCTCCCGAAGCGCATCTGCTTCACTCAACTGTTGTAAGAATGAAACGGCTTCGCCGAGACCAGACTCAATTTGCCCTAGCCCGTCGTTCGCTTCCGCGACACCTGTCGCCAGTTGCGCTAACCCACTACCAAGTTCACCGACCTGAGAACCTTGTGCATTTAAAGCGGACGCCGCTTCGTTGATTCCTGACTCAATTTGTGTGAGGCCAGCTGATACTTGACCGAGCTGTCCGACTGCGGCCGGGATGTTTTGAGTCGCTGTCAATCCTTGCCCAATGAGACCAAGTTGACCATTCAACTGATTTAGTCCCGCTGCTGCTTCTGCAAGCGGTGCCCCGGCATTGGTTGAACCGCTTGGCAATTGTCCGACGATCGCGTTTAGCCCTTGCTCAATCTCATCCAATCCAGTTTGAACATCCCCGAGACCCGTCTGCGCTTCAGACAAGCCATCGCTGACTTCACCGAGTTGTGTGTCGACATAAAAATCGTCGATGACTTCACCAGTCGGACGTGTGAGCGCACGGACACCATTCACACCTTCAACTTTTTCAAGCTCACTTGCAAACTTTTCGATATAGGGAACTTCTGATTCTCTAATGGCTTGATCTTGTCTCAAAATGATTTGTACCGGAAGGGATTCCCCTTGACCGAACCCTTCTGAGATCAAATTCAGTCCACGAACAGAATCGTACCCGTCTCCAATCTCATCGACCGTATTGAACGAACGGGCATCGTCATATGTGAATAAGACAGGTACTGTAATCAACCCGACAACTAAAATCGATACGAACGGGCGATTGACCGACAATCGGCTCAAGTTAGCCCAGAGCTTGCTGTCATGATGCTCGCCTGCCTTTTTCGACGGCCAAAACAGTCGCTGTTTGAGCGTCGCCATAAAGAATGGGACGACCGTGAAGAGAATCAGCAATAACACCGCAATCCCAACTGCGACGGCGACCGCTGATTTGAAGATTGGAAAATCAGCAAATCCGATGGCGGCAAAACCGACGAAGACCGCGAGTCCACTGATGAGGACCGTTCGTCCTGCCGTCTTGTACGTATTGACGATGGCGTCTTCGATGGCATGCCCTGCACTGAGTTCTTCTTTATAACGGCTAAGAAGCAGAATACAATAGTCTGTCCCAATCCCGAACAAGATGGCGACAAGGAAGATCTGCGTGTAGTTGGACACCGGGAACCCAAACCAATCCACAAAGAACGCGACAAAGGATTGGCTCAACAGATACGTGAATCCGACCGCGATGAGCGGGATGAACGGGGTCACAATGGAACGGAAGACAAGAAGGAGTAATCCAAAAATCAACACGACCGTGATGATCTCTGTCTTTTTCAACCCTTCCTGTGCACTTAAGTTCACATCATTGTTAATAATTTCTTCCCCGGTGATATATACTGTCTCCTCTTGCGGGAGCACGTTTTCACGGACATCATCAGCAAACGCATTGATTTCTTCCGTCGTACCTTCTACCGTGATGGGGACGAGGACGATGCGTCCGTCTTCTGAGACAAGCTGTGCCTCTGTCTCCTCGTTTTCGAACGGATCGAGAACATCTGTCACGACCGTTTCATTTTGTTTAAGTTCTTCGATGACACGCGCGACATCTGTTCGCTCTGTTTCGCCAATCGTCTCGAACTCGTAGACGAGCGAGATGGTCTTGTCACTTTTCCCAGCTTCATCTAAAATCGCTTGTGCGCGTTGTGAGTCCATGTCGTCCGCAAGTTGGAAGCTCCCTGCCTCTTCTGCTTGTTTCGTTAAGTTCGGTGCTGCGACAAATAATCCTACCGTCAATACGATGAGGGAAATGAAAATTCCCCAGCGCCATTGGATGATTTTATGCATGTGTTATTCCTCCCCGATTCGGAGCAATTGCTTTATTTTTCGGAACGTCCGAACAAACTGCTCGATTTCAATTTCGTCTACTTCTCCATCGATGAGGGATTCCACATATCGATAGACGGCACCGTCCACTTCTTCGACGAGCCGTTTCCCTTCTGGGGTCAATTCAATCAATCGTTCCCGTTGATCTTGTCCTCGTCGACTCGTGACGAGTCCTTTTTCGACCAACTTTTTCAGGCGATTCGAGACCGCACTTTTATGGACACCTTGTTTTTGCGCCAATTGCCCAGCAGGAGTTGGTCCAAACTGATCGAGTAACTTCAACAGTTGGAGCTGTTCACGCGAATACTCGCGCCATACGTCTCCCTCCATCGCTTCGATGACATGTTCCGTCCCATGGAACATCACTTCTTCAAACAACTGCACCGCTTCACGCATCAATGCTTTCATTTTTAGTTTACCCCCTAAACTAGATGGTTATAGTTTATGCCCTAAACTAAATGGCGTCAAATAAAAAGACCGATAAGAGATGCCCTTATCGATCCATGTTCTTTTCGATGGTTTCTGCCACACGTAACCCAGACAGATAGGCACTTTCGAATCGCGTTCGTCCGGATGGATCATCAGCTTCAAGGAAGACGTCCCCTGCTAAATAGATGGGATGATGGCTTACTTGATAAAACGGCTCATGCCATACATCTTTCGCTTGCGCGTAACGCCAACGTTTTAACTGCCGTGATTGGATACCGAGGTCTCCGACTTCTTCACGCACTAACCGCTCTATTTCAGCAAGTGTCTCTGCTTCCGGTCGCTCATACCACGCCTCACTCCACGCCTCTTCCATATAGACACTTACGAGTGGTGTCGCAGAGATTCCTTTTTGGCGATTCTCGACGATTTTTAATACACCAGGTACCAGTTTTTGATCGAGAATACCGTCTGCTCCAATCTGTACATCACCGGCACATTCAAAAAGACCCACGAACGTCGGCGAATATACGAGACGAAGTAGCGCGGGCTTGATCTGGTCGACCAAACTCCCTAGTAGTTCGAATGACTGTGGAAGCGGTGCCGTCATCACGACTCGATCATATGAACGCGTCGTCACGTCTGTCATGACTGTGACGGTTCCGTCTTCTTCCACTTGAACGTTCTCCACTCGTTCATTCAACTGTACGGTCAAATCTTCAGCTAAACGCTTAGCGAGGGCATTCATTCCATTAATCGCGACATAACGTGGATAAGGGTCGGCATACCAGACCCGCACCCAGTTTGCATTCATCCACGACCGCACCTCTCGTTCGAGCTCTTCTCCACGCACCGTGAAATATACCGCTCCATGGTCGGCTCGTCCATCACCGATTCGACGTGTCGCCAAGCGTCCCCCGACGCTTCGACTCTTTTCAACCAGTTCGACGTCATGACCTTGACGCACGAGTTCACGCGCTGCGATGATTCCGCTCAGACCGGCCCCGATGATCCCAATCTTCATTCCGCATTCCCCTTTCTCTTCATGAAGATTGTAGCACGTTCATTCAATTCTCCCTCTGTTCGATATGCTTCAGGCTGGCTTGTTCCATTGTTCGTCGTACACCCGACGCGTATCTTCATACATGACAGCGAAGCGCGCAACGACGAATGGACGAATGAGGATTGTCGCTATAGATAGTGATAATGCGGCGAGTAAGACAGAATTCACGACCATAAACAATGTGAAGCCAATCAAATAAATCGGGATGAACGGCAAAATCAGTTTGAACGCCTCCCATTTCCGCCCATGCATCAACGCGCGTGATTTCGTGATGGATTCTCTGACAGATAGCTCTGGTTCATCTCGCAAAATAAAGTACGTAAACGCATAGGAGAAGAACTTCACGATTCCCGGGACAATGAACAAAAGTGTCCATAGCGTCTGAAAGATGGCTAGTAAGATGACAGCAGTCACATTCTTACCAAATCGTTCTTTCATCGGTCGAAATACATCACGAAACTGCGCCTCTTGTCCGAGAATGATGGAAAGGATGACCCAGTGATAACCGATAATGATTGGATATAACATGAAGGATACTACCATCGTACTAAAAAGGAATACAATCGCCTGTACTGAATCGGCTTTCGCCCCGTAAAGCGTTGGGTCAAATATTGCAATAAACTCTAATATCACGGCACAGAGAAACGACCAGACTAACAGTAGACCTCGTTTCCCATTGATTGCTTCATGTGTTCGTTCTGTCCATGTTTGAACCATTTTTTCTAATCTCCCCTTTAACGATTTATCTTTTATACGTAACTTGAATCAAACACGTTTCAAATTCATATAAAAAAGCAGAGATTCACTCTGCTCGCTCGTCCGCTCGATATTCCAATATGTCTCCCGGCTGACAGTCGAGTGCTTCGCAAATCGCTTCAAGTGTCGAGAAACGAATCGCTTTGGCCTTCCCGTTTTTCAATATCGATAAGTTCGCCATCGTGATCCCGACTCGTTCCGACAGTTCCGTCACACTCATTTTCCGTTTCGCCAACATCACATCCAGATTCACAATCATCGCCATTTCTCTCACCTCATACCGTCAAATCGATTTCTTGTTTCATGTCGATGGCGCGCTTCAATAGTTTCTGTAACAACTCAGCAAAAACCGCAATGACAAATGCGGCGAAGACGAAGACGAACCCGATGACTAAAAATCCTGGTGAGTCATCACGCTCGGCGAACCAATAGAAGAAGGGAAGCAACGCCGTATAGATGACCGTGATGGTCAATGCACAATACTTGATTACCCGAAGTACTTTCACCGCTCCATAGGAGAATGCCTCATTACGGTCAATCAATCCAAGTAAGATGAATGACTGTGACAAGGCGATGAAATAGGGAATCGCTGCTACATACATTCCTCCAATAATCGGTCGCATCGAATTTGCAATCCATCCTCCGCTCTCCACCGCCTCTCGCCAAAGGAAAGGGAGTAAAAAGATACAGGCCGCGAGAATCGGGAGCGACAAGACAATCACTGCTAGTTTCAAAAAGATGGTTTCCCGTTTCATCTGCCAAACACCTCATTTAGTTTTATTTTCTTTATCATATGCCACGATTTATCGTTTATCAATAAATATTTATCGAAAAAAATAGACCACGAGATGTACTCGAGGTCTATCACATTCATTTCATTGCTTCTAATTCACTTTCGGTCACCCATTTATGATTTGTGACCTCTTCTCCGTCTTCAGTAGTGTAATCAACCATGTAAACGGTCGTCTCTTCCACTGTATCGATAGTCGCTTCTGCACCGTCCATTCCTTCCATATGGTCGGCGGCCAATACGACCTCATCCCCTTCAGACAAAGGCGCTCCATCTGGATTGTCCAGTTCTTCGTGAATCACCCATTTGTGATCTTCTACCGGGTCACCACCTGTAGTCGGTGTATAGCTGACGGCGTAGACCGTCGTATCATATGCACCAACAATCGTCGCCTCCACGCCTTCCATCCCTGGCATGTGATCCGCTGTCATCATCGCGGTTGATCCGACTGGAAAAGTCGGATCACTGGCTTCCATCAGCCCGTCTGGAACTTCTCCAGACCCCGAATGATCCATCGCTGAATGGTCCATACTTTGCTCTTCCGACATCTCCATCGATGTATCCTCTGCTGTATTCCCACATGCGGCCAATGATGTAGCGAGAATCATGACGCCTAGACCTGTCATCCATTTCTTCTGTTTCATCGAATCTCTCCTTTATCCATACTCATGTAGATTTTACCCGTTCTTTTGAAGAAGCAGACGTTTTTGAGAACATTGCGATGATTTGTTAACTCATTGCAACAAAAAAGACCAAAATCCCGAAAGATTTTGGTCTTGAACATTATTCAACCGTTACAGACTTCGCCAAGTTACGTGGCTTGTCGACATCGCAGTCACGAGCAAGTGCTGCATAGTACGAGATGAGTTGAAGTGGAAGAACCGTCACGAGTGGCGTGAGAAGTGGTTCAACACGCGGAAGAACGAATGCGTCGTTCTCATGTTCCATTCCTTCCATTGAAATCGTACATGCGATGGCACCACGCGCCACAACTTCCTTGATGTTTCCACGGATGTTGAGGTGTGTGTTCGGTTGAGACACGAGCGTGATGACCGGTGTCCCGTCTTCAATCAAGGCGATTGGACCGTGTTTGAGTTCCCCACCTGGGTACCCTTCTGCTTGGATATATGAGATCTCTTTCAGCTTCAATGCGCCTTCGAGACCTACATATGAATCCAATCCACGTCCGAGGAAGAATGCGTTACGTGACTCTTTCAAGAACTTATCTGCAAGCTCTTCAAAGATTTCTTTTTGTGCCATGATCGAGTCCATCGTTGTCGCAACGAGTGCAAGTTCTTGCATGAGATCAAACGGGAGTTTCTTCCCGTTCGCACGAGCGATGTCGTATGCGAGAATTGCGAGGACGGCAATCTGTGCCGTGTATGCTTTCGTCGACGCGACCGCGATCTCTGGTCCTGCGTGGAGGAGCATTGTCTCGTTCGCTTCACGTGACAATGTCGATCCTGCCACGTTCGTTAACGTGAGCGCTTTATGGCCCAATTTTTTCACTTCGACGAGGACGGCACGGCTGTCCGCCGTCTCACCTGATTGTGAGATGAAGAGGAAGAGTGGCTTCTCTGTCAAAAGTGGCATGTTGTAACCGAACTCTGATGCGACGTGTACTTCAGTCGGTACACCTGCGACGCGCTCGATCAATTGCTTCCCGACAAGACCAGCGTGGTAACTTGTACCACATGCGACGATATAGACGCGGTCTGCTTCCGAGACGAGTTCACGCACGCCTTCTGCGAGTTCGATGTCACCGTTCTCGTTCTGGTAGTGCTGGATGATGTTGCGGATGACGGCTGGCTGCTCGTCCATCTCTTTCAACATGTAGTGCGCGTACGTGCCCTTCTCGATGTCTGATGCATCGATCTCGGCCGTGTATGGTGCACGCTCGAGTACTTCGCCGTCGAGCGTCTTGATCGTCGCCGACTCACGTGTGAGGATGACGATCTCACCGTCGTGGAGCTCGAGGTACTGGTCTGTCACCTGGAGCATCGCCATCGCGTCTGATGCGACGACGTTGAACGTGCCGTCCCCGAGTCCGACGAGGAGCGGTGACTTGTTCTTGCCGATATAGAGGCGCTCTTTGTCCTCTGAGTCGATCATCGCGATCGCGTACGAACCGTGGAGGTCCGAAAGCGTCTTGCGGAACGCCGCCTCGACATCACCGAGCTCGACGAAGTGTTTCTCCATGAGCTGGACGATGACTTCCGTGTCCGTCTCTGAAAGGAACGGGACGTCGAGCGTCTTCTTGATGAGCTCGTCGTTCTCGATTACGCCGTTATGCACGAGCGTGAAGCGTCCTGTCGTGCTTTGGTGCGGGTGGGCGTTCGGTACGCTCGGTACCCCGTGTGTCGCCCAACGTGTGTGGCCGATTCCAATCGTGCCGTCTACTTCTGCTGGGATGATTTCGCGTAGCGCAGCAATGCGACCGACTTCTTTGTGAACGTTGACATTCTCATGCATCAACGCAAGACCTGCCGAGTCATAACCACGGTACTCGAGTTTTTCAAGACCTTTGAGAAGGACTTCCTTCGCTCCGGTATTCCCAATCATTCCTACAATTCCACACATAAATAAATCTCCTCTATTCTTCGATTTCTCGAAAAAGGAAACGGGCTTTTTCTAAGAGCTGTCAGTACACGCTTCTTTGTCCGTCCGGTCGCCCGGGCGTTTTAAAAGCATGCTTGTCGTCGTGACAGGCGACGAGGAGGCATCCGCCGAAATCTCGATAACCTCCAACCTCGTCAACTCCGCAGAGTTCTGGCGCTTGTTCGTACTCTTGTGTCCTTCCGTTTCCAAGGTCACGCTCTTAATAGTACAAATCACACCCCCATTCGTCAAGAAAATCCGCTGTTTTCTCGATGACAAAACGGAAACAAAAAGGGAATCCGATGTGGATTCCCTTGTGTTATTCCCGGTTTTGAAAATTTTATCCGTCTACGCCGTAATCTTCGCGTACGACTTGTGCGATTTTTTCAACGTAACGGTCACACTCTTCCGCTGTCGGGGCTTCAGCCATGACACGAACGAGTGGTTCTGTACCTGATGCACGGACGAGGATTCGACCGTTTCCGGCCATTTCCGCTTCCGCTTCTTGAATCGTTGCCAAGACACGCTCTCCGTTCATCGCATCGTTTTTATTCGTCACACGAATGTTCACGAGCTTTTGCGGATAGACCGGCATCTCTGCCGCCAATTCAGACAGTTTACGACCTGTCGATTTCACGATTTCTGCCAATTGCACGCCAGATAACATACCGTCACCCGTTGTCGAGTGATCGAGGAAAATCAAGTGACCTGATTGTTCGCCACCGAGCGTGTATTGGTGTTTTTTCATTTCTTCTACGACATACCGGTCTCCTACCGCTGTTTGAAGCGCCGTCATGCCCGCTTCTTCTACGGCTTTATGGAACCCGAGGTTACTCATGACCGTCGCGACAATCGTGTTGTCTTTGAGACGCCCTTTTTCACTCAAGTATTTCCCGCAAATATACATGATCTTGTCTCCGTCGACGATGTCACCGTTCTCGTCAATCGCAATCAAACGGTCTCCATCCCCATCAAAGGCAAGGCCCATGTCCGCTCCTTTTTCACGGACGAATTCAGCCAAATGCTCAGGGTGTGTCGACCCGACACCTTCATTGATATTTAAACCGTTTGGCGAGTTTCCGATCGTCGACACGTTTGCTTCTAAGTCTGCAAACAGTCGAGCCGCAAGGCCACTCGTCGCTCCATGTGCACAGTCGAGTGCGATGTGAAGACCATCAAAATCTTCTTCTACCGTTTGTTTCAACATTTGAAGATATTTTTGCGCGCCTTCGTAGTAATCCGATACGAAACCGAGATCTTTACCTGTCGGACGCGGGAGCGTATCTTCCGCAGCATCCAAGATGTCTTCAATTTCTTGCTCGGTCGCATCGTCTAATTTGAAACCATCGCTACCGAAGAATTTGATTCCGTTATCCGCCACAGGGTTATGCGATGCTGAAATCATGACACCTGCCGTCGCGTCGAGCGATTTCGTCAAGTAAGCGACTCCAGGTGTTGAGATGACACCGAGACGCATCACTTCTGCACCGATTGAGAGAAGACCCGCAATCAATGCACCTTCAAGCATATGTCCTGAAATCCGTGTGTCACGACCAATCAACACTTTCGGCTGTTCGCCTTCTGGCAAATGTTTCGACAACACGTAGCCACCCGCACGACCTAAACGATATGCTAATTCCGCAGTTAACTCAGAGTTGGCAACACCGCGAACTCCATCTGTTCCAAAATATTTACCCATAAGATTAAATCCTCACTTTTGTATGATTGAACATCTTTATTGAATGGAAGATGTTTCTGTTTCTTCATCGACACTCGTCAATTGAACATCGATTGTCTTTGGCGAGATCACGGTCACGCCTTTTGGTACTTCATAATCTGCATCGACCGCATGTGTTCCGCTCGGCAATCCGGTCAGATCTAACGTCACGTTGACACTGTTTGATGAGATGCTTTCAAGAAGGGAACGTTTGCCCGAGAGCGTTACGCTGACCACATCTTGCGTTTGAATCGTGAAATTCGTCCGGTCATATCCACGGACATTAATTGGAACGGTCAACCGAATCCGCTCTGTCAATTCACCCGTGTCATCTTTCGTCTCATCATTTGGACGAACGAGAACCTGGACTTCTACTTCTTTTTTACCGAGTGAAGTCGCTCCTTCCGGAAGACGAAGGGTAGCGGTCACTTTTTCCGACTTCGTTAAATCGTCAAGTTCAATCGGTTCTGTCTCCACTTGCTGGAGTTCATCTAGCACCGCTTTTGGTGCAAAGACACGGACTTCCGTCTCACCTAGCAACGTATCAACTAAGCGGAAATCGTCTGCCACCTCTCCGCTCGTGACGACCTCGATTGGAATCATCGCGCTCTCGTCATAAATCGGTACGGTGACATTGATGATATTCGGATCGACCGACACGTTCAACGGATTTCCATTCGCATCTAAAATGGTCGGTGGAATTTCTCGTGTGAACGTCTGACTTTGATTGGCAACATCCACATTCAACGTGATTTCTTTGACGTTTTGAATCCGACTCGCACCACCTGTGACTTTTACAGTCGACGGTTCGATTTCGACATCGCCCGCGACTTTTCCGTCCGGTAATTGATCTTTGTTCAACAGATTCACGGACACAGGGACTTCAATCGTTTGTTTCCGATCGATATAGATTTCGACAGTCTCTCGATCTAGTTTGACATTGACGTCTCCGCCGAATCCACGCGCTTCGACCGGGACACGATGGAATCCGGTGCCAAGATTGGTCAAATCGACGAACACCTGATAATCTTTCACCAATTTCGTCATCGTTAAACTACTAGATGGCCCTTGAAGCTCGACACCCATCTCTTCCGGAACATTATATGCGACATACTGGACCTCATCAAAAAACACTTCGACCGGCACATCGAGCGTCATGGAACTTTGTCCGACGATTGGCAATGCGCTAGATGCGTTATTCGAAGAACTGGTCTCAGCGACCATTAAGTATAAAAGGACGGCTAAAGCAAGTGCGATGAAGCGGAGAAACCACTTATGTTGTAACCACTGATCAATCACTTACTTATCCCCTCCTTTTTTGCCGAAGAACGAGAGGGTCGCCTCTTTTTCTTCGATGACGAGTTCTTGAATTAATTTATTGCGAAGCGCTTCTTCGTCTAGTTCCCGATACAAGCGGCCCGCGATTGCAAGTGAGACTGCTCCTGTTTCTTCTGAGACGGTAAGAGTGACGCTATCCGTCACTTCACTGACCCCGATGGCTGCTCGGTGACGTGTCCCGAGTGCTTTATCGATGTGCGGGCTTTCCGAAAGCGGTAAATAGCAAGCTGCCGCCGCAATTTTCCCGTCCTGAATAATCATCGCGCCATCATGAAGCGGCGTATTCGGAATGAATAAGTTAATAATCAACTGGGATGTGATATGCGAGTCCATACGAATGCCGGTCTCCACATACTCGTTTAATCCCGTATCGCGTTCAATCGCAATCAATGCACCGATTCGCCGTTTCGACATGTACTGTGCGGAACTGACGATGGCTTCAATCATTTGTCGTTGTTGCTCCTCATCACTTGTTCCCGTACGACTGAATAAGTTACTCGTTCGTCCGAGGTGTTCAAGACCCCGTCTCAACTCTGGCTGGAAAATGATGATGATTCCGAGGAGACCGTACGTGATCACCTGATTTAGCAAGAACTGGAGCGTCTTCAATCCGAAGAAACCGCTCAAGAACCAACTGACTAGAATGATAGAAATTCCTTTAATTAATTGTACTGCTTTTGTCCCACGCACAATCATCATTAACTTATAAATGACATACGTGACGACGACAATATCTAAAACATCATTCAAATAATCGTACCAATGTACGTTTTCTGAAAGATTTAAAAATGAGAAAAATGATACTTGTTCAAGTAGCGGCAAATGCTCCCCTCCTCAACTACCTAGCTAAATCGTGCAAATTCCATTATATCATCATTTCTATAGATACGCATTGCGTCACGTCAAAACGAAACCAGATTGAAACGAAAAAAAGACGCCGGAAGCGTCTTTAGAAAAGTTGTTTCATCGAGTACCAAATCCATTCGAACATCTGATCGATCTGTTCGAGTTCACCTGTCACTTGACCGGCACTTGCTAAATAGGCACGACCATTGACGGCTGTCGCGTTCCCATTGACGGTACCTTCAATCCGTAAATCGCCACCTTGGACCGTGATGTCTTTTTCAACCGTGACACCGGCCGGGACAATGACTTCATTCTCAGATACGATCACACCTGGTACTTTTGTATAGGTCATCGTCTCTGAAGCGCTGCTCCATAGTCCGAGTGTCGCACTAGACATCAAACTAAAGAACAGTACGGCCGCAATCAAACCTGGATGCCGTTGCAACCATAGCATTTGTTTCGAGTGCGGTTTGCGTTCTTTTCGAACCGGTTTTGATAACGGTACGACGGAATCAGGTGCTGTCTGTGCAGGAGTCTCAGGTAAAGCGGCCATCACTCGGGCCGTAAAATCTGCTGATAACTTTGGACGAGGCAATGCTTTCAGTTCTGCGTCGATTCGTTCATATTGTAGATACGATTCATATAATTCATCGTCCTCTAACAATTGACGCAATTCGTCAGATTCTTCGGGCAAAACGCCATCTTCCAAATATTGTTGTACTTTTTCTTCAGGAGTCAATTGAACCCCTCCCTATTTTGAAAGATTGTTTTTAACATTTCTCTTCCCCGGAAGATCCTTGTCTTAACCGTTGCGACCGGCATGTCGATCATCACGCTGATTTCTTTAAGCGACAAATCATCCACATATTTTAATAATAACGGAATGCGATATTTGTCTGGAAGTTGCTTGATTGCCTCATGCATTTCACTTCGAATTTCGCGATGAACCACTTGGGCATCGGGTTGGGGCGCTTCATCAGCTAAGTGGTCTTGATAAGTCAAACCGTCTGTACCCGCAATTTCGGCATCCATCGAATATTCCGGCTTCCGCTTCCTCAATCGGTCGATGGCAACGTTTGTCGTGATTCGATAGAGCCATGTTTTGAACTTATATTGCGCGTCATACGTATCGATTCGTGTATAGGCACGAATGAACGCCTCTTGGGCAGCGTCCTCTGCTTCGCCACGATCATACAAAATTTTATAGGCGATTGCAAAGACGCCATCCTTGTATAGTTCTACCAGTTCGGCAAACGAATCGTGATTCCCCGCCCTCAATTCATCAACCAAACGGGTGGTCAGCCGTTCCATCAATCCACTTCCCCTCTCCGCTACACATGCGGTCATCTCTATATACGTCTTGATATTGAAATGGTTTCAAAAAAAATCAAAAAAAGTTTCCATCCCCATTGTAGCAAACGGGTTTGGAAACTGTAAGGAAATCAGACGGTTTCGCCTTCCAATAACAGGTTTTCTTTAGATTTAATAATCGTTTCACATAGGCGATAGGCCAACTGAGCCGTCACGTCATCTCGGTCTAATGCCGGATTTAACTCGACGAGCTCTACTGCGATCAAGTCTTCTGCTTGCATCGCTTCTTTTAAAATCGCTTTGGCTTCGACTTCTGTTAACCCACCGTCAACCGGTGTGCCTGTGCCTGGAACGAGGGACGCATCGAGACTATCCATATCAAAACTGATATAAAAACGGTCTACTCGTTCACGAAGATAACTCAATGACTCTTTCATGATGACATCCACGCCACGCGTACGTACTTCTTCTACTGTAATGACTTTGATGCCGAGTCGATTGATTTCATTCATTTCTCCTTCATCGATATCACGCAGGGCAATATAAACTAAGTGCTCTGGTGATAGCTTCGGATCACGTCCGCCCACTTCTGTCAGACGTACGTCGCCCATCCCCATCGCTGCCGCAAGTGGCATTCCGTGAATGTTCCCCGATGGTGATGTTTCGCCTGTATTTAAGTCAGCGTGAGCATCCACCCAAATGACTCCATAAGGACCTGTCTGAGCCAATCCAGCAAGAGTACCGATTGCCATACTATGATCGCCCCCAACGATCAATGGGAATCGTTTTTCTGAAATCTCACGATGTACGACTTCTGCTAATTCCATGACGGTATGCAGGACACCATCGACCCGTTTTAAATGTTCTTCATTTTCTCGAATTTCAGATTCCGGCAAGACACGAATCGTATGTTTGACCGTTTCTGTTGGAAGGAGTTGTTGCATCCCCAATTCATTTAACTTTGTCGGTCCTTGATCGACCCCTAATTTCCCCTGACCGTAACGCAGCGGCACGTGAATATATGACCATTGCATCGCCATTCCCCCTTTATACACTTGATAATTAAATTGTAAACGCTATCATTTGTTTGGTTCAACTCGGCAATATTATGAATAAACATGCAAAAAGGCAGCCTGAATGGTGGCAGGCTGCCTTTCTCTGTACTCTCAATTGAATGGTTCATGGTTTTAGGCAAAAAAAAACTTAAGTCATCACTAACTTAAGAAAAAAACATATGGTGGAGCCTAGCGGGATCGAACCGCTGACCTCCTGCGTGCAAGGCAGGCGCTCTCCCAGCTGAGCTAAGGCCCCAATACAGGGATAAGAATATGGAGCGGAAGACGGGATTCGAACCCGCGACCCCGACCTTGGCAAGGTCGTATTCTACCACTGAACTACTTCCGCAAAAAATGGTGAGCCATGCAGGGCTCGAACCTGCGACCCTCTGATTAAAAGTCAGATGCTCTACCAACTGAGCTAATGGCTCAAACCTGGTGGGGGGGGGCGGATTCGAACCGCCGAACCCGAAGGAGCGGATTTACAGTCCGCCGCGTTTAGCCACTTCGCTACCCCCCCGAGGAGTGCCGGCGAAAGGATTCGAACCCTCGACCCTCTGATTACAAGTCAGATGCTCTACCAACTGAGCTACACCGGCATATATAGGTTTGATGTAATAAATAAAGATGGTGGAGGATGACGGGATCGAACCGCCGACCCCCTGCTTGTAAGGCAGGTGCTCTCCCAGCTGAGCTAATCCTCCATATGGTGACCCGTACGGGATTCGAACCCGTGTTACCGCCGTGAAAGGGCGGTGTCTTAACCGCTTGACCAACGGGCCTAAATTGGCTCCGCAAGTAGGATTTGAACCTACGACCTACCGGTTAACAGCCGGTTGCTCTACCACTGAGCTATTGCGGAACGATCTTGCCTGGCAACGTCCTATCCTCACAGGGGGAGATCCCCCAACTACTTTCGGCGCTGAGACGCTTAACTTCTGTGTTCGGCATGGGAACAGGTGTGGCCGTCTCGCTATCGCCACCAGACAAAATGAATATTAACACCGCGTCAGACGCATGTCAATATTGTTTTAGGGTTTGTTCCCTGAAAACTGAGGATTCATCAACACAAACCATTAGACTAGATCAAAGCCTCGACCGATTAGTATCATTCAGCTCCACGTGTCGCCACGCTTCCACCCATGACCTATCTACCTCATCGTCTCTGAGGGGTCTTTCTTGATTGCTCAAAGGGAAATCTCATCTCGGAGGGGGCTTCATGCTTAGATGCTTTCAGCACTTATCCCGTCCGCACGTAGCTACCCAGCGGTGCTCCTGGCGGAACAACTGGTACACCAGCGGTGCGTCCATCCCGGTCCTCTCGTACTAAGGACAGCTCTCCTCAAATTTCCTACGCCCACGACGGATAGGGACCGAACTGTCTCACGACGTTCTGAACCCAGCTCGCGTACCGCTTTAATGGGCGAACAGCCCAACCCTTGGGACCTACTCCAGCCCCAGGATGCGATGAGCCGACATCGAGGTGCCAAACCTCCCCGTCGATGTGGACTCTTGGGGGAGATCAGCCTGTTATCCCCAGGGTAGCTTTTATCCGTTGAGCGATGGCCCTTCCATGCGGAACCACCGGATCACTAAGCCCGACTTTCGTCCCTGCTCGACTTGTAGGTCTCGCAGTCAAGCTCCCTTCTGCCTTTGCACTCTTCGAATGATTTCCAACCATTCTGAGGGAACCTTTGGGCGCCTCCGTTACTGTTTAGGAGGCGACCGCCCCAGTCAAACTACCCGC